>JAFRPW010000002.1 GCA_017428945.1 Bacteroidales bacterium | reverse complement strand
GCAGAGTATCATGGCCATAGCAGCCGTGATCCTGCTGGTGCTGGTCATCTCGATTGTCGTTCCGGCCGAACTGTACCAGCGAGTTCCGGTGTATGCGGCGCTGAAGAACTATACGGAGAATTCCCGCAACTGGAAACTGGGACTGTTGGGTGTGCAAGTACTCATCAACGTGTTCCTGGTTGTGATGATGCTCATCATTGGCCGACAGTATCAGAAGGTATCCAATGCCGATACGGGGTACGACTACAAGAACCTGTATTACTTTGATATGTTCGACGGGGACCGGCAGGCACTGACCCGGGCGGCTCAAACGCTGCGAAGCCTTCCGGAGGTAAGCGCTGTGGCAGCCGCATACAATCTGCCTTTCGAGGGTTCCAACGGCGATAATGTTTATCTGCCGAATGATGACCGCGAACTCTTCAATATCGCCGACCAGTATGAATGCTCCCCGGATTTCTATGACCTGATGGGCATCCAGTTCCTGGAGGGCCGTGCGCCCAGGGATTCCTCTGAGATTGTGGTGGATGAGAAGTTTGTGACCAAGATGGCGGAGTTTACGGACTGGAGCGACGGCGCCGTGGGCAAGCAGGTGTTTATTACCGGACACGACCGTTCGAGCGATACGGAAAGGCGTTATTTCACCATCTCCGGTGTGTATAAGAGCTATCTTATCGGTAACCTGACCGGCGTGGATCCGCGCCCCAGCGCGCTGTTCTATGGAGAAATCGGCTCGATGAGTTCCTGGATGCCGCACACTTTCTTCAAGGTGCGGCCAGAGGCGCTACCAAAAGTGCGTCAGGCGCTGGAGCAGGCCTTGGAGGGCCGGGAAATCAACATCCTGTCCTACGAGGAGCAGATGCGGGCGGCATACGCCGACAGCAAGAAGATGCGGAATACAATGGCCATCGGCGCTGTGTTCAGCCTGCTGATCGCACTACTTGGTCTCATCGGCTTCATCCGGGACGAGAGCCTTCGCAGGAGCAAAGAGATGGCCGTCAGGAAGATCAATGGCGCCACCACCCGAGACATCCTGAGCGTCTTTGCCGTGGATATCTTGAAGCTGTCCGGAGTGATGGCCGTGATAGCCTGCATCGGTGCCTTCTTCGTGGCTCGCAAGTGGCTGGAGCAGTTTGCCGAAAAGGTGTCCTTGAATCCGCTGTATTTCATCGGCGGTGCGCTCCTGGTATTGCTGATTGTGCTGGGCGTAGTAGTGCTGAACTGCCTGAGGATCGCCCGAGCCAATCCGGTGGAATCGTTAAAGAACGAGTAGTATGAAGAGTTTTCTGAAGTTCCTGTCCCGCAACAAGCTATACACCGTCATCGAAGCGGTGGGACTGGCGGTGAGTTTGGCGTTCGTGATTCTGATTGGCAGCTATGTGGTACAACAGTATGATGTGGCGCACGAGTCACAGGAGTGGAAGCGCACGTTTGTACTGGGAACCAACGAGTTTCTGGGCCTGACCTATTGGGACAAGGAGGAGCTGGAGATGAACATCCCGGAGGTCCAGGCAGCAACCCATGTTGCCATGCTGTGGCAGCCGCTCATCCGCGAAGGCGATCAGCTGCTCCAATGCGCCGGTATGGAGACCGATGCCGACTTCTTCAAGGTGTTCCCACAATATCGGATAATCGAAGGGAGCGCCGATAGCTTTGTCGGGAAGGACGATGTCCTTATCAGTGAGTCCCTGGCGAGGAAACTTTCCGTGGATGGTGATAACCTCATTGGGAGAGTCATCAACGTCGACCAATCGGAGCGAACCATCAAAGGCGTTTTTGCCGATTTTGACGGTACATACTTCATGCCCTACGACATCATTACGCATATCTCGGCAACTTGGGCCGCTGAGCAGGAGCGTAACTTCGGCAGTATCGGCAACTATACCACCTGGTTTCGTGCCCGCGAAGATGCGGATCCTGCCGATGTGAGGGCCAAAGTGAAAGCATTGCTGCACAAGAACTACGACGCTATCTGGAGTGAAGAGAAGGTGGATTCCTGGAGGGCTTACCGGATGGACGAGGCCTTCTTTTCCACAGGGAACAGCAATGGACTAACACGGCAGGGCAACACCCAGATGCTCAAACTCCTGACAATCGTCGTACTTCTGCTCCTGCTCAGTGCTGTTTTCAACTATGTGAACCTGAGCCTCGCGCTGACCGGCAAGCGGTCTAAGGAAATGGCCACCCGGAGGCTTCTTGGAGCCGAAAAAACCGGTATCCTGTGGAAGTACATCGGCGAATCCGTTGCCTTCACCGCCGTCTGCTTCGCCGCTGCGCTTCTGCTGGCCGATTTGCTGGCGCCCATGATGAACAGCCTGGTTTCCACCGGCGACCCGGATGAACTGATGCTGGGCATCGGAGACACCAGCGTAAGGCTCTCCTTTATGATGACGCCGGGGTATATCCTGGCCTACATTGCCGGCATTGTGGTTCTGGGCGTGGTCAACGGGCTGCTCCCTGCCTTTGCCGCTTCCCGTTATCAGCCCATCGACGTCATTAAAGGCACGCTCCGGCGCCGCAACAAGATGGTTCTGAGTAAGGTGTTCATCGTGGTGCAGAACGTCTTGTCGGTATTCCTGATTGCCCTGGCGCTGGTGATGGAGGTCCAGATGCGTCACATGCTCACCCGGCCGATGCACGCCGCCACGGAGAATCTCTACTACATCGAGTACTCCGCCCAGAACTATGACGCGATGAAGCTCTTCAAGGACAAGGTGGAACAGCTGCCTTTCGTGACAAAGTCTGGCGTGGGACGCGGTATCCCGGGGCTCATCAATATGACCATGGGTGTCAAGGTGGACGAGGAGCATCGCGTAGATATGCCCATCATCATTTGCGATTCCACCTATTTCAAGCTGCTGGGACTGGAGGTGGAGGAAGATTTCGGACATCCGCTGACGCATTCGCTTTGGATGAGCCGAAGTGCCTTCAATGCCGCCGCGGTATCTGACACATCTACCGTATTCCCCAGGAGAATCAATATGAACGGTGCCCAACCGGAGTTCATCGGCGGCGTTGTGACGGATTTTCCCACCCGGCCCGCCTCAGAGGGCGAAAGCAATCCTAATGGCGGCGTCATCGTAACCCGGGCCGAAGAGCTTCGGTATGCCAACTGCATGCTCATCGGCACCACGGGAGAGGACGAATCTTACGACAAGGCCATCCGGCAGGCTTACAGGGAATACCGGCTGGAAACCTCCGGTGTGGAAGAACCCGCCTGGCGGTACGGCTTTGTGCGTGACATCAACAGGAAAATGCTGGCTCCTGTTCGGAGGACTCTCCGCCTGGTGGAACTCTTTGCGGTTCTTGCAATGCTCATCTCTCTCCTGGGCCTGTTAGCCATGAGCACCTACTTTGCTGATGAGAACACCAAGCAGATTGCCGTGAGAAAGGTATTTGGCGCCGATGTGAGCAGTGAGACCTGGAGAAATGTTCGTAGTTATATGGTTCTGACAGGCATTGCTTGCGCCATCGGTATCCCGCTGGCCGTCTGGGCCGCAAGGGTGTATCTGGAGCGGTTTGCGTACCGTGTTGAGAACTACGGCTGGGTCTTTGTGGTGGCGGTCATCATTTCACTGGCCATCGCCTTTGGTACCGTGCTATGGCAGACGCTGAAGGCTGCGAAAACCAATCCGGCGATAGAGTTGAAGAAGGAGTAAAAGATTATGATACCAAAGACCTGAGTGGCTACCGGCATCATTGCCGGCATCTGGCCGGGAATCTATTCGACATCGGGCCAACCAGCTATGATCCTGCGGGGCAAACGTGGGGCAATAAAAAAACTCCTACAGCCGCACCACCGGGAGAGGGTTGATCCGTGCGGTAAAAAAGGCTGGTGATATCTGCAAAATGTAGATTCTTCAAATCTTTCCCCCAAAAAAGTGTAGCGTCATTAGATTATTCCCCCAAAAAAGTGTAAATTTGCATCAAACGGAGAATGCATATGCTTAAAAGGAAAATAGAAGATACCCTCCTACAGTGGAAAAACAAGCCTGACCACAACCCCCTTGTCATCAAAGGAGTCCGCCAGTGCGGCAAAACCTTCATTGTCCAGCAATTTGCGGGGCAACACTACGACTCTGTCGTATACGTCAACTTTGCTCTGGAGGCCGATAAGACCACTGCTTTTCTCGGGAACAAGGATGTCGATACCATCATTCTTAACCTTTCCACCTTGATGCCTCAGGCCCAGTTCATTCCTGGAAAGACGTGCATCATCCTGGACGAGATTCAGGACTGTCCGGACGCTCGCACATCTCTTAAGTCATTCAAACTCGATGGCCGCTTCGATGTCATTGCCACAGGCTCCCTACTTGGAGTGAAAGGCTATGGAAACAAGAAGAAAAAAGAAAAAAACAAAAAACTGGGAAAGAATTCCGTACCTGTGGGCTATGAGACCATCATTTCCATGTGTCCGCTGGATTTCGAGGAATTTCTTTGGGCTAACGGAATCCGTGCTGATGCCATCGACGCCGTCCGCAAATGTTTTTTGCGAGAACAACCCGTCCCCGAAGGTGTACATTATGCTTTCAAACAACTCCTCTACCGCTACATCGTTGTAGGCGGGTTACCCGCAGCCGTCAATAAATTCCTTGAAACCAACCATATGGGCGAGGTGGCCGAAGTCTACAAATCTATCATCGACGAATACGAGGACGATATGGTAAAATATGCCGATGATGCAGATAAACCCCATATTCGTGAATGCTTTGAATCCATTCCCGCCCAACTGGCAAAAGAAAACAAGAAATTCCAATACTCCACGATAAAAAAAGGCGCCCGTGCATCCCAATATTCAGGTAGTTTGCAATGGCTCGAAGATGCTGGCATCATCCATCGCTGCTACAACACAGATTCTCCAGAACTTCCGCTAGGCGGGAATGCAAAAGAGGACGTATTCAAAGTTTACCCCACCGACATCGGGATCCTTATGGCCATGTTGGATCCGGGTACTCGAGCCGATGTCCTCCAAGGGAACCTCTACGGCTACAAAGGTGCCATTTTCGAAGGAATCATGGCCGACTTCCTACACAAGAAAGGTCAGAACCTCTATTATTATCACAAAGACGGCGGCTTGGAACTGGATTTTCTGATTCGGCAAAAGGGAGAGTGCGTCCCATGCGAGGTTAAATCAACATCCAACAAAGCAAAGAGTGTCAAGACAGTACTGAATCATCCGGAAAAGTACCATATCACTCATGCCATCAAATTTGGAGACTACAATGTCGGCCGCGAGGATGCCATTCTCACTGTTCCATCCTACATGGGCTTTTTCCTTGAGTTCGATGGTGTGGAGGATATAGACCTGCCGATTCTTGATATCGATGAGGTAAACCGGCTGGCGAGGCAGATGTTTGTAGAGTAGCCGTCCGGCAATCAGCGCCCGGGCACTGCTCCGCAACAATCTTGACGTTCACGTTCTGGGCAAAGACGCCATAAGCGGTAAGAAGGACTGCCCATGTAAATAGAAACCGTTTCATATCGTTTTAGTTCAGTCTTACCATAGTAGTAACCACCATCCCTGCATTATTGCCGCCGACGGAGGTCTTGATGACGCCCTTGTCAGCGCCTGTCACCGTCGTATAGAAAGTCAGTTCCGTCCCATTTGTCATGTAGGCGACGAAGTGAAGGGTGAGGGATGCGGCTTCGAAGCGCACCAAGCGAAGCGTCCCGGAAACAATCTTCCCCTGGTACTCGGCCGCGCTGCTCCAATCCAGCGTTACATATTCAGACGCATCCTTGGAAAGGTCGCATTCCCAGTAGCCGGACGTTCCATCGGCCACGTATGCCACGCCGTCCACATATTCACCTTCGTTACTCGGATAGTGCTCCGGGAGGGAGCGGGAGGTGACGGACCCGGCCTTGGGGTCGAAGGTATGGATCACAGCCCCGTCATATTCATTGCCGCTCCACCAGCTGAGTTTTTCCGTCGTGGAGATATAAACCTGTCCCGGGTCCATTCTCTCGTTAAATGTGCAGATGAGGTTTCCAAGTGAGACTGAACTTCCGGAAACGGTGAGATTGTAGAAGTCCGTGCAGTCTTCGGTCCTTGTCCAAGACCCCTCCTTGCCGTCTCCCTCTTCAATTACTTTTTCATAAGTGTTGGCATAATACAGTTTTCCACCGATAGAAAGAAGGAAAGACTCCTTGCTTGCTTCCACCTGGAGAAGCACTGGCTCAAAGGAAGGCGGGGCAATGATTCCCTGCATCCCGCCCATTGCACCAGGATAACCGAAAGTCCCGCCCAGACAGGAACCTCCTGCAGGATAGAGTTTCCAGCAGGAGATATTGTCCCCCAGCACGTTTACAGCATCCAACGTGTTGCCATTGTCCTGCAGACGGATAAGTGACGGAAGTCCACCGGGATAGTTTCCATCATAATTCCATCCGCCCGCTCTCACGAACAGGTCGTTCCCCAACTGGTGGAACCAGCCGTTAAGGAATGTGGGCTGCTTAAAGCCGTCGTCCATCCCGTCAGGAGCACCGGCCTCCAGCGTCCATTCGAAGAGGGCGCCGTCGCTTTTGCGGATGAGGTAATGGGCGCCGTGGCGCTCGTGGTACTTGGCGCTGAAATCATTGATAATCTTACTGAGCGCGTTGCTCGCAGACTTTGACAGGGACAACTGCTCATGATTTGCCCAACCACCCTTTATATCATAATGGCAGTTTGCCAGCCACAGCCAGCCTTCGCCTACCGGGAAAATAAAACCGGGAGAAATGATGAGGTTGGCCCGGATGCTCTCCGCCACTTCACCGTCGGCCCCCTCCACATCTACATTATAGCTAACTTCTACCATGGAGCCGTCTTCAGACACGGTGTAAAGGGCTTTGGGGCCGACGGTAATGTCGCCTTCGGCCTTGGTAGCGGCACCGGTACCGGAGGCAAGAGCCAGCATTCGGGCTCCGGAAATGTTTGCTTTGCGGAATTTGACGGAGGCATTGGATCCGCCTTCACCGTCTTTGTTGCAGGAAGATACGATTGCTGCGAAAAGCGCCAGTACGGCCAATAATATCTTTTTCATACGCGTATGTGTTTTTTGCAAAGATAGCCGGACCGAAAGACTCCCTTGTGGCGGAATCCACCACAAGACGCTGATTTATAAGGATATTTCGAATGTAATTGATACCTTTGCGGGTGAGATGCGCCGATTTGCCGTCATACCCTTGCTCCTTCTCTTCTGCACATTATGGGCGCAGGAACCCCGTCTTGTGAATTACAACGCGGCCGACGGGTTGCCTTCCAATACGGTTTATGCCATCACGCAAGATGCCGACGGTGTACTTTGGGTGGGCACACGTAACGGATTGGCAAGTTTTAACGGAGTACAATTCAAATCTTGGAAGGAATACGGCAGGGTGAATGCCCTGGCAGTGGATAATGGCGGCAGGCTCTGGATTGGTACGGCGAAGGGGCTCAGGGTGAGAGATGACAAGGTGGAGGGCAACATCCGGGCACTTTTGGCCGATTCAGAGGGCTATGTCTGGGCTACCGTAGGCGACACCCTGCTGCTGAAACTCTCTTACAAGGATGGCATCAGGGAGGAGGCCCGATGCTGGTACGACAAGCGGGATTCGGAAGGAGATTACCCCTATTTTCAGATATTCGAGGCTCGGGACGGAAAACTTTGGCTTGCTGGCCGGATTGTCCGTTTTCAGTACGTTGAAGACAGACTAAGACCTCAGGTCATGCATCCATTCGGCAATGGCGGATTCTGCGCCGGAAGTTTCGCAGAGGTCGGAGGTAAGCTCTATGCCTTTGATGACCACACATCTCTTTTGTATACTTATGAAGACAGAGCAGTCGTTTTGCGCGGCCGCCTTCCCATAGAACATGCCAGGCTTCTTACTGACAGCAAAGGCCGCCTCTGGGCCGCCGGCTCGTATGGCATCGGGCCGGTGAATCTGGAAAAACCGGATGATACACCTGTCTATAAAACACCGTCCACAGAACTCTACTGCCTGTTTGAAGACTGCCAGGGCAATATCTGGGCGGGCGGAGACAACGGACTTTCTGTCATTTGTCCGGCGTTTCAACAGGTCCAGACCATATCTTCCGCCAATGTTACGGCCTTGCTGGAGGATCACACAGGGAAAATGTGGATCGGGACTGCCGAAGACAGGGTGTCGGCTTTGTACGAAGACAGTGCCGGCGCCGTTTACGTGGGCCTTTGGAACAACACCGGCTGGGAAGTTTGGAAGGACGGGAAGATGCGCAAGGATCGCCTGAGCGGGCCTCTCCCGGAAGCACAGACCGAAGCCCGGCACCTGGACGGGGCCAACTGGATATCGGATTTTCTGGAAGACAGCAACGGCCGGTTCTGGGTGGTCACATGGGAAGGCGTAGGTCTCAACCAGTGGGACAGAAAAGAGCGGCGCAGCCTGCCTCCCCGTTGGCTGAGCCCGTTCCGCTATCCATCGGCACAGGTGGATTCCAATATTTATCTGAGTTCAAGGCTTGGAAGCAGGCTCATAGAGGATGCTGGCGGCAACCTTGTCTACGCCACCACGGAGGCCGGGCTGAATATCATCAACCCGGAAACTGGCCTTGTAACCAAGTATTACAAAGGCAATTCCGCCATCCCTGACGACTATGTCACGGACCTCTGTCTAACCCCAGACGGCACCGTCTGGGCCGCCACCCGCAGCGGGATGTGGAGCCCCTCCGGCAAGCATTTCCTTGATGGCATGCAAGTGCAGTCGGTAGAGGCGGATGCCGCAGGTCGCCTATGGGCCGGAACGGAGGACGGACTCTGGTTCATTGACACCGACGGCAGCGTCGGCCGCATTCCCAAGGAACTGAGATTTTCTTCCGATATCTACGGAGAACATGTTTCCTGCACCCTCAGGGACGGTTCTCTGTCCTTTGGAGGGGCCAGCGGAGCCATTGTATTCCATCCGGACAGTCTGCTTGGCATCAAGGCCGCAGGGAATCTGGCGCTGGAGGGTCTTATCCGCCACAGGTATCGCATTAATGGTGGAGACTGGAATGACGGACGCTTTATCGGCTTGCCGGAGAATATCCGCCCGGGGCGATATTCCCTTGAGGAGCAAAGCTCGGATATTTTCGGGAGGTGGAATCAAGGCGAGTCTGTTTCACGGTTTATCCGCGTGCCTCCACCTATATGGCTCCGCTGGCCTTTCCTGCTCATGTATCTCCTGCTGCTCTCCGCCATCATCTATATGGTGATGAAACTCCGCGAGCGAAGGCTCCTTGTGAAGGAACTGGATATGAGAAACCGCCTTTTCTCCATTATATCCCATGATCTCAGGGGGCCTGTTACCGGAAATTACATCTTGACTCGGGAACTCTTGGAGAAGGTTGACAGCCTCTCTGGGGAGCAGTTGAAGGCAGGCCTTGCTGAGTTATCCGGGTCGGCCGAAAACGCCTCCTCCCTGCTGGAGAACCTCCTGCTGTGGTCACTCAGTCAGAGGGGCATGCTGAAGCCCGTTATGCGTGAGGTGAATCTCCTGGGCCTTGCCGAGGATGCTGTGGAAAGCGTCCGTGGGCATGATGTGATTACGGTTGATATTCCCAAAAACTTGATTGTACGCACCGACCGGAACATGCTGCTTACCGTCCTTCGGAACCTGTTGAGCAATGCTGTAAAAGCTTCGCAGCATTCTGACATCCCGGGGGCTCCTGTCATCCTGAGGAGCGAAGCGACGAAGAATCTTCTCCATGCGCGCCGGATTGTCATCATCGATAACGGCCCTGGTTTTCGGGAAGAGAATCCCGATTGGGGACACGGCCTCGGCCTTGTGATTGTCCGCGAACTGCTGGACAAGCTCAGCGCCAGGATGGAAATGCATAATCGGCCCGAAGGGGGCCTTCAAATAACCATTGACCTATGATTCATGTTCTTCTCGTAGAAGATTCCGCCGTTTTCGTAATGGGACTGGGGTTGGCATTCCAGTCCGATGGCGGGTTCGCATCCATTGAATCTGTTGCCACTCCCGGTGCTGCCGTAGCCTTTCTCAACGCCCATCCGGAAACTGACGTTGCCGTGGTGGACATCTCCTTGGAGTCCGAGACCGACGGTCTTACGCTACTGGGGATTCTCCGTGAAGCCTTCCCCGCCGTACGGACATTGGTGCTTTCGCACTACAAGACCCCCTCATATATCCTGAAAGCCATTTCTTCCGGGGCATCGGCCTATCTGGCCAAGGATTCCGTGCCGAAGTCCATCGTGGAAGCTATTGCCGATGTCGCAGCCGGAAAGTGCCTTTTCTTCGGAGAAACCATCGATGCTGACCAGATCACCCGCATATTTGGCGGACGTGAAAATCTGCTTGCCCGTAAACCGCAGGGACTGACGCCACGCGAGCTGGAAGTGCTCCAGCTCACCACCTCGGGCTACTCAAATTCACAGATTGCATCTGCCCTGGAAATTACCCTGAACACCGTGGACAGCTACAAAGAGCGCATAAAAGGGAAATTCGGCCTGGACAGCATAGTAGAGTGCGTGGCCCATGCTGTAAACAGTGGAATTGTATCCGTCAAATAACCTCAAGTTTCTTGTTTACCTTGTAGGGGCTCTGGTCAAAAGCCGCGTTCATAAGCGCAAAACGATCTTTCAGTTCCATCGCCGTGTATCGCCTGACAGCAGTACTCCCTGTTTTGTGTAAGCCGGATGCATACAGGTCTATCTGAACCGAGGCGCTTCGGGCCATGATAGATTGGTGCTTCAACAAGTGGACAACCCCGCCTCCGGCCGCGTGATGGAGAGATGCGGCTTCCGAGACACCGGCGAGGTGAACTGGCTGAGTCAGCTGTATAGGTGTGGTGAGCGGCCAGTGAAGGTGATGAGGTTGGATTATGTGTTGTGAGGGGAAGTTACAAATACATTCGGCATTCTAATTATTATTTGTTAAATTTGCCTAAGAAGAAGCATTTAGCACATTGCATAGGGTTGCATTATAATGGAGGAATACCGCAAAAGTTCCGATTAAAATGCCACAAATATTACTATCAAATTACCGCAAAAACACCGGACAAAATACCACAAAAGTTCCGATTAGCTGTTGGAATTTCAAGAATTAGTCGTACCTTTGGCAGAGAAAATAGATGAAAGACTATATGGATTATCTTGAAAGAGCTGCAGATAGGATGCTGATGGATAGACTGGATGGGTTCGGTGCTGTTCTTATTGAGGGGCCCAAGTGGTGCGGCAAGACCACTACAGCCAGCCAGCACGCAAAGAGTATTATCAAAATGCAAGATCCGGATAATGCCTCAGAGTATCTGGCCACCGCTGCGACTAAGCCGTCCCTCCTTCTAAAGGGCGCGAATCCTCGCCTGATTGACGAGTGGCAGGATGCGCCCGTACTTTGGGATACGGTTAGAAATGACGTGGACGGGCGCACGGATGTGGGTCTATACATCCTCACTGGCTCAAACGCCGTGAATAAAGAGGAAATCAAGCATTCCGGAACTGGTCGTATCGCCAAAATGAAGATGTATCCGATGAGCCTTTGGGAATCCAAGGAATCCAGCGGTGAAGTCTCCCTGCAACGTCTATTTGACGACCCTGATTATGACTTCGATGGAGCCCTGTCTCCTCTCTCGGTAGAAGACCTTATCTTCCTTGCCTGCCGCGGTGGATGGCCTGCTTCCCTAAAGGCTAGGACAGATGTGGCCAGGCTGCTCACAGCCCAGGAGTATATCAATACGCTTTGCTCGGATGATATCAACCGCATAGACGGCGTTAAGCGCAATGAACGGATAGCCCGGATGATTCTTCGTTCATATGCTCGCAACGTTTCAACGCTGACCAAGAAGACAGCCATTCTTGCCGATATTACCAGTTCAGGGGAGTTCAGCGTATCGATGGATACGATGGATGATTATCTGGATGTGTTCAATCGGCTCTTTGTCATTAAAGACATCGAAGCATGGTGCCCGCCTATCCGCAGTAAAACAGCCATCCGCAGCGGTCTAAAGCGGGAGTTCATTGATCCATCAATAGCAGTAGCAGCCTTAGGGCTAGCTCCTGAAGCACTGCAGACGCAGTTAAAGACCTTCGGTTTCGTTTTTGAGAATATGTGTGCACGTGATTTACGTGCCTATTCCCAACAACAGCGTGGCGAGTTATCTTACTTCCGTGACCGTTACAATCTGGAGTCGGATCTTGTGCTACATCTTGGTGACGGTCGCTATGCCCTCATTGAATGCAAGTTGGGCAGCGCCGAGATTGAAGACGGAGCTTCCCACTTGAAAGAGATTGTACGCCTAATCTGTGAGCATAACAAGGAAGAAAAGCAGAATCCCATCCGAGAGCCCGACCTACTCATCGTACTCACCGGTGGCAAGATGGCATATACCCGCCAGGACAGCGTCAAGGTTATACCGCTCGGTTGCTTGAAATGGTAATTGAAATAAAGAAAAAACCCATCTGACGCGTGCCAGACGGGGTTTTCTAGTGACTCCTACAGGACTCAAACCTGTAACCTTTTGATCCGTAGTCAAATGCTCTATTCAATTGAGCTAAGGAGCCGTTTGGCCTTGTGGCCTTATTCTTTTTCTGCAGAGTAGACCTTTTCCTTGATGCGGGCCTTCTTGCCGGTGAGATCACGGAGGTAGAAGATGCGTGCGCGGCGAACCTTACCGACCTTGTTTACCTCGATGCTGTCAATGAACGGGGACTGGTAGGGGAAAATCCTTTCAACACCTACGCCGCTGGATACCTTGCGGACAGTGAATGTCCTGGTGAAGGGATCCATACCCTTTATCTGGATAACTACTCCACGGAATTTCTGGAGTCTCTCCTTATCACCTTCCTTGATTCTGTAGGTCACGGTGATTGTGTCACCGGCCTTGAACTCCGGATAGGAGGCGACTTTCTCATTCTGGAAAGCCTGCTCTGCAATTTTAATCAAATCCATAGTACTAATTCTTCTTAAGTGCAACTTTGCGGTTTGGCTCCTGCAAGAGGTTGCTGTATTTTTTGGGACTGCAAAGATACAAACTTTTCCCGAAGTTCCAAAAGATTTCCAAAGAAATTAGTAAATATTTTTCACCTTGTCGAAGGTGGCCTTGTCTTCACGCGTGAGATCCGGGGTAAAACTAGAGCTGCCGCGCAAATTCTCAAGGGCCTCTTTCTCACTCCTGGACAATTTGTGGGGCACCCATACCTGGAACTTGACGTACATGTCACCGGTGCCGCGGCCATAACCCTGGACGCTTGGAAGGCCTTTGCCGCGAAGCTTCACTACGGTGCCGGACTGCGTACCGGGCTCTACCTTCAGCTTTGTGCTGCCGTCTATGCAGGGAACGCTGATTTCCGCACCCAGCATGGCGTCCATGACGGATATCACACGGGTATAGAAGAGGTTGTTTCCGTCCCTCTGGAGCTGAGGGTGGGCAATCTCGTTGATTACAACAAGAAGGTCTCCGTTCTGGCCGCCGTGAGGAGCGCTGTGGCCCTCCCCTCTTACGGTTATCTGCATGCCGTCCTCTACGCCTGCGGGAATGTTCACGCGGACGGTTTCCCGGCGCCTCTCAAGGCCGGTTCCGTTACACCTGCGGCAGGGATTGGAGATAATCTTTCCCTCCCCCCTGCACTGAGGGCACGTGCCGATGGTATAGCCAATTCCGAAGATGCCCCTGGTCTGCTGCCTTACGCGGCCCTGACCGCCGCATGTAGGGCAGGTTTTGATGTCGGAATCGCTCTTGGCTCCTTTGCCGCCGCAGTCCGGGCAGGGACGTGCGCGTTCAATGGAAACCTCCTTTACACAGCCGTTTGCAATCTCCTCCAGGGTGAGTTTTACGCTGGTACGGATGTCACGGCCGCGGACTACGTGGGTACCGGAATCCGATCCGCCTCCGAAACCTCCGAAATTGAACCCGCCGCCTCCGAAATCGAAGCCGAAACTTCCGCCGAAGATGTTGCGCAGGAAGTCGTTGATGTCCATGCCGCCGAAGTCGAACCCGCCGGCGCCGCCGCCCATCTGCTCTGCGGCGAATCCAAACTGGTCGTACTTTGCCCTTTTGTCAGGGTCTGACAGTATGGAATATGCTTCAGCAGCTTCCTTGAAGTTCTCTTCTGCGGTCTTCTTCTCCGCATCTGTGCCGTTTACCCAGCGGTCCGGGTGCCACTTGAGGGCAAGTTTGCGGTAGGCGGACTTTATCTCTTCCGCCGATGCCTTCTTGTCCACTCCAAGGACCTCGTAGTAATCTCTCTTGCCAGCCATAGCGTTATGCTCCTACAACAACTTTAGCATACCTGAGAACCTTTCCGCCCAGAGTATAGCCCGTCTGGACAACGTCTATCACCTTGCCCTTGAGCTCCTCTGAAGGCGCCGGGAAGGTGGTGACGGCCTCGTGAACCTCAGTATCGAAATCGGCGCCCTTGGCCTCGATTTTCTCGAGGCCTTTGGTCTTGAGGTACGCCGTTAATTTCCCGAAAATCATTTCCGTGCCTTCCTTGGCGGCTGCGCTGTCCTGGCTCTTTTCCAGGGCAGCAAGGGCTATCTCGCAGTCGTCCAGGATGGGAAGAAGGCCTTTTATGGTGTCTGCCGATGCGCTGCCCACGAGGGCAAACTTTTCCTCTGCCGTGCGGCGGCGGAAGGTATCGAACTCTGCCATGAGACGGAGGTAGTCCGCCTTGGCGTCAGAGGCCTGTTTCTGGGCCTCTTCAAGCTTTTGGGAAGCCTCTTCAAGCTGATTGTTAAGACCTTCCACACGCGCTTCCAGCGCTGCCATTTTCTTGCCTTCCGGCACTTCCTTATTCTTTTTCTCTGCCATAATCAAATAAATTCGCCGCAAAGATAGCAAATTATCTGCCAATTCGGACAATCTGCCATTATGTCAGTATGCGCGCGCGGGACCACCGGGTCCAGAAGGTCCCATTTCTCTGCCCTGAGTTTTCCCTGCTCGAACAGGGTCATGAGGCGGTTTTCGTACGCCCTCTGCTTTTTGGGGGGCATGGAGTCAATGAAATCACGGACGTCCATGTCTGCCTTCTCCGCATTGCAGCGGGGACATGCGCAGACCTTGTTGGAGTAGTCTCCGCTCCCGCCTTTGGAGCGCGGGACGATGTGGTCCGTTTCCATGGTTTCAATTGTAAGGGGATGGCCGCAGTAGATGCAGCAGCCTGCGCTCTCCTGGAGCAGGCGTTCACGGGTGTTGTTCTGACGTTTCATAGTTCTTTGGTTTTAAGAGTTTTGTGCAAAGGAAGCGCTTCAGAAGCAGTTTTCCCATTTTTGGAAAGGCTTTCCAATATTTGTAAATCCGGGGAAAAATGCTATCTTTGGGTCCCATTAAAACTATAACCATGACACCAATCATCGAATGTGTTCCCAACTACAGCGAAGGCCGTGACATGGCCGTAATCGACGCCATAGTGGGAGCAATCAAAAGTGTAGAAGGAATCAAGGTCCTGGACGTAGATCCGGGAGAAGCCACAAACCGTACAGTAGTTACATTCGTAGGAGCACCAGAGCCGGTTCTGGAAGCCGCATTCCAGGGCGCAAAGAAGGCCCAGGAACTCATAGACATGCGCCAGCACCACGGTGCGCACCCCCGCAGCGGCGCAACCGACGTTCTCCCTCTCATTCCCGTGGCAGGAATCACTCTGGAAGAATGCGCAAAACTTGCCCGTGGCCTTGCCGAACGCCTCTGGAAAGAACTCGGCATCCCTTGCTACTGCTATGAGGCAGCAGCCTTTACCCCTGAGAGGAAAAACCTTGCCGTATGCCGTGAGGGCGAGTACGAGGCCCTTCAAAAGAAGATGGAAGACCCGGCAAAGAAGCCGGATTTCGGCGGTACCTGGAACGAGGTCGCGGCCAAGGCCGGTGCAACCAACGTAGGCGCCCGCAACTTCCTTGTAGCCGTAAACTTCAACCTCAATACAACCAGCACCCGCCGCGCCATGGCCGTTGCCTTCGACGTCCGCGAAAAAGGCCGCAAAAACCCTTCAGGAGAGGGATGGATTCCCGGAACTCTCAAAGGCTGCAAGGCAATCGGCTGGTACATAGACGAATACGGCATTGCCCAGGTATCCATGAACATAACGGACATTGACACCACCCCCCTGCACGTTGCCTTCGAGGAAGTCTCCCGCGCAGCCGCGGCCAGGGGTCTCAGGGTCACCGGTGCCGAGATAGTAGGTCTAGTCCCCAAGAAAGTACTCACGGAAGCCGGCAAGTTCTACCTTGAAAAGCAGCAGCGCTCCCTTGGCATAGCCGAGGAAGAAATAATAAAAATCGCCGTGAAGAGTATGTCCCTTGACGACCTCAAGCCCTTCAACCCCAAGGAAAAGGTCATCGAGTATCTCATTGCCGATGAAAAGAAAGGCCTTGTGGACATGACTCTGGAAGGCTTCATCCGGGAAACCGCTTCGGAATCTGCAGCCCCGGGAGGCGGCTCCATATCGGCGGCTATGGGCGCAGCGGCAGCGGCACTTGCCACCATGGTGGCTAACTTATCGGCCCACAAAAGGGGCTGGGACGCCCGCTGGAAAGAGTTCTCCGACGTTGCGGAAAAGGGACAGGCCCTTGTGGACCGCCTCCTTGCCCTAATTGACGAGGACACTGCAGCCTTCAACCGCATAATGGACGTATTCTCCATGCCAAAGGGCACTCCTCAGGAAAAGGCGGCCCGTGAAAAGGCCATGGAAGAAGCCACCCTTTACGCAGCCTCAGTGCCGCTTGAAACCATGGAAACATCGCTCAAGGCCCTTCCGCTGGCGCTTGAGATGGCACAGAAGGGCAACCCCGCAAGCGCATCGGACGCCGGTGTGGCCGCCCTTGCCGCAGTTGCAGGCATCAAGGGTGCCCGCCTCAACGTCCGCATCAACTGCGCCGGTCTCCAGGACAAAGCCCCGGCAAAGCCCCTCCTTGCCCGCGCCGACGAAATCGTCACCGAGGCCCTTGCCCTGGAAGAACAAGTGCTTGAAGCTGTAAACAAAAACATCGAACTATGACCTTCAAAGAAGAAATACTGATGGGGATTCCGGCATCGCTGCCGGAGGCAAAACCCTATGACAAGGAGATTAACCATGCGCCAAAGCGCAAGGATATACTGAAGCCGGAAGAGAAGGTGCTGGCGCTGAAAAACGCCCTCAGGTACTTCCCCGAGGCACTTCACGCAAAGCTAGCGCCTGAATTCGCAAAGGAGCTTGAAGACTACGGCCGCATATACATGTACCGCTACAGGCCTTCCTATAAGATATACGCAAGGCCCATTGACGAGTACCCGGCAAAGAGCCGCCAGGCCGCTGCCATAATGGCTATGATCCAGAACAACCTGGACGAAAGGGTTGCCCAGCACCCTCACGAGCTCATTATCTACGGCGGCAACGGCGCCATCTTCCAGAACTGGGCTCAGTACCGTCTGGTGATGCAGTACCTTGCCACCATGACCGATGAGCAGACCCTGGTAATGTATTCAGGCCATCCGCTGGGCCTCTTCCCCAGCCACAAGGACGCTCCGCGCGTAATCGTCACCAACGGCATGGTAATCCCCAATTACTCCAAGCCCGATGACTGGGAGCGCATGAACGCCATGGGCGTGAGCCAGTACGGCCAGATGACGGCCGGAAGCTACATGTACATTGGCCCCCAGGGCATTGTGCACGGCACCACCATAACCGTGATGAACGCAGCCCGCAAGCAGGGCGGATCCCCTGCCGGCAAGCTCTTCGTGACCGCCGGCCTTGGCGGAATGTCCGGCGCCCAGCCAAAGGCGGGAAACATTGCCGGAGTGGTGAGCGTGACGGCGGAAATCAATCCCAAGGCCGCTCAGAAGCGCTTGGACCAGGGCTGGGTGGACGAGCTCCACACAGACCTCACGGAGCTCATAGCCCGCATCCGCAAGGCAGTTGCCGCAAAGGAAGTGGTCTCCCTGGCATACGTCGGCAATGTGGTGGACCTCTGGGAGCGCCTTGCCGACGAGGATGTCCACGTAGACCTCGGCTCCGACCAGACATCCCTCCACAACCCCTGGGCCGGCGGATACTACCCCGTGGGCTACAGTCTGGAAGAGTCCAAAGACATGATGGCTAATGACCCGGCAGCCTTCAAGGAGGCTGTCCAGGCGTCGCTGCGCCGTCATGTAGCCGCCATCAACCGCCTCACGGCCAAGGGAATGTACTTCTTCGACTACGGCAACGCCTTCCTCCTGGAAAGCTCCCGCGCCGGTGCGGACATCCTGAAGCCGGACGGCAGCTTCCGTTACCCCTCATACGTCCAGGACATCATGGGTCCAATGTACTTCGACTACGGATTCGGCCCGTTCCGCTGGGTATGCATGAGCGAAGACCCTCAGGACCTTGCAAAGAGCGACGCCCTTGCAATGAAGGTCCTTGGAGAGATAGCAGCCACCGCCCCGGCAGAGATCGCCGGCCAGATGCGCGACAACATCCATTGGATTGAGGAAGCAGGCCGGAACCACCTTGTAGTGGGCTCCCAGGCACGTATCCTTTATGCCGACTGTGAGGGCCGCACCAAGATAGCCCTGGCATTCAACGATGCCATCAGGAAGGGCGAAATCACCGCCCCCATCGTCCTTGGCCGCGACCACCACGACGTCTCCGGCACGGACTCCCCCTTCCGCGAGACCTCCAACATCTACGACGGCTCCCGCTTCTGTGCCGATATGGCCGTCCAGAACGTCATCGGCGACGGCTTCCGCGGCGCAACGTGGGTCTCCATCCACAACGGCGGAGGCGTAGGCTGGGGCGAGGTGATGAACGGCGGATTCGGCATGGTGATAGACGGCAGCGAAGACTCTGACCGCCACATCCGCGAAATGCTGTTCTGGGACGTGAACAACGGCATTGCCCGCCGCTCCTGGGCCAGGAACGAAGGCGCACGCTTCGCGATAGAACGTGAAATGGCCCGAACACCCGGACTTAAGGTAACTCTCCCCAACCTTGCAGATGACTCACTTGTAAGAAAAGCACTCGAAAAATGATACATTACATATCCAAAGAGCATCTCTCGCTGGAGAGAGTTAAGGAGATAATCGACAAAAAAATGACCCTGGAGCTGTCCCCGGAGGCAGTTCAGGCGGTGGTAAAGTGCCGCGAATACCTGGACAGGAAGATGGAAGACATCGGCCGTCCCGTATACGGCGTAACCACCGGCTTCGGGTCTCTTTACAACGTAACCATTCCAAAGGAAGACCTCTCCCAGCTTCAGCACAACCTGGTAATGTCCCATGCCTGCGGCGCCGGCGAAAAGGTGCGTCCGGAGATAGTGAAGCTGATGCTCCTGATGAAGGTCCAGTCCCTGTCCTACGGCCATTCCGGCGTTCAGCTCATAACCCTCCAGAGGCTCATCGACATGTTCAATGACGATATCCTCCCGGTGGTGTACCAGCAGGGTTCCCTGGGCGCATCCGGAGACCTGGCGCCGCTTGCGCACATGTGTCTTCCGCTCATCGGCCTTGGAGAAGTCCTGTATAAAGGAAAGGTCCGTCCTTCCGCGGAAGTCTGGGCAGAAAAGGGCTGGGAGCCCATACGCCTGCAGTCCAAAGAGGGCCTTGCCCTTCTGAACGGCACCCAGTTCATGAGCGCACATGCCGTCTGGAGCATCCTCAAGAGCATGCGCCTGAGCCGCTGGGCCGACCTCATCGGCGCCATTTCCCTGGATGCCTACGACGGCCGTATAGAGCCATTCCTTCCTCTCACCCATCAACTGAGGCCCCATGTAGGACAGATTCTCACCGGCAAGAAGTTCGTGGAAATCCTGGAAGGCAGCCAGCTCATAAACCGCCCCAAGGTGCATGTACAGGACCCCTACAGCTTCCGCTGCATCCCGCAGGTGCACGGCGCCGTCAAGGACAACATCCTGTACGTGAAATCTGTCCTTGAGAACGAGATCAACTCTGCCACGGACAACCCCAATATCTTCCCGGACGAGGACATGGTGATATCGGCCGGAAACTTCCACGGAGAACCCATCGCCATCCCCATGGACTCACTGGCCATTGCCATGAGCGAGCTCGCAAGCATCTCCGAGCGCCGTACTTTCCAGCTCATAGACGGCCTCAGGGGCCTTCCCAAGTACCTGGTGGCAGAACCCGGCCTCAACAGCGGCTTCATGATTCCGCAGTACACGGCGGCGTCCATCGTGTCCCAGAACAAGGGCCTGTGCTGGCCCGCATCATGCGACTCCATCCCCTCGTCCCAGGGCCAGGAAGACCACGTCTCCATGGGCTCCAACTCGGCAACAAAGCTTGTGAGGATTGTGGACAATGTAGAGACAGTGCTTGCGATAGAGCTCTTCAACGCGGCCCAGGCACTGGAGTTCCGCCGTCCGGAAAAGACTTCTCCCAAGCTGGAAAAGATTGTGGAAGACTACCGCAAGGAAGTGCCGTTCCTGCACACTGACAGCTACATGCACCCCTACATAGAGAAGTCCATAGAATTCATCAGGAATGAGTCTTATCTATAATATAGGAATCCTTGCCGGAATAGTCCCGGAAGGCGTTCTCCGAAAGGAGGGCGCTTCGCAGGGGGAAACCGGTTTCATGGAAAATGCCTGGCTCCGCATCCAGGACGGCAGAATAGCGGAATTCGGCCTCATGTCAGAGTGCCCGGACCTTGCCTGCGAGTCCGATGTGGAGGACAATATCAACGCCGGCGGGGGCATGGTGATGCCCGGCTTCTGCGACAGCCACACCCACATAGTCTATGCGGGCAGCCGGGACGCAGAGTTCCTGGACAAGATAAACGGACTCAGCTATGAGGAGATTGCTGCCCGCGGCGGCGGAATCCTCAATTCCAGCGACCTTCTGAACAAGACGCCGGAAGAGGAACTGTATCTTCAGTCCATGGTCCGTGTACGTGAAATGATGAAAAAAGGCACCGTGGCCATGGAAATAAAAAGCGGCTACGGACTTTGCCCGGAAGGCGAAATGAAAATGCTGCGCGTCATAGACCGCATACGCAGAACCGTTCCTGCTGCAGTCAGGAGCACTTTCCTTGGCGCCCACGCCGTTGGCCGCGGATACAGCCACGAGGGCTATGTCCAGGCAGTCATCGACATGATTCCGGAAGCAGCCAAGTATGCAGACTTCGTAGACGTTTTCTGTGACGAGGGCTTCTTCACCGTGGAGGACACAGACCGCATCCTGACCGCCGCAAAAGGCCTTTTGGAGCCCAAGATCCACGCAAACGAGCTTGCCGTAAGCGGCGGCGTGCAGGTGGGAGTAAAGCACGGAGCGCTTTCCGTAGACCACCTGGAACGAACAACTGATGCTGAGATCGAAGCCCTTCGCGGAACCCGCACCATGCCAACCATGCTTCCCGGTTCTTCCTTCTTCCTTGGCCTCCCCTATGGACGGGCAAAGGATTACATCAAGGCCGGCCTGGGTGTTGCCCTGGCAAGTGATTATAATCCAGGCTCATCCCCTTGCGGAGACATGCGTTTTGTGATGGCCCAGGGCTGCATCAGGATGCGTCTCACGCCCATTGAAGCCTTCAATGCTGTGACACTGAACAGTGCCTATGCCATGGGCATAAGCAAGGACTACGGTTCAATAACGCCTGGGAAAAAGGCAGCCCTGATACTTACCGAACCCGGCTGGGACCTCACCAGGATGGCATATCAGTACCAGACTCCCTGCATTCGCAAAGTGATAATATAAAAAACCGCAAAAATGTTTGCTATTTCATAAAAAAGTAGTACCTTTGCGGTCCATTCTTCTGGATGTAGCGCAGTTGGTAGCGCACCTGGTTAGGGACCAGGAGGTCGCTGGTTCAAGTCCAGTCATCCAGACCATTAAAAATCAAGCACTTACGGAATTCCGAAAGTGCTTGATTTCTTTTAAGGGTGTGAAAAGGGTGTGATTTTAGCCCTTTATAAAGCAAGATTTTCTTCCTTTTTCTTTCTTTGGAGGTCCCGTTAGGGCTTTGACAACTCTATATAAAGGCCGTTTATCTACTGTTGAATCGAGTCCGGCCCTCCGTTTTCAACCCACTCCTGGAGTTCCTTGGTGCGGAACATGAGTTTTGCGCCTACTTTGATGGCGCAGGGTAGCTGCCCGCGCGAATGCATCTGGTACAGGCTGTTCTTGGAGTAGCCGGTAATTTCTGCGGCCTGCTCTACGTTCACCTTCTCCGGATACCGTGGGACCTGCTGCTGCATCTTGCCCATAGCGGACATGACCGCTTCTTCCACGATCTTATTCAGTTCGGGTCGGATTGACTCCAAAAACATTAGTGCAAGGTTGTCCATAGGTGAGGTCCTTTACAGAGATGGAGAGAGGTTCATATGAGAGGAATAACCCCGGGAGGCCTGGAGCATTTCGCTGATATCCTTGAATTGGCCGTATAGGTCGGACATGTCCACCACGTCCTTCCTTTTCAGGAAATCACGGACGCCCTGATAGCAGCGCTCCCCGGCGGCATCGTTGTCCAGGAAACAGGTGGCACCGTCGTGCTGCTTGATGTATTCGGCGGCCTTGCCGAGGTTGTTGACGGAGTTCAGGATGACTACGTCGCAGCTGGGCAGTTCGCTTCCCTGCATCACGCGCCAGGAAAGGAAATCGAACATCCCTTCAAAGACGGCCACCTTTCGGGTGGACGGTTTGGAGGTAATCTTTCCTTCTTTATTTATAGTGGTGATTCCCGCTTTGTCGGTTCCCTTGTGACCGCTGGGCGATTTCATCGCATAGCCACCGGCATTGTTGGGAATTCCCAACAGGGTGAAATGAAGGTCCCGCTGCGGGTCATAGACGATAATCTCTTTCAGATAGCGCTGGGCCAAGCTCAGCGGAATCTTCCTCCCTTCCAGGTACTGCAGGAGATAGTTGCTCCGGATGGCCCGGACGGCCTTTATCTGTATGGAGGGACGCTGTTCCACCGCTTCCTTTGCGGCCGAACGGAGCGGCGTGGGAACCAGCCTGGCCAGGAAACTGTATGCTTCGGCCTGCGAGCATTTCTTTACGCGCATCACCAGGTCCACGTTGGTTCCGCCCTGCGACAGGCCGAAGTCATACCAGATGTTCTTGACCGGATCCACATGCAGGGATGCATTCTTCTCGCTCCGAAGCGGAGAGGTCCACATATTCCTGGCCTTCCCCGGCCTTGCACCCAGAGCTTCCAGCACCTTCCCCAGCGGGATGTTGTACAGTTCGTTGTCGAACATACGAAAAAAGTTTATCTTTTTCTCGGTTTTTCCGATTCTTTTCCTTACTTTTGTCAAGTCAAATTTGACAACGGCGGTTGTTGACTGACATTGCAAAGGAAAACAAAGCGCCGTAAACGCCCAAATTTGAAAAGGAAAAATGATGGCAAACGAAGTTAAGAATGCAGCAGTAGAATCTGCCGCCCAGGCCGCTCAAGCCCCGAATTCAAGGGCCAGAATGCCCTTTTCTCCCGGAACGAAAAAGGGAGCCCGCCTCCGTCCCGTATTTGACTTCCTGATGGACGAAAACGTCTCCCTCTCGGAGCTCGGCCGCCGCGTGGGAATCTCCCGCCAAAGCATGAGCACCCGCTTCGCCGTGGACGACTGCAAAATGTCCGACATGGAAAAGATGGCCGACGCCCTCGGCTACGATTTCGAGTGGACCTTTAAGAAGAGGCAGCAGTAGCCCCCGGCTCCGGATCCGGCCGGTTGAGTTCCTTTTGCACGAGGTTATAAACCTCGTTGCGGATGCGCTTATAGTTGAGCCGGACCTCCTTCATGATTGTTTCTTTTGTTGTATCGACGACCTGCGGGACTTCCTCCTTGTGGGTCGTCTTTCCGTCCGAGATAATCTCCCCGCAGAACACCTTCGGGTGGATCTTCTGCCGATACTCATCGGCCACGTAGCCGCAGAAGGAGCCTTGCGACAGCGCCTCTATACGGCTGGCCGGGAGCACATCCCGCTGCTGGAAGGATATGGTGACGTGTTCGGAGGTGTCGCTCTCCTGATAGGAGCGTGTTTCCTGCTCGAACTTGCCGAACGACTTGGACAGTCCCTCGGCCGTCTCGCCCTTGACAGCACCGGCAAAGACGTTCCCCACCGTGTTGAAGATGACGTCCGATTCCTTCTTGTCGTAATCTTTCACCAGCTGGGATTTGTCCTGGGCGCCTAGTACCACAGCGACCTTATTCTGCCGGGCCGTGTTGATGAGGTGGTCCAGGCCTTTCAGGTAGATGGTGGGCAGTTCGTCAATCAGCACGCCGCAGCGCATCATCCCGGGCCGGTTGATAATCTTGAAGAGCTGGCTCATCAGCATGGCCAGCGTGGTCCCGTAGACCTGCTGACGGGTGGGATTGTTCCCCACGCAGACAATCTTCGGATGCTGCGGGTCGTTGATTTGCAGGGAGAAATCGTCCCCGGAGAGCGTCCAGTACAGGGTTTCGGAGACAAAGCGGTTGAGTGGCACACGGGCCGATGCAATCTGGCCCTGCAGCTGCTCGAAGGCCCGGTCCGTTATGGCGTCCTGAAAAGTGTTGCGCTTCACGTCCAGTTCCGGATAGCGCTGCATAATCAGCAGCACGTGCTTGTAGTTCTGCCCCATCAGCTCGATGAGGTGCGGAAATGTGCAATACTTGCCGCCCTCGTAGATTCGAAGGAACCAGATGAGCATATCCACGTAGCAACGGGCAGACAGTGAGAAGAAATCATCCCCCTTGTTCGTCTCCTTGCTGGCGTTTTTCATGATTACCTCGGCAATCTCCGTGGCGTCGATGGGGTCCTGCAGGTAGCGCGGATGGATGGGGTTGAAGCGGTGCGAGTACAGCGGGTCATCAAAGTTCACCACATACATCTCCGGCTTCACGCCCTTGTAGCAGTCGATGTTGTCCAGCAGCTCGTTCATCACGCGCTGAGTGAGGTCCGGGAACTTGTAGTCATACACAAAGAGCGAATAGCCCTTCTGGATCATCTGCCGGATGTAAGGGCCATAGACCGAGTGAGTCTTGCCGGAGCCGGGCGTGCCGATGACCATCGTCCCGCGGAAAGGGTTCACCACATTGATGTAGCCCTTGTGCATCTTGCCTTTATCCTGATACCGCGTGGGGATATTGATGCTGTAGCGGTTTTCAATCAGCCTTTCGCACTGCGGGAAAGTATCGTTTCCCCGGTCCATCGTACCGGCCTTCATCGCCCTCCAGGCACGGCCCAGGGCGATGGCGCCCATCAGATACAAGGCGAAACCCACCAGTGTCATCAACACGTACAGCAGCCCGGTTCCCGCCGCACGTCCGCCGAAGAATAGGGCCGCCCCGATGCCGACGGGAAGGGCTACCTCCTGCCACTGCGCCTCCTTGGAACTGCCGCTCCGGACCATCACGGACCAGGTGCAGAAGAACAGCGCAATCAGCCGCACATCCCACCAGTTCTGCATCACTCCTGCCTTGTAGATGGCCAGCATCAGCGAGTCCGTCAGTCCGGCTGTCAGGTGCAACTCCGCCCAGAACGGGTAGGCCTCATAGTAAATCATTATCAGTACCAGCGCTCCCGAGAAATATAGGAACGCCGAAAACATGGGTTTAGTTCTTGAATCCATACGCCTCAATCTTTATCTGTGTCTTCCCCTTCTCATGATCTCCTCATCCTCGTGACGGCGGCTCCGTTCCGCCGCCATCGCAGCCACCAGCGATTCGGCCGCCTCTTCTGCTGCCGTTTTCTGCCGGGGCTCCTCCCAGACTTTCCACTCCCGGTCCTCCGGAGGCCACTTGGTCATCCGGGCTTCCTCGAACTGACCGGCGGTGATGCCCTTCAACTCGCTGGACTTGAACACGCAGCGGGTCTGATGGTCGATGAAAGTAACGCCGAAAATCTTCCCCTCCTTGGTGCGGGAAAAGACAATCCCGATGTTCTTTTTCCGAAGAATCCGCCGCGTATGCAGCTCGGAAGTGCCATTTTTCAAGGCTATGCGGGCCAGGTTGGCCACGCGCTGCTTCTCCTTGTCACGTTTCTCTTTCTTGCAATCTTCAATGTGCTTGCGGATTTCTTCCATCGCAGGTACGTTCAGGTCTTTTTCCGGGATGGGCGCCGTACATTTGCGCCCGGTCTTGGGGTCAACGCCATAGTAAACCAGCATCGGCTTGCGCCGTATCATCTGCTCTTCCACAACTACGCCGAACTGCTTCATCAGCATCTTATACTGCTCGCCGGTGGTGAAATGGTACTTCATGGCCAGCTCCACAAGCGCTTCTATCTGCTTCATATAGTCGCCCTTCTCAGGGTCGAAACGCGGATAATCCACCCGCTCATCCTTCGGCCCTTTGTCCTTCTTCTCCTTCTTTTCTCCCTTGCCGATGGTGAAGCCGTACTTCGGGGCCAGCTCCTTCATCAGCTCCTGGCAGCGTCGGTGCTCCTGATGGTCGGGAATCTTCCGGCCGTCCTTGTCCACGCGCACGGATACGATATGGTAGTGCTCGCGGCCGATGTCGTTGTGCCGGTAGATGATGAAGGGCTGGTTGCCATAACCGAGGCCCTCCATCATTTCCCGAGCAAAGCTGACAATCTGTTCCTGGCTCATCCCGTCCGTCACCGACGGATTGATGGACATGTGAAAGGACATCTTCTCGCACCGGCGGCTGCCGCGTTCATACCGCTCGAAAGTCTCAAGCGGTTTCTCCGGGTTATCGAGACCCTGGGAACAGACCACGGCAGCCTTGCCCTCTTCCACTTTCCTCTCATTGTACTGGAGGCTGGTGGAACAGTGCGGTGTGGGTGCGTTGATTTTCACTACCATGTCATAAACAGTTCAGGTCAACAGAGTAAATCCGAATCAGTCAGCTCTCCTTGGGGAGCGGTGCCAGGTCCAGGCTGCCCACCCAGACGTCCAGGTTCACATAGGTCTTGCCTTCCTTCTCCACCACATTCACCTTGAGGTTCCCGAGGATGGACACGAAGCGTCCCTTCTTCAGGTACTCGGCGATGCCGGTCTTCTTCATCCGGCATGTGTAGTACGTCGGCTTTTCTTCCTTGTCCCGGCCGTCTTTCACGGCCACGTCGAAACGGAGCATCTCGGCCCCTTCCTTCCCTTGGATCACCTCGCAATCCTTGGCGAGGTTCCCCGAAATCAAAATGGTTTGCATAATGCGTTTGGGTTAAAAATGGTTATACATAGGAGGACTCATCATCCTCACTTTCTTTCTCATCTCCTTCTTCACCGGCGCAGCCGGTCACCTCCTCCCGGATGACCGAAAAGGTCCTGACCATTTCGGTCATCATCTCCTTCATCTCGGTCATGTCGTGCTCGATGTCCCGCGCATTGATAATGACGTTCCCGTGCCTGTCGCGCACGAGCGCAAGGCGGTTGAGCGTCTTTACGCGCTGGTTGTAGTTCACGCCGATGCGCTTGAGATCCAGGCGGAGCAGCTCGATCTGCTTCGCCACGTTTGCCTCATTCAGACTAAGGTTCCTGCGCTTGCGGACGCGCGTAGAAAGCAGCGCGTCACGGATGTACCTTGAACGGTTGTTATACCCGGAAAGATGCATCTGGGTATTCAGCTTCTCGAACTCTTTCTCCGAGAAACGCACATTGACATAGTGTTTTCTAATCTCTCTCACAATACCAAACTCTACATTAAACACTGTCTCCACTGCCCAGACGGGCCTCAGGCCCGAAAGCAGGCGACTTCGGAGCCTGCAACGCCCGCCGTAGGCGCGCGAGATGGCCCCGCAGGGGTCTGCGTTCGTGACACGAACGCCCATCTCGCAATCTGGACTAACGTCCAGATTCACCGCTCCTTTATAAGTCGCGCTGCAAACATAGGCATTTTGTGGCAAATTGACAAATACGATTTGACAAAGTAAGACAAAACATATACATTTGTGGCGGACTTTTCTGATATCAATGCATCAATGTAAGGATGTATCTTGATAGAAAGGATAGAAGATAGCTTGTCATCTTGATAGCTTGATAGGTTGAAACAATGGCTAAATGATACATTGATATCAAGATGACGTGATGAAATGATGATAATGTGAGAAGATACCATGATATCAAGTAATCAAGTCACCAAGTAAACATTATATCGATATGACACAGTTGGACGAATTCCGGGAGCAGCTGCGACAGCGCCCCAAGTTGCATCAAGATGAGAGAGACAAGCCGGTGGCCGAGGTGTCCCCAGCGCCAAAGAAGGTGAGAAAGAAAAAGGATGTCCCGCAGGAGCGGGCGGCCGTCTGGATTCCCAAAGAGATTCAGCGCAAGATCCGCCTGCTGGGAATCTGGCTGGACTCGGAAGGGCTGGAGGATGCCCCCTCCCTCGGCGATGTCATCACCGAGGCAATTGAGCATCTTATCGACACCAAGTACCCTAAAGCGAAGAAATTTGCCGAGCGAAGTTAGATTCTTGTCGATAGAATGTCGATGAAATGCGGAAATATGTCGATTCCCTGCCGAAAAATGTCGAGGGCATGTCGGGGAAAATGACTAAATTTGAAGTCATGTTCGACGAGCTGCTGAAATATGACCTGGGCGATGGCGTGGAAGCGTTTTCCACGCAGCGTGATGCCGTCCTTCCCTATGAGGTGACGCAGGGCCACCAGGTCCACGGCAGTCGTGCGGCCATTATCAAACGGTCAGGCATGATGCGGGAGGAGCTGGAAGGATACGATGCCTTCATCACCAATCTCCCCGGAGTAGCCATCGGCGTGAGGACGGCCGATTGTGTCCCCATTCTCCTCTATGACACGGTAAAGCGCGTCGTAGCCGCAGTCCATGCTGGCTGGAAAGGAACCGTGCTGCATATCGTTCAAGGCGCTATCGCCGCGATGACGCAAGTCTTCAAGTGCAACCCCGCCGATATGAAAGCGGTGATCGGTCCAGGCATCGGTCCGGACAGTTTCCAGGTGGGCGAAGAGGTGGCTACGCAGTTCAAGGAAACCGACTTTCCTATGGATAACATCTGGTCCTTCCATGGCCCAGGCGATGGAACCCCCATGTCGGGAGGCCATCATATCGACCTTTTCAATGCAAACCGCTGGCTACTGGAGCAGGCAGGAGTCCATGCGGAAAACATTCAGGTCTGCGGGATAGACACCTATACCACTGAGGCCTACTTCTCTGCCCGGCGTGAGGGGGTACAGTGTGGAAGAATCATCAATTCCATCAAACTGGTTTAGTCATTTTTGTCGCGTGGATAGCCGGTCAGGCGGGTTTACCCGACTGACGGGCGGCAAGAGGCGCGGCGGCGGAACTGTCTCCGGCGTTTGGGACGGGAGGACGCAGTCCGGACGGCCCAAATGACGGAGTCTGTGGAACCGGGAGACTTTAGCGGCGGCTCCGCCGACGTGAAGGTCTCAAGCGCCGATAAGCGGAGACGAAGCGTGCGGCTTTGCCGTGCGCTTGGTCGGAGCGGGGATTTTGGTTATCTTTGTATGGAGAATGAATTGACAATGGAACTCATAGAAGCAATCAAGGCACGGCATTCCGTGCGGACATATCTGAACAAACCAATTGAGACGGCCAAGGCGGCTACGCTCCGGGCTGCCATCGAGCGCATCAACCAAGACAACGGACTTAACATCCAATTGGTCCTGGATGAGCCCAAAGCTTTCAACGGCCTGTTCATCACCACCTACGGACAGTTCTCCGGCGTAAAGAATTATCTTGTGGTAGCGGCTCCCAAGGGCAAGGAATGGGAAGAAAAGGTCGGCTATTACGGAGAGGAACTCGTCATCCTGGCTCAGTCGCTTGGTCTGAACACCTGCTGGGCCGGTCTCACCTACAAGAAGATTCCCGGGACTTTCACGCTCCGAGAGGGCGATATCGTCCATTGCCTTATCGCCCTTGGTTACGGGACAATTCCCGGCGTGCAGCATCCCCAGAAGCCGATGGAACGTTTCTACGAGTCGGATGGTCTTCCGCCAGAGTGGTTCAGGAAAGGTATGGAAGCGGCCCTACTGGCCCCCACGGCCGTTAATCAGCAGAAATTCAAGTTCATCCTGCATCCAAGCAATGTAGTGGAAACCAAGACCTTCTTCTCTCCTTGGGGCTACACCCGCATTGACCTTGGTATTGCGAAATACCACTTCGAGATTGGCGCCGGAAAAGAAAACTTTACATGGAAAATATGATACTTACTACCACCCCGACCATCGAAGGTCGGACTATCGCCGAGTATAAAGGCGTCGTTTTCGGAGAGGTCATCTCCGGCGTGAACTTCATCCGTGACTTTGCTGCCAGCATCCGCAACATTATCGGCGGCCGCAGTGGCTCTTACGAAGAGGAACTGATTACCGCTCGCACCCAGGCTATGCAGGAAATGGAAGAACGCGCCCGCCAGAAAGGAGCCGATGCAGTGGTCGGCATTGACATTGATTATGAGGTTCTGGGAGAGAATGGCGGAATGCTCATGGTCACCGCCTCCGGGACAGCCGTAAAACTGGCTTAAAGCAATAATGGACTTCAAGGTATTTGGCAAAGAAGGCGCGCCGACGTTACTGCTCATTCCGGGACTGGGGGTATCGTATGAGATATTCCTGCCGCTGATTGACTTGCTGAAGAACAAGTTCCGGATCATTGCCGTTCAGATGGACGGATTTACGCTGGAGAAACATACGAAGTTTACTTCTATCGATGACCAGGCGGCGCAGGTAATCACTTATGTCCAAGAGCAGCTCGGTGGCAATCTGGACTGTGCCTACGGCCTTTCGCTGGGCGGAAAGATTCTATCCCGTGTGCTGGAGCGCGATGAAGTGACCATCGATTACGCCATCCTGGATGCCGCGCCGCTGCTGCCCCTGCCGAGATGGCTGGTGGGGCCGCTGCGCTATTACCAGTGCTTCAACGTCTGGACCTGTGTCCACTGGACGGGATTCTGGCGTTGGGTGTTCCATTCCCACTACTTCGATGTGTTGCTGGATGAATGCCGGAAGGTCTATCCATTCGGCGGCGGGCGTGCCGTCCTGGACGGGTACAAGTCCGTCTATACCAACAAACTGGAGTCCATCCACGGCGCCGACATCCATTTCTGGCACGGGTCGAAGGAAGCCTTCGTGGCCAAGCCGCAGGTGGAGCATCTGAAGAGAATCAATCCCGGCATCCAAGTCGAGGTCTTCCCGAGAATGAATCACGGACAACTCCTGGTGGACCATCCTGATGAGGTGGCGAAACGGATAAGTGGAATGATATGATTCAAACCCTTAGACTCCTTTTCCGCCCGTGGGCTGATTCTGATGCCGAGGCGCTGTTCAAATATGCCTCGGACCCGGACGTAGGGCCGCGTGCCGGATGGCCGGCGCACCAGTCGGTGGAGGAAAGCCGGAAGATTATCCGTGACATCTTCTCCAACGGACACACTTGGGCGCTGGTGTTGAAAGAGACCGGCGAGCCTATCGGATGTATGGGATACTATGCATATGGCGAAAGCAACATCCCCATAGGAGAGAACGATGCGGAACTTGGTTACTGGATAGCCAAACCCTATTGGAACGAGGGGCTGTGCACGGAAGCTCTCCGGGCTATGATAGACTGGTGCTTCAACAAAAAGGGCTTCCAGACCCTCTGGAGCGACTATTTTGTAGATAACCCCGCATCCGGCCGGGTTATGGAAAAGTGCGGTTTCCGCGACACCGGTGACATCAATTGGTGCAGCCACCTTTACCGTGGTGGTGAGCGGCCGGTGAAAATTATGCGACTGGATTACGCGCTATAGATATGTGCAAAGTTCGGAAGATACACCTTCTGGCCATCAATGGCCTGATGTGGACGGCTATCGGAACGAAGATTTCGATAACCGGTATCAGCCATTACATTACAACACCTGCGAGAAACTGTGGTGGATGATTCCGCTGTCCGTACTGGTGTTTGCGGGCTTCTATATGATGTTCACAGGCATAGTGAGAAAGTACTCGGAACGGATTCATTCCCTGCCCGGGCCGAAAGAGCCCATCTATAAGACGTTCAGCCTGAAGGGATATCTCATCATTGCCTTCATGATTACCCTGGGCATCACGCTCAAGTACATTCCCGGTATTCCGGAACCGTTCTTTGCATGGTTCTATTTGGGACTCGGTCCTGGCTTGTTATCCGCAGGAATCCGATTTCTTATCAAGTGGTATAAGTATCTCAAAGATTAGCCGGTCAGGCGGGCTTGTCCGACTGACGGGCGGTGTGAGGCGCGGCGGTGGAACAGTCTCCGGCGTTTGGGACGGGAGGACGCAGTCCGGACGGCACAAATGACGGAGTCTGTGGAGCCGTGAGACTTTCGCGGCGGCTCTGCCGACGTGAAGGTCTCAGGCGCCGACGGAGCGGAAGTGGGGTTGGCAGCTTGCTGACAACCCGACTGGAGCGACAGGCCAGTTTGAGGAAGTCGCAGAAAATGAGTATTTTTACACCGTGAAATCGAGATTTAACATTACAATGCTTAGATATAGTAGAATTCTTTTTTTTCTTTTCATAGCCGCTTTATCCAGCTGCAATCAATATAATCGCATCTTAGAAGATGTGTACGATAATGACCAGGCTGCACGTGAGTGGACCAAAAGAATGTCTTCACTGTCAGCCGATGAGATTGTGCAGTATTCAACAGAGATAGAACGGGTGGATTCTTTGAATCAAGCGACTGTATTCGGCATTCTGGACAAGGAGGGATGGCCTTCCCATCTATCCGACAAAGCCAATCGAGCCATCTGGATTGTTATTGACCATTCCGA
>JAFRPW010000029.1 GCA_017428945.1 Bacteroidales bacterium | reverse complement strand
TGGCAGAATGCTTGCTAAGGCGGTTCCAGATAGGAATCGACAACGAAAGCTCCACATACTCACCGCCGTTATTCTTGAACTGATTCCAGAAAGGATTGGTGGTGGAACCCTGATAGGTATAGTAGCTGGTGCTCCAGCCAGCATACAGGCCAAGAGTTGGGAGCAGCGACCACTTGGCCGTACTCAGCTCGCGCTTGGCATTGAGTTCATTCCAGCTGGCAATCTGGACCCCAGGATTGTGCTCCAGGGCAAAGTCAACAACGGACTCAGTGGCCACCGGCTCAATCTGCCATGCTGGCATCGAGGTGTCAATGTTCAGTTCCTCATCCACCGGCCAGAACATCAGGTCGGAGAGCGTCATCTTCTGGTCGCAGTACATGTTGTACGTATTGGTGAGGTCGTACTGACGGTCGGCCAAGTCGGCTTCCATCTGGATTACGTCGGCATGCCCTTTCTGGCCCAGTTCTTCCTGGCGGCGGGCCTTGGCCAGGGCCTGCTCCGCCACGGCAACCTGCTCCTCATACACATCGCAAAGGCGCTTGTAGTATACAACGTTATAGTACGCCTCCATCACCGCCAGGCAGATATCGGCCTCCACCTGCTTCTCCTGGGAGTCGGCAATGAGCATTCCTGTCTTGGAAATCTTGTAGTTGTTCACCGCCTTGAAGCCGTCAAAGAGGTCATAGCCGGCGCTCACGCCATAGTTGTTATGGAACGACGTGGTATTGAAGTACGTATTGGTCTGCGGGTCGATGCTGCGGCCGAAGTTGTAGTACGCGTAAGTCTGCGCACTTATCTGCGGGGTAAACAGCGCTAGGGCAGCGTCCCGCCGGTCAATCTGCGCATCGCCGATGGCCGCCTGCTGAATCCGGATCTTGGTAGAGTTGGAGATGGCATACTCCATACAGTCCCGGAGCGTCATCACCCTCGGCCCGTCGGCCACTCCATCCTGCGGCTCCTGGGCTCCGGCCACCGCGGCCGAAAGCCCCATCGCCGCCACAAAAACGAATATGTAAAGTCGTGTCTTCATCATACAATGATTTATCACCGTGCCAGAAACAAGCATCCGGTATGCCAAATGTGATAAAGCATTGATAATGAATCAGAAACGATGTTGACAGAAAATAAAAAAAGTGTAAAGTTTACAGTACACTTTACACTTTCGGGCTTTACACTTTGTGTTTTCTCCTACGGAGACTACCTGAATCGGAGTTCAAATACGGTCTGCTGGGCATCGCTGCGCAGCAGGTCGATGGTGCCGTTGTGCTGCCGCATGATCTGGCGGGAGATGCTTAGGCCGATACCGGAACCTTCCTTTTTGGTGGTGTAGAACGGAATAAAGATTTGCTCTTGGGCAGATACCGGTATAGGCTCGCCATCATTGGCCACCAGGGCAATCACCTCGTCATCCTTGCCCATCTTCGCAGCAATGTCGATATGCTTCGCACCTGCCTGCAAGGCATTCTTGATGAGGTTGATGAAGATCTGAGAGATTTGCCCCTCATCGGCATAAATCATCAGGTCATCCTCCTCCGGCCGATACTTGCAGGTGGCACCACAGCTGGCGGCGAATTCGCTGTTCAAGCCGATGACACTATCCATCAGTTCCCGCAAATCCAGCGCCTTGCGGATGGGCTTCGCCACACCCGAGAGTTGCCGGTAAGTCTGCACGAAACCAATCAGGTTCTTAGATGAATCGCTGATGGTCTCCAGCCCGGCCTTGATGTCCAGTTCGCTATGGCCGTTCTCATCGACCGACTTGGCCATCGCATCAGAAAGAGACGCAATCGGCGACACCGTATTCATAATCTCGTGCGTGAGCACGCGGATGAGTTTTGTCCAGGAATCCTGCTCGTGGGCCTGCCGCTGCTTCTCGAAGATAGTACGGATACGGTTTAGCGTGCGATTGAACTTGTTTTTCTCCTGAAAACGGAAATTTAGCTCCCCATCCTCCAGCGCATCCATCATATAGGCCACCTTCTTGATGTCCTTATGCCTGGTACGGAGCGTAGCAATCACCGCCGCAACTACAGCGACGATAGCACAAGTCCCGACGATATGCCAGACGGTGAAGGTCATAACCCGTACTTTTTCAGTTTTGCGTAAAGCGTGGGCCTGCTCACGCCCAGCATCTTGGCTGCTGCGGAGATATTGCCGTCCGTCCGGTCCATCGCCTCACGGACCAGTCTCTCTTCCTCGGCCTCATTGACAGCCTTGATGGTGGTCCCGATCGGTTTGGTCGCCTGCTCCAACTGGATGTCTTTCGCCGTCAGTTCATTGCCATCAGAAAGGATCACCGCTTTCTCGATGCAGTTCTGCAACTCGCGGATATTGCCGCTCCAGCGGCCCTCCGTCAGCATCGCAGCTGCATCCGGAGCAATCCCCGTCAAAGGCCGATGATATTTCTCGGCAAACCTTTCCAGGAACATCTGCGCCAGCGGTACGATATCTTCCTTCCGCTCCCTGAGCGGAGGCAGATTGATATGAACAGTGTTGATCCGGTAGTACAAATCCTCCCGGAACCGTCCCTCACGGACCAACTGCTCCAAATCCATATTTGTGGCGCAGATCAAACGGATATTGATGGGCTTGGCCTCATTGCCGCCCACCCGTACAATGCTCCGGTTCTGAATGGCTCGCAGCAGCTTTGCCTGCAGGTGCAAGGGAATATTGCCGATTTCATCCAGGAACAACGTGCCGCCATCGGCCTGCTCGAATTTGCCGACGTGATCCGTGTGTGCATCCGTAAATGCTCCCTTCACATGGCCGAACAACTCACTTTCAAAAAGGGTTTCCGTAATGGCACCCGCATCAACGGCCACCATCGGCTTGCCGCTCCGAAGACTATGCGCATGAATCTCCCGCGCCAGCACGTCCTTGCCGGTACCATTCTCGCCGGTAATGAGCACGGTGGCATCCGTAGGTGCAATCTTATCCAGTGTCTTCCGGATGGCCTTCATGGCAGCAGAGGAACCCCAGAACATCGGGCTCTCAGCCGTAATGACTGACTCCGATCGGGCATCCCTCTTCATAGCTTTCCTGGCCTTATCCCGGGCTGCCGTAAGCACCTCAATCAGTTTATCATTGTCCCAGGGCTTCACGATAAAGTCAAACGCCCCGCGCTTCATCCCATCCACCGCCAGTTGGATATCGGCATAGGCGGTGAATAGCACCACTTCCACCTCCGGCACCATTTTCTTGATTTCCCCGGCCCAGTAGAGGCACGCAACTATTTCGTTTTCCCGGCTTTGCAGTTCGGTTTGTACCTTTTCTTCTATTTGGCAAATCAATTCTTGCAGTTGTCTGTTAAGTTCTGCATTACGAGCTGCAAGGCTGTCGGCTTGTTCCGACAATTGGCGATCCTG
>JAFRPW010000001.1 GCA_017428945.1 Bacteroidales bacterium | reverse complement strand
GACAGGCAGGCCGAGACGGAAGCCTTGGAAAGCAATATCGCAAACGGGCGGAACACGGTGCTGATTTCGTCCCGCCGTATGGGGAAGTCCGGACTCATAGCCCATGTGTTCAACAGAGCGTTCGTGAAGTCGAACTTCAAAGCATTCTCCATCGACCTGTATCCGACTTCTTCTTTGGCGGAAATGATTCTGTTGCTGGCAAAAGAAATCACCGGTCCGTTGAAAAGCAAGGGGCAATCGCTATTGGAGTCTTTCCTGGGCATCGTCAAGTCTCTGCGGCCTGGATTCAAGGTGGATCCGGTAAACGGCCAGTTCGTTTTCGATCTCTCGCTCGGAGAAATCGTCAAGCCGGTCGATTCCCTGAAGGAAATCTTCCAATACCTGGAAGGTAGCGAGGTCCCCTGTCTTGTGTCGATGGATGAGTTCCAGCAGATCGCGGAGTATCCGGATAATAACGTGTTGGAATTGCTGCGTACCTATGTCCAGAAATGCAAGCACACCTGGTTCATCTTTGCCGGCAGTGACAGGCGCATGATGGAAAAACTTTTCAACAATCCATCGGAGCCGTTTTATATGAGTTGCTCTCCCTTGTACCTGGATGCCATTCAGTATGAAAACTATCTGGCTTTTGCCCGACATCACTTTGAGGCGGCAGGGAAAAGCCTTCAGGAAGAGAGTTTCAAACAAGTGTACGAACTTTTTGATGGTCATACCTGGTATGTGCAGCGCTTGATGAATGAAATGTTCGCATGGACCAAACCCGGAGAAGTGGCCGATGCTCAGATGGCGTCCGATGCGCTTACTTTTGTAATCAAGACATATGCCCGCACATTCCAAGAGCAGATGAGCTCATATCCGGAAGCGCAAAAGCAGTTGTTGATCGCCATTGCAAAAGACGGGAAAGCGGAGCAGGTTACTTCCGTAGCCTTCTGTAAAAAACACTCCATGAAAAGCCCGAGCACGGTACAGAGCGCCCTGCGCGTCCTTCACGACAAAGGAATTGTCAGAAAAGACGGAACAACCTATTCTGTGACGAACCGGTTGTTCGGTATTTGGCTTGTTATGGAGTATTAGCGGTTTTCAAACTACGGAACCAGCCGGAAGAAAGTAGTCCAATTAGCTGTCGGTTACACAGTATTAATCCATCATAGTACTCCCGGTTGTGCAGGGCGTTCATTCCGGACGCCACCCAGGGCACTATTTCCAGGATTTTCAGGAGGTCTTCGGCCCGCTTTTCCAAATAATTGTCGGCCAAAATGTTACAAAGATACACAAAACTATGATTTCTCCGGCGTTGCAAAAAAACAGGGAGCACAGCAGGATGGGATTCCATTATAGAAAATGAGAGTAAGATTCTAAGAATTGTGGGTGGGACGCGGCCTCTTAGGGCTTATCTTTGACCTAACCAAAATCAAAGTGCTATGCGTAAAATTTTTCTCTTTTTGATGTCCTTTGTGGCATTGGCGGTTGTGGTTTCCTGCAGACCTCAGATAATAGAAGGTAGTTACATAGCCAAGCTATACCAGGTTGACGAGATGTTCAACGGTGAAGTTGCGCAAAGTATTAGTATTACTACTACAAATAAGCCCTTCGTAGAAAACGGGGTAACCTGGTTACAGCCCTACGTGGAGTTTTTGGTATTGCAAGATTGGTCTGAGGCTGCTCCTCGACATGAAGTGCATGATCTGCCCATCGGGGAAGTTGAGGCTCCTTGTAACCTTTTGTGGGAAGATAAGAACGGGAACTCGGTGTTTGAATGTTATTTTTTCACCGATAACACCAAGAAAGAGAACTGCGAATGGTTCGATAACTTTATGTGGGTGGATATCTATCAAGACAAAGCTGGCTATTTATACCGTTTTGGAGATGACGGTACCGCCGTGGAGTTATCCCGTATCAAGAACAACAAGGGGCAATGGGTGTATTGGGATTGTCTGAGGGCCTATTATAAATTTGATTCGCTGATAGAACCGGACCCTGAATAACTAAAATATGCTATCTTTGCAACATGAACCTGCTGCTGCTCGTTGCCCTATCCATTGCCGTCAAAGGCGTGTCCTTCACCCCCATGGAGGTGGAGCGGTTGCCGGAGTTGAACATCCCCCGGCAGGCACACAGTCTGCACTATGCAGGCGGTGAGTACACGGTGATTGGCGGGCACACCGTGGGCTTTGTGCCCACCGCCACGGCCGAGTATTACCGCGGCGGCAAGTGGCACACGGTGAACACCCTGTACCCGCACGACGCCGGCTTTTCCACTAGGCTAAAAAACGGCGACATCCTCACAGGCGGCGGATACGCCGAGGCCTTTGGAGTGGGCCAGACCTGGGGCGTGGAAGTGTATCATCCCGCCTCGCACAGCTTCTCGCACCTGCCCATCCTGGACAACAAGCGCACCCACGCCACGGCGCTGGAGATGGCCGACGGGCGCATCCTGGTGGCCGGCAACTGGTACGGGCCGGACGCTCTGGAAAGCAGCACGGCGGGAGAGCCGTTTACTACGCTCAAGCCCCTCCAGCCCCGAAATCTACCCTATCTACTCCAAGTGGCCCCCGACAACGTCTACATCTTTGGCTCAACGGATCATTACGGGAATCCGCTGGAAGGCGGCTGGGTGGAACAACTCATTGGAGAACCATTCCAGGAGCCCCTCCTGCAGGAATGGGACACCGAGAACAGTGCCATGCCCAACCCGCCGGAGCATTATACCCTTGGTGAATATCGTTATTTGATTCCTGTCCGGAAGCAGGACGCTATGGCCTTCCTACAGTTGGGAAACGGCTCCTTTGAGCTGCTGGAAACCGCCCACCCCATTCCCCTGGAAGGTCCCTGGGGCGCTATCGACTGGCAACACGGGCTGGCCGTGGACACCAACGCACAGAGCGCCTGGAAGCAGGGGCGGGATGCCCAGGGCAGGCTATACCTGCTGAGCATCGGCTACGGAGAATCTCCCGCTGCGGTGCAGGTATTCTACAGCGAGCCCTTTGAAGACCTTCCCTACAAGGCCGAAGCCCTGGCACTTCCCGGCGGGCAAGTGCTTCTTGCCGGTGGCGTAAGGGCCGATTCCTACGACGCGCAAGGCACGGTACTCCTGTGCTACACGCAAGGGGACCGGCCGCGCAGCGTATCCTACTGGCTGGGATTGATTTGCGGCAGCCTTATCGGCCTTCTCCTTTTCCTTCTGGGCGTGTATCTGCGCCGGAAAAAGACGCCCGAACAGACCAAGCCGGAAAAGGAGATTCCGGACCTGCAGGAGCGGATTGTGAGCCTGATGGAGAAAGAGGAGCTCTTCCGCAAGAAAGACCTTCGCATCGCCGACATCGCCACGCTGCTGCTTACCAACACCTCCTATATATCGGCTACCCTGAACAGCGGCCTGGGGATGTCTTTCCCGCGCTTCGTGACGTCCTACCGTGTTCGCTATGCGCAGGAGCAAATGCGGCAGCATCCCGAGAAAAAACTGTCCGTGATTAGTGAGGAGGCGGGTTTTGCCAGCGAGAATTCTTTCTTCCGGGCCTTCAAGACGGAAACCGGGCTCACACCCACAGAGTGGCGGGAAAAGCATACTTCTTAAAATATTAATGGCGCCGCCACCGTAGAGGAACTTTCCGAGTTCGGCCACCCGCATTGGCTGCGGCAACGAGGACATCCTCATCAACAACGCCAGCATCATTACCTAAAAAGAAAAGAGGCGCCATTTCTGGTGCCTCTTGGAGCGGAAAACGAGACTCGAACAGGTTTTGTTAATGGCCCTATTTCTATATAATTACTACGATTGCACAGGACAGATGGAGTAAAATAGCGGTAAAATTAGCGGCGATTCAGGTCTCCTGATGACGTCTAATAGGACGGATTCAATCGACTTTTGACACGTTTTGACGTCTATTTTCAGGTATGGCAGAAGCCTTGTTTTCCTTAATAATGTATAGAATTCAACCGCCGCGTGGGGCCGGAGCCGAGGAGGCTTCCCGGAGCTTGGCCTTGATTTCCTCAAGGTTCATGCGCGGGGCGTTGTCGGAGTTATATTCCTCAACAGGAGCGTCGGTGTGGTCTTTCACCGCCGGAATCCGGAAGAAGCCGCCCATGTCCTGAGCCTTTACGCCCTCCTCCTTTGTGAGGAGGGTTTCGTATAATTTCTCGCCGGGGCGCGCGCCAATGACCGTGACGCCGCTTCCGCCTTCTAGTTCGCAGAGCCCCTGCGCCTGAAGGCCGATGGTGCAGGCCGGAGACTTCTGAACCAGGATGTCTCCGGTTTTTCCGTTCTCAAAGGCGTAGATCACAAGGTCTATGGCTTCCTCAATTGTCATGATGAAGCGGGTCATGTCCGGATTGGTCACGGAAACCGGTTTTCCTTCGGCCATCTGGCGCTTCCAAAGGGGCACCACGGAGCCCTGGGAGCACAGTACGTTCCCAAAGCGGGTGCACATGATGCGAGTGCCTTTTCCAGAAAGCGAAACGGCAATTTTTTCGCCTATGGCCTTGGTGTTTCCCATTACGTTCACTGGGTACGCAGCCTTGTCCGTAGACAGGTACACGGCGGCCTCAACTCCGGCCGTAACGGCCTCCTCAAAGAGGACGGTAGTGCCAAGAATATTGGTTTCCACGGCCCCTACGGGGTCTTTTTCGCAGCCGGGAATGTCCTTCATGGCTGCGGCGTGGAAGAGGTAATGCGCCCCTTTTACGGCCTCCCGGCAAAGTTCCCGGGAAGTGATGCTTCCGGCAAAGAACCGGAGCCTGGAATCACCGTGATAGAGGTCTCTCAGGCAGGCCTGCTTGCAGGCGTCGCGGGAGAGAATCCTTACTTCAGATGCACCCTCTGAGAGCATTCGTTTAAGTGCGGCCGACCCGAAACTTCCGGTTCCGCCGGTGATCAGAACTGTTTTTCCTTTAAAAATAGACACGGTGTCAGTATTCAAATTTGTTGAACCAATATGCCCTGTATGATATTCCCTCACGGCCGATTACCCTTAGGATGTTGCCCTGAAGGTCCGTGAACACAACTTTGCGGGAAACGGTGCTGCTGAGCATCATTATTCCCTCGTCCTCAAGGAACTGGGCGTTGCTGCGGTCGCGGGAACTGTATTCCTCCGGAAGGGAGATGTTCAACTCATACACAGCAGTTTTTGCCACGGGATCCACGTGGAAAATGACAGCGCTTGAACGCTTGATGTCACGCCCGTTGGAATAGCACAGGATGCGGTCCGGGGCCAGCGGAGTGGCGGCATGGAGGCCTCCCGTGGGGAACTCCCCGTCCAGGGCTACATCTCCGTTTATTCCCACCCTGTATACTACGTCCCCGGTTTTCCCGTCAATCTTCCACAGCTCGCTGAGCGCATTGAAAGTCATGTAGTAGTCTCCTTCGGAATCCTGTGCCACGGAATTGGCGTGTACAAGGTCCGTAAGGCGTTTTTCGGCCTTGAGATACGGGGCCGAAAGATCTCCAAGCGCCGCAAAGCAGTCCCACTGCCTTATGACTTCGCGCTCAGGGCTGATGACGGTAAAGCCGTCGCCCCATACTGTCCCAATGGGATAGTCTTTCAGTACGTTGTTCACAAACATGAGGTTGCCGTCGTCAAGGACCTTTACCTCATGGTGAGGATACTCTATGTTGCCTTTCCCGGACGTCCAGTAGAGGATGCGGTTGCCGTCAAGGTCCGTGACCACCGTATGGGCGCACAGTCTCTGGAGGTCCTGGTCCTGAAAGCCGGTGAGGACGGCAAGGCGGTTCGCCCGGGGGTTGCACCAGCCCACGCGGATTTCTTCCCCGAAGGCTTCGTACCAGACAACCTTTCCGTCTATGTCGCAGAAGGTCACATATCCTGCCGGAGAGGCCTCCCACTGCATCAGGTAGCCGTCCAGGCCCGTTTCCCCGTCCTTGTCCACGGTGTAAATGGGGCAGTCGGCGGGAAGTGAGCCTGTTTTGAAGGTCATGGGCTTTGATTCGGCCGCGGCGTTCCCTTCCGGGACCACCACAAACTCATATTCCGTATTGGGATACAGGAATTTGAGCACCACGCTTTCCCTGCCGCCCTCAGTGTGGCGGAAGGCTGTTTTCTGCGCTGCGCTGCGGCCTTTGGCGGTTTCCCAGTACAGGACGCTCCAGTTGCACGGCGTGGTGAAATCTACATTGACGGCAAAACGGAGGGAATTATCCGTTGGGGCTATGCTTACAAATGCGGCGAAGTCCGCGAACCCTTCCGGGCTCACAGACCTGCCGCACGAAACAAGGGCGATAAATGCTGTTAACGCAAGTATTTTAATTCTCATAAATTACCTGTACGGACTTCACCCAGAAGCAGTTGACTTCGTCGTTGGTGGTCTTCCACTTGATTTCCAGAAGGCCTCCCACAGGATCCGGAGCGGTAAAGGTGTAAGGGGTCATGTCGTTCACAAGGTGATAAGTTGTGCCAATCTTGACGCCTCCGATGTACACTTCAAGTTCGGCGGCACTCTTGTCTTCTCCTTCCTCGGGAGCGAAGCGGGCGGTGCTCACGGTTACGGAAGCAACCTTCTTGTCGGTGAAGCTTTCGGTCCACATGCGGGCGCTCTTGGCGGTTTCGGCCGCGGCGTTGGCTCCCCATGCGCGCCCGATCATAAGTCCGGCGTTTGGATTCATGTAGAAGAAAGGCATGTCGGCCTCTATCTCCACGAACCAGGTTGTGCCCTGATCTTCCATAGGCCTCACTTCTTCGGCACCTTCATCGGTTACGCCGAAGTCTCCGTTCTTGAAGCTATGCACATAAGTCTCCTTGCCCTTGGGCTGGAGGAAGATGCCAAGCACTGAAGGGCCTTCTTCGCCCTGATAGGGATACTCAAGCAGCATTTCCGATTCGCTGACGCTTACAACGGAATACTTTCCGCCGATGCCGCTATTGTCGGCAATCATGAGCGGGAAGGCGTTTCCGCCAAACTGCACGTAAGTCACGTCACCTTCCTTTACTATCACCCAGCTTTCCTTTCCGGTCATCTCCACTTTCTGGGCCTCATAGGTGGTGTTGTTGTAGGTGTCGGAAGCCTCTCCAAGGTCCATCACAACGCTGCCGTCGCTCTTGAAGGTGATGAAGTCTCCAACAACGGAAGCGGGATTCTCAAATCCGCGCTCGATGTTTACCCAAGGATATACGCCGGGAGTGCCGTCTGCGCCGCGGGAACCGTACTTGAGCAACAGCCAGGTGCCAAGGAAAGCCTTTTCTTCGGCACTCATTGCGCGGGTGAGGTTCGGAAGCTCATAAACGCCGCCGGCTGTAAGGGTGGTGGCATCGGCCGAAACTTCCATTTCGTCAGAGCCAACAGTGTAGGTGAGGGTTATCTTGCCCACCTTTCCGGGAATGGCGTTCACGTAGTATGTGGCACCAGCCTTGAAAGTGCCCTCAAAGGCCGAAACCTTGATTTCGGAAGAGGTTGAGCCTGCGCTGAGGACGGGTCTTCCGCCGCAGTCGACGCTCACCGTGCCAGCAAGGGCGCCTTCGGCAGTCTTGATTTTCACGGAGTTTACACCCTCGGCGTCCTCGTCAAGGGAGAAGCGGAGAACGGCCGAAACAGGGCTGAAGGCAAGGTTGTCGCCGTCGCTCTTTGCGGCCGAAAGCACCTGGATGTCGGCGCCGCCGGCACTTGCGGTCTGCTCTGAGGCAATCTTTGTCTGGACAATGCTGCCGCTCAGGGTTGCCGAAGCGTCGTAGGGGAAAATGGCGTAGTAGGTGTCGGCTGCCGCAGCGCTGCCAAGGAGTTCGGCGGTGGCGCCGCTGCCCTGTGCGCGGAACTGCTTGTTGCCGGTGCCGTCAAAGACGCTCACCTTGTCGGCCTTGGTCCATGAGAGGGCCAGTCCGTCCTCAAGGGTAACCTTGGTAAGAGGGGCCAGGGTGGCCTTGAATGTCTTGTCGCCGGATACGGGGGCGGGGCCGTCCGGGTTATTCCCGTTTTCGGGCTTCTGGCAAGCCGCGGCTACGGCTGCAACGGCAAAAAGCCAAAGAAGAGTACGTTTCATATGCAAATTATTGGTTAATGGTTTATTATTCAGGTATTTCCACTGTTACCCAGTCAAACAGGGCGGTGTGGTCACGGGTGGGCTGGTGGTCTCCCAGGAAAGTAAGGTTCTCTACGCTGCAGGCAACCAGGAAGCGGGAGTATTTGTCCGGGCCGAAGTTCAGCGGAAGCGTTTTCACGGTTTCCCCGTCTATCACCCAGGATGCCTTGTAGTAGTTGGTGGCGTCAACGTCCATCCTTATCGCAACCACGTGCCAGCCGGGCTTGATGGGCACATAGGTGGAGTTATGGGGGTTATGCTGGTTAGTAAGGCAGGCCACAAGCTCGTCTTCGGCTGCGCTGCAGCTTTCACGTGCATAGGCCTTTCCGTAGCCAATCTCAAAGTCAAGCTCGTGTTCGTCGTTCTGGTAAATGAACGCCCCTACGCTAACCTGGGCCTGTTTTTCAATCTCGGGAACATACAGCCTCCAGGTATAGACTCCCTTTCCAAAGCGGTCGTTGCTCTGGAGCTTGTTGCGGTCCATGGTGTTGCCCTTGGTGGTAATGGAGAGCAAGCCGTCCTTGATGGAATAGTATTCCACGGGACCGGGGTTATGGGTGTAGTAGTACCATCCGTCAACAGTGTCAAAATCCCAGCGGACAACCTTTCCTTCCGGTGCCGGAGGGTCCACCACGGGAGGAGTCTCGGGCTCTTTGTCGGCATTGGGGCCCGTAAAGGAAACCCAGTCAAAGAGGGCCGAATTGTCATATTCGGGCACGTGGTCTCCCATGAAACGGAGGTTCTCCACGCTGCAGTAAACCTTGAATTCAGTCTCCGGGCCGAACATAAGTTTCTGGGTCTGACTCAGTTTCCCGTCAATGATCCAGCGGGCGGTGTACTTGCCGTCCTCCTCCAGGAGGCTGATTGCAAACTCGTGCCAGCCCGGATCGACGGGCGTATATTCAGAGATGAAGGGGAAGCCCTGGTTGGTCATGCAGGCCACCATCTGGCCATCCTTGGCTCCGCATTTTTCGCGGGTTTCGGCAGTGCCGTAGCCAATCTCAAAGTCAAGTTCATGGGCATCGTCCTGGTAGATAAAGCCCGCAATGCTGGCCTGCTCTCCGGGAGCAATGGAGGGAATCTGGATTTTCCACGTGTAAAGGCCCTCGCCGAAGTTGTCCTTGAGGGTCCTCAGCTTTGAGCGGTCCGTGGAGCCGGCCCTGGTCCAGAGCTTCAGTATGCCGCCCTCAATGCTGTACTGCTCCTTGGGGGCGTCGTCCTGGTGGGTGTATTCCCAGCCTTCGGCATTGTCAAAGTTCCAGGTGACGGAGGGCCACCCGTCCTTTACATACACAATGTTTTCTTTCTTTTGGCCGTTGTCCGGAGTTTCCGTGTCTGTCTTTGACTGACAGGCACAGCAGGACATTATGGCCGCAGCGGCAAGAAGGAAAAGGATTCTTTTCATAGCGGTTTATTCGGTTTTCAGCGTCCTGGCGTCCTTCAGCGAGGGGTTGAGGGTAACCTCGCGGTAAGGGACGGGCATGTAGCGGCGGATGTCGTCGTCGGTGAGGGTTGCAACATCCGGGTATGCAGCCCATGCCGGGTCATAGTAGCCGGCTTCCTGGCCTTCGTTGGCGGCTTTTTGAACATAACGCTGCTTTATGGTGTTGATGTACTTTGTCATGCGGTCTTTCCAGAGGCCCATCCGGATGAGGTCCGGGCGGCGCTGGCACTCCATGTTAAGCTCAAACAGGCGTTCGTCGCAGATTGCGCTGCGGAGGTCCTCCTTGCCGGCATAGGAGGCCAGGGAAAGCCCGTGGGCGCTGTCCTGGAAGGCACGGTCGCGCACCCTGTTTATGAGGTCTATGGCCTCCTGGGTGGGGCCGCTTATCTCGTTGAGGATTTCGGCCTTGCAAAGGATCATGTCCGAAAGGCGCATGAGCGGGAGGTTGTTGGGAGTGTCGTAGATGTACTTCCAAGTGTTGAGGAACTTGTACTTCTGGGTGTAAGTTTCGGCAAGCTCGTTCATGAGCACATAGGTTTTGCCGTTTACCGTGTGGTTCTTGTTCACCGCGCCGGTTTCGGCAAGGTTGGAAGGAGCCCTGTAATAGGTCTCGTCGGGGGAGTAAACGTCCTCATACTCAGTTACCTGCAGCACGGTAAGGCGCTCGTCTGCGGGGTCAAACTGCCAGGTCATCTCCAGGGGCTGGTACATGTTGCCCCAGCCCATGTCGTAGTTCCATCCGGTAAACTGGAGGCCGAGGTCCCAAGAGCCGGAAGGGAGGTCGTTGCCGCTGGCCCTGATTGCAAATATGAGCTCGTTGTTGTAGATGCCGGCCTCGGAGGTGGGGTCGAACACATTCCATACCGTGGGCTGGAGGGAGTACACGCTGCCTTCCAGGGCAAGAACCTTGTTAACCTCGTTGAGGGCGTCTTTCCAAAGGCCGGATGCGTCCTCGGCATTCTGGCGTGCACGGCCTGCCTGCCTCATGTAAAGGCGTGCCAGATAACCGTGGGCGGCGCCGTAGGAGGGACGGCCGGCGTCCTTGTTGGAGGCATAGGACTTGGGTAGGTAGTCGCAGGCGTTGAAAAGGTCGTTCTCAATGAGCGTCTCTATCTTTGCTAGGGGCGCATAGGGCTCCCTTGCGGTGGGGTCTATCTTGCTGGAGGTGACAAGCGGCACCTGGAAGAATACGTCCGTGAGGTTGTAGTAGGCAAAGGCCCTCATGAAGTAGGCCTCTCCAAGAAGCTGTTCCTTTGTTACGCCGCCGGCAAACAGGTTGTCGGCCATTTCCGGCACCTGGTCTATCACGATGTTGGCGCGGGTGACAATCTCAAAAAAGCCGTTCCAAGCCACTAGGATACGGTTGTCGTTGTAAATGGCAACGTCGTTCATGGACTCGAAGTAACTGTCTCCTTTATATCCGCCGTCCGTGGAGATGTCGTTGATGTAGAACATTGGCTCCCTGTAGGTGAGGTGGAGGGAGGAGTAGAGGCTGTTCACCGCCGCCTGGGCATTTTCGGCGGTGGTAAATGCGTTTTCGTCGGTCAGGTTGGAGTACACAACCTCCTTGAGCTGTTTCTGGCAAGAAACGGCGGCAAGAAGCAATAGAGAAATGTATATGAGTTTTTTCATGGCTGCTTTCTTTTAGAAGGTTACTTTCACACCTGCGTTAACCTGCCTGTAAGCCGGATAGGTGTTGAAATCCAGGCCCTGCGTGACGGCGCTGGCGCCGTTGGTGGAAACCTCCGGGTCAAAGCCGCTGTACTTGGTAAGGGTAAGGAGGCGGTTTGCGCCCACAAATAAGCGAGCGCCCTTTATGAAGGTCACGCCCCAGTCTTTGAGCGGAAGGGTGTAACCCACTTCAATATTGCTGAGGCGCAGGTAGCTGGCGTCCTCCACATAGCTGGAGTTCACAAAACTGCCGTACTGGGGACCGCCCTCACGCTGCCATGTTCCGGCAATGATCCTTGTAGAGGGGTTGGTCTTGGTCCAGCGGTCGGCGCATTCCTTGAGGCGGTTGTTGTCCTGCAGCAGGACGCGGGAAATGTTGAGCATGGAGCCGCCAATTGCGGCGTCGAAGAAGATGGTGAAGTCAAAGTCCTTCCAGCGGATGGTGTTGCCCCAGCCAAGCACAAAATCTGGCTCTCCGTGTCCAAGGGAGTGGCGGTCTTCGTCGGTGATGACGCCGTCCTTGTTGAGGTCCACGAATTTAGGCTCGCCCTCCGTGGACTTGGGCTGAGGGGCGTAAGTTTCACCTGACTGGATAATTCCATCCCACTCATAGCCGAAGATTGTGGAGAGGGGCTCCCCTTCCTTCACCATGGCGTACTGCACGTAGTCGTAGCTGCCGTGAGGGCGCACCGTATAATAGGTAGGAGTCTCAATTGAAATCACGGTGTTGCGGTTGTGGGCCATGTTGAGGGTGGTCTGCCAGGAGAAGTCACGGGTGTCAAACACGTGGTATTTCGCAAACAGCTCAACGCCGCGGTTGCGGATGGCGCCGTTGTTGCCCTTCTGGGTCTGGAGGCCCACCGTGGTCATGGAAATGTTGACATCCGAGAGGAGGTCCGTTGTAACCTTGTCGTACCAGTCGAAGTTGATTTCCAGTTTATTGTCAAGCAGGGCGGCATCCAGGCCGAAGTCCAGCTGGGAAGTGGTCTCCCAGTGCAGAAGGTCGTTTCCGGCGTTGTTGGGGTGCATGCCCTTCACAATGCTGTTGCCGCCAAGGTAGATGTCCTGGAAGGCGAATGTGCGCAGGGATTTGTATGTGCCTATGCCGTCGTTACCGGTGCGGCCGTAACTGGCGCGCAGCTTGATGGAGTTGAAAAGGGGCTTTGTGAACTCCATGAAGGGTTCGTCGCCAATCTGCCATGCAAAGGAACCGGCGGGGAAGATGCCCCACTTGCTGCCTTCGCCGAAGTTGGAGGCGCCGTCAAAACGCACGCTGGCGTTGAAGATGTACTTGTCAAGGAGCACATATTCGGCCCTGCCGAAGAAGGAGATGTTGGTCTTTTCCGTCTTTGCCGTGGCAATCCAGTCCATTACGTTGGCGGCTCCCATGTTATTATATGAGAACACGTCCGTTGTGAAGTCGTGGGCGCCGATTCCGGAGTAGTTGTACACGTTGCTTATCCAGCTGGCGCCGCCTATCACCTTTACGTCGTGGGCCGAGCCGAACTTCTTGTGGAAGGTGAGGATGCCCTCAAGCTGCTGGTAGTGAACGTCTTCCTGCTCTACGGTCGCCTGTCCGTTGTAGGAGGCTCCCACGGAGGTGTTGCGGTCGAAGTAACTTTGGTACTTGTCGTTTTCACGGCTTGTGGAGTACTGCACGCGGGCCTTCAGGAAGGGGAAGGGGTCTACTTCGGCATACAGCGTAACGTAGTTGTTGTTCACGTTTACGTTGTAGTCCTGGTACATGGTTTCATAGTAAACCTTTTCCACGCGGGCGTCACGGCCGAACACGTCCTTGCCCTCTATGGTGTTGAGGGGATTTGCAAGGAACATCCAGTAGATGACGTTGGAGGTGGAGCTTGCCGTGCCGGTGCTGAAGTAGGTGCGCTTTGTGGCGGCCAGATAGGCGTTTATTCCCATCCTGAGCCAGTTTGTGGGGGTGAAGTCCGCGTTGATGCGGGCGCTGGTGCGGCCGAAGTCGGAGTTCATCACAAGGCCCTTGTCACTGGTGTTCACAAAGCTTGCGGCGGCCCTTACCTTGTCGTTGCCGCCCTGAACGTTCACGGCGTGCGTCTGGGTGAGGGCGGTGCGGGTCATCTGCTTGATCCAGTCCGTGCCAGCGCCCTTGAAGGCCTGCTGTTCCTCTGTGTACGGAGGGTCACCGGCGCTGCCGTTTTGCCGCCATACATCCATGTCAAAGTTGATCTTGTCTTCGGCATTCATGAGCTTCCAGGGATTGCGCAGCACCTTTGCCGACAGATTGTAGGAATAATCCACGGAAAAACGCCCTGCGGCACCCTGCTTTGTGGTTATGAGGATAACGCCGTTGGCGCCGCGCGCACCGTAAATTGCCGTTGCGGCGGCGTCCTTGAGGATTTCAATGCTCTCGATGTCCTCCGGGCTCACCTGGTTGCCCACGTTGCTCTGGACTCCGTCCACTACATATAAAGGGTCATTGCTGGCCGAAATAGATGACGAACCTCTCACGCGGATGTTGATGCCGCCGCCGGGTTCGAAGGAGGTCTGCCTTACCGCGACACCGGCCGCACGGCCTCTCAGGAGGTCTGCGGTGTTGGTGATGACGCCGGCCTTCACTTCGTCGGCCTTGATGGAGGAGACGCTTCCGGCAAGGTCACGCTTGCGGGTTACGCCGTAACCTACCACCACAACGTCTTCCAGGATTTCGGCGTCTGTCTGCATGTGCACCGCTACGGAAGGGCCGGTGACAGTAACGGTTTCCGTCACCATTCCAAGGCAGGAGACCTCAAGGGTCTGGCCCTTGGATGCCTTGATTTCAAAAAGTCCGTTGTTGTCGGAGGTCACACCTGCGGTTGTACCTTGAATAAGGATGAAGGCTCCGGCCACGGGAGCACCGTTTTCGTCCTGGACAACGCCTTTTACGGTTTGCTGGGCGTATGCCGAAAATGACACCGCCACCGCCGCCAGGAGGAGAGTTAGTCTTAAAATGAGATTGCGCATAAAGCAATTGGTTATCGTCTTTTGCAAAATTGCACAAATAAAAGCATAGCCGGTAATGATTTTTGCTGAAAAAAGTATACTTTTGTCTAAAATTATACTTTATGGGTGTCCAAATCGTATGTAAAAAACTGAGAATCCTGGCCTTGTCCCTTTTTCTTGTCCCGTCTGCCGCCATGGCCGACAGCTTCTACTGCAAGCGCGTAGACATCAAGGAGGGCCTTTCGCAGCCAAGCGTCACTTCCATCATTTCAGACAACCAGGGTGCGGTTTGGATAGGCACAAGGTTCGGCCTCAACAAGTACCGGAGCAACAGGATAAGCATAGAGGGGACAGACTATGTTTACTCCCTTTTCCGGGATTCAAGGGACAACCTTTGGGCCGGAACGGAGAACGGGCTCTTTGTAAAAGGGCCCGGCGCAGACGGCTTCCGGCAGGTTGCAGGGCATACCATAGTCCACTGTGCCCTGGAGGCCGGCGGGAGCGTGTATTTCGGCACATCCGAAGGCCTTCATTTCTATGACCCGGACACCGGAGAGTTTACAAGGGAGCGCGTGCACATAGATGGCGCCTTTGTGGTAAGGATATTCCCGCTGGACGGCGGCCGTTTTCTCATAGTGGACAGGGGACTCGGGCTCATGGTATTTTCCCCCGAAGACAATTCTTTGGAAAAGCTGCATGTCCCCGGCCTCGAGCAGTCCATCATCATGGACGGCTGCATCTATGACTCCCACCTTTATCTTGCCATATATAACAGGGGGCTCCATGAGGTGGACCTTGAGCGGAAGGAGGTTGTGAGGGAGTTCAGGAGTTCAACTTCCGGACTTTCCTTTGATATCATCCTCTCCCTTATGGAAATCGACGGCAGGCTGTGGATGGGAACAGATGGCGGCGGAATATGCATCCTGGACCGCGGCACAATCCGTAAGCTTGATGAAATTCCCTCAGGCTCAGTTACTTGTCTTTACCACGATTCCCGCGGAACGGTGTGGGCCGGGACCGTGAGAAACGGGGCGTTTTCCTTAAAGGCCACCGATATCCGCCAGTATCCGCTTTCCGGAAACGTTGTAAACAGCATCTGGAAGGCCGGTAACGGGGATGTGTGGATAGGGACGGACGGCATGGGGGTTACCCTTTTCCGTCCGGGCAGTTCAGCCATAACGGATTTCCCCGGGCAGGAGGGCGTGAAAGTGCATTCGCTTACGGAATTCGACAACAGGCGCCTTGTACTGTCGGTCTACAGCCAGGGACTTCAGCTCTTCGACAAAAAGACCGGGCGGCGTTCTCCTTTCCTTATTGTAAATGCCGAAACCAACACTCAGGAGTGCTCCAGCGGCGGTTCGCCCAACATCTATGCCCTTCCGGACGGCAAAATCCTCATCCTTGCCATCAGAACCTTCCTGTACGATGTCCGGCAAAACCGTTTTTCCCGTTTCAACGTTGGAAAAGAATGGCTGGACGTATCCGAAATGACCCTTTTCGGCCAGGACAACAATGGCTTTTATTACGCCTTTTCCCATGGCGGAATATTTAGGATAGACGTCAAGAAACTTGACATAGAGCGCATTTATGAGTTCTCCGGGGGCCAGACCATCAACTGTGCCACGCTTGCCGTAAACGGCACTTTCTGGGTAGGGACCAACCGCGGGCTTTTCTCCTTGAAAAAAGGGGCCGAAAAACTTGAACCCGTAATAACCAGCCAGTTCTCCCGGGTAACCCAGCTCAAGGCATGGCAGGACGGCCGCCTCTGGATAGCCGCGGACAACATGCTCTTCAGCATGGAAAGCGGCTCCCGCATAGAGATTATCGATGAAAGCGACGGTTTCCCGGCCAATGAAATCCTGTCTACAAGCATCTCCAACACATGGGAAGACCAGGCTGTGTACCTTGGCGGCACCGGCGGTTTTGTAAGGATAGACATACGGGCGGCATCAAGGGAAAACCCATCCCTGGAACTGGGCCTTTACGAGGTCAGCGTTTCCGGAGAGCGCATTCATTGCGGCACCGGCGGCTCCGTCAGGATCCCCTGGAACTACGGAACCCTCCTTGTGGGCGTCAACCTCAAGGGAATAGACCCTTTCCAGAAGGAAATGTACCGTTTTGAGGTTACGGGGGCAGGCTCTCCGTCCCTCACGGAAACCTATGAAGATGTCATTTCGCTCCCGGGCCTCACGGACGGCACCTATCACATCAACGCCTCCTATCTGCAAAGGGACGGCTCCTGGAGCAGCCCGGTGCCGGTGCTGGAGATAGTGGTAATGCCGCCGTGGTACCGCAGCTGGTGGTTCTATTCGGCCCTCCTTCTCATTGCGGTGTTCCTGATGGTTTCTTCTGTGGTGCAGTACAACCGCCGCTCCCAGAAAGCCCTTGCCACCACGCTCTCCCGCTGGGTGGAAACCTCCGTGGAAAGCCCTTCTGAGCCCCATCCGTCGCCGCTTGGCCAGGATGAGGCCGAACTTATAGGGAAGCTGAACAGCTATGTGGAAGAGCACATGTCCGACAACACCCTGAACGTTGCGGATATAGCAAGGGAGGCCGCCATGAGCAGGGCCTCCCTGTACAGCAAGGTGAAGGCAATTACCGGAATGGGCGTTGCGCAGTACGTGGAGGACCTCCGTATCCGCCGCGCATGCCATCTTCTGAAGGAAACCCGCAAGAGCGTTGCCGAAATCTCCGAAGAAGTGGGCTTTTCCTCCCCCAACTACTTCAGCATGCGCTTCAAGCAGGCCGTTGGCATTTCTCCGCTCACCTTCCGGAAGAATTCGTAAGCCTGATTTATGAAATATACCAAAAAAGCCACTGACATAATGTCAGTGGTTAATTGCTTCATTTGGAGCGGAAAACGAGACTCGAACTCGCGACCCCGTCCTTTAAAGACCGAACAATTCTAAGTCTTCCTTGGGTAAGATAGATAATACTTCTGCCTTCAATATGGGAAGATCATTTATCACAATACTCCAAAGAATAGAGTCATCAATCTTATCATAGCCATGGACCACAAAATTTCTGGTGTCCACTGCTTGTCTTGCATTGGCAATTGGAATACTTGCATCAAGTTTTAATATACGATTTGAAGCTTCCCCAATGATTTCAATATTCCGTTCAATGGCACGATGAAGCATTAAATCCTCACAGAAGTCTTTAAACAAACGAGGTTTCCCGGCAATGAACGATTCAATCTCATTTATTGCGGTCAGTATATCAAAGAGGTATTTGTTGATATACTCAGTTTTCTCGTGCTCTTCCATAAACCAACTCCTTATTTCTGTCAAGATTGCGCTTGAAATATGGATTCTTGATTGAGTCGTAAACTACCAAATCCACCTCCCGATTGAGCAAATCTTCCAGAGCATATTTGAAGTCAAAATAGTTTTCTCCATAAGTAAGAAGCGGCATTGAGTCCCGGTCAAAGATTACCGTGAAATCCACATCGCTGTCTTTGTTGAACTTGTCAGTAAGAATTGATCCAAAAACATATAGCTGCAACACTTTGTGTTTTTCACACAAAGCGATAATTTGAGCCATATTTCTCCGAATCAACCTCATATCGCTGCAAATATAGCGAAAAAGACAAACAAAAAAAACGCATCGGTTCTGCCGATGCGTTTTGGAGCGGAAAACGACCGCTGAATTATTATTTACAAATTATTTATAATTAGCTTATTATGCTTATCCTAAAAGACGTTAGGAGTAAAATAGGAGTAAAAATAGTGTCTTCTCAAGGCAATTGAAGACGTCTTTTAGGGCGGCGCAAAGGTGCTTCCTTTCGCAAAGTTGCTGTCGGAACAGCTACGGCTTCGACGTAGATTTCGCCCCCGTTGCCGATGTGAACACCACCCCGGAGAACATCATCATCGGCCCAAGGGCTTTTTCCGACGAGCCTGAAACCGCCGGAAAGATGGTGCAGATGTACCTGAAGGCGCTCCAGAAGCAGGGCGTGAGCGGTTGCCTCAAGCATTACCCTGGCCACGGAGACACCAAGGCCGATACCCATCTGGGCTATGCCGTGAGCCATAGGACACGCGAGGAACTACCGCCGCTGCGTCGATGCGATAGTGGCGGCCGTTGAGAGTGGCCGCATTCCGGAATCCCGCATAGATGAGTCCCTGCGCCGCATATATAAGCTAAGACGTACTAGTTAAGATAGGGATTGTAGCGGTCAAAGGGCGTATAAGCCATCCAGTCTATCTCGAGTTCGTAAGGGTAGAGAGGTTTTTCCACCGAAGAAGGATTGGTCTCCACGGGCCAGTTGTTCGTGTGCCAGAAATTGAGCCGGTACTTGCTCTTGAGGCAGGGAACGCCGGTTTTGGAAGGCTGGTCGGGGAAGACCTTTTTGCCTTTGTAGTCCCAGAGGATGATTTTCTTCCCGCTGGTGGGATGTATAATCCACCAGACCATGCGGTCAGGATACCAGTCCCAGCCATAGGTGTAGAACCGGGCCGATGCGTCATAATCCTCGATAGCCTCTATCCTGGAAGGCTTGTTCTGCCGCCCCTTGAAGGCCGTGTTGGGCACGCGGGTAATGGTGCCGTCGGGATGGCGCACTTCGCTGCGCCATATTGTCTCCATGATTTCTCCCGTTGCCAGGTTGATGATGCGCCCTATCCGGTTGTGGGCTCCTCTTTTTCCTGTCCAGGTTCCCACATAGATGATGCGGGGGTCGGCGATGAGCCATTCGATGTCAATCTCGCTCTGGCCCAGTTCCCGGTCGATATTGTAGGTGAAATAGCCTACGACGGCACCTGCATCGGGCTGGACGTCCCTCACGTCAGGAACCTTGATACGGGCCGAATAACTGCCGTAGAAGGTGTAATCCTTGGAGATTATCTCCGGTCCGCGGCCCGCCCCTGCAGGATCGGCCGGGTCCATCCGGTAAAGCATCACTACCGTGCCTTCCTCGGAAAGCGACGGAAAGCTTGAGAAGTAGCGGAAATCTTCACCGGAAGGCCTGTAGTTAAAATCAAAGTACTCAGAAGAGGCTTCCGAGAAGTCTTCCTTGAACGCATCGTGGAATCTGGGCGTTTCCTGGCCGACGGCCGCCGCGCACAGCAGCAGCCCGAGGCATAAAGTCAAATATCGCTTCATTGTTCTGCGGGGCTGTAATCTATCCAATCTACCTCAAGCTCGTAAGGGTAATAAGGAGCCTGGTCTTTGTCATGATAATACTTTAATACAAGCTTTCGGGGCTCTTGAGGCACGTTTTCCGTGATTTCTTCCAGCACTTTCCTGCTTCCGGAAGCGGATGTCTTTATCCACCGCGTCACCTTTTCCCCGCTCCAGTCCATGCCGTAGATATAGAACTTCGAAGCGGCATTGTACGAGCCTACGGTGGGAGACGACAGGTCTATGCCCAGTTCAAGCCCTTCAGGGCCGAATTCCACCCTTGCGCCAAGCTTTGGCTGCACGGATTTTGTGTCCGGCAGTTTCATGCGCACGGAGAAGCTCCCGAAATGGACGCAGTCCTTGGTGGTGACAGCAGGTCCGGTTCCCACGGCGTCATCCAGGCCGAGCCTCATCATGAGTATTGTTTTTCCGTTCTCAGTAAGCGAAGGAAATCCGGGGAAATAACGGAGGCCTTTCTCCGGGGCGTCAAACACGAGGGCCGACGTCACGGCATCGCTGTCAAAACCCTCGTTGAACGCTTCGGCCATTGTCACTTCTATGGAGGGCTCAACCGGTTCTACGGGGGGATCGACCGCAGGCTCCCCGGAGGACGGCGTTTCTACAGGAGGCAGCGGATATTTTCCGCCGCTGCACGAAAACGCCGCCCCAAGGGCCACCAATAACATTAACCACCTAAAAACCATTTTCTTCCCTCCATTTTATGTTCAGATCATCATAGGGTTCATATTTCATCCAGTCAACTTCCAGGCAGTATGGATACTTCGGGGCTTCCTTGGAACGCGGATTGGTGTCCACCGACCAGTCTTTGGTATGCCAGAAATTGAGCATGTATGTGGTCGGCGGCTGCGGGATGCCGGAGAAATTGGGCGTAGTACCCCGATAATCCCAGAGAATGATCTTATCCCCGCTATCCGGATGCTGTATCCACCAGGTGAGACGGTCGGGATACCAGTCAAAGCCGTACACGTAGAACTTTTTTGATGCATCATAGTCCGGAATGGCTTGTATGGTGCGCGGCGTAAGGGCGGCATCGTCACTGCTGTCAAAGTTATGGTTGAGGTTGCCGTCGTGGTATGAACGGTAATTGGTGTAGAGGATTTTACCTTCGGTCAGGTTTATGGTCCGGCCCACCCTCTGGAGGTTATTCACATTGTCCGGAGCGCTGGTCCAGGTGCCAATGTAGATGAGCCGTGGGTCTGCGATAAGCCACTCGAAATCAATTTCGGACAGGCCGAACCCCTGAGTAAACCTGTAGGTGAAATAACCCACCACCGCACCTACGTTTGCCTGAGCTTTCTTTACATCCGGAACACGGAGGCGGGCCGAATATGTGCCGAAGTGGGTGCGTTTGTTGGAGGAAATTTCCGGGCCGCGGCCTGCTCCGGCAGGGTCCGAGGGCTGGATGCGCTCAAGCATGACGGTAGAGCCCTTCTCCGAAAGGGATGGCACGCCGAAAAACAGCCTGGGGGCGCTTCCGCCGCTGAAGTACTGAGGTTTTGAGCCGTCGAAATCCTCTTTGAAGGCTCCCATGAAGCGGGTGTCGGGGTCCTGTGCCCAGACAAGAGCCGGAATAAGGAGCGCAATAATAGCCGAAAGTCTTTTCATCTTTCCTTATGATTATAATACCTGGAGAGGCAGGGCGGGGTCAGCCGCCCTGTCCCTTAAAATTACTCTGCAGGTGCAGGAACAACCTTGACGCTGAGGCAGTCAAAGAAGTAATCCTTGCCGGGCCCGAAGCGGCTGCCCCATACGGAACGGAGGTTCACATAGAAGTAGACGGTTCCAGAAGTCTGTGCCCAGTAGTGAGCGACGGGCTCGCCGCCGTTGCTGTAGCCAAGGCCAAGTTCGGTATTCTTTGCAATGTAGCTCTCGTTGGCGCCAAAGCCGCCGTCAAATGCGGGAACGGCCTCTGAACCGGGATTTTCAAATCCGGAATTCCAGTAGTTGTACATTTCAACAATGGAAGTACCGTCCGTGCTGGATGCACCGTCAAAGCCCTGGGTGTCGGGGGAGATACCAAACCACAGCAGGCCGCTGTCGTTGGTCTCCTCGCCCCACTTCATCTGGGCAGAGATCTCGAGGTAGTCGCCTTCTTCAACCTCAATTGCCTGATAGACAATGACGTTGTTGGCCTGGTCGTGGATCTGGTTCTCGGAGGAGAGCCTGAGGCAGCCACCGTTGCCACCGGCAGGTTTTACCTCGGTGTAGCCGAAGGTGGGAACCCAGCTGTAGACACCGGCCATGGGTGCGTAGTCGCCGTCAAGGACCTCGGTACTCACCACTGTCCAGTACTGAGCATCGTCCTCTTCCATTTCACCGCCCTTAAGGAGCTCGTTGTAGGCAATTACGTCAACTTCGGCCTCATAGGTGTTCTCTGCACCGGCCTCGTTCTTGACGGTGGCCTTTACGGTGTACTTGCCATAGTCGGGGAAAATGTGGACGGGCTTGAATTCAGTGCTGCCCTCGCCGCCGTCGCCGAAGTCCCAGGAAATGCTGCTGGCATTCTCTGAAGCGGTTGCGTCGAAGTTTACGGTAAGGCCGAACTTACCGGCACGGTCGGTCTGGGCGGCGAAGGTGAAATAGGCCTTAGGAGCACCTGCAAGGGTGAGAGTGGCCTCCTTGGAAGCGGTGGCGCCGTCTGCGTTGGCTGAGGTGAGCTTCACGGTGTAGGTGCCGGCTGCAGCATAGGTGTGCTCAGGGTTGGCTTCCTTGGAAGTCTCGTCGTCGCCGAAGTTCCACTTGTAGGCGGTGGCGTTCTGGCTCTTGTTGGTGAAAGTCACCTTAAGGCCGTCTACGGCGTACTCGAAGTCTGCAGTGGGGGCGGCAGCCTCGGGAGTCTTGCCGTTGTTGTTCTCACCACTGTCGTCAGGCTTTTCGCAGGCTGCCATTGCTGCTGCAACGGCGGCTGCGGCGAGGAAATAAAGAACTTTTTTCATAAAACACATGTGTTAAAAAATTGGTTAATGATTTGGTTTAGGGATAATTGTCAGTCAAAGGGGAAAAGCGTGCGGACTTCGGCCTCGGGCTTTCCGGCCGGGACGCTGTCCCAATGCTCGCTGCCAAGGTCCAGGACAATGGCAACGGAGGTGTTGGAATCGGCCAGAGTATAGTCTGAGGGGCCATGGAGGTTAGAAATCTCCAGCCCGAGGATCAGTTTCTTGTACTCTCCGCCGCTGTAGAAGGTGGAGCGCTGAGAGGCAAGGGCCTTGAGGTCTATGCCAACCTTCACCGTGGCGCCGCTTTCTCCGTCCGGGACGCTTATCGTGCCCGGGATGGTACATACGGACGTTGGAAGCGCCACTCCTTCTACAACTGCAGCTTTCTCTGCGGTAAGCTCCGCAGATGCCGCCAGGGATACGCTGTAGCCCTTCTGGACGGCAAAATACCCTGAGCGGATTACCCCAACCACAATGTCCAGCTTGCCTGTTTCCTTGCTGTAGGAGCAGGTGTACTTGGAGTTCTGGTAGAAGGGCCCCATGGGGATGGGGTAAGAGTTGTCTATACCCGTCACCGTGGCCTGCGGGATGTATACCTTGGCAAAGCCGTAGTCCTTGTTTGCATCCTCCTTTCCGCAGGCGCACAGCGCAAGGGAAAGGGCTGCTGTAAGAATTATCTTAAATGCTTTCATATCTAGTTGTATTCAGGGTTCTGGGTAATTGAGCCTGCGCCGTTTGCAATCTCCTTGCGGGTGAAGGGGAAGTAGTAGTTGCGCTCGTAGAAGGTGCGGTAGGCCACGGTGGGATAGGTGTACTGGAAGCCGCCAAGCTGGTTCTTCCTTACGGAAACGCCCTTAATGGACTTGTTGAGTACGCTCATTGCGTCTTTCCAGCGAAGAAGGTCCCAGTAGCGGTGGTCTTCAAATGCAAGTTCTACGCGGCGCTCCTGCTTCACGGCATTGCGGAAGTCGGACTTGGAGGTGGCTGTAACGGCAGGGAGAGAGGTGCTGGCGCTATTCCTTACTTCCGTAAGCGCCTGGCGTGCAGTCATTCCGTAGCCCTCAGGGTCTGCGTCCGGGCCGTAGGCCTCGTTCATTGCTTCGGCATAGTTCAAAAGGACTTCGGCATAGCGGTAAAGGGGCCATACGTGGTCTGTGCTGCCGCCTTCAACAAGGTTGAGGTTTGGGGCAAGGAACTTTCTGAGGTAGTATCCGGTGGGGCTTGCGCCGGCGGTGCGGGAGTCGTAGTTTCCGCCCTTGGACTCGTCTATGGTGGTTCCGTTCCAGGTGCTGCCGTTGGTCACGATTGTGGCGGAAAGGCGGGGATCCCTGTTTGCGTAGGGGTCGGGTACCTGAGGGCCGACATACTCATAGGCGTCCACAAGGTTCTGAGTAGGGCAAACTCCGCTGTTGCCGCCGCGGGTGGCCACGGGGTAGTTGGCAGCTTCGGGTGCGCTGCCGGCAGCCTGGCGTACCAGGAAGATGGACTCTACGTCGGAGGTGGAGTTGTTCTTTATGAAGTAGTTGCCGTAGTCCCTGTTGGCGGGCATGTGCCAGTCCGGGTAGCTCTTGGCACCCTCTCCAAAGCCGAATCCCTTTGCAAAGATGGCTTTGCGGAGCTGGATCACGTCATTGGCGGCTTTTGCGGCTTTTTCCCATTTCTCTGTGTCGTCCATGGGGTTGTTGCGGGGGCTGGCTGCGTAAAGGAGCACGCGGGCCTTTATGGCAAGGGCTGCGGTGCGGTCGAAGCGGCCGGTTTCGTCGCGGAAGTTCCAGTTTGCAACGTCTGCGATGGCGTTGTCCGGGGTCTGGTCAAGCGCCACCCTCCAGTCAAGGTTAAGCTCATCCACATGGTCATCGATAAGCTTCACGATGTGGTCCACAACCTCGTCGTAGGTGGCCTGGCGGGCCATTCCGGTTTCGGGGTCTATGAGCGGGACTCCGCCGTACATCTTGATGAGCTCACCATAATAGTAAGCTTCGGCAATGTAGGCTTCGGCCCTCTGCCATGCAAGGTTGATGCAGTCTCTCTTGTAGGCCTTGGGCTGCTCCGTGCTGTAGATGGTGCCGTCCGGGTTGTAAACCGTGCTGGTGTCCCTGTTCAGCGCCAGGAAGTTTTCGCCGTCCTTGGCGTAATCCAGGAAGAAGTGCGCCGCGCGGATGCCCTCGTAGCAGTTTACGTACTTGTAGGCGAGCGGGTTCAGGTCGGCCGAAAGAAGGCCCCTGTTGAAGGTCTGGGCCTCGGAGGTGGGGGCTGCCTGTTCGGCTTCGTCGGAGGCGCTTGCAAAGAGGTTCCCGTCAATCACGTTGAAGCCGTTGCCCATGGGGGTGTAGTACGCGTAGGCAAAGCTTGTGAGCGTGCTTGAACGCGTCTCCAGTCTATCCATGGTGTCAAAGACATCCGTGCGGGTGTTGAGGAACTTTGTGCAGGAAGGGAGCATGAGTGCTGCCGCCGCTGCAATTATAATAGTGTATATCCTACTTGTGCTCATACTCTTAGAAACTTATTTGAAGTCCAAGGTTTACCGCCTGTGAAGCGGGATATCCGTAATTGGCCGTCTCCGGGTCCATCTTGTATTTGGCCAGGAGGGTGCTCAGCGTAAGGAGGTTGTATCCGGTTACGCAAACACGGAAGTTCTTGATGGCCTTTGTGTTAAGCGGAATGGTGTAGCCAAGTTCCACTTCCTGCAGGCGCAGCCAGGCGTTGTCCTTCACCCAGAAGGAGCTTGCGCGGAAGTTGTTGTCGTTCTGGCCGGTGGAAAGGCGGGGGAACGTGGCGGTCTCGCGGGTGTCGAGCTTGGCCTCGGGGTAGTATACCCAGGCACCTTCGGCCCACTCAAAGGCGTTTCCGTAGTTCAGGAAGGGCTTCCATTCGTCGTAGTCCATGAGGTTCACGGTGGAGCCTGCGCTGCCGGTGATGAGGAATGAAAGGTCGAAGCCCTTGTACCCCACCTCGCCGCCAAGGCTGAGGGTGAGGGAAGGATAAGAAGGGTTGCCCACTTTCACCATGTCGGTGTCGTCAATGTAGGAATCCCCGTCCTGGTCCTTGTACTTGAGGTCTCCGGGCTGGATTGCGCCGTAAAGGGGAACGGGAAGGCCCATGTTCAGCTCTCCGTCAAGGTCGAAGTCCGTGACCTTGTAGAAGCCTGTGTTCTCAAGGCCCATCCTGGTGCCGTAAGGGAGGCCTGTGACGGCATTGTAGGGGTATTTGGCCCCAACTTCGCCCATCTCAAGGATCTTGTTCTTTGCAAAGAGGAGGTTTCCGAAAACGCTCCAGTCAACCTCTCCGCTCTTTTGGGCAACCACAAACTGGGCGTCAACGCCGTGGTTGAACATCTTGCCAAGGTTGGTGTAGGCAACCTGGGCGCCGCCCCAGTCCATGAGGGTGTTGTCCGGGGTGAGGATGCCGGTGCGGTAATCGGCAAAGTAGTCGGCCTTGACGGTAAGGAGGTTCCAGAGGGTGGCCTCTACGCCGATATCGGCCTTCAAGCTCTTTTCGGCCGTAACGTCCGGGTGGCTCATGAACAGCGGACGTATGCCGCTGGCGCCGCCTCCGAAGTTGGGGCCCATGCCCTGGACAAAGCTTCCGGTCCAGGTGTAGTACTGCTCATAGAGATACCTGCCGTTGGTCTCGAATCCCTCAATTCCCACATAGGCTTCCGTTGCTCCGCTAAATCCGGCCGAAGCCCTGAGCCTGAGTTTGTTAACCACGGGACTGCTCTTCAGGAAGTCCTCGTTGGAGAGGTTCCATCCAAAGCCCACGGTGGGATAGGGAACGAAGCTCTTTCCGGGAGCGTAGGCATCTGAGCCGAACACGGAGAGGGCCAGGGTGGCGTCAAAGCGGGAGTCGTATGCCCAGTCGGCCCTTGCCACGAAGTTTGCGTAGTGGTACTTCCAGTTGTAGAAGGCGCTGCCGCTGCCGCTGAAGTCGGAGATGCGGGCATCCAGCTTTGTCCTAAGGGTGTGAAGGCCGAATTCTGAGTCCCAGCCCACGGTTACGTTGCCCTGCATCCAGCGCTCCTTGCCGGAACTCCAGTAGCCGTTTGAGCGGATGTAGGTGGAAACATCCGCGGTTTGCGGAACACCCTGGTTGTAACGGGCGTAGGTGCGCGTTTTTCCGGTGTTGCCGATGGTCCTGGAGTAGAAGGAGAAGCCTTGCAGGAGGTACAGGCCCTTGACAAGGGAACCAAGGTCTTCCTTGAACTTGAAGTTGGCCTGCATGAGCTTGGTGCGGCTTGTGGTCCATCCGAGCCCGGAGAGCGAACCTACAGGGTTGTTGGGATGGACGGCCGTACCTGAATAGTTGGAAATAGGATCAGTGGCATCTGCGTCAAAAATGGGGTAAATATTTGACGGGTAACTCATTACATCGTTCACAAGCTGGTAAACGCTGTAGTTGGGACGGTTGCGGTCTTCAAGGCGGCCGCCCACACCCACGCTTACCGTGAAGATGTCATTGAGCTTCATGTCAAGATTGGTGCGGATGCCGTATTTCACAAAGGAGACGTTCTTGGTGCGGTCCGTGTTCCTTACGTTAAGGAAGCCCTGCTGGTTGGCGTAGTCAAGCACAACGCTGTAGAGGGCCGTATTGGAGCCGCCGCGGATGGAAAGGGAGCCGTCGGCGTAGTTTGTAAGGGGCTTGAAAACCTCGTCGTACCAGTTTACGTCTATGCCTTCGCCGGCTTTGTAGGCGTTCATGGCCTCAAAGTCGTAGTAGGGGTCCCACTCGCGGCCGTGGTCGTTGCTCCAGGCCTGGTTGTAGAGGGCGGCGTAACGCTGGGAGTTCAGTGGTTTTGCCACATTGATGGGCATCTGGACTCCGCCGCTGGTCTTGAAGGTGATTATGGGGGCGCCCACGGTGCCGCGCTTGGTGGTGATAGCCAGCACGCCGTTTGCGCCGTTCATGCCATATTCGGCAAGGTCTGCGGCATTCTTGCAAACTACCACGGACTCAATCTCTTCCGGGGAAAGATAGCTTATGAAATCCGGCTGGACCTCAAAGCCGTCCACAAAGATTTTGAGGGTGTTGACGTCGGTCCCCTGCGCAAAGGAGCCGATTCCGCGGATCATCATCCTGGGGACTCCGGCGCCGGGGGTGCCGTCGTTTCTTATGACGGTAAGGCCCGGATACTTGCCCTCCAGGGCGTCCGTAAAGTTGGCAAGGTCCTGGGAATGACCCGCAAGGGAAGCAAGGAGTCCCGCCGCAACTGTGATTATGAAGTGTTTTTTCATTGCTCTACGGATTTATCTGTTAATAACCGGGGTTCTGGGCTATGATTCCCTTGTTCACCTCGTCCTGGCGGAAAGGTTCCAGGAACCACTTCGGATGCCAGTAGCCAGTGTAGGAGTAGGCGTCCCAGTAGGAGATGAGGGCTGCCATGGTGTTGACGCCGTCCGTGGTGAGGAAGGAAATCTCCGTCATGGGGCCGCCAAGGATCTTGGTGCCGATATCCGGATGCTTCCAGTGCTTGACGTCGTAGTAGCGCTGGTTTTCCTCGAAGAATTCAAGGGCCCTTTCGCGCACTATCAGTTCACGCAGTTTGGCCTGGTCTGTCTCTGCCACTGACGGAAGTCCGGCCCTGTTCCTTATGATATTCAGGTACTTGAGGGCGTTGGCGGCATCTCCGTATTCGTTGTAGCATTCGGCCAGGGACATATAGGCTTCGGCCAGGCGGAACAGCGGGAACTCAAACCAGCGGCGGGCGCCGGCCTTGTAGTAGAACTTGGTGGGTACGCCTATTGAGCGGCCTTCGGTGGCACGGGACATGGAGGCTGCAATTGCGGCGTCGGAGGTAAGGCTTCCCATGTACCAGATGCCCTCGTTCCACTTGGCGTCGCCGTCGTTGGAGCGGCCGAATTTGCCGGGTACACAGATGTCTACGCGGAAGCGGGGCTCAATCTTGTCTATGTTGGCGGCAAAGTCGGAGATGTCGCGGGGGGCGGCTTCTCCAACCACCGGCCAGTCAATCTCTCCGCCGTCCTTGTCGCGGTAAAGGCGTACAAAGTTGGTGAGAACGCCACGGAGGGACCGTTCGCCGGCGTCTACGTAGGCGCTCCAGTTGTAGCCCTCCGTCATGTTGTTGTACACCTGCTGGTCGCTCTCTATCTTGAAGGCCAGGAGCACTTCCGGGCCGTTGAGTTCAGACACACCGCGACCGTAGTCGTCGATTGCCTGCTCGAAGGAGTTTCGGTTACCTTCTCCGGCGGTGAAAATGAGGTGTTTGCCGTGGGCTTTACCCCATTCGATAACTGCAAGGTGTGCATCTATGGCCTTCTTGTAGCGCTCCTTGTCATAGCCCCCAAGCCAAATGAGGGAATCAGCGCTGTAAGCCATGCCGAATTCCTTGGCGTAGGACTGCTCTGCGTTGAAAAGCGGACGGGCGGCGAAGGTGAGGAGGCGTGCCTTCATGGCAAGCACCGCACCCTTTGTGATTCGGCCTTCCCACTTGTCTCCGCAGCCGGGCTCGATGTCCGTCCAGGTGTCCGGGAGGCGTGTTTCGGCCTCATTAATCATTTCCAGCGCAAATTCAAGGGTCTTTTGGGCCGATGCGCGGGGGAATGCTATGTCGTCTGTCATTTCGTTGGCCTGGCGCACGATGGGAACGCCGCCCCAGCGCTGGAACATGCCCACGTAGCGGTAGGCGATGAGTGCGTAGGCTTCTCCCTTCATGTACTCCTTCATTTCGTCGGAGAGCTCCGGGCACTTGTCTATGTTGGCGATAATGATCCAGCAGGCCCTTATCACTTCCCAGTTCTCGTTGAAGTTTGCAGGTGCGCCCTGGAACTGCCCGGAGGCATCCAGGACGGTTGTGGGGCCGTTCACCACAAGGTTGTAGCCGGCGTGCCAGCTGTATCCGCGGGTGATTTCGCCGGACAGGGATGCAAGGGTGCCGTGGTTGATGGCCCAGCCTTCCGGCAGGCCTTCGCGGAGGCCCCTGTGGTATGCTCTCCAGAGCATGCCCTCGGTGTCTTTTCTGTTGGAGAACACGTCTTCAAGGTAGACGCTGCCGGTAACCTCCGGCATCTCCAGGAACAGGTTGCAGCCGCTTACACCCATAAGCACTGCGGTCATGATTGCTACTATGCGTATCTTTTTCATAATCCTGTCCGTTTAGAAGTTGATATTTACGCCGATGTTGGTGGTACGGGTGAGAGGGAACACGTAGGAGATGTTGCCCTCGCTGCCGCCAAGGTTGTCCTTGGTTTCGGGGTCGATTCCGTATCGGCTCATCTGGTCAAACAAGGTGAAGAGGTTGTTTGCGTTGATGTAAAGCCTCAGTTGGGAAATGCGGGCTTTCCTCAGGAAGGCCGAATTCTGCGGGAATGTGTAGCCGAACTCCACGTTCTTTACTCTCAGGTGGTCAGATGGCAGGACCCAGAGCTGGCTCTTGGGGCCGAAGTCGTAGTGGTCCTGGCTGGCGTCGTATACGGCGCGGGGATATGTGATGGGTGTGCCGGCGGCCACCTTTTCAGGGGTCCACCTGCCTTCATACTGCCACAGGAAGGCGTTTCCGGCCCTCTTGAAGAAGGGGCTTGTGATACGGGCGATGTAGTAGGAACCCATGGCCGTACCGGAGAGTACCATCTTGAGGTCGAAGCCCTTGTAGCTCAGGCCTATCTTTCCGCCGAAGTTCATCATCGGGCGGTTGGGGTAGCCTATGGGGCCCTGGTCCTTGGAGTCGATGACGCCGTCACCGTCAAGGTCCACGTACTTGATGTCGCCAAGGGTAACGGCTCCAGCGCTCTGTGAGAAGTACGGACGGTTGTTAAGTTCCTCAAGGGTATCGTAGAAGCCGTCGGTCTTGTAACCGTAATACTGGCCGATGGAGTGCCCGGTCTGATTCATCCAGTCGTAGGGATTGGGGGCTTCGGCCATGTACTCTATCTTGTTCTTGGCGTAAGTGACGTTACCTTCAATATAATAACGGAGGTCTCCGCGTCTTTCGTTCCATCCAAGCACCAGTTCATAACCGCGGTTGGTCACCCGGCCCACGTTCACGGCCGCCGTATCCCAAGAGGGAACGCCGAAGGTGATGGGGATTACGCCCAGGGTCGTGAGGATGTCACGCCTGTTCTCCCAGAAGAAATCGGCATTGAAATAGAGCCTGTCGCTCAGGAACTTAGTCTCCAGGCCGGCGCTTGTCTTCTCGGACTTTTCCCAGGTTACCAGAGGGTTGCCAAGGGCGCCTTCGGCACTTCCGGTGTAGATGGTGTTGTAGGTGCCCGTGCTTGTGCCGAACTGGTAGTAGTTACTCTGGAGGGAGCCCGAACTGCTGGTGGAAGTGAGGCTGCCGGGGCCCATGTTTATCTGGTAGGTTCCGGGGAGGTAGAGATAGCGTTTGCCGCCAATCTGGTCATTACCCACGATGCCGTAGCTCGCGCGAATCTTGAAGAAGCTAAGGAACTGATTCTCAGGGAACCATGGCTCGTTGGTGAGCACGTAGCCCGCCGATGCCGCAGGGAAGAAACCAAACCTGCGGTCCGCCGCGAAGTTCTCCGTGCCGTTGAGCGCGAAATTCAGCTCCAGAAGGTAGCGGGTGTCGTAGTCGTAGGTTATTCGGGCCGAAGTACCTATGAGGCCGCTAGGCGTATGGAAATCGTCATAAGGCATGGTGTACTTGGTGGCGCGTCCAAGCAGGAGGCCGCCCACGTTGTGCTTGCCGAAATTGCCCTGGTAGTTGAGGACTATGTCGGCATAGAAATCCCTCATGCCGCCCCAGGAGCCGGAGGAATAGCCGTCTGCGCCAACTGTGCCGCCGAAGAACTCAAGCTCGTTGGGGTTGGTGATGCTGCGGCGTACGCGGTACTGCGGAATGGCAAAGCTCTGGACCGCAACCTTGCTGTAGTTCTCCTGGTAGCGGACGCTGGCCTGGAGGTCAAGGCCCTTGAGGAGCCAGGAGAAGTCGTGCCTCAGGCGCATGGTCACGTCCACGCGCGTATTGGATGTGGTACCGACGCTGCGGCTTAGGAGGGCCGGCAGCCAGCCGCCCGTCATCTCGTTGTCCGTGCGTTTGTGGAGGCCGTCTTGGACAGAGTTCTGGGGGTAGTCAAAGTCCACAATCAGCTTGTCGTCCAGGATCATGCTTCGGTTGGTGAAGGGGTTGCCTTCATAGATTATCTGCATGATTCCGCTGTAGCGGCTGTAGAGTGAACCCGTGCCTGGGCCGCTTGTGGAGCCGAATTGGCCGCTGGTGTTCACGCTCAGTGTGGTGTTCTTGAAAATGTCCACGTCTATGTTGGCCCTCACGTTGTACCTCTGGTAGCGGGAGCCTGTCTGAACGCCGAAGTAATTGGCGTTCTGCATGATGGACTGCTGGTCGAAGTAGTTGAGGGAAACGTAGTATTTAACCCTTTCGGCACCGCCGGAAACGCTTACGTTGGCGCTCCACTGAGGCGCTATGCGGCTGTAGAGTTCCGCATAGGCGTCGGAGGTGCCGTAGTACAGGGCGGGGCTGTCCTTGAGCTGCTGTTTCTGGGCGGGAGTGAGCCAGGACATGGCATCAACTTCGGCGGGCGTGAAGTCCCTGTTATGCTGGAATTTCCAGAGGTCGTCGTCGGTGAACAGGTAGTTCATGAGCGGGGTGCTGCCATACCCTTCCACCTCGTTCCTGATGGCCTCGTTGCGGAAGAGGGCGTATTCGTAGGATGACAGGCCGCGCTGCACGTTCGTCGCTCCCGTAAGGCCGAAGTTCCCGGAGAAACTCACCTTGGGATGTCCCTGCTGTCCGCGGCGGGTGGTGACGATGATGACTCCGTTTGCCGCGCGGATACCGTACACGGCGGTAGAGGAGGCATCCTTGAGGACGCTGATTCCCAAGATATCGTTGGGGTTCAGGCTGTTGAGGATGCCGAGGGCCTGGCTGGAAGGCTGCTCGATTCCGTCGATGACAATGAGAGGTGAAGTGTTTCCTGAGTATGAGGAAATACCTCGGATTGCGATGTCGGCGGCATCCTGGCCGGGCTCTCCGGAAACTGTCACGGCGCTCAGGCCGGGTGTGATACCAACCAGGGCCGATGATACATTGGCTACCGGAGCCTGGATGACATCGTCGCCCGTAACCTGGGTGATGGCTCCGGTGACGTTCACCTTTTTCTGGGTGGCAAAGGCCGTCACCACGGTTTCTTCAATCAGAAGGATATCTTCTTCGAGGACAATCCGGAAGGGACCTTTGGAGGTGGCCTGGAAAGAGTAGTCGGAATAGCCGATGCACGCGACTACGATTACAGCGCCGGAGCGGACTTGAAGCGAGAAATGCCCATCTAAATCCGTGATGATGCCGTTGGTGGTATCTTTCTCCATGACTGTGGCGCCGGGAACGGCCTGTCCGGTATTGTCCAGCACAGTTCCCGTAATGACCAGTGTCGCTGCCTGATCTGTTCCGGAAGGGACCTCACAATATGCCGGAGCGGCACTTCCAAGGAAAATGGTAGTGGCGGCGGTGAGGCAGAATAGCAGTTTTCTCATACGGAGTATTGGTTAGTGATTAATTTTCAGTTGGATAGGTGGCAAGGCAAATATATGTTTTATAAAATGGAGCAACATGCCTAAAATCGCTATAAAAAGTTCGGTTTTGTATATTTCTGCCATTTGCAGGCCCAAAAAGACAAGCGGCGGCGTCCTGTCTTCAGGATGCCGCCGGTGAAATTCGGCCCGGGGATATGATGCTATATGATGGCTGCGGCTCCCAGGAGGGCAGTGTCAGGGCTGGTGACAGCCTCTGTCCTGAGCCCCTCCAGATTTCCTGTATAGGCAAAAGTTTGGTTCAGTGCTTCTCGCAGGGGCTTTTCAAAAAGGGAGAAGCTGCGGGCGATACCGCCTCCGAAGACCACTCTGTGGGGGTCGTAAGCGTAGAGAGCGGCATTTACGATATAGGCCATGTGCCTGCCAAACTGGTCAAAGAGATCCTTGCGGCCCTGGAGTGCGGCGTCCCTGGCGGTGGTTCCGTAACGGCTGAAGAATTTGGAAGAGGTATAGTCTTCGATGGTTCCGTCCAGAAAAGGGAGGCAGCAAAGTTCCCCGGCACCGCAGCAGCGGCCCCTCAGGACCCTGCCTTCCACCACTACGCCGCAGCCCAGACCGGTTCCAAGTGTAAGGACTACCACGATTTCGTTGAGTGCGTTCAAACATGTGGCTGCACCCATGGCGTAACAATTGGCATCGTTGTCGATGCTCACCGGCACGCCGAATTGCCTTTCGAGGATTTCCTTCAGATGCACTTCCTTCCATGAGGGAATGTTGGCAGTGTCATAGACTATCCCTCTGACCGGATCTACGACTGACGGGACACCGATCCCGATACCTTCGGTCTCCGCGGTGAAGAGTTCTTCGATTCTTCCTTCCAGAACCTCTCCGGCGCCGATGGTGGTGCCTCCGATGTCAATACCTATTCTCATGCTTTTTTTTCTTTTCTGTAAGCGAGAGGCGAGAGTCCCGTCACTTGCTTGAAATGGCTGCTGAAATACCTTGGTGAACTGAAGCCGAGCTTGTCGGCAATTTGTGCTACTCTTTCATCACCGGACGAAAGCAAGGCGCAGGCTTTCCGGATGCGGAAGGTGTCTATGTACTGGGCTACCCCGAGACCGGTGAGGGCTTTTACCTTGTTGTAAAGCGATGCACGGGACATTGCCATTTCCATGGCCATGGCGGAGACATCTATCTCCGCATTGCCCAAGCGGCTTTCTATGAGAGAGTTCAGGCGGAGCAGGAACTGCTCGTCGGTGTTGGCAAAGGTCGTTTCTTCCGGAGTGGGTGCAGTGCCGTCAACGGAAAGGAAACGCTGGCGGAGTTTTGTCCGGGTGTCCAGCAGATTCTGGACGACCTGTACCAGCAGTTCCGTCTCAAAGGGTTTTGCCAGATAGGAATCGGCCCCGGCCTTATAGCCGGTGATTGTGCTTGTAGTATCACCACGGGCCGTCAAAAGAACGAACGGGATATGGCTGATTTCCAGGTCTGATTTGACCCTTCTGCACAGTTCGAAGCCGTCCATGCGGGGCATCATGACATCGCTGATTACGATGTCCGGCTTTTCCATGCGGATGCGGGTGAGACCTTCTTCTCCGTCGGCGGCCACCATGATTTCGGCGAAATACGGGCTCAGCTCTTCTTGCAGAAGGTTCCTTAATTCTACGTTGTCCTCCACGCACAGCACCCGCCGGGTGCTCAGGTCTGTCTGCGGTGCCGCGTCACCGGCGGGCTGCAGGGAATCTTCCAAAATTGATTTATGGTCATATATCAGGTGGGCGTGTTCTTTGTCCAGAACCAGGTTTGTCAGGTCCCTCATGCGCTCCACGTTCTTGAAGACACCGGTAAGCTGCTGCTCGACTTCGCTGCCGGAAACCGCTTTCAGAATGCGTTTGAGAGGGACATAGATTAGGGTCAGAGGGGTCTTTAATTCATGGCTTATCTGGGTGAGGAAGCGGATACGGTCCTGTGCATAGCGCTCACGCTGGCGCACATGAAGGTATTGAACGACAAGAGTTATGGCTACGAGGATAACTGTAATCAGCAGGAGGTAGAACCACATGGTCTTGTACCATGGTGACTGGACGTGAAAGCTGATGAGCGTTTTTTCCCGGCTCCATTCGCCGCTGAGCATGCGGCAGGAGGCCGTGAGCGTGTAGTGGCCGGGAGGCAATTCGCCGATTCTGAAGCTGTTTTCGTACGAGGTGCTGATTTGCTTTAGGGTGCCGCTTGATAGGGTGAAGCGTACTTGACGGCGGCTGAAGGGGTTGAGGCCTCTGATAATTGTAGCAATTACCAGATTCTTGTAGTTCCTGGGAAGGGTGAGTTCCGAAGATGGCGATATGTGTTTCCCGTCCAGGATGGCTTCATAGAATTCAGTCTCAAGCTGCTCAGTGCGTTTTCCGGTACCTTCTGAAACCAGGATAAAGCCTTTTGGCGAGCCCAGATACACCGGGTATCCTCCCGGGCTGCCGGTGAGCGATGACAAGATTTCGTTGGGAGCAAATCCGTCACCTTCATCCACCATCTCAAGTCGGGACTCAAGCGTGCTGTACCGGAAGAGGGAATTGTCGGCCGCAATCCACAGGATGCCGTCCTCGGTTGCCTGGAGGGAAGTTACCCGGTTGAAAAGATTAGAGGGAAGGCGGTCTGTCGTGCCGGTGTCTGTCCTGAGGCTTCTGACTCCATAGTCTGTCCCCAGCCATATCGTGTCCCCGGACAAGGCCGCCGCATTGATGAAATGGGAGTCATCGGCCCTGTAAAGACGTTCCCATTCCAATGTTTCTGGAACCAGACGCCAGATGTTCAGATATGAAAAGAACAGGAGCCTTCCTTCCCGGTCTTTCCCGAAAAGATGCAGTCCGGAAAAGTCCGGCCCTCTTCCAGCTACCTGGAAACGGCCGCCGCTGTACTTATATACGGCCGAAGCCAGGATGAAGATGTCATCCCGGTTCCTCACGACTTCCGGCGTGTAACCAGACAGGAGTTCTTGCCTGTTTACGTCGGTGTTTACGATGCAGAAGGGGGAATGCTTCCCGGTCTTTGGATTGTAAAAGAAAAGACCTTTACTATATATGGAGAGGAGCATTCTTCCGTCAGGCATTTCGCAAACGGAAGAAACTTTCTGCCCGTCAGTGTTCTTGCACGCCGTTATCCGCTCTGTCAGGGGATCGTAAATATTGAGTCCGCCGCCGTCGGTGGCTATCCAAACCAGGCCGTCTTCGGAGGCGTAGAATCCGTTCACGACATTCTCCGTGAGACCGTCCTTATGGTCGAAGGAACGGATGGGAGTCTCCCTCAGGTTGAATACCCCGTGACGGACCGTCCCGGCCCATAGACTGCCGTCGGGGCTGGCGTACAAGGCCGAAAAAGAAGTGATGTTGAAAGGGGAAGACGACAGGTTAAGCTGTTGCTGCATGGTGCGGATGATGCCAAGGTCGGCATCCATGACGCAGATTCCCCCGCCGTCAGTGCCAAGGTACAGGCGCCCTCTGAATACCGCCATGCTCATCACTACGTCGAAGGTGAGGCCGGAGTTGCCGGAGTTCCAGTAGCGGAGCACATTCCCGCTGATTGGATCGGCCTGGACAATTCCTTCCCTGAAGACAGAAAGGTAAAGACGGCCGCCGTAGAGAATCCCGTTCTGTATCATCTGTCCGTCCATGCCCGTGATGGGGCGCTGTTCAAGGGCCCGGCTCTTGATGTCGATGGAAACCAGGACCGGAGTGCGGCCCAGGGCCAGCAGACGTCCGGGGCCAACGCTGAAGATGCCTGTCACTACAAGCGGGGTGCCGTCAGTGTCCAGCGTGAGTCTTTCTGCCACGCCGCTTGCCTTGTCGTAGATGAGAAGGCCCTCGTAGCCGCCGAACCAGATGCAGTCGGGGGTTTCCAGCGCACAGAGGATGGCTTCGCTGCGAATCAGTTCAAAACGGTCTTCAGATTCGTTGTAATGGGAAAGGCCGCGGTCGGTGGATACCCAGAGGGTGCCATCGGCCTGGCGGAAAAGGAAGGAAACCTGATTGCCGGTGATCATGGGGTTTTCTTCCCCCGTGTCGGTGTAGGTCTTCAGCGTGCCGTTGCGGTATTTTTGCAGGCCGAAGCGGGTCCCTATCCAGATGATACCTTTGTTGTCGCTTGTAATGGCGGTAATGCTGGGCTGGGAGAGGCCGTCGGTGATATCTATCTGTTTTGTGTGCCAATAGGCCCCTGCGGGAAAGACCGTCAGCAGCAACAGGAAGGTGATAAGCAGAAACTTGAGTCTCATGTCCAAATGTATGAATTATTTTTGATTGACGACATCCGGAGAACACATATCTTGGACGAAAACTGAATTAATTTAGACGTAATATGTAACTGCGCGCAGCGGCTTTGAAAAGAGAGAAGCCAAATAATCCTTAAATTTGCCGATATAATCATTTGCCTATGAAGCGTCTGTATTTATGGGGCTGCTTTGTTTCAGCTCTCCTGTCCGCCTCGTGCCAAGAGGAAGGATGGACTCTTGTCAATGAATCCGGCGGAGCAACTTATTCCGTAACCGTCCCTTCAACCGTTGCAGGGGCCTTGATGGACAATGGTGTCCTTCCGACAGACCTGCTGGAAGGGACCAACCTGGCTTCCGCAGACCTATCTGTGCTGGAAGGTCCCTGGACATACAGGAAGAAATTCAAGCTGAAGGACTTGTCCAGGTATTATACCCTCCACGTCGGGGGTGTCGGATACAGGGCCGATATTTTTTTGAACGGTGAGCAGATTGCCTCCAGGGACACCACCTGCGGCGTATTTGCAGTGAGGGAATTCGACATTACAGGCATTGTCAGGAAGGACAATCTCCTGGAAGTCCGTCTGGAGGGAGCGGCGCCCGGAGACTTGAACATAGGTTTCGTAGACTGGAATCCCGTACCTCCGGGAAACAGCCTGGGCCTGGTACGGGATGTAAAGCTTCTGGAAAGCGGTCCCGTGAGACTCAAGGACGTTTATGTCCGGCCGGTTCTCTCTGATGATTATGCATCGGCAACATTGGTGGTGCGCTCCACCCTGGTGAACCTCTCGGACAAGCCGCAGGAAGTTACACTGGACGGCAAAGTGGAGAACCTTCATTTCTCCTCCCCGAAGCAGCTTGGTCCCCGCGAAGAGCGTGAAGTCTCCGATACCATGGTACTCACACAGCCAAGGCTTTGGTGGAGCAGGGACATGGGCACGCCGGAATTGTATGAACTTTCGCTCATGGCACGTCTTGAGGAGGAAGTTTCAGATGAAAGCCGTATCAGTTTCGGGGTACGCCGTGTCGAGAGCCGCCTGGACGAAAACGGCCACCGGGCCTATTGGCTTAACGGCCGGAAACTGCTTCTGCTGGGTGGCGGATGGACTGATGAAATATTTCTCAGGAACACCCATGAGAGCCTTGAGTACGAAGTGCAGCTGGTCGCCGATGCCAACCTCAATTGCATCCGTTTTGAAAATATCTGGGGAAAAGATGCCTATGTTTACGACCTTTGCGACCGATACGGCATCTTGGCCCTGGTGGGCTGGAGCTGCCAGTGGGAATGGGAGGTGTACTGCGGCGTTCCGCACGATCCCAGCTATGGCTGCATCATGGACGAAGAGCAAAATGCCCTTGCCTTGCGGTATTTCAAGGATCAGGTGCGCTGGCTGCGCAACCACCCTTCGGTGATAGCCTGGTTTACCGGCAGCGACCGCATCCCCAATCCGGAACTTGAGCGGGAGTATCTAAGGGTTTTCCGGGAACTCGACGACAGGCCTTATATATGTTCTGCCGCAGACAAGACTTCATTGGCGGGGCCCTCCGGGAATAAGATGGTGGGACCTTACGAGTACGTTGGCCCGGAATACTGGTACGACGCAAAAAACCGTCTCGGCAGTGCCTGGGGGTTCAACACGGAAACATCCGTAGGGATGAATATCCCTCAGTTGGAGTCTCTCAGGCGTATGCTCGGCTATGATGCATGGCCGCTCGGCCCTGCCTGGGATTTCCACTGTACTTCTTCGAAAGAAGACATGCACGATACCCATGTTATCCGTTCGGTCGTGGCCGGTCAGTATGGCGAGGCGTCAACGTTGGAAGGGTTTGTGGCTCGTGCCCAGGCTGTCGATTATGATGCCACCCGCGCCATGTTCGAGGCTTTTCGCGTGCGCAGGAACCAGACTACGGGGCTCATCCAATGGATGCAGAATTCAGCCTGGCCTTCACTGTATTGGCAGTTATATGACTATTATGGTATTCCGACGGCCGGATACTTCGGCGTAAAAAAAGGTTGTGCGCCGCTTCAGGTGCTTTATAATTGGGAAGAGCGCCGTTTTTATGCCGTCAACGGGACATCCGCCCCGGCCGAGATGGACGTGACATTCAGTTTTTACGATGCTTCCTCCCGGCTTGTTGATTCAACCCGTGTGAATGTGCAGATCCCTCAAGCCGCGAGCGTTCCGCTGTCTGTCGCTATCCCTTCCGGAAATATCTTCGCCTTCATCGGCGGAGATGCAGACAATTTCTATGCGATTCCCGCTCAGGGGAATATCCATGACTGGGATGCCTCTTCCTGGTACCAGACACCTATATCAACCTACGCAGACCTGGGCTTTGTGACGAACCTTCCTTCCGCCAAGCTGGATCTTGTCCGGGATGGGAATCGTCTAACGGTGAAGAATCCCGGTGATGAAGTAGCGTTCCAGATAGTGCTCAAAGCCTTTAAGGCCGATGGCTCCTTGGACGCCGCCGTCCGGTGGTCGGATAATTTCTTTTCCCTTGCTCCCGGCGCTTCCCGTACAGTTACATTTACGGGGTCCCCTGAAAAACTAGTTTATACTGCAGGTCTTGGTGAATAACGATCCAGGTGTCCCTTGATGTGGGACACCTGGAGCATCTTGGGATTACTGAAGCTTGCCTTCCTCGGCAGCCTTGATCATGTTCTCGTTGGCGGTGATGTAGATTTCAACGCGGCGGTTCTGGGCGCGGCCTTCCTCGGTGTCGTTGGAAGCGACGGGGAAGTCATATGCCAGGCCTTCTGCGATGAGGCGGTCCTTGGCGATACCCTTGCTGTTGAGGTAGTTTGCAACAGCCTTTGCACGCTTGGTGGAAACGCTCTTGTTTGCCTGCTCGGTGCCGATGTTGTCAGTGTGGCCGTAGACATTGATGTTGGTCTCTGTCATGTCTGCCATGTCAACTGCGAACTTGTCCAGCTGGACCTTTGCTGCATCTGCGAGGTTTGCCTTATTGAAGTCGAAGAGGATACCGCTGTCGAAGGTGACCTTGATACCCTTGAGGCCGTTGACGTCGGTCACGGTTTCTACCTGGGCGTTCTCAAGTTCTGCAAGCTGGGCAGCCTTCTTGTCCATCTGGTTGCCGATTACAGCACCTGCACCGCCACCGATGGCAGTACCTGCAGCAGCACCGATTGCAGCGGCCTTGCCGTCGCCACCGATAAGATAGCCGATGCCGGCACCAAGAGCAGCACCTGCACCTGCACCGATGAGGGTGCCCTTACCAGTGTTGGAGATACCGCAGCTCACCAGCATGGCGCCGCAGAGAAGGAATGATACGAGTTTCTTCATAGTATTAAAAGTTTAAAGTGTAGTCCCTTAACCTTACAAATTTAGTATTCTTTTTTTAAAGTTCGCACCTTAGCACAAAAAAATAAGAAAAAATTTGCAGATTCATTTTTTTGCCTTATCTTTGCAGTCCCGTTCGCGGAAATGTTGTGCAAGCCGAGTGAAGAAAGTTTACTTTATTCCGAGGCGCAGCCAACAAAAGCGCTGACGGAGTCTGCGGAAATAGCTCAGTTGGTAGAGCACGACCTTGCCAAGGTCGGGGTCGCGAGTTCGAGTCTCGTTTTCCGCTCCAAGGAGGTGACCAAAAAGTCAATTTGACTTAGGTCACCTCCTTTCTTTGTTTCTTAGGTAATGAGGTTTTTTACGCCAACCCCGGAGGGCAGGGCTTGCCGATGGACCGCCTGTAGGCGTAGTATAGCTCTTCGGTGGCAAGTGCCATCTTGGTGACGGAGAACTTCTGCTCCGGTTCCGGGTAAGTGTACCAGGTGTCCTGGAGAGTGTTCAGGTCTACACAGTCGCCGTACTTTCCAAGGTACTCATATTCGATATGTACGGAGTAAAGTGAAGGGACGGGAAGCTCCATCTCGAAGGGGTCTCCGTCCACATCGGTTCCGTGTACGTGGAAGCCGTTCATGTCGTGCTGCATTGTGCCGTTTCCAAGACGGATGAACTTCTTGGCATTGGGAAGACTGTCTACATGAACCTGGAGGACGCCGCTGTCGTAGGTTCCGGCCTCGACCTCTGCGCGAACGTTCGCGCGCTCCCACTCGTACCAATCCGGTATGTGTGAAAACTCGGTTTCTCCTTCCAGGGCTTCCAGTTCACCCAGCTCCGTCATGCGCCATTTCTTGCCGCATTCTCCGCAGAAGAGGATATCGTCCTTTGAGTCCATGTGGAATTCCTTGCCGCAGTGGGGGCACTGGTAGAGGACTTTATGGAGTCCTTCTGCGCGTTTGGGGTATTTGGTGAGCGTGCCGGTAGCTTTCTGCCAGGCGAAGTCGTCGTACTGGAAGGCTTCCACTATGCGGCTGTTTATTTCGTCCACGGAAAGCTCCTTTACCTGCTTCTGCGTGAAAAGGAGCGTATAATCGGCCTCTGTGTGAATCTTGCGGTCGTGCAGGTTCCAGAATGGGGAGTTTACGTGGTGCCCATGGGTGATGAATGTGGCCACTGGGACATTGAGCATTTTGCAAAGCTTTCCCAGGGCTGCAGGAAGTACGGCGGTGGTGCCGCACAGGGAATACCTGGCCTCAGGATAAACAACCGCGATGTCCCTGTTGTTGATTACCTTGGCAAGCTGCCGTATGAGGACGGTGTCGTTGGTGAATTTCCTTTTGCATACGCAGCCTACGGCCCTCAGGAGCCATTCCCGGCCTATGAACCCGTCAATTGCCACCACGTAATTGGCACTGTAGGGGTAAATCACCTGCGTAGCAACCTTGAAATCCATGAAGGCGTTGTGGTTGCACAGAAGGAGGTACGGAGGCTCCAGCGGGGCGGAAACGCCGTGGAAATGGATTGCCGGCCTGTGGGTAATCATGTCCGGCCAGCTGAGGAGTTTGGTAAGGGGTTTCAGATACCATTTGGTCCGTACGGGGTCACGGGCCATGTCAAAGCGCTTGAAAGGTTTTTTCATGCAAGCTGCAACTTGATAAGTTCACGTTTTATATCTGCTCCGTAGGCGTATTCGCCCACGTCTATAGTATCTAATAGGTATAGGTCGGAGCCCTTGAACAGCGTCTTTTCCGCCGTTTCCCGTATCTGGCGAACCTTGTCCAGGGATTCCTTGGGCACAACCAGGTGGCAGGGGATAATGTATGCCACCGGGTTCATGGCAACGGCGTGGGCCACGGCCCTGACGCCTGCGGGGTTCTCTGCCAGGGCTGCAAACTCTGTATAGCTGAGGAGCTTGCGGGGCATTTTGAAAAGCGTCTCCCACACCTTTATCTGGAAGGCGGACCCGAAAAGGCGGAGGTCTTCCCACTTTATGGTTCCGGCAAGGTCCCGCAGCTCTTCGGTGGAGATTTTTAGGGTGCGGACTTCGTCCACCTCTTCCGGGGAGAGGGCTGCCACTTCTGCCGACACCTTTGCCAGGTAACGGTAGTCGGCCGATATGGAGGCAATCCTGCCGTCCACTTCTGTTACTATCCAGTTCATTTGAGGTAGGGCTTGAGTTGTTTCCAGGAAAGGGTTGCGGACACTATTCCAAGGGCATAGGGGCCAACTTCGTAGGGCTGGAATATCCACTCCATGCCGCTGTCGCTTACGGAGAAGTTGCCGTTGGGGACGATGAGTTCCTCTTCCACGAGCCCGGCCAGCTCCTCTGCCTCCTTTTCCATCGAGGAGAGGACCGCCTGGCGGAGAAGGCCGGTGACGGGAGCGCGCCAGCCGTCGGCAAAGATATCGTCTTCCGTGACGATGTTCCCGTCCTTGTCAAAGACGATGGGACTGACGGTCTGGATGCCGTGGGGGCCGCCTTTATAACTATAATAGGTGAGGACGTAGTTCTTCCACCCCTTGAAGGAGCTGCCGAAGGAGCCGGTGATGCGGTCTTCCCAGGAGACGGTCTGTTCTCCGGAGTTCTCCGTGAGGTATTCGTCGATGAGGTTTTCCCTGTAGGCCGCTGCGGCATCCGCTACGGAGCCTTCCCAGCTTTCGAAGTCCAGGGCCCCGGACAGGACGGCCTGGTTAATGGCCTTTGCGGCGGGGAACCCGGCTTTTACGTATTCCAGGGAGATGGACATCAGGAGGGAATCGGCCGACCCTTCTGCGGCGGGCATGGCCATGTCGTCCGTATACACGTCCGTGCGCATGGATTCGCAGCCAATGACCGCAAGTGCGGTGACTATCAGGATTAAATGCTTTTTCATTTTGCGAATATAATATTTTTTTCGTACCTTTGCAACCCATTTTTGCGCGGACATAAGACGCACAGAAGTGGAAGTAACTTAAATTATTTATTAACAAACATTTATGCCTACAATTCAACAACTTGTCCGTAAAGGACGCGAGCAGCTTGAAGTAAAGAGCAAGTCTCGTGCGTTGGATGCTTGCCCTCAGAAGCGTGGTGTTTGTCTGCGTGTTTACACAACGACTCCTAAAAAGCCGAACTCCGCTATGCGTAAAGTAGCCCGTGTCCGTCTTTCCAACGCTAAAGAGGTCAATGCCTACATCCCGGGCGAAGGCCACAACCTCCAGGAACACAGCATCGTGCTGGTCCGTGGCGGCCGTGTAAAGGACCTTCCCGGTGTACGTTACCACATCCTTAGAGGAGCTTTGGATACCGCCGGCGTGGACGGACGTACTCAGTCCCGTTCTCTCTATGGCGCAAAACGTCCTAAGAAATCTAAGAAGTAATCACCTATTTTTTCACCTTTAACATTTTTTCAAAATGAGAAAAGCGAAGCCTAAAAAGAGGATTCTACTTCCTGATCCTAAGTTTCACGATGTGGAAGTTACCCGTTTCGTGAACAACCTTATGCTGCAGGGGAAGAAGAGTATCGCGTATTCTATCTTTTATGATGCCATCGACATGGTCGGCGAGAAGATGAAAGATTCTGACAAGGCTCCTCTCGATATTTGGAAGACCGCTCTGGAGAACGTGACCCCTCAGATAGAGGTCAAGTCCCGCAGAATCGGCGGTGCAAACTTCCAGGTGCCGACTGAACTTCGTCCGGAACGCAAAGTCTCCGTGGCCATGAAGAACATGATCCAGTTCGCCCGCAAGCGTTCCGGTCATTCCATGGCAGAGAAGCTCTGCGCCGAGATCGTTGCTGCATTCAACAACGAAGGCGGTGCATTCAAGCGCAAGGAAGATATGCACAGAATGGCAGAGGCCAACAAGGCATTTGCACACTTCCGTTTCTAAACCATCTGCATGCTAAATGGCAAAGAGAGATCTTAAATACACACGCAACATCGGCATCATGGCCCACATCGATGCCGGTAAGACCACCACGTCGGAGCGCATCCTCTACTACACCGGGAAAACCCATAAGATTGGTGAGGTTCACGAGGGAGCTGCCACTATGGACTGGATGGTACAGGAGCAGGAGAGGGGTATCACCATTACTTCTGCCGCAACCACCGCTTTCTGGCACTACAACGGAGAAACCTACCAGATCAACCTTATCGACACTCCCGGTCACGTAGACTTTACCGTAGAGGTAGAGAGAAGCCTGCGCGTCCTGGACGGCACGGTGGCAACTTTCTGCGCGGTCGGCCGTGTTCAGCCTCAGTCAGAGACTGTCTGGCGCCAGGCAGACAAGTACAGCGTGCCTAAGATCGCCTATGTGAACAAGATGGACCGCGTTGGCGCAGACTTCCTCGCATGCGTAGAGGAGATCAAAACCAAGCTTGGCGCCACCGCAGTTCCCGTGTGCCTCCCCATCGGTGCCGAAGACAAGTTCGAGGGCATCGTGGACCTCATCGACATGAAAGCCATCTTCTACAACAGCTCCGAGGAGCTCGTCAACTACCATGAAGGCGAGATTCCCGCAGAGCTCAAGGGAGAGGCCGCCCGCTGGAGGGACATCCTCCTGGAGGCAGCCGCCGAGTGCGATGAGACCCTGATGGAGAAGTATTTCGAGGATCCCGACTCCCTTACCCGCGATGAGATCATCGCAGCTATCCGCAAGGGCTGCATCTCCATGCAGATTGTCCCTGCATGCTGCGGATCATCGTTCAAGAACAAGGGCGTACAGTTCCTCCTGGATGCCGTCATGAGGTATCTGCCTTCTCCTCTGGACAAGGGATCGGTCACAGGAACAGACCCCCGTACAGGTAAGGAAATTGAGCGTAAGCCCGCCGCAGAAGAGCCGTTCTGCGCCCTGGTGTTCAAGATTGCCACGGATCCGTTCGTGGGTCGTCTTGCCTTCATGAGGGCATACTCCGGCCGTCTGGACGCCGGTTCTTACGTCTACAATACCCGCACGGGCAAGAAAGAGCGTGTTGCACGCCTGTATCAGATGCACTCCAACCACCAGAACCCCATCGAGTTCGTTGAGGCCGGAGACATCTGTGCAGCCGTGGGTTTCAAGGACCTCCGCACCGGAGACACCGTGTGCGAGGAATCCAAGCCCATCACCCTCGAAACCATGGAGTTCCCGGATCCCGTCATCGGAATCGCCGTGGAGCCCAAGACCCAGAAGGATCTTGACAAGCTGGGAATCGCCCTCGCCAAGCTGGCGGAGGAAGACCCCACCTTCACCGTCAAGTCCGATGTGGAGACCGGCCAGACCGTGATCAGCGGTATGGGCGAACTCCATCTGGACATTATCGTAGACCGTCTCCGCAGGGAGTTCGGCGTAGATATCAACCAGGGTGCACCTCAGGTCAATTACAAGGAGTCCATCACCACCGCATACCAGCTCCGCGAGGTCTTCAAGAAGCAGACCGGCGGACGCGGAAAGTTCGCAGACATCATAGTGAACATCTCTCCTGCCGACGAAGGCGTACAGGGTCTTCAGTTCATCAATTCGGTCAAAGGCGGCAACGTTCCCAAGGAGTTCGTCCCTTCAGTGGAGAAGGGTTTTGCCTCGGCTATGGCAAACGGTGTTTTGGCAGGCTACGAGGTTCCTTCCCTGAAAGTGGAGCTTCTGGACGGCAGTTTCCACCCCGTGGATTCAGACCAGCTCTCCTTCGAACTCGCTGCCCGCATGGCTTTCCGCCATGCCTGCCCCAAGTGCCATCCGGTACTCCTCGAGCCCATCATGAGCCTTGAGGTGGTGACCCCGGAAGAGTACATGGGAGACATCGTGGGAGACCTCAACCGCCGTCGCGGCCAGATTGTGAACATGGACTCCACCGCCAATGGAGCACGCATCGTCAAGGCATACGTCCCGCTCTCGGAGCAGTTCGGTTATGTCACAGTGCTGCGTACGCTGTCCTCCGGACGAGCAACCAGCACCATGACATTCGACCACTATGCAGAGGTCCCTGCCAACCTGGCAAAGGAAATCGTGGAGAAGAGCGGATATCGTCCCCTTGACGAAGAGTAACATTTAGCAAAGTAAAAATTGTATTAGTGATATGAGCCAGAAAATCAGAATCAAGCTTAAATCCTTCGATCACATGCTCGTGGACAAGTCCGCAGTCAAGATCGTAGATACAGTGAAGGCAACGGGTGCAAAGGTTGTAGGTCCCATTCCTCTTCCCACCAACAAGAAGATCTTCACTGTGAACCGCTCCACCTTCGTCAACAAGAAGAGCCGTGAGCAGTTCGAACTCGACTCCTATGTCCGTCTCATCGACATCGACGACAGCAATGCAAAGACCGTCGACGCCCTGATGAAACTGGAACTTCCTTCCGGAGTAGAGGTTGAGATCAAGGTCTGAGGTTAATTCCTCGGCATCAAGTTGCAATTTGTCGGAAAGATTGCTAACTTTGCGTCCCGACAAATTGTCACCGGCCCCTTAGCTCAGCGGTTAGAGCAGCGGACTCATAATCCGTGGGTCGCAGGTTCAAATCCTGCAGGGGCCACTTTCAAGCGCCAGCCATTAAGGCTGGCTTTTTTTTGTGTTTTTGGGAGAAAAGTGCTAACTTGCATAATTAACGCTAAAACATACGGGATCGATGAAGGTTACGGAAGTATTTGACAAGTCGCTTTTGAGGCAGTCGGCAAGGGCCGGTCTGTTAGTGGTGATAATAGCCGCCCTTACGCTGGAGGCGACTGCGCTGGTGCAGTATTACTTCTCCCGCAAGGCAATACGCGAGGAAGCAACCCTCAGGGCGGAGAGTCAGCTGGAGAATACCAAGCTCCGTATCCTGAACGTTGTAGATCAGGCGGAAACCGCAGTCCGCGGAAGCGAATGGATAGCCCGCTGGTGTCTGGAGTACCCGGACAGCCTGGGCGCAGTCACAAGGCTTGTCGTAAGCGGTAATCCGGTAATCGTGGGCTCCACGGTTGCCGTTGTTCCCGGTTACTACAAGAATGCACCTTTGTTTGCGCCATATACCTTCAAGAATCCGGAAACGGGAGAGACTGCGCTTAAGAGCCTTGCCACCGCGGAGTACGATTACCCTTCCCAGGAATGGTTCCGAAAGCCGCTGGAAACCGGAGAAGGCTACTGGTCGGAGCCATACATAGACGAAGGTGGCGGAGACATGCTCATGACCACCTATTCCCTGCCCATCAAGGACCTCTCCGGCCGCGTCGCCGCCGTCCTCACCGCCGATATCTCCCTGGAATGGCTCACGGACCTTGTGGGCAACATGAAAGTGTATCCGTCGGCCTTCAGCATGATGGTAAGCCGCGAGGGTAAGATAATGGTGAGCCCTGCGGAAACACTTGTGATGAGAAGGACTGTGGACGACGCTATCGCCACGCTGGATGACACGGCGGCGCTGAAGGGCATCAACCGGGCCATGCTCTCCGGCAAGAAGGGAAGCGCATCCTTCAATTACGAAGGCTCCAAGAACCATGTTTTCTTCGCCCCGGTGGAAAGGACCGGCTGGTCAATGTCCATCATCGTCCCTGACAGCGATATTTACGGTAACGTAAAAAGGGTGGGCTTCATGGTCTCGATCCTCCAGATCCTTGGCCTTCTGATGCTTATCCTTCTGCTCCGTGGCGTCATACTGAGTCTCCTCAAATACAAGAACATGAATGACGCCAGGGAAAGGATGCAGAGCGAGCTCTACATTGCCTCTAATATCCAGATGGCCATGGTCCCCAAGATTTTCCCTCCTTTCCCGGAGAGGAAAGACATAGACATGTCTGCGGCCATCGTCCCCGCAAAAGAAGTGGGAGGAGACCTGTACGATTTCTATATCCGTGACGAAAAACTCTATTTCTGCATAGGAGACGTCTCCGGAAAGGGCGTTCCCGCCTCCCTGGTGATGGCGGTGACAAGGAGCCTGTTCAGGGCGGAATCGGCCCATGAGGACAGCCCTGCAAAGGTTCTGGAGGCAATGAACAACTCGATGGCGGAGGCCAACGAGAACAATATGTTCGTCACGTTCTTCTGCGGTATCCTGGACCTTGGAACCGGGCGTCTGCGCTACAGTAACGCCGGTCACAACGCGCCCATGATGCTCACGGACCATAAGAGTTTCCTCCCCGTGCATCCCAATCTTCCCCTTGGCATCATGTACGGAATGGAATACCAGGACCAGGAAACCGTGATGGAGTATGACGATGCAATCTTCCTCTATACAGACGGCCTCACGGAGGCGGAGAACATGAATCACGACCTCTTCGGAGAGGAGCGCATGGACAAGGTGCTTTCCTGCCGCCGTAGCGCCCAGGGGCATCTTGAGGCCATGCAGGAGGCTGTTTCCGAATTTGTGGGCGACGCCCCTCAGAGCGACGACCTCACAATGCTGTTTATCCACTATCTGAGCAAGGTTCATAACCTTGTGCTCAAGAACAAGGTGGAGGAACTGTCCCGTCTGGAAGGCTTCATGGACACCGTTGCAGAGGGCTGCAACATGGATCCGGCCATGGCAACCAGTATAAACCTGGCCCTTGAGGAAGCCGTGACCAACGTTGTGATGTATGCATATCCGGAGGGTACGGAAGGGGAGATTGACATAGAGGCAAAGATGCGTGAAGACTGCCTGCAGTTTGTGATCTCTGACGATGGCCAGCCCTTCGACCCCACTACTGCACCGGAAGCGGACATCACCCTCGGGGCAGATGAAAGGCCCATAGGAGGTCTTGGAATATTCCTGGTACGCAAGATTATGGACGATATAGAGTACCGCCGGGAAAACGGCCGTAATCGTCTTATTATGATAAAACACTTATAATTAATGTACAATCCTTCGTCAACTCACGCCGATGATTTCATAAATCATGACGAAATCCTGGAAAGCCTTGAAGAGGCTTCCCGCGAGTCAAAGAACCACGCTCGCGTAGAGGCAATACTTGAAAAAGGAGCTCTCTGCAAGGGGCTCACCCATAGGGAAGCGGCAATCCTGATGGCCTGCGAGGACCCCACGCTGGAAGACCGTCTCTTTGCCCTTGCAAAGGAAATAAAGCATAAGTTCTACGGCAACCGTATAGTGCTTTTTGCCCCGCTGTACCTTTCCAACTATTGCGTAAACGGTTGTGTATATTGCCCTTACCACTATAAGAACCGCACCATTCCCCGCAAGAAACTCTCCCAGGAGGAAATAGCCCAGGAGGTCCGCGCCCTTATACGCATGGGCCACAAGCGCCTTGCGGTTGAAGCCGGAGAAGACCCGGTAAACAACCCGCTGGAGTATATCCTCGAGTCCATCAAGACCATATACAGCGTAAACGAAGGCGGAAACTCCATCCGCAGGGTGAACATCAACATCGCCGCAACTGACGTTGAGAGCTTCCGAAAGCTCAAGGCCGCAGGCATCGGCACATATATCCTGTTTCAGGAAACCTATAATAAGGAGAACTACCAGAAACTTCACCCTACAGGCCCCAAGAGCAATTACAACTGGCACACTGAGGCCATGGACCGCGCCCAGGAAGGCGGCTGCGACGACGTGGGAATTGGCGTCCTGTTCGGCCTCAGCGGCTACATGTACGAGCTTGTAGGCCTCCTCATGCACGCAGAGCATCTGGAGGCAGTATGGGGAGTGGGCCCCCACACCATTTCCGTACCGCGCATCTGCCCGGCGGACGATATCTCCGTTGACGACTTCAAGGACGCCCTCCCGGACAACATCTTCCACAAGCTGGTGGCCGTGCTCCGTATTGCTGTTCCCTATACCGGAATGATCATTTCCACCAGGGAATCGGCAAAGATGAGGGGCATGCTCCTGGACTGCGGCATCTCTCAGATAAGCGGCGGCTCGCGCACCAGCGTGGGTGGCTACACCACCGTAGAGCGCCACAACGAGACCGCCCAGTTTGACGTGTCGGACACCCGTACCCTTGACGATGTGGTGCGCTGGCTGCTGGAGAAGGACCATATCCCTTCGTTCTGCACCGCCTGCTACCGCGAGGGCCGCACCGGAGACCGCTTCATGAGCCTTTGCAAGAGCGGCAAGATAAGCCTCTGCTGCACGCCTAACGCGCTCATGACCCTCAAGGAGTACCTCATGGACTACGCTTCCCCCGAGACCCGTGCCGCAGGCGAGGCCCTCATCCAGAGGGGCCTTCTGGACATCCCGCTGGAAAAGACGCGTGAAATAACCCGTGACCGCCTCCAGCGCATAGAAAACGGAGAGAGGGACTTCAGGTTCTAAGGCTGTGGAAAGGCTTCACATAGCATTCTTCGGTGCCACCAACAGCGGTAAATCCACCCTGGTAAACGCCATTTGCGGCCAGGAGGTGTCGCTTGTGAGTGCCGTTCCGGGTACAACTACCGACCCGGTCCGTAAGCTTGCAGAGCTTCCGGGCTTGGGCCCTTGTGTACTTATAGATACCGCAGGTCTTGACGACAACGGTGTACTCGGGCCGGAGCGTGAACGCCGCACCCGTGCCGTCCTGGACGAAACCGACATCGCCGTCCTGGTCGTCGCCCCCGAAGTGATCTCATCGTCCCAAAAATTGGGACGCGTCCCGGATTTTGGGACGATAGTCACACTTGCAGGTATTCCTTGCGTCACTTATACAAGGGGAGAGAGTGTGGAGTCGCTGCTGCAACGTATTGCGTCAGTTGCCCCAAAGATGGAAGAGAAGTTCCTGACCGGCCGTCTGGTCACCAAGGGGGACCTTGTGGTGCTTGTGATGCCGCAGGACAGCGAGGCTCCGAAGGGCAGGCTCATCCTGCCGCAGGTGCAGGTTATAAGGGAACTGCTGGACCGCGGCTGTACGCCTGTTTGCTGCACGCCGGACAGCCTGGGAAGCACCATCTCGGGCCTTAAAGGCGCTCCGGCGCTGGTCATTACAGACTCTCAGGTGTTCAAGAGAGTGAATGAGACAATCCCTCCTGACTGGACTCTAACATCGTTCTCCATTCTTCTGGCGGCGGCAAAGGGCGATATTGACGTGTTTGTTGCCGGGGCAAAGGCAATCAATGCCTTGAAGCCGGGTGCAAAGGTCCTTATTGCGGAGGCTTGCACCCACGTTCCGGATACGGAGGACATCGGAAGGGTGAAGATCCCTGCTATGCTCCGCAGGCGTGTGCCTGACCTTGAGGCTGTCATAGCCGCAGGCAACGACTTCCCGGAAGATCTGTCACCGTACAGTCTCATCATCCATTGCGGAGCCTGTGTGGCAAACGCTGCAGTGGTACGCTCCCGCATAAGAAAAGCACTCCTTGCCGGAGTGCCAATCACAAATTACGGCATTGCCATAGCCGCCCTGCAGGGCATTCTGGACAGGGTTGCCCTGCCTTAGCTGCCAATGTTCTCACGGATGAGCTCCGTGAGGCTGTTTATGATTTCCAGGTTGTTGAGGTTCATCCCTTCGAAGACTTCCTTGACATCGGTGGTAGAGAGCTCGAAGGTGTCGTCGTCCTTTATATACCTTATTATAAAGTTGATATCCTGGTACTGGCAGATGAAGCTGGCAAAGCAGCCGGCAAGGTCTCCTTTGGGCTGGAGGTCTATGTGGGAACGCTGGTAGGAGGCGTATATCTCCGTGCCCACTCCAACCTTGGACTTGAGGTAGAACTTGCCGTTGCAAAGCTCGGAATGGAACTTAAGGAGGGCTATCCCCATTCCGATTTTACGTTCCTTGCGGCAGGAGTAGAAGCGGCTGTTGATGGCCTCAATCATCTCCTCAGGCATTCCGCAGCCGTTGTCCACAATCTTTATGGACAGGAGGTCCTTAGCCTCGCTGTCTTCCATCTCTATGGTAATCTCCGTGGCTCCGGCGCGGATGGAGTTGTGGGTTATGTCAATTATATGAAGATCCAGGCTTTTCATAGTATAACGGGCTCTCCCTGCCGGAGGGCGTCTCTGAAATTCTCAAAGCTGAAATAAGGCATTTCCAGCACGCTGTGTATCTTGGCAATGTCCTCAACGTAGTGGGCGTCGCTGCTCTGGATGAAATTGAGGTCGCTGAACCATGGGTGCGTTTCCAGGAACTTGTATCCGTCCTTCCTGCAGTAGTAGCTGAGCTCCATTGCATGGTACTTGAGGCCCGATGGCACGAATCCCAGCTGTGAGCTCAGGCTGAACGTGGGCCTGTCTATGTGGGCCGGGATAAAGATGCCGCCCATCTGGTACACCTTCTGCTGGAGTTCCAGCATGGGAAGGTCCAGGGCGTTTATGAGAAGGTGAGGGACCTGGTCCAGCACGTTCTCCTCCTCGTCCACCACCAGCTGGTAGCCGAACTTGTCCACATCGTTCTCAAAGAAGATCACCCTGGAGTCCAGAAACGCCTGGAACTCGGTCAGTTTTTCCGTCGTGGGCATGAATGCCAGGCAGTGGACTTCCTCTTTGGTGGTGACCTCCGCTCCCATGAGAACGTGCAGCCCGGCCTTTTCCCCCAGGCGCCGGGTGACGTCCGCATTGAGGGTGGAGTTGTGGTCCGTAAGGCCGATTATGTCCATCCCGCGGGCCTTTGCCGTGGCAACTATGGCAGAAGGGCTCATCTCGATGTCTCCGCAGGGGGAGAGCACCGAGTGGATGTGCATATCGGCATTGAACTTCATCTTACTTTATGAGGTCGTAGAGCTTGCCGCAGACCTCGAAGGTGGCGTCCTTGCTCACCAGGAGGCAGATGTCCTCATCCTTCGCGTGCTGGAGCATGTCGTCGTCAGGCACACCGTCGCGGACGATGATTACAGCCGGCATGTCCTTCAGGGATGCAATTGCCGTTACGTTCTTGTGGGTCTGCATGGTAATCCACACCTGGCCGCTGCGGGCGTTTCCCATGACGTCGCTCAGAAGGTCCGATGCGTAAGCGCTGCTTACTTCGGCGTCCAGATTCACGGGGTTGAGGCACTTGAGGTCAAGTTCTTCGATGATGTCTTTCAGGGTCATGTTATCAGTCTTCTTTATTGGTGTCTTTAATTCGGTCTCCCCAGATGCGCTTCATGGCGTCTTTCGAAGTCTGGGAGAGGGGGTTGATGAAAACGCAGGTATCTGCGCTGGCGTCTCCGCGGACGATATCTTCCGCCAGGGCGGCGCAGGAAGGGGCTCCGCAGGCGCTGCAGTTCACTCCCGGGAGGGCCTTTTCAATCTTTTTCATGCGCTCGGCCATCTTGAAGGCCTCGGCATAGTTGTCGTTGAGCTTGTATATGGAGCGGGGTTTTATTTCCGATATCTCCATGTCCTTTATCCACTGCGGCGTAAGGGTGTGGTCCTCGGGCGGGGTTTCGCGTATCTTGCTTCGCTCCAGGCGCTCGAACAGGCGGGCCCTGTATTCCAGGCGCTTGCGGGCCACAAAGCGGTCCTGGGTGGTGAGGACGCCGCCCACGCAGCCCTGGTCGCATATGCGCATTTCCACAAGACCCGGGGCGTCGATGGCCTCGTCCTCAAGCCTTTCAAGGAAATTGAGGACATTCTGCAGGCCGTCTACGGCATAGTGCGCCCCCTTGAAATGGGGCGCCTCGCCGCCGGCAAGTGACCACTGGACATCGCGGGAATTCAGCGTGTGGTTAATGGGCTGGGCGTTCTTGTCCGAGTCGTGGAGCATCAGCATCACCTTGTTGTAGAGGAAATCCATGTTTATCACCCCCGCAACGCAGGTGTCTTTTCCGCTAACTGGATACTTCACGGCGGCAATCTTGGCCGCGCACGGCGTAACATAGAAAACGCCTATGGACTCCGGCCTGGCGCCTTCGTCAATCAGTTTCTTGGTAATTACGCGGGATGCGAGCTCCAGGGGCGCCCTCACGTGGATTACATTGTCTACAAGGGAAGGGAACCGCACCTGGATGAGGCGGGTCACCGCAGGGCAGTACGGAGATATGAACGTCCTTATCTCCGGGTGGGCCTCCATGTACAAGTTGTAGAGCTCCATCATGCGCGCCACCTCGTGCTCTACCTCATATATATGTGTAAAACCGAGTCTTATCAGGCAGGAGTATATTGCCTTGGTCTTGTACTTGGTGTCGAACTGGCCTATGAACGTGGTGGGAACCAGGCATACCCTGTACTTGTAGTTTTCTATAAGGCCAAAATCGTCCTGCTTGATGTATATTGCCTTGTGCGGGCACGCCTTGATGCACTCGCCGCAGTCCACGCACTTGTTCTCGCTGATGACGGCCTTGCCCTCACGGATGCGTATGGCGGCCGTTGGACAGGTGCGCATACAGGCGGTGCAGCCCTTGCAGAGGTAGCCGTTCACCCTGAGGGAATGCTTGAAGTATATCTCTCCGGTAGGCATATGGTCAGGCCAGGTTAACGGTCATGGTGACAGTGGTGCCCACTCCCACCTTGGTGTCTATCTTCAGCTCGTCGGTGTTCTTCTTGATGTTGGGAAGGCCCATGCCGGCACCGTAGCCCATTTCCCGGACCTTTGCCGAAGCCGTGGACCAGCCTTCCTGCATGGCCAGCTCTATGTTGGGGATGCCGGGGCCTTCATCGGCCACCACCATCACAATCTTTTCTCCGTCGATGTCAACGTCTATGGTTCCGCCGTAGGCATGGGCCACGGCGTTGATTTCCGCCTCGAAGAGGGCGACGACGGTGCGCTTTATGTTGGCAGGGTCAACGCCAAGCTGCTTGAGCGTGCGTTTGACGCTGCTGGATGCCTGGCCGGCATCGGTAAAGTTGCCGCGCTCTATCTTGAAGGTGTAATGCATAGGCTAGTACAGGGGCTGGATTCCGGCTCCGTAGAGGATGCCACTAAGTTTGAAGATGCTGTATTTGGACTTGATTATCACGATATCGTTCTCCACGGCAAGGTCTATCATGTCCTGGTCCGGCTGTTTGTCGCGGCCCATGAGGATGACGCGGATGTCGGCCATCTCGCAGGTGCGCATGGTCTGGTTGTTACACAGGCCGGTAATGAGCACGGTCTGGTCCATGTTGAAGCGCAGGACGTCGCTCATGAGGTCCGATGCGAAAGCCTTCTCTACCTCATAAAACTCGTCGACGGGGGCCCCGACAAGCACCCCGTCGACAAGTTTTGCAATTTCACTGATCTTCATGTCAGTCCGCGTATTCGGCAAGGATTTCCTTGACGTGCTCCGGAACCAGGCGGCCGTAGGTCTTGCCGTTGATGGTCATGACCGGGGCAAGGCCGCATGCGCCCACGCAGCGGAGAACGTCCAGGGAGAACTTGCCGTCCTCTGTGACACCGCCTTCGGAGATCTTGAGCTCGCTCTTGAGGGCGTCCAGGATCTTCTCTGCACCCTTGACGTAGCAAGCGGTGCCAAGGCATACGGAGATGGCATATTTGCCCTTGGGCTTCATGGTGAAGAAGCTGTAGAAGGAAACAACGCCGTAAACGCGTCCCACAGGGATTCCAAGGCAGTCTGCAACTACCTGCTGGACCTCTTCCGGAAGATATCCGAAGTGTTCCTGGGTCTTGTGCAGGATGTTGATGAGTTCGCCCGGCTTGTTATCGAAGGAAGCGCAGATGTCCTTGATGGTACGGTAGCTGGCTTCATTTATTTTTATCTGGGGTCCACACATGGCTTAATTATTTTTCGATGTCAAACTTGATTTTCTTGTCGAAGTAATGAGTGTGAAGCAGGTGATGGGACTTCTCACCGCAGGGCTGTCCAAGGAACTCCTTGTAGATAGCGATGATCTCCGGGTTCTCGTGGGACTTGCGGATGGGCATGTTGCGGTCTGCTTCGTAAATGGCCTTGTGGCGTGCCTTCACTATGGAAGCGTCTCCATGGTGGTAAGGCTGGCCGGCGCCGTCGATACAGCCGCCGGGGCATGCCATCACCTCCACGAAGTGATACTTGCAGGTGCCTGCCTTTATCTGCTCCATGATGGTGCGCGCGTTCTTGAGGCCATATACTACGGCAACGTTCAGGTCTGCTACTCCGGGAACCGGAACCACGGCCTCGCGGATGCCTTCCAGGCCACGGACCTCTTCGAAGTCTATCCTGGGAAGTGTCTTGCCGGTGAGGACCTCCACTGCGGTACGCAGGGCAGCCTCCATGACACCGCCAGTTACGCCGAAGATGACGGCTGCGCCGGTGGATGCACCAAGAGGAGAATCGAACTCTGCCTCCGGGAGGTTGGCGAAGTCTATGTTGCAGATCTTTATGAGGCGTGCAAGCTCGCGGGTGGTGAGGGAGTAGTCCACATCGGGGGTGCCGTCCACCTTGAATTCTTCACGCTCGGTCTCGTACTTCTTGGCAACGCAAGGCATTACGGACACGCAGACCAGCTTGTCGCGGGTGACGCCTATCTTGTCTGCGAAATATGTCTTTGCAACTGCGCCGAACATCTGCTGAGGAGACTTTGCGGTTGACGGGTACTCGCGGAGCTCCGGATAGAACTTCTCGTAGAAATTCACCCATGCGGGGCAGCAGGAGGTCATGACGGGAATCTTGACGCTCTTGTCCCCTGAGAGGAATGCCTTGAGACGGCCGATGACCTCCGTGCCTTCCTCCATGATGGTGAGGTCGGCGGACCAGTCGGTGTCGAACACATAGTCAAAGCCGATGGCCTTGAGGGCGGCTGCAATCTTGCCGGTGACGATGCTGCCGGCGGGCAGGCCGAATTCCTCGCCAAGGGCTACGCGCACTGCGGGAGCAACCTGGACGCAGGTCTTGACATCGGGATTTGCAATGTCGCGGAGCACCTTTGCGGTGTTGTCCACCTCCGACAGGGCGCCGGTGGGGCACACTGCCACGCACTGGCCGCAGAATACGCAGTTGGTGTTCACCAGGGGCTCGTCAAACGCGGTGTTGACAACGGCCGGGAAGCCTCTGTCCACTGCGCCGATTGCGCCTACGCTCTGGTACTCATGGCACACGCTTTCGCAGCGGCGGCACATGATGCACTTGTTGGAGTCGCGTACGATAGAGGGTGAGAGCTCTATGGGGTACTGGGACTGCTGGCCCTTGAAGGGGATTTCGCGGATTCCCATGTCCGCTGCCAGGGACTGGAGCTCGCACTTGCCGCTCTTGGGGCACTGGAGGCAGTCGTTGGGGTGGTCGGAGAGCATGAGCTCAAGGACGGTCCTGCGGGCGTTGAGGGCGCGGAAAGAGTTGGTCTTGACGACCATGTCCGGCATGCACTCGGTGATGCAGGCGGGGGCAAGATTCCTGCGGCCTACAACCTCTACCACACAGATGCGGCATCCGCCGGGGCGGTTCTCGAGGGCAAGGCCGTCAAGCTCGAAATGACAGAGGGTAGGAATCTTGATACCCATCTGCTCGGCAGCTTTAAGAATGGTAGTACCCCTGGGCACTTCCACTTCTCTGTTGTCTATAGTCAATTTGATAGTATCCATATTCTGTTCCTCCGTTATTTAAGACTGATGGCACCGAATTTACACTTCTCGATACAGGTGCCGCACTTGATACAGTCAAGCTGGTTGATGACGTGCGGGTTCTTGACGGTGCCGCTGATGGCGCTCACAGGGCAGGCCCTGGCGCAGGCGGTACAGCCTTTACACTTGTCAGGATCTATCACATACTTCTTGAGGGCCTTGCACTGGCCGGCGCGGCACTTCTTGTCCACGACGTGCTCAACGTACTCGTCCCAGAAGTTGTTGATGGTGGAGAGAACAGGGTTGGGGGACGTCTGGCCAAGGCCGCATAGTGCGGTGTCCTTGATTACCTGGGAGAGGTTCTTGAGCTGCTCAAGGTCTTCCATGGTGCCCTTGCCGTCCGTAATCTTGGTGAGGATTTCCAGGAGGCGCCTGTTGCCCACGCGGCAGGGTGTGCACTTGCCGCAGGACTCGTCTACGGTGAAGCCCAGGTAGAACTTGGCGATGGCAACCATGCAGTCGTCCTCGTCCATCACGATCATGCCGCCGGAGCCCATCATGGAGCCGGCCGCTACCAGGGAATCGTAGTCGATGGGGGTGTCAAGGTGTTTTTCCGTGAGGCAGCCGCCGGAAGGACCGCCGGTCTGGACGGCCTTGAACTTCTTGCCTCCCTTGATGCCGCCGCCAATCTCGTAGATGATCTCACGCAGGGTGATGCCCATGGGAACCTCGATGAGACCTACGTTGTTGATCTTGCCGGCCAGGGCGAACACCTTGGTGCCCTTGGACTTTTCAGTGCCGATGCTGGAGAACCATGCCGCGCCCTTGTTGATGATGACGGGGATGTTGGCGTAGGTCTCCACGTTGTTCACGTTGGTGGGCTTTCCAAGGTAACCGGACTGAGCGGGGAACGGGGGTTTGAAGGTGGGTTCGCCGCGTTTTCCTTCCATGGAGTGGATGAGGGCGGTTTCCTCACCGCAGACGAATGCGCCTGCACCGTAGCGGAGCTCTATCTCGAAGTTGAAGCCGGTTCCAAGGATGTCCTTGCCAAGGAGGCCGTATTCCTCTGCCTGGGCTATTGCAACCTGCAGGCGGTGGATTGCCAGAGGGTACTCTGCACGGATGTAGATGAGACCCTTCGATGCGCCGATGCAGTAGCCGCAGATGGCCATTGCTTCAAGGATTGAGTGAGGGTCGCCTTCCAGGAGGGAACGGTCCATGAATGCACCGGGGTCTCCTTCGTCGGCGTTGCAGACTACGTATTTCTGCTCGCCCGGACGGCTCTTTGCTGCAATTTCCCATTTGAGGCCGGTGGGGAAACCTGCGCCGCCGCGTCCGCGGAGGCCGGAGGCCTTGATTTCCGCGATGACCTGTTCCGGGGTCATCTCCGTGAGGCACTTGCCCAGGGCGGCATAGCCGTCGCGGGCTATTGATTCCTCAATATTCTCAGGATCGATGAAGCCGCAGTTTCGGAGGGCAATCCTGAGCTGCTTCTTGTAGAACTCCATGTGCTTGGAGTCAGAAACGCTCTTGTTGGTGTCCGGGGCAACATAGAGGAGGCGCTGGACCTTACGTCCCTTGATGATGTGCTCCTCGATGATTTCCTTTGCGTCGGACGGTTTCACCCTGGTGTAGAAAGTATTGTCCGGGATGATTTTCACGATGGGACCTCTTTCGCAGAAACCGAAGCAGCCGGTGACTACCACTTTTACGAAATCGGTGAGATCGTGGGCCACGATTTCCTTGTTAAGCTGATCGATGATCTCGTGGCTTGCGGATGCGGAACAACCTGTTCCACCGCATACCAGAATATGCATTTTTACTGCCATAATCGCTCTTTTGGGGTGGTTAAGGTTTTAGATGGATCTGTAATTGGCGGGCAGGATGCCTTCGATAAGCTCACCTCCGACGATGTACTTTTCGATGATTTCCTGAGCACGCGGGATTTTAACGTCTCCGAACACGACGGGATCCTTTCCGGGAATGGTTACCTCTACGGTGGGTTCTGCATAGCTGTAGCCCATGTCTCCTACCTGCATGACCAGAGCCTTGATCTGGCGCTTGTCAAGCTCGGTGATAAGATAGTTCATGGTTTCCTTTGCACCCGAGGCGATACCGCTGGTGGCCATTCCGACCTTGATTTGAATGATAGCCTCGTCGGAGTTGCTGTTTTCACGCAGCGACATCCTGGACTGCATACCTTCCTTCATCTTGCGGAGATCCGCGAGATTTCTGATTTTGTCCATAGGTTTCCTCCTAAGTTTTGATAATTAGTGTTATATAGATGTTGTTATATTTGTTTCGGTCTACTAATATAGGAAAATGTTTTCGAAATATTACCAATTCTGCCAAAAAACGGACAAATTTTGTAACTTTGAGCCGCTTTTCAATCAAGTTTATCATGGGAAAGAGGATAGTCACTTTCGGAGAGATCATGCTCCGCTACTCAAAGGAGGGTGCAAGGCGCCTTGGACAGGGTAATGTCTGGGAAGGCCAGTTTGGCGGTTCAGAGGCCAACGTGGCGGTCTCCCTCGCGCTCCTTGGCAATAACGTGGAGTATGTGACAAGGCTTCCGGACAACGACCTCACTGCCGCCTGCAAGCGCACTCTCCGCTACCGCGGGGTGGACGTCAACCATGTTGTTCTTGGCGGCCAGCGCATCGGCACCTATTACTATGAGCCGGCAAAGGACCTCCGCCGCTCAAAGGTCATATACGACAGGGCGGGATCGTCCTTCTATTCATCGGCCCCGGGCATGTATCCCTGGAAGGAAATTTTCTCCAAGGCCGATATCTTCCACTGCTCCGGAATCACCTGCGCCGTGTCCCGGAGTGCCACAGAGGCTACCTTCGAGGCCGTTGAGACGGCAAAAGCTGCAGGCCTTCGCATCACCTGCGACATCAACTTCCGAAAGAACCTCTGGAAATACGAGGGCGCGGATGCCCATGCCACCCTCAGCCGCCTCATGCAGTATAGCGACTTCATCTTCGGAGACCAGGACGAGTGGGAGGTTGCCACCGCCGTCCCCCAGGTCCCCATGGGCCACATGCAGGCCGATACAGAGCTTGACATGGAGGCTTACGGAAAATATTTCGAGGAAATGCACCGCCAGTTCCCCCGGTGCGGGGCCATGATGCTGGGGCTGAGGAACCAGATGACATCGTCACACCATACTCTGACGGCGCTTCTGTGGTACCACGGTACCATATACCGCACCCGGATATGGGACATCCAGAACATAGTGGACCCGGTGGGTGTAGGGGACGCTTTTGTGGCAGCATATATCCATGCTGCGGAAAAGTGGCCCGGAGACCCTCAGCGCGGCCTTGATTTCGCCACCACGGCCGCAATGCTCAAAAACTCCGTGGAGGGAGACTTCAACCTCGTGACCGAGGAAGAAATCCTTGAGCTTACCCCTGGTCTATAACGGCTAGTTCTTCTGCTGTAAACGTCGTATTCTCAATGGCTTTGAAGTTGTCTGCCAGCTGCGCTACGCTGCTGGCGCCAACTATTACGCTTGTTACGCGGCTGTCCTTGAGGCACCAAGCAAGGGCCATCTGAGCAAGGGACTGGCCGCGACTGGCCGCCAGGGCGTTCAGTTTCACAAGGTATGCGTGAAGCTCCGGCGTAAGGACGGAGGATTTGAGGAAGTGCTCCTTTGCCATCCTTGAATCGGCGGGGATACCGTCCAGGTAGCGGCTGGTGAGAAGGCCCTGCGCCAGGGGAGAGAAGGCTATGAAGCCGGCTCCGTTTTCCGCGGCCTGGTCCAGGATGCCCTCTTCTTCCGGCTCCCGGTTGAGGATGTTGTATCGGCCCTGGTAGATGAGGCAGGGGACGTCTCGGTCCCTGAGGTACCTGTATGCAAACTGCGCCGCCTCAAGGGGATACTTGGATATGCCTATATACAGTGCCTTTCCGGCCCGGACTATGTCCACAAGGGCCTGGAGGGTCTCCTCCAGCGGTGTCTCCGGGTCAAAGCGGTGGGAATAGAAAAGGTCCACATACTCAAGGTTCATCCTCCTGAGGCTCTGGTCCAGACTGGCAATGAGGTATTTGCGGGAGCCCCACTCCCCGTACGGTCCCGGCCACATGTCGTGCCCAGCCTTGGTGGATATGAAGAGCTCGTCCCTGAAGGGGGCGAAAGACTTTTTCATTATCTGCCCGAAGGTTTCTTCCGCCGACCCGTAGGACGGCCCGTAGTTGTTGGCGAGGTCAAAGTGCACAATTCCGTGGTCAAAAGCATAGTGCGCCATTTCCAGGGAGTTGGCGAAAGGGTTCACGTCGCCGAAGTTGTGCCAGAGGCCCAGGGAGATTTCCGGAAGCAGGACGCCGCTTTTTCCGCAGCGGCGGAAGCGGATGCCGTTCTGGTAACGGCTGGGGTCGGGGGAGTATACAGGGTTAATCATAATGAGACAAATATAATAATAATTGCCCGGAATGTAATCATATTGAAAACAATTGTTATATTTGTGGGAAATTTCTAACAATTCCTACAATGCAAGAAAGTGACGGCAAATACATCTTCGGCGTGGTGAAGGTGGGCGACAAAGGCCAGATAGTAATCCCGCGCGATGCACGTAAAGTCTATGACATCAAGCCGGGCGCCGCCCTGCTGCTCCTTGGGGACCAGAAGGGCATGGCGCTGGTAAAGACGGAAATATTCCAGAGTGCAATAGACCAGGTGATGGAGGGCCTTTCCAAATGAGAAAGCATTGGATAGACAATCTGCGCTGGGTTACCGTGCTCCTGGTGCTGCTGTATCACGTCATCTACTTCTATAATAACAAGGGTGTCTTTGGTGGGATAGGCGGTTTTGGAGAGTATCCCGCATGCCCCCAGTACCAGGATGTGGTGATGTACATCCTGTATCCGTGGTTTATGCCACTGCTGTTCATCCTGGCCGGCATAAGCGCCCGTTATGCGCTTGAAAAGTATCCTTCGAAGGAGTGGTTCAAGGCCCGTACGCGTAAACTGCTGGTGCCGGGAACCATCGGCCTGTTTGTATTCCACTGGATGGTGGGGTATTTCAACACCGTGGTGGCAGAAAGGCAGGGCGTTTTCGAGGGCGTCCCAGGACTGATAAAGTATATGATAATGGCCGTGAGCGGCACCGGCCCGCTGTGGTTCATCCAGGTGCTGTGGCTGCTTTGCATCGTCCTTCTTCTGGTCCGTGCCCTGGACTGCAAGGACAGGTTCTGGACCTGGTGCGGAAAAGCTGGGATCGTGTGGATTGTGCTGCTTGGAGTGCTGTTCTGGGCCGGGGAGCAGACATTGATAAAAAATCCCCGTCCCCAGACGGCAGACGGTCTTCTGAACCTTTATAAGCCGCTTTTCTATCTTGTGCCGTTCCTTCTGGGATACTTTGTGTTCTCTCACGACGAGGTTCAGGAGAAGGTTGGAAAGGCCTGGATCCCGCTCATGGCCTGCGCCGTAGTGTCCGGAGCCGTGCTCGTCGTCACTACCTTCGGCCAGGACAACACCTCTCCGTCATACCTTGGCAGTCCGCTCAACTGCCTCTACGGCTGGCTCATGTGCCTTGCCATGATGGGATGGTTCAAGGCAAAGTATGACCGCACCGGTGCTTTTGCAGGGTATATGACGCGCTCCAGCTATGGGCTCTATATCGTCCATTATCTTCCCGTGGCGGCGTTTGGGTATATGATGAAAACCTACACCCAGCTGCCTCCCGTGGCCATGTACCTCATCCTGGGCGTGGCGGTATTCGCGCTGTCCCCGCTCCTTTACGAGGTTCTCCGCCGCATACCTTTCATCCGCTGGTGTGTGTTAGGGGAGAAGAAAGCCTAGGGTTTCAATGTGAGATTGCAAAAAAATACCTATCTTTGCAGTCCCACATTACGCCTTGGTGGTGGAATGGTAGACACGAGGGACTTAAAATCCCTTGGCCCGAAACGGCCGTGCGGGTTCGATTCCCGCCCGAGGCACGAATTTTCTCCGTATCTTATTTGCTCCCAATTCGATACGGAGATTTGTTTTATTCTCGCCCCACCCGTGCCCCACCAAATTTGCGGGTGCAGTTTCTGCTCCATCTTCACGGTATTTTGCAAAGATGGATTTGAAGGAATGCTAATCTTTGCGTACATTTGCTTTTGTATTCCACAACAAATACATCAACTATCAGAAAAGAAACTATGACCAAGTTGTCACAAGAAACTGTTGATAAGCTTATAGCCTCACTGCCAGAGGAGCAACTTCGCGCGATAGTCCGTTCATATGCTTTGACACACCCCGCCTTTTGCGAGGCGCTAAGAGGAGGAAAGGCTGCGACGTCATCAACCCAGATAGTGGCATTTGACTATAAAACCGAGGTCTTGCGTTGTTATCGGCATTTTATGAAATCGCCCCGTTGGGAACATGATTGGCATCAGCAACCCAAGTTTCTGGACTGGGAATTGGTTGGGAAGGATTTAAACAAAGTCATCAAGCGAGCAGAGACAAGCATCACTGCCGGGCGTCCTGACATTGCTATAGAAACCGCCTTCTTAATCCTTGAAATGAATGACAGGCAATATGAAGAGGATTATCTCTGTGAGCGGGAAGACTGGGATGCGGACGATTTATGTCTGGATGATTGCTTCAAGCTCATTGAGAAGGCATTATCTTCGCCCTCTATGTCGAAAGAACAAAAACTTGAGATCTGTGACCGACTTGATCGGCTTCATCATTCCGAACTGCTTGAATACACCGAGTATGACTTACAGGAGTTAATCGATTCGGTGCGTGGAGAGCTTCTAACGGACGATGAACATCTTGCCATCATGATACGGGATTTCAAAAACGAAAGCGGTTGGCGGAAAAGCTCCCTAGCCTGTGACATTTGGGATTTCCTGATAGATCTGGGCCGGGCAAATGAAGCGGAAGCCTTTTTTCATGATAATCCCCAGGTGGATGAACTTCGCGTCAGATTTATAGGATTTTTGCAATCATCTGGACGGGAAGTCGAGGTTTTGAAGGCCATTGATGAAGGAGTCAAACTGGCACATAAACAGAGTCTGTTTGGACTGGAGCGCAAATGGCGGGAGCGCAAACTGGAAATACTTGAAGCAAGAGGAGACGCCACGGCAGCAGCGTTCTTGTGCAAAGACCTTTTTGCAGATGCTCGGGGACAAGAAACACTGAAGTACTACTACAAAGCAAAAGGGCTCATAGATTCCGAAAAATGGCCCTCTTTCAGGGATACCATGTTGGCGGGAAATCCCGACCTCCGGCATTCGGCAGATTCGCCTTTGGCGGAGATATTTAAAGAAGAGGGTTTGCTAGACCGTCTCTATAATCATCTGCTCAATGCAAAATATAATCTGTTGTCCGCACTAAGCAGATATGCGAAAGCATTTACACCTCAACAGCAGAAAAACCTCATTGCCAAACTGGAAAAAGAATTCACTGTATTTATAGGCTATAATGCGAACAGAAAATCTTATAGAGAACTTGCCAGCAGGCTAAGCGCGCTCGCGAAAACCTGTCCTGCAGGGAAGGCGCTGGCAACAAAGGTCGTAGCTGAATACCGCAACAAGTTTCCTAACCGGCCCGCCTTAATAGAAGAATTGGCAAATGTAAAACTTTAATGCCTCCTGGGTAGCCTCAATTCTCACTCCGCTTTCTTATTTCCAAACCGCCCCGCAAACAGCACCGCCCCGGAACCCGCTTCGGAGATCACGTATATAAACGGATGGTCTGCACGGAATAGCACCTGACTGGACTGACCGGCATCCGTGACGAAAACCCCTGAACTGGAAACAGCCGCCGTTGGATTTCTGTGTTCCTGTCCCGTTCCAGCCGCATAGGGCCACTACCATATTGTGGCGGCTCCGGTTCGCACAACAACGAAGAGCCAGAACCTTTCAGACGGGCATTCTCCTGCTCCAATTCACGGATACGCGTACGCAAGCGAATGTTTTCGGCCAGAAGTTCTTCGTAAGTCATTTAGACAAAGAATTAATCCGCTCAATTACGTTTTCAGGATTGTTTAATTCATTAACCAGCCTGTAAACTGTAGTACAAGGTTTATGTGAAGCGTAGTCGTTACCTACATACCGGCTCTCCAGAGCTTTGGCGCTCTTAATGGCTTGCTCTTGGTTTCCAATTTCGGTTAGAAGTTGGTATATACCCTCATCGTTCTTTCTATACTCAAACTGCGGATACACTTTTCTTACTTCACGCGTGAGCATTTCTATGTACTGATGACGGCCAACCTGTGTGTCCAAATACTGAAAATGCAGGTAATACCAGAGTTCAAAGGCCTCATTGGACCATGCGGTGTTAACTCCATTTGATTTGGCATACTCAATGGCTTCATTGAAATCCACGAAATCATCCTTGTCAAATACCGCCCAGGTAACGTCAAAGTGGATGGGAGAAAGAGCGCGTCTCTTTATAGCAATATCTATCAAAGACTTTGTATTAGCCCCTTCTCCCTCGATTGTAGCTGTGAGGACTTGTGAGTTACGGCCCTTCACAAGCGCTTTGAAGTAATTGGGCTCTGTCTTTTCACCCTCGCAGACAATCAAATAGTTCAAGTGCGTGAGCCTGCTGGCCACCTTGATTTTCTTTTCAAGGTGATGGGCCTTTCGCTCCCGCTCTCTCATCTCACGGATAGCCTTCCATGATATAGCTTTTCCCATACTAATCCTCCCAATCGTAATTCAGATAAGGGATGGCACCGTATTTCCCCTGGATGTAATCCTTTTCGAAACTGCGGTCATTACGCACCTTCACACCCTCAGCATCCTTGAATTCAGCAAGGCAATAAAGATCGGAAGATTCCGTTTTGTCTTTCTCAACGAACCAGATTTGGTCGCGCCGGAAAATCTTGGAACTGAGGAGGTTGGTATCATGCGTCGTAAATATCAACTGGGCACCTTTAGGGTTTGTCCTGGCATTATTGAAGAGCCCGATTACATATTTTGTAATCAAAGGATGCATCGCCCGGTCAACTTCGTCAACAACCAAAGGAGATCCTTCCGAAAGTGCACTCATAATCAGATATATAATATCGAATAAACGGTTTGTACCTGCTGATTCGGATGTTTTCATTGAAAACCGCTTGCTTCCTATGACGTGCCCGTTGTCATCATAGACATTATGCGTTGTCCAAGCCTTCACCGCCTTGGCTTCTTCAACTGAAGAGGGTATTTCAAAGGAAGTAAAGCCAAAGTCAAGATTCTTGAAAACCTTTATGACATCCTCGGAATAAACCTCCTTGGCGGCTTGAATGAATGCAAGTTGTGCATCAAACAGCTCCTGCGGATTATCAGGAAGAGGCGGAATCACGATGCTATGGACCAGTTCTTTTGCAATCGGCCCATTAAAAGCATCGCACACTGAAAGAAATAGTGCGTTGCTACGCGTTCTTTCCTCCAAGCCTTTACCCTCATTGAATGATGACGAAACGCCTATATTTTCTCCTTCACGGATGAAAAGGTTTTTCTCGGAGCGGCTGCCAATCCTATACAGCCACTCACTTACAATAATTTCTTGCGTACACTCAAATCCGTAGCGGTAGTGATTAAGCGAAGGTGTAATAACTTCAATTTCAAAGAAAGATGGCTCCTTTTCGCTGCTCGCATCCAAAAGAAAAGGAATTACTGGCAAACGCGTAATGGAGCTACTGGAAGATGATTTATTTACCATAACCGATAGCGCTCCTAATGCATGAAGAAAATTACTCTTCCCGCTGGAGTTTGCACCATACAGGGCAGCCGAAGGAAGAAGTTGAAGCCTTCCGACCTCAATAATCTGACTCCCGCTATCTTTTATTGGCGCTGCCTCCAGGCTCAGTGTTTTCTTTTCCCGGAATGAAAGGAAGTTTCCGACAGTGAAATTAACAAGCATAGCAAATTCTATTTTTCACAAAGAACGCATTTTTTCGCCAAATATGCAAATGTTTTGAGAAAATCTCTCAAAACTTAAACCGAAACCACCTCAAACCCGTCATCTACTTTGTATTGCTCCTCCCCAAATGCAGCACACATCAGTGCAAATCTGTCCTTTAGTTCCAGCATGGTGTAACGCAGTACCGCCTTGCTGCCCTGTCGGTGAAGACCGGCGGCGTAAAGGTCCACTGGAACAACAGATTCAAGAAGATATCAAGGCCGCCATGAAGGCCAAGGTCCGGGAAATCATCGCTCAGGGGGGCCTACGCCCTCTAGTCAACCCTTAACCGGGATAAAATCTGGGAAGACAACAAACAGTAGGGATAACGATACCAAGTCAACCTACATCTCGGAGTCAACCTAAATCAGGGAATGACAATTGTCTGATAACCTTGCACGGGTTGCCGACTGCAACAACGTTTGCCGGGATATCCTTGGTTACGACGGAACCGGCTCCGATTGTGGTATTATTTCCGATGGTCACTCCGGGAAGGATGGTCACGCTGCCGCCAATCCATACATTGTTACCGATGGTCACGGGCTCGGCCCATTCCCTACGACTGTTACGTTCAACCGGATCCGTGCTGTGGCAAGCCGTGTAAATGCTGACATTGGGGCCGATAAAGCAGTCGTCCCCGATGGTCACAGGAGCCTCGTCCAACACCGTGAAATTGAAATTGGCGAAGAAACGCTTGCCGACACTGATTTGTTTGCCATAATCGCAGTAGAACGGCTGATTGATACAGATATGATCGTCTCCGATATGGCCCAGCAGATTTCTTAGAATGGAAAGCAATTCCTCTGTCTGCGAAGGCATCACGGAGTTGTATCTGTGAATCACATCCTTTGTAGCATTCAACTCTCTTAAAAGCTGTAAATCAACCGCAGAATAAGGGAGTCCGGATTGCATCAGTTCCTTTTCAGTCATTGGATTAATACAAATT
>JAFRPW010000028.1 GCA_017428945.1 Bacteroidales bacterium | reverse complement strand
TGGGGTAGCTTGTGTTCTTTCAAATCACAGGATTTAGTTGTTGGATGGATGTTGACACAAGGAGCGCGAATCGTATTTTATCGCATTTTGTCGCATTATAACTCCTTGAAAGTTAACACAATACTTAACACAACTGAGCAAAAATGGCACTCTGTGAAGTCTGGAAGCCACTGTAATGTTTTTGGAACGAGGAAGAGTATTGATTTGATAATCAAATAGTTGACTTTAATGCCGGGAGGATTGCCCGGCGTTTTTGTTTTATAGTTTTATAAAAAAAATAATATAACTATTTTTGCATCCGGAAACTCTTTTATGACAGACTTTGCAGCCATAGATTTTGAAACGGCCAACGAGCAGCCGTGCAGCGTGTGCAGCGTAGGCGTTGTTGTGGTCAGGGGAGGAGTTATCTCAGATACGTTCTATTCCCTCATTCACCCTGAACCGGAGTATTACCAATGGTTCTGCAGGAGGGTTCACGGGCTGGGACCGGAGGACACTGAGGATGCGCCGGTATTTCCGGAGGTATGGGCTCGCATAGTCCCGAAGATTGAAGGTCTTCCGCTGGTTGCACACAATGCTCGCTTTGACGAGGGCTGCCTCAAGGCGGTTCATCGAGTCTATCGGATGGATTATCCGGATTACGTTTTCTACGACACCCTGGCTGCTTCCCGCCGCCGGCTGTGCCTTCCCAATCATCAGCTCCAGACGGTTGCTGCCGCATGCGGATTTGACCTTACAAACCACCATCACGCCCTTGCCGATGCCGAGGCCTGCGCGGCGATAGCTTTGAAGCTGCTCTAGCGTCCGGCTAACTTTCTGGTAACCAAAGCCATGGCTCTTTGGGGGCGGAAAAACGGCCACTGGAGTATCTGTAGTTCGGTTTTTTATTAGTATCTTTGCGCTGCGTTTTAAAACTTGAACTATGATATCTTCACAAGATTATTTCCATTCCATGCTGCCGAAGGAGGAGCTCCAGAGGATTCCTTACCTTCCAACAATGGGACAGTTCGTGGACTGGTTTACCACAGAATATGCCGATATGCCCGCCCTGTCGGACACGGTTAATACCATTACTTACAGGGAGTTGGGACAGCGCGTTGCCCGTCGCCGCGCCTTTATCCAGGGCCTGGGGCTTCCAAAAGGCGCCCACATCGGCATCTTTGACCGCAACAGCCAGGATGCCATTGAGCTTTTCCTTGCCGTCACCTCTGCCGGCTATGTGGCCATGAACTTCCCGGCCCAGCTGCCGGAGGCGGCCGTCGTAGGCTCCTGCATGAAGTTCGACATCGCCGCCCTCTTTGTCCGTGAGGAGTTCATGCCCCTTACCGCCAAACTCCAGGGCGTAAAGGTTCTCCCGGCCGCCAGCATCGCTGAGTCGGAGGTCCCCGTTGCCGATATCGACCCCGATACTCCTGCCGCCATTTTCTTCACGGGCGGTACAACCGGCGCTCCCAAGGGTGCAGTCCTTAACCACCGTGCTCTCATGAGGGGCAACTACAACGCCATCTTCAAGCCCGGCAAGGTTATCGGCGTGCACCGCTATATAGCCATCCTGCCGCTGAGCCATGTCTTTGGCGTCATTTCCGGCACATGCGGCTGCTTCTATACCGGCAACCTCCTGTTCACCTGCGAGGACATGAAGGCCACCATCGCAAAGATTCCTGTAATCAAGCCTACGCTGCTTGTCATCGTGCCCGGCATATGCGACATCCTGGCAGGTCTTTGCAAGATGTACGGCCCGCAGTTCCTGTCCAGCCTCAAGATGATCATCACCGGAGCGGCCATCGTCCCTCCACGTCTGGTGGACATTTTCTCCAAGATGGGTGTGGAGTTCTGCTTCGGCTACGGCCTCACGGAAACCGCCAATCTTACATCGGCCAACGCCAATTCCGTAGAGAAGCCCACCTCCATAGGCCGAATCTATCCCGGCCAGGAGACAAAAATCGTGGACGGAGAGCTCTGGATCAAGGGCGACAACCTCTTCTCCGGCTATTACAAAGACCCCGTCCGTACCGCCGAGGCCCTTACGGAGGACGGCTGGCTGCGCACCGGCGACCTCTGCCACTTTGACGATGAAGGCTTCCTCTATATCACCGGCAGGATAAAGAACCTCATCATCCTCTCCAACGGAGAAAACGTGAGCCCGGAGAGCCTGGAAGAGCCCTTCTATGAAGACCGGTGCGTCCGCGACGCCATGGTAAAGGAGGACACCCTGAACGGCAACCAGGTTATTGCCGTAGAGATTCTTCCCTTCATGCCGGCATTCGAAGGCAAGCCCTGGGAAGAGGTAGAAGCCTATATGCAGGCCCTTGTGAGAAAGATTAACGCAACTCTGCCCTCAACCCATCAGATAATGAAAGTGACCGTGCGTACGGAAGATTTCAAGCGCACGGGAAGCATGAAAGTAGCAAGAGTATGACAAGAGAAGAAGTGATGGAAGGACTCAAGGAGATCCTTTCGAATATCCGTCCCAATACAGACCTCAGCAGTGCCGGTTTCCAGACAGAACTGGTGAGGGAACTTGGAGTAGATTCCCTCACCATGCTGGTTCTCTCGCTGGCTGCGGAGGAAAAGTTCCAGGTCCACTTCCCGGACGGCGCGCCGGCCCCCTTCACGGTGGGCGATGTCTGCGACGCCGTCTTGAAAGCTAAGAACTAGATTTCCTTTACGTACGAACGCCGCCGCTGGTAAGGCTGCGGATCATAATCGCCGAACAGGGTCTGGACCTTGTGGTTGTTCTCCAGCTGGGGATTGAGCAGCAAACGCTTGATCCCCAGTTTAATATAGTTCTCGTGCAGGTATTTGAACATGAGAAGGGCGGCACCCTTGGTCTGGTACTCCGGCAGAACGCCTATAAGGAGGCCTTCGGCAATATGGTTCTTCCTGGGGTTGAGCTGCGGAAGGATATGGAGCCAGCCGAAGGGGAGGATTCGGCCCTTGGCTTTGCGAACCCCGGCGCTGATGTGCGGCATGGTAACGGTGAAGGCTACAAGCTGGTCCTGCTCGTTTACAACGAAGGCTACCATGTCCTTGTTCAGAACGGGAACATATTGTTTCACGTAAGCGTCAATCTGCTGGTCCGACAGCTTGCTGTATTCGTACAGGCCGGCGAATGCGCTGTTGAGGACATGGAACATCTCACGCCCGCGGCGTGCCATCTGTTTCAGGGTCTTTGCCCGGTATAGCCTGACGCCGTAGCGTTTTTCCACAAGGTCTGCGTACTTCATCATTGGAGGCAGCTGGTCGCTGAACTCTACAAAGCGCTGGGTCCAGTCCGCATCTTTTGTGAAGCCCATCTTCTCCAGGTATTCCCCGTAATATGGGTAATTGTAGATGACCGTGAACGGGCTTTCGTTCTCGAAGCCTTCTACCAGAAGGCCTTCTCTGTCCATGTCCGTAAAGCCAAGCGGGCCTTTTATCTTCTTGGCGCCGCGTTCCTTGCCCCAGGCGATGACGCTGTCTACCAGGGCTTTGGCGGCCTCGAAATCCTCTTCAATGTCAAACCAGCCGAAGCGGACCGTGTTCTCGTTCCACTTTTTGTTGGCGTTGTGGTTTATGATTGCCGCAATTCGGCCAACTACCTTATCTCCGCGGAATGCTAGGAAAAGTTCGCGTTCGCAGAAGGCAAGGGAGGGGTTGTTTGGACCAAGGGACTTGAATTCATCGTCCTCGAAGGCGGGTACCCATTTGTCGCAGTTTTTATAAAGGTCCAGAGGAAACTGGATAAACTGGCGCAGCATGCGTTTCCCCTTGACGGGGGTAATAGTCAGGTTTTGCATAATTAGGTTTCAGTATTAATAATTGTTCCCTAGAACGATTCCAGAAGGGCTTCTACGGTGTCAAAAGACTCTACCAGCCGGCGGTCCTCCGGGGTGAGCATGCCGGTTGCAACATAGTGGTCCAGAAGCTGAAAGAAGGGGTTGAAAAAACCACCTGTGTTGAGGACGATGACCCTGCCATTGTATTTCTGGAGCTTTACAAGGACGTGGGTTTCAATGAGTTCGTCCAGCGTGCCGATGCCTCCGGGAAGGGCGATTGCCGCAACTGTGCCGCGACGCATCTGCTCCTTGCGCTCCGACATTGTGTCTGTCCAGACCACTTCCGACAGCCCGGGGAATGCAACGTCCTTCATGAAGCGGGGGAGTACGCCCTTGTGGTACCCGCCGCATTTGGCAACGGTGTCTGACACCACGCCCATGGTGCCAAGACATGTGCCGCCGGAAACAATTCCGTATCCCTTACCGCACAGACCCTCAATTACTTTTGCAGCATTGTCATTGTACTCTTTGGGGCAAGCCTTGCTTGCCGAGCAGAATATCGCAATCTTTTCCATACACAAATCTAATGAAAATTCCTTATATTTGTATACACAAACAGCCGCATGAGATTCAAAACTTACGTTGTGTTTTTCATCCTGTTCGGAGTTGTTCCGGACATCTTCATTGCTTTGTTGCCCCTTGCAAGGGCCTCTCTGTGGTGGAAACTGGCTGTCTGTCTCCCCACCGCCACAGCACTGGCTTTTCTTGTCAACATAGGCAGGGGAGTAAAGTACACGGATTCCCCGAGGGCCCTTTCATACATTATCTTCATCTTCGGGCTCCCTAAGTTCCTGTTCATGCTCTTCTACTGGCTTGGAGCGGTGTCGGCACTTTGCATAGGCATAGCCGTGAGCCTGTTTTTCAGCACCCTTATCTTCTACGTCACAACTCATCTCAAGCTCAAGGAAACGGAGCTCCGTGCGGACCGCCTTCCCGACGCCTTTGACGGCCTCCGGATATGCCATATCGCCGATATGCACCTGGGCTCCTTCGGACAGGACAATCCGTATATCAAGCGGATCATCGGCCTTATACTGGCCCAGAAGCCGGACATCGTCCTTTTCTCCGGGGACCTTGTGAACTTCGATGCCCGGGAGGCGGAGCCCTACATGAAGGAACTTGCCCGCCTGGAGGCGCCCCTTGGAGTCTACTCCATCCGCGGCAACCACGACTACCTCCTTCACGGACACCATCTTACGGAGGAGCAGCGTCTCCGGCAGACAGACAGGCTCCTGGAAATTGAGCGTTCCCTTGGCTGGACGGTCCTTCTGAACGAGCACGCCATCGTCCGTAAGGGCGGAGCGGAGATTGCCATAGCCGGCGTGGAGAACATCTCCGGCAATCCTTACTTCCCGTCTATGGGCGGGGACCTCAAAAAGGCCCTTGAGGGTATTCCTGAGGACACTTTCACCATTCTCCTGTCCCATGACCCCACCCACTGGAGGGCCGAGGTCGCCGGCAAAGCTCCCGTGGACCTTACCCTCTCCGGCCATACCCACGGGCTCAAGGTAAAGACGGCCGGGCCGCATGTGTCAAGCTGGCGGCTTAAGGAATCGGCAGGCCTCTATTCTCAAGGTAATCAGTCCTTATACGTTACAAGGGGCCTTGGCAGCGCCTTTGCCTTCCGCCTGGCCGGATTCCCCAACGTAGATATCATCACCCTGAAACCTAATACCCCAAACCATGAATGAATGGATTATGATTGTCAATCCCTTTTCTGCTACAAAAGCCACGTCGCAGACCTGGGAAGACTCCAAGAAAGCACTCCTTGACGGAGGCCTCACCGTAGATCACGTATGCACAGAACATAAAGGCCACGCAATAGACCTTGCCATCGAGGCAGCAAAGAAAGGATATAAAAAGTTCATCGCAGTTGGCGGCGACGGCACCGTCCACGAGGTCATGACCGGTCTGGTGAGGTATGCCGATGCCTCCGGCGTCAGCCTTGACGGTTTCACCTTCGCCGTCATCCCCTCCGGCACCGGCAACGACTGGATACGCTCCGCCGGCATCCCCGGAGACGTCTCCGGGGCCGTCAAATGCATAGTAGCAGGAAATACCGGCAAGGAAGACGTGGTCCGTTTAACCTTCCGGGACGGTGTTTTCTGCATGGCCAACATCGGCGGCATAGGCCTTGACGCCAACATCTGCTACAACACCAACGCCCTCAAGGAGAAAGGCTACAAGGGTTCCTTCCTCTACAGCCTGGTTGCCCCGTACTCCATCTTCTCCCGTGCCCGCCGCAAGGTAGAGATAGTCTGTGACGATGTCCCCGTCTACAAGGGCCGCCTCTTCACCGCAGTACTTGCCAACGGCGCCTTCCGCGGCGGCGGACTCCGCCAGAACGCAGAGGACACCTCCTGGTCCGACGGTTTTGCCGATGTCTCCATCCAGCCCGGCGTGAACCACTTCAAGGGCCTGTTCCAGATGCTCCACATCTATAAGGGAGACTTCGCCGTCCTTCCCGGCATCATAACAAAGAAGTTCAAGAAAATGACCGTGAGGCCCCTGGGCAAAAAGGCAGACCGCGTTGAGGCCGATGGCGAAATCCCCGGCACCCTCCCTCTCACCGTCGAGGTCACAGGCCAGCAGATAAACATCATCGTAGCGTAATGGGCGGCTCTGTTCATAAGGCTCACCTGAGACTTGCGGACCTCTGTCTAAGGAGTTTCGCATACTGTCTTGTACACGCCGTCCAGCGCCCCAAGGTGCACGGCGCCAAGCCGCCCATTGACGCTCCCACCATATTTGTTGGCCGCCATGTGGGCTTCATGGACCCTCTTGTGCTGATGGTTCAGTACCGCCGGGAGCTAATCCACCCTACAGTTGCCCTCGACTACTATGAGAAGAACGGCTTCGTGCGCCGTTTCTACGACCACGCCCAGTGCATTCCCGTAGACCGCAGGAACCACTCCCCGCAGTGGCTGGAAGACTGCCTTAAGGCCCTTGAAAGGGGAGAAAACATTCTCATCTTCCCCGAAGGCCGCCGCAACAAGGAAGGCGAAGACATCCTTCCGTTCCACACCGGCGCTGTCCGCCTTGCCCTCAGGAGCGGGGCACAGATTATCCCCGTCTTCAACCGCCGCTGGAGTTTTCCGCACCGCTACAGGCTTGCCATTGGAGAACCCTTCCATCTTGACCCCGCCCCGGCGAACGTTGACAACTCATGGCTCCACTCCCAGGCGGAAATGATGCGCCAGAGAGTGGAGGCGTTAAGGTTCTAGGACGCCTTGTATGATAAAGGTTGGTCACTTAAAAACCAACCTTTATCAAAAACTGCGTTATACTGGAGTTTTACTGCTCCTTGATGATCTCCATACCTAGGCGCATGGCGTCTTCGTTCATGGGGATGAGGTGGTGGTGGCGCTCAGGGAGGGTCTTGCGAAGGGCCTTGAGCACGCTCTCGATTGTCACGATGGGGTGAACCTTGAGGAAGCCGCCAAGGACTATCATGTTGAAGACCTTGATCATGTTCATCTCCGCGGCCTTGTCCATGGCGTCTATCCTGTAGACGTGGATGTCCTTGCGGGTGGGCGGGACATTGATGCCGTAACCGTCGTAGATGAGGGTGCCGCCGGGCTTCACCTTGCTCTCGAACTTCTCCAGCGAGGGCTGGTTGAGGACGATGGCGGTGTCGTAGGATGAAAGGATAGGGGAGGAGACGGGCTCGTCACTCACGATGACCGTGACGTTGGCGGTACCGCCGCGCTGCTCCGGGCCGTATGCCGGCATCCAGGTCACTTCCTTGTCTTCCATGAGGCCGCTGTAGGCCAGTATCTTTCCCATAGAGAGGACGCCCTGTCCTCCGAATCCGGATATGATGATTTCGTGTGTCATAATGCGTTCCTCCTATTAACCTTTGTCCTTGAGGTCTCCCAGCGGGTAGAACGGGACCATGTTCTCTTCCATCCACTTGTTGGCCTTGTCCGGGGTCATTCTCCAGTTGGTGTTGCAGGTGGAAACTATTTCCACCAGGCTGGAGCCCTTGCCCTGCATGGAATACTCGAATGCCTTCCTGATGGCTTTCTTTGCCTTCAGGATGGCGGGCACTTTCTCCACGCTCTGGCGGGTTACGTAGCATGTACCTTCAAGCTGTGCGGCGATATCGGCAATCTTGAGGGGGTAGCCGTGGAGCTTGGGGTCGCGGCCGTAGGGGCAGGTGACCGTCTTCATGCCCAGGAGGGTGGTAGGGGCCATCTGGCCGCCGGTCATGCCGTAAATGGCGTTGTTGATGAAGATGATGGTGATGTTCTCTCCACGGTTAAGGGCGTGGATGGTTTCTGCGGTGCCTATGCAGGCGAGGTCGCCGTCGCCCTGGTAGGTGAATACCAGGCGGTCCGGCCACAGGCGCTTCACTGCGCTGGCAAGTGCCGGGGCGCGGCCATGGGCAGCTTCCTGCCAGTCTACATCGATATATTTATAGGCAAAAACTGCACATCCCACGGGGGAGATTGCTATGGTTTTGTCTGCCATGCCCATCTCTTCGATGACCTCGGCCACCAGTTTGTGTACTACGCCGTGGCTGCAGCCGGGGCAGTAGTGCATGGGAACGTCGTTCAGCAGTTCCGGTTTCCTGTATACCAGATTCTCTTTCTGGATTATTTCTTCTTTTGTCATAAGGCTCAGCGCATTAAAGGGTCATTTTCTTAATCTCGTTAACAACCTCTTCCGGCTCCGGAATGATACCGCCAAGGCGGCCGTACCACTTCACGGGGACGTTGCATTCTACGGCCAGTCTGATGTCTTCCACCATCTGGCCGGCGTTGATTTCCAGGGAGAGGATGCCCTTTACTTTCCTGCCCAGTTCCCCGATCTTCTTGCTGGGGAAAGGCCACAGGGTGATGGGCCTGAGGAGTCCTACCTTGATGCCCTCCTCGCGTGCGATGGCGATGACCTTCTTGGCGATACGGGCGGCGGAGCCGAATGCAACAATCAGATACTCTGCGTCTTCCGTCATGTACTCTTCATATCGGACTTCCTTTTCCTCAATGACTTTGTACTTGGCCTGGATGCGGAGGTTGTTCTGCTCCATCTCTTCAGAGCGGAGCTCGAGGGAGGTGATGATGTTGGGTTTGCGCATGCCTATGCGGCCGGTGGTTGCCCAGGGGCATTCCTTGGCAATCTCTTCCGTGGTGCGGCGGGGCTTGAAAGGAGGAAGGACCACCTTTTCCATCATCTGGCCGATGGCGCCGTCGCTGAGGATCATGGCCGGGTTGCGGTAGCGGAAGGCCAGTTCGAAGGCCAGGTCTACGAAATCGGCCATCTCCTGGACCGATGCGGGGGCAAGGGTGATGAGCCTGTAGTCTCCGTGGCCGCCGCCTTTGACGGTCTGGAAGTAATCGGCCTGGGAGGGCTGGATGGTGCCAAGTCCGGGGCCGCCGCGGGAGACGTTGACGATGAGGGCCGGAAGCTCAGCGCCTGCCATGTAGGAAATGCCTTCCTGCATGAGGGAGATACCCGGGGACGATGACGATGTCATGACTCTCTTGCCGGTTGCAGCGCCGCCGTAGACCATGTTGATGGAAGCGACCTCGGACTCTGCCTGGAGCACTACCATGCCGGTGGTCTCCCAGGGCTTTTCAGCGGCCAGGGTTTCCAGGACCTCTGACTGGGGAGTGATGGGGTAGCCGAAGTAGCCGTCGCAGCCGCAGCGGATTGCGGCATGTGCAATGGCCTCATTGCCTTTCATGAGGGTGATTTCTTTCTCTGCCATAATTACTCCTCCTTTTTACGATAAACGGTGATACATCCGTCCGGACACACGATTGCGCAGGAGGCGCAGCCGGTGCAGGTGTCTTCCAGAACCGTCTGGGCGTAGTTGTAGCCCTTCTGGTTCACGTTTTTTGTGGTTAGTGCAAGAACGTTCAGCGGACATGCCACGATGCACAGGCCGCAGCCCTTGCAGCGTTCTATGTCTACCACTGTCGCTCCTTTCATTTTAGCCATATTCGTTTTATTGTTATTGGTTGTACATATCTTTGTTGTAGAAGTCCAGGATCTCGTTGGCTATCTCCAGGGCCTGCTTCGCGGGGCTTTCCGGGTTAAGGTGGATGGCCTCCAGGTAGTTGTTCATGGCCATCTGCCAGTTGCCTTTCTTGCGCCAGGCATTGCCAAGGAGGTAGAAGAGCTCATCGTCCATGACGCCGCCTTCCGCGCGGTAGCTTTCCGCGGCGGCGATGGCTTCATCGGCCCTGCTTGCGTCAAGGAGACTCCGGAGCTTCCCTTTCATCACTTGGGATCGTTCACGAACATGCACCAGCCGTAGGTGTCTTCCTCCAGGCCTTTCTGGATGCCCACGATGCGGTTGTAGAGCTTGGCGCTGATGGGACCGCACTCCTCTCCGTACTTGTACTCGCGGGTGATGGTGCCGCTCTCCAGGGTAACCTTGTCGTCAATCCTGGAGATAGGGGTAATGACCACGGCGGTACCGCAGGAGTTCACTTCCTCGAAGGTATCCAGCTCGTCGATGAAGATGGTGCGGCGCTCTACCTTGAGGCCGAATTCCTCTGCTACCTTGCGGAGGCTCTTGTTGGTGATGGAAGGAAGCACGCTGGGGGAGTTGGGGGTGATGTAGCAGCCGTGCTTGATGGCGAAGAAGTTGGACGATCCGAACTCCTCGATATGCGTATGGGTTGCGCTGTCCAGGAACAGGAGTTCCCTGTATCCCATCTTGTGTGCAAGGTTGTATGCGTGCAGGGACTGTGCATAGTTGGCGCCCAGCTTGTAGCCGCCGGAGCCGTAGGTGGCGGCGCGGTCGTAGTTGCGGGAAAGCACGGCGGTGCCGGGAACCAGGGCCTTTGCTCCGGAATAAGTGCCCACTGCCGATGCCATGACGGCGAACATCACGTCCTTGGCGCTCTTGATGCCCAGCTGGGGGTTGATGCCGAAGAGGACGGGCCTCAGGTACAGGGAAGCGCCGCTCTCGTACGGGGGGATGAACTCCCAGTTCTCCTGGACGCACATAACGCACATGTCGATGAACATCTCTATTGTGGGTGCGGGCATGTCAAGGTAGTTGGCGCTGGAGGCCATGCGCTTGGCGTTCTCGTCCGGACGGAACATGCGGACGCGGCCGTCTGCGCCGCGGTATGCCTTGAGGCCTTCGAAGCATGAAGGGGCATAGTGGAAAACTCCGGCAAAGCAGTGGAGGTTGAAGTTGAAGTCCGACGTCGCTTCCGGTTTTGTCCATCTTCCGTCAATGCACTTTGCAAACACTATTGCATTTGTGGGATAGTAATTGAACGAACGTTTTGAATAATCGATTTCTGCCATGGTTATTAATTATAGTGTGTGTTAGTTAGTCTTCAATGATCCTGTCCTTGTTGTATGTGTGGATCTTGGTTGCGCCTGCAAGGATTATGTAGCCGTTCTCTGCAAGGGACTCCAGCTCGTTCTCTCCGGGATATACCTTCACTGGGGCCACCCAGCTTACCTTCTTGGTTATTGCGTCCGTGATGTCCTTGCTGAATGCCACGCCGCCGGTGAGGATTATGACGTCTACCTTTCCTTCCACCAGGGCGCCCTGGGCAACGATGTACTTTGCAATGTTGAGGATGAAAGCCTTCATGAATACCACGTACTCAGGAATGCCTTCCTTAGCCTTCTGAACTATTTCCCTCATGTCGTTGGTGCCGAAGTATGCCACGGCGCCGCCCTTGCCGATGAGCTTTTTCTTTACCTCCTGCTTGGTGTATTTACCGCTGTAGCACATGTCAATGAGGGGGTAGGGAGGGCAGCAGCCTGCACGTTCCGGGGTGATGGGGCCGTCGCCGCCAAGGCCGTGGGAGGTGTCGATGACCTTTCCGCCGCGGTGGGTGGAGATGGTGACGCCGCCGCCCATGTGGCAGATGATGGCGGTTGTATCCTCTGCCTTGCGGCCGGTATCACGCAGGTACCTGCGCATGATTGCGCGGGTGTTGAGGGCATGGAAAAGCGTACGGCGCGGGAACTCCGGGATGCCGCCCACGTGGCACTCCGGCAGCATTTCGTCTGCCATTGGAGGGTCTGCCACGTATGCCACGCAGGGGCCGAAGGGGCCGTCATGGCCGCGAAGGTCGTTGATCTCGTGGGCGATGTTGTCTCCGATGAGCGCGCTAAGGTTGCATGCATGGTTTCCCTCACGCGATGTGGAAAGGACCTCCCTCATGTCTGCGTTCACGTTGTATACGCCGGTGACGCAGGGTGTGAAAAGGCCGCCGCGGCACATCACGATGTCGATGTCCTCCAGGCGTATTCCGCACTCCTTGAGGGCATCCGTAATTGCCTTGGTGCGCATTGCGTCCTGGTCCATCACGTCCGCAAACTTGGAGAGCTCCTGCACGGAGTGCTCCAGTTTCTTGTCCAGGATGATGTCTCCGTCCTTGTAAACCGCGAATTTTGTGGTTATTGAACCGGTGTTTACAACCAGTATCAGGCCTTTGGGTGCTTTGCCGTTGATGTTTCCTATTGCGCTCATAAGCTATTTTTCAAATTTGCTTACAATTTCGTTATTATTTTTGACAATTACAAATAATTCTTAATTATTCTGCCCCGTCCGGGAAATAACGCTATATTTCTGGATTCTCGCCTCAATATCCCTTTTCCGTCGGTTTTTTTGGCCTTTTTCGTGCACTGGATTGATGCCATTGTCATCCCAGGCCACGTTTTCGCGTGATAACGTGGCCTCAGATGAACTGGTTGTCACGCCAGGCCACGTTTTGGGTAGTTTTCGTGGCCTGGCAAGTCGTCAGGTACCTCCTGTCCGGATTATTTCACGTTTTCCTGTATGGTGCCGTCCAGGGGTAAGAGCTTCTGGCCTGCGGAATCGTCCTTTTCCTTGCCGCCGAATGCCTTCTGCTGCCGTCAATTTACAGCCGTGGGGCTAAAGTACTGAATATCAGCAAATAAGCTTATCGTCCCTGGGAAAAAGGGACTAGGGACATTTGGATAATACGCTGTTAATAAGCACGTTAGCCCCACGGGTGCGAGAAAGACGATGCCCTGTTTCTTCATAACCCCGGCTTTTGCAAGTGAGTGCATTATTTATTATATTTGTGAAAACGATTAGACTATGCCGGAAGGGATACTTAGACCACTGTTCGAGTCATATACGGGAAGGACGCTTGACGGGATTGAGGAACTGCCGTCGTCAGGGAGTAACCGCAGGTATTTCCGCATGAAAGGGGGTACGCTGTCGCTGATAGGTGTCATAGGGACAAGCACGGAGGAAAACCGCGCCTTCATAGCGCTTTCCAACCATTTCAGGAGCAAGGGGTTGCCGGTGCCGGCCGTGTTGCAGGCAAACGGGGATTCATCGGCCTACATCCAGGAAGACCTGGGCGGAAACAACCTCTTTGACATGGTGGCTGCCGGAAGGGAAAGCGGCATGTACTCTGAATACGAGGCTGACCTTCTAAAAAAGGCCATAGAGCAGCTTCCGCGCCTGCAGTTCAAAGGTGCAGATGGCCTGGACTGGGACAAATGCCTGTACAAGTCCTTCGACGCCCGCATGGTGGACTTCGACCTCAATTACTTCAAGTACTGCTTCCTCAAAGCTACTGAACTTGAATTCAACGAGGTCAAACTGCAGGAAGACTTCGACCGCCTCAAGGGAGACCTTCTTGCAGAGGACAGCAACACTTTCATGCACAGGGACTTCCAGGCCCGTAACATAATGATAAGGGATGGTGAGCCCTGCATCATAGACTTCCAGGGAGGCCGTCGCGGCCCCATTTATTACGATGTAGCATCATTCGTGTGGCAGGCACGTTCCCGCTTCCCGGAGGCGCTGAGACAGGAGCTCATCCAGACATATCTACGCGCACTCAGGAACTTCACCCAAGTGGATGAGAAGCAGTTCATGGAGCGCCTCCGCCTGTTTGTGCTGTTCCGCTCTCTGCAGGTGCTTGGCGCATACGGCTTCCGCGGCTACTTTGAGAAAAAGCCGCACTTCCTTGCCAGCGTCCCGTATGCTATGGCAAACCTGCGTACCCTACTGCGCACTCCATTCAATGATTATCCCTACCTTAACGGAATCCTGGAGCAGCTTACGTCAATGCCCCAGCTAAACGAAATTCCCCAGGACAAGCGCCTCCAGGTGCATATCCTGAGCTTCGCATACAAGAAAGGCATTCCCGCAGACGGCACCGGAAACGGCGGCGGCTATGTCTTTGACTGCCGTTCCATAAACAACCCCGGCAAATACGAGCACTACCGCCAGTTCAACGGCACTGATCCTGAAGTGATTAAGTTCCTTGAGGACGACGGCGAGGTAACGGTGTTCCTGGACAGCGTTTACAAGCTTGTAGACGCCCATGTGAAGCGTTTCCTGGAGCGCAAGTTCACAAACCTACAGGTGTGCTTCGGCTGCACCGGCGGCCAGCACCGCAGCGTCTACTGCGCAGAGCACCTGGCAGAGCACCTTGCCCACAAGTTCAACGTGAAGGTGCTTCTCACCCACAGGGAAATGAACATGGAAAAGATTCTCTAGCATGAAGGCGATGGTATTTGCCGCGGGTCTCGGAACCCGCCTGAGGCCGCTCACGGACACCATGCCCAAGGCCCTCGTCCCCATTGCCGGGAAGCCCCTGCTGTACCATGTAATGAATAAACTCCGCACCGCTGGGTACGATGAATTCATCGTCAATGTACACCATTTCCCGGAACAGATAAAGGAGTACCTTGCAGGCACGGATTTCAACTATAAGATTTCAGACGAGTCCCGGGAGCTACTTGAAACCGGCGGCGGCATACTTCACGCAGAGGACCTGATTCTCCCCTCGGAGGAGCCATTTCTTGTGCACAACGTAGATATCGTCTCCAATCTGGACATTGCTTGGCTGCGTGAAAAAACGCGCCCGGAGGCACTTGCAACGCTGGTTGTCAGTGACAGGCCCACCCGCCGCTACCTCCTTTTTGACGAAGATATGCGCCTTGTTGGCTGGACGGACACCTCCACCGGAGAGGTACGTTCGCCGCACCCGGGCCTAGACCCGTCAAAGTACCGCAAACTTGCCTTTGCCGGCATCCACAACCTCTCTCCCCGCATCTTTGAGTGCATGCGCGCCCACGGCTTTTCCGGCCGCTTCCCTGTCATGGACTTTTACCTCAAGGTCTGCGCCCTGGAACCCATCTTCGGCGCCCCCGTCACAAATCTTCAACTTGTCGACGCCGGAAAATTAGAATCCCTACCCAGAGCGGAAGCACTGATTTCCTGAAGAGAGCAGATCCTCATTCTCCCTCAATTGTCCGTGTGGCTAACGTGCTTATTAACAGCGTATTATCCAAATGTCCCTGGTCCCTTTTCCCCAGGGACGGTAAGCTTATTCGTTGATATACAACACTTTAGCTCCACGGCTTTAAATAAATAGCCATATTTGGGGATTGACTGGCGCAATTATGCCTGTTATTTTTGCCTTCCGAAATCTGATTGACCATGAAGAAGGCTTTGCTTATCGCTTCCGTTGCCATTGCAGTTGCGGCATCAACAACACCCGTCAAGAAGGGGCAGGACGGAACCATTACAATCAATACCAGCACGCTTAAGGCAGATGAAGGCTGTTTTGGCCCCACTCCGGTAATTATCCACCTGGACTCACTGGAAAGGGTGAGCAGGATAGAATTCCTGCCGAATGAAGAGACTCCATCGTACTGGAGCGTGGTGGTGGACAGGCTCTCGCATATCTGGGACGGCGTTCCGGCAGGGGAAGCCGTGAGGATGGAAGTAGACGCCGTGTCTGGCGCCACGTATTCCTCCGAGGGCCTCATATCCAACGTCAGAGCTGGAATAACTAATTATCTTGACATAGCCCATGGCGGCAAATAACACGCCGGGCCACAAAAATGTGGGAAAACGTGGCCGCGGGTGACAAAGGGGCGGCGTTCAGGCAGTTATTGAGAAAAAATGCGTATATTTGAGGTGCGAAACTGAAACCTTGAATATGCAAAACCGAAAGAGAAGATGGGGAGACAGGTGGGATGCCTGGCGTCTCCGCGGGCTGGACCCTGTACATGTGATGATGCCATATATGTTTGGCTCACGCATTGAGAACGAGGCCGTTCTTGGAGAGGTAATAGACCTCACTGAGGTAGACAAGTACCTCGCCAAGAAAAACGCAGAAAATCCGGAATTCAAGTACACCTGGTTCCATTTCATAACCGCCGCTCTGGCAAAGGCCGTGCTCCTAAGGCCCAAGATGAACTATTTCATAGCCGGAGGCCATTTCTACGAGAGGAAAAAGATTGAGGTTGCCTTCAACGTAAAGCGCCAGTTCACCGACGATGCGGAGGAATCCATGGCGAAGTTCGTGCTGAATCCGGAAGGGGAGTCTCCAATGGAACAGGTTCACACCTATGTCCACAAGTTCGTGGCCAAGGTTCGCGGTGAAAACCAGAGCGTGGGCGTGGACGACATCCTCAAATTCCTGAGCCATCTTCCGCGCTTTGCATGGCGCATTATGTCCTGGTGCCTCAAACGCATGGAGTACTACGGCGTCTATCCCAAGTCACTTGCCGCTGATGATCCGTGTTACTCAAGCGTTTACATCTCCAACCTGGGCTCCATCAAGATGAACGCGGACTACCATCACCTCTTCAACTGGGGAACCATATCGTTCTTCGTGGTGATAGGGGAGAAGAAGATGCGTCCTTTCTACAAGGAAGACGGTACGTACGAGATGCGCAATACCCTGAAGCTTGGACTCACGGTGGACGAGCGCATAGCGGACGGCTACTACTTTGCAAAGACCCTCCGCCTGGTGAGAAAGATTTTCCAGAACCCGGAGCTGCTGGACCTTCCGGCCGCCGCTCCTATCGACATAGACTAAGACCTTAACCATGAAATACAAACTTGACAATGTGGCAACTCCGTGGCTTGAGAGCTATGGAGAGGTTGCCCCTAACCTGGATTACAGCGAAAAGACAATATCCGCCGCCGTCCTTGACACGGCGGCTGCAGAGAAGGATTTCCCGGCCCTTACCTTCATGGGCAAGGCTACGTCGTACACCCGCCTGGCGGCAGAAATAGACCGTGTGGCAAAGAGCTTCTACGCCCTTGGCGTGAGGCCCGGCACACGCGTCCTGGTATGCCTTCCAAACGTCCCTCAGGCCGTTTTCTGCCTGTACGGACTCAACAGGATAGGCGCTGTTCCCACAATGGTGCATCCGCTGTCGGCAGTGAGCGAACTGGCCTTCTACATGAACGAGGCATCGTGCTCCATTGCCGTCACGCTGGATCAGTTCTACGCCAAGTTCCTGGAGGTGAAAAAGCAGAGGCCGGTAGAGAAGCTCATCGTCTGCCGCGTCTCCGACGAGCTTGCCTTCCCCCTGAACATCGGCCAGAAGCTCATGACGGAGAGGAAGTTCCCCAAGGTTCAGGCCCCGGACATCGTCTGGAACGATTTCCTGAAGATGGGGGAGAGCGTCACCGCCGGGTATGTTGCCGATAAGGACTACCGCACGGAGGCCGTGGTCCTCTTCTCAGGTGGCACCACAGGCACTACCAAGGGCATCATGCTCAGCGACCTCAACTTCAACGCCCTGGCCTGGCAGACCGGCAACATGGCAAACAAGGAGGTCCACCATTCCAAGATGCTGGCCGCCATGCCGGTGTTCCACGGATTCGGCCTTGGAGTGTGCATCCATACCCTCATGTTCATAGGCGGAACCTCCATCCTGGTACCTCGCTTCAACGTAAAGAGCTACGCAAAGCTCATCCGGAAAACCCAGCCCAACTTCATCGCCGGCGTTCCCACCCTGTTCGAGGCCATTACCCGTAACCGCTACCTTGACGGAGCAGACCTGAGCTGCCTCAGGGGCGTTTTCTCCGGCGGAGACTCCCTCACCATCGAACTGAAGAAGAAGTTCGACAAGTTCCTCGCCGACCACAAAGCGACAGTGCGCGTCCGCGAGGGATACGGCACCACGGAGTGCGTCACCGCCTGCTGCCTCACACCTTATAATAAGGAGAAGGAAGGGTCCATCGGCATACCTTTCCCGGATACGTATTTCAAGATATGCAAGCCCGGCACCCAGGACGAACTCCCGTACGGGGAGGAAGGCGAGATATGCCTCACCGGACCTTCCATGATGCTTGGATACATCGGCCACGAGGAGGAGAACCGTCAGACCATGCAGACCCATGCCGACGGCCACGTATGGCTCCACACCGGAGACCTTGGCCGCATGGACGACGAGGGATTCATCTACTTCAGCCAGCGCATGAAGCGCATGATTGTGACAAGCGGCTACAACGTGTATCCGTCCCAGCTTGAGAACATCATCGAGGGTCACCCGGCCGTGCAGAGAAGCTGCGTCATAGGCGTGAAGGACCCCCTCAAGATGCAGAGGGTCAAGGCATTCGTGGTCCTTAAGGACAACTGCCCCAAGGACGATGACATGAAGCAGTCCATCATGAAACACTGCAAGCAGCACATAGCAAAGTATGCGCTGCCTTCAGAGATAGAATTCCGTGATTCCCTTCCCACCACGCTGGTAGGCAAGGTGGCCTACACCGTGCTGGAGAAGGAAGAGTCGGAAAAATGCGCATAAGGCATGGACAGGAGTTCTAAGATTATACGTACCAGCGTTGTAGGTATTGTTGCCAATGTGTTTCTGGTGGCGTTCAAGGCGGTGGTCGGAATCATTTCCGGCAGCGTCGCCATCATAATGGATGCGCTGAACAATCTGAGCGATGCCCTGTCAAGCGTTATTACCATCATCGGCGCAAAGCTGTCGCAAAGGCCGGCAGACCGCAAGCATCCCTTCGGGTTTGGCCGCATAGAGTACTTCAGCGCAATGATTATAGCGGTCATCGTGCTGTCGGCCGGCATTACTTCTCTCATAGAGTCCGTGAAGAGGATCATAGAGCCCACCCAGCCAAGCTATACAACGGCTACTCTTATAGTAATAATAGTGTCCATAGTTGCCAAGCTCCTGCTGGGATGGTATGTGAAAAGGCAGGGAAAACAGCTCAGGAGCGATGCCCTCATCGCATCCGGGTCCGATGCCTTGTTCGATGCCATCATCACCGCGGCGACGCTTGTATCGGCCGGAATCATGCTCATCTGGGGCATATCCCTTGACGGCATCCTGGGCGCCCTTATTTCCATCGTCATCATAAAGTCCGGCATAGAGATGCTGGCGTCTCCCGTGAATGAACTGCTGGGAGCCAGGGTCTCACCGGAGCTTGTCCATGAAATAAGGCAGGAAGTCATGGCTTTTGACGATGTCCATGGCGTGTTCGATATTATCCTGCACAATTACGGTCCGGACGTGATGATAGGCTCCCTGCACATCAGCGTCCTTGACACCATGCCGGCATATGAGATTCACGTCCTTACCCGCAAGATTTCCACGCTGATGTCCGTGAAGCACGGAATAGTAATGACCGTGGGCATCTATGCCGTGGCCACCGGAGACAACGTTCGTGCAGACCTTCAGACCAAGGTGCTGAACGCCCTCTCCGCCCACAAGGAGCTTGTGCAGGTTCACGGATTCTATTACTCGGAGAAAGACCGTCTCCTTTCCGTGGACGTGGTGCCCGGCATCGATATCCATGACGATGACGCCCTCTGCCGCCAGCTCACCTCGGAGATCCAGGCACTTGTCCCCGATACCCAGGTAGTGGTTGTGACAGACCACAATTACAGCGATTAACCCGGGCCGGTGCGGGAGCAGCGTCAGGCGGACGCACCGCCCAAAGGGAGGCACAGCAATCGGCCCTCACCTTATGAAGGTCCTGAGGGAGGCATCGGCCAAGTCCAATGTGGAGATCCGTACGTCTAATAAGGTAGTGGGACTTCTTACGGAAAACGGAGCCATCCTTGTGAACCGGGCAGGGAACCGTTTTGTGAACGAGATGGATACGCGAGACGTTGTATCGGCCGCCATCCGCATCAAACCGGCTATCCACCACACTATGGGCGGAAACGGCGTCGCCGACATAGTGGTCAACAGTAAAATAGCCGGCCGAAAGGCGGCAGAGTATGTAAAATAGGCATTTGCTGTTTCCGTCCTGTTTTTGGGACGCGGACTGGGCCTGGTACGCGGAGGTCCCGTATGCATTCTTCCAGAGAGAGGGAAGAGAGGGAAATTTTCTCCACAATCGTCGGTTTTTGTGGAAAGTTTTATTATAAATATTTGCACAACTCAAAAACAGACGCTACCTTTGCAGTTAACCGCAGAAAAATGTGAAATGATTACACTTTTCTGCACTTGATAATGTATATGGAGATTAAAAGAGATATTCTGGAAACCTTCCTCCGTTGGAAAGAATCGCCTCGACGGAAGCCTATGTTGCTACAAGGGGCGCGTCAAATCGGCAAGACCTGGGCGGTAGAGCGCTTCGGCAAGGAACAGTACAAGTTCTTTGTGAAGTTTGACCTGGACCGCAGTCCGGAGGTTATCGATGCATTCCGGATATCCAAGGAACCAGCCCGAATTATCAAGGAACTCCAGGCATACAGCGAAGTCCCGCTTCTTCCCGGGGAGACGCTCATCTTCATCGATGAAATCCAGGAGAGCGAGGAAGCCTTCAACTCCCTCAAATACTTCTGTGAGGACGCACCGCAGTATCATATCATCGCCGCCGGTTCGCTGCTGGGTGTGGCCGTTAAGCGCAAACATATGAAGGTCCCGGTCGGGCAGGTGAACAAAGTGGATATGTATCCCGCCACCTTCCGGGAGTTTCTCCGTATGGCCGACCCTTCCACTTTCGATTATGTGGAAAGCATCTCTGCTCCTGAGCATCTTCCCACAGTCATATTCAACAAACTCGCAACCGAGTACCGCCGCTACCAGATATGCGGAGGGATGCCGGAGGCTGCATCCCTGATGTTGGACGGTGCTGGAATGGCTGATGTGGATGCCGCCCTGCAGGACATCTTGAGTCTGGACGAAGTGGATTTCTCCAAATATGCCGAACCGTCTGAGGTTACCCGCATCCGTGCCGTCTGGCACTCGTTACCGGCACAACTCAGCAAGGAAAACCGCAAGTTCATCTATAAGGTCATCCGCACTGGAGCCCGTGCAAAAGACTATGAGGATGCGCTGACCTGGCTGGTGGATGCTGGGCTGGTGTACCAGATATTCAACGTAAGCAAGCCCGGAATTCCGCTCAGCGGCTACCAGGACCGCGAGGCGTTCAAACTCTATGCTTGTGACTGTGGCCTGCTCCGGCGCCTTGCCGGAGTGAAAGCCGATGTCATTCAAAACCGAAACGCCGGTTATACGGAGTTCAAGGGTGCAATGGCGGAGAATGCCGTCCTCCAGGCCTTGTTGCCGCAGATCGGCTCGGACAAGCCCTACTACTGGACATCCGATGGCCGCGCAGAAATTGAGTTCCTCATTGATGTGGCAGGACACGTTATTCCGGTGGAAGTCAAGGCCGAGGGAAACACCAATGGCCGCAGCCTCTCCGTTTATACGCAGAAATTCAGCCCCGCCAGGCGAATCCGTATCTCGATGAACAACCTCCAGAATAACGGTGGGCTATACAGCATCCCCAATCCGCTCTCCGACTGGGCGCTGAAACTGTTGGAGAGATAATACCACACGTTGATAGAAATGTCGTCTACCTTGCGGTTCAAGTGCAGGATATTCCTGGAAAAACAGCATCTTTGCATCCAGAAACAATAAGGAAATGCTATGTTAAGAAGGAGGATAACAGACACTTTAAGGCAATGGAAAGAAAAACCCGACCACATGCCGCTTGTGATTATGGGCATCCGGCAGTGTGGCAAGACTTTCATCTCCCAGCAGTATTAGTGAATCCTCCGCCTCCGCTTGCTAAATCCAAACTTCCAACTACTTCGGCCTTCCTATACTTGGGAGGCCGATTTTGGATGCAGATTCACATTGACATCGAGCCCGTAACCACCGACCATGCTGACATTAAATCCATGAAGCCCTACATCGACACCACGGAAGTCGCCAAGCGCGACGCCATCAGCCTGATGGAGTTGCCTTCCAGAAGAAATGAAAATAAGCAATTGCTATTTGGTTATTGGAGGATTTACAGAAAGAAGGGTCCATGACAAGTTTTAATCCCATCCAAATCGTTGAGAACGAGGAGAATAATATCCGGACCACATGGTTTGGCCGATATTTCCTTCTGGAATATCCGCAAAAAGCTATGACTTCCTCGCGGTTAATATCATTACAGGAAAGGATCTTGGATTTATTTAACAAATACCATCTTCAAGATTATTCATGGTGCATAATGAAAGGTAGCAATTTCGGAACGGAATACTCTTATTATCAAGGGAATCTCTTGCAAAGTACAGTTTTGGTAAAAGACAGTTTTGACCGAACTCGTTCCGACTATAAACAGAGCGCACAATTGTGTATTACCGAATTTGAGAGTTTGTTCGATGTCGGCAGATATCACGACCTTTATTTGTCGGCTTCGAGGAACCTTGGGAAAGAGGATTTGAACAAAGCTGATGTCATTAAACGGACAAAACAAATGTTCAGAGGAACGAGAAAAAGCGCAGCCGAGATCTCCGATTCAGATAATACCACTGCTGTTACAATCACAATTCCAAAACAAATGGCGGCAAGTACATACTCACTCACATACACGGGGGATATGTGGTGGATTCATGCTCAAGGCAGATTGGAAAACATTGATCCCATTTCAGTTGATAATGAATCAGCCGCCTGTGATTTGTTCCTTCGGATCCTATCGAGATATACTGCGCTGGAATAAAATAGCCACAATGTAGCCACATTTGATTCGTTTTCAAGATAAAGAATAACAGCAAGTATTTGACCTTTAAATACTTGCTGTTATAGATGGTGGGGCTGGGTAAATAAGGAAACTGTATTACACTCATGGACATCACAGGATATTAAGACAAAGCACATTGCTAATATTTTGCGCAAGAAGAAAAACATACTATCTTTGCACCCCTAAAATAGAATGGCTATTTTTTTTACTTAACTTATAACATGAAAAAGATACTTGTTCTAATACTTTCATTCTTCTGCATGCTTTCATTTGTAAGCTGCGAAAAGGAGAATAAACCTGATACCCCTGATACCTTTGAATCGAATATGCGCAGGATGTATGGAGACTATAAGTTGTCTGATATTCATTGGCCGGGCCTTCCTGTAGACCTGAACAATGATGACATTGGTTATTGGGGTTTACTGTATGAATTCAAGAACAAAATCGGCTACTATGAACCAGATTACATAGCCATGGTAAATGATGGAACTGTCTATTCATACAAAGAATCCTATGCCGAATACGCTACAGCTTTCAATGTCGCCATTCCATATCCTTATTTCATAGAAGATGAGGGTGAATGGAAATGTACAAGCATTCGTACCATTCAGTTGACTTTACGCTCAACTGAGAATACCTTTGAGTTTAGGACTAATTGCAGCTTTATCTATCCTGGATTCAACGACCCTGATGATTTGTTTCTTGCCAATGTTAAAGATATCAGCTTGGTTGTGGTTTCATTTGAAGAAAAGGTATTCAAAATAGGCGTTCATTGCTCGTTGCCTACGCTTCCTAATGGCGGAGGGCAAACAATTAATGAGAATTATCTTTATTACGAGTACACCAAACAATAACAATAACCCCGACAGTCCAGTAGGAATGCCGGGGTTATTGTTTAAAAGAAAACCCGCTGAAAATCAGCGGGTTTTTTGTGGTGCTGGGAAAATGACTTTTCCGTCTTTATTTGTCTTGCAAATTCACGCCTAACTAATTAAAACACACGCACTTTGTCACAACTCCCGTGACAAC
>JAFRPW010000013.1 GCA_017428945.1 Bacteroidales bacterium | reverse complement strand
TTTAAGTTTCGCAAGTGATTTAAGCCGCCAATTGTAGGGCCGCGAAGGCTCGTCGGACGGCATTGAGTTCTTTGTTATTGTTGTTAATGATGGCACGCATCATCTCGTCCTGGTCGAAGTTGAAGGCTTCAGCGATGGTTTGGATAACCTCCATGAGGATGCCCCAGATCTTCTCGGTGACAGTCAGTTCTACGGAAGCCTGCGTCACATCACGGAACACGCCACCGATGGTCTCGTATGACTCATACCGCTTGACGTATCCGAGGATGTTGTACTGGAGCATGCAGAGCGAGATGGATGCAATCTGGGACGCGAAGTCGCGGCACTGGCATTTGCCAAGGTTCAGAAGCCTTTTGGCTTCAGCGAACGAGACCTCGATAGCCCAGCGCATAGAGTATATTTTGTACGCTTCATAGGCACCAAGGGCGGTATTAGTGGAAAGCAGCGCATTCCATTCCCCCTTGCGGCCATTGCGATAGAAAAAGAGTTTAACGGGTGTCCCGGCAAAGGTTGCCGCCACCTCACAGTAATAGAAACGATAATGTCTGGAGTATTTGACATGACCCTTCCGTTTGGATTCCTTGGCTATGATGGCATTCGCCGTCATGGCCCCCTCGGTCGTGTCATACTTGGTCTTAGACATCTTGATCATGCCCAGAAGATGGCAGCCTATATGTCTGGACTTCACGAACTGGACCAGTTCCTTGTTGGTGAACCAGCTATCCACAAGCAGGTAGTCAAAACGGATTCCTTCCAGGATGGCCCGCTTGACAAGGTAGATAAGGTTGTCAATCTTGCTCTGGAAGTACTCTCCTGCACGCTTTGCCGCACGGCTGTCCGTATCGCGTTCCTTGCTATATCTGGCATCCAACTGCTTCTGGGACAAGCCCTGAGGCTTGGCCGGCTTCTTGCCCATCTCACCCTGGAGTGTGAAGTCTGCGAAGGTCTGTGTCTTTCCGTCTGTATACAGGAGGAACAGACCCTTGTAGCCCAGGATGCTCTTGTGTTCAATATGGGAAAAGACGCGGCCCAGCAGTTCGCCTTTACGGCCTGTCTTCGGGAAGTCAGTGTCATCAGCAATCAGGCAGCGGGGCTCTTTGCTCTTAACCGAGTCACTGCGCATGGCAATGCGCCTAAGGAGCCTGCGATTGAAGCTGTACACAATCTGACGCCAGTTGATGTCCGCATTGGCCAGAAAGCGGTAGAACATATCCTTCCGGCAGGCAAACATCTGCCCGAGGATGCTCTTGGCAAAGTTGTGTCCGTTTTTGACGGCGAAGAAAGGGAACAGGACCATCAGCTCAAGGACCTGCCCGGCCGTGAACTTGCAGTTCGCAGCCTTGGCAAACTCCATCTGCCTTTGGTCAAGCGTGATATGAGACATTACGTTCATAATTCCCTGAATCGCCTTCGTATTGTTACTTTCAGCAAAAAAGCTGTTGAGTTCTGAGATTATATGCCTATCTTTGTTCATGCTAAGGGTGACTGTATTAAGTTGTTTGGCGACACTAATATAGTGAAAATCAATGAGATATGCAATAATTCTCAAAGATTTCAACCTTAGCTTTTTTCGTTTTTTAGCTACATGCGAAACTTAAATTACAGTTTTAATTCTTTTCCGAACTTTTCACGGCAGACTTTTCTTACGTGGTCCAGGGAAACGAAAGCCCCCGTGCCGCCGGATGCGGTGGTATTGACAGCGCCGGTGAGATTGCCGGTAATCTGGCAGTCTTCCAGGGAAAGGCCCTTTACGAAGGCGCTGATAAAGCCGGAGTTGAAACTGTCCCCCGCGCCGATGGCATCTACCACATTCTTGTTAAGGAACGCGGGAAGAACCACCCTGGAGCCGTCTTTACGTACAAGGATGGAGCCGTCTGAGCCGCATTTGACAAGCATTGCGCAGCCAAGGAAAGGAAGCACTTCCGCTATTGCGGCCTCAAGGTTTTCCTTATGGGTAAGGGCCATGAGTTCCTTCTCATTGGGCATGAAAACAGTAATCTTGGGAAGTACGTTTTTGTAATCCAGTTTCCAGGTTTCCATGGGGTCCCACTGGGTGTCAAGCGAAACGGTTACGCCCTTTTCCTTTGCCAGGTCCAGGATCTTGTCGATGTCCCTGAGAAGACCGCTCTGCATGAACAGGGAAGAAAGATGGATGTGCTTTGCGCAGTCGAATACGGATTTGTCTATATCGTCAAAGCCCATCACGTCCATTGCTCCTTGATATGTAAGGTTGGCGCGGTCTTCGCCGTAGCTCATGCAGATGGTTGCGCCGGTAGGAGTTTCCCCTGTTATAAGATACTTTGTATCAACACCTTTTGCCTCAAGCGAAGTGCGGACAAGGTCTCCGAAGGAATCCTTCCCCACCATACCGACGAAGCACACCTTGCTTCCCAGCGCAGCGGCGTTTGCGGCAAAGATTGCAGTGCTGCTGCCAAGGGTCACTGTCATCTGCTTCGCAAATTTTTCTTTGCCTATTTCCGGCTCCGACTCTATCTGGTTAAGGATGATGTCTACGTTGAGTTCGCCTATTGCGGCAATGTCGTACTGTTTCATTGGCTATAGTTTTATTTGTCTAGCGAATTTGCAAATAATATTTCGTTTCCTCAATATATATTAAGGTAAAACAAGTAAAAAAAACGTTTTGTTTTGTTTCATTTAAAAAAAGTCTTATATTTGCGCCAAAACCGAAACCACATGAACATCTACGATTCCGCCCAAGGGCGCCGCTCCGCCATCCTCCAGCAGGTAAGGGAGGATTCTTCTGTAAACGTGTCACAACTCAGCAAACAGTTTGGCGTCTCGGAAGTTACCATCCGAAAGGACCTCAAGATCCTGAAGGACAGGAAGCTTCTGGTCCGCGTACACGGCGGCGCCATCATGAGCGCAAGGGCAAACAAGGATGAGAGCGAAGAGCGCAACATCAACTTCAAGAGCCTGGTGAATTCCCGTGAGAAACAGGCCATAGGCCGTGCCGCCGCCGCCCATATAAACGACGGGGACACCATCCTCATAGACTCCGGAACCACCGCCCTTGAAGTGGCCAAGAACCTGGATGCTTTTCAGGATTTAACCATCATTACAAACTCTGTCACTGCAATGACGGAAGCATTGAAATACAAGAGGTTCAAGGTTATTCTCCTGGGCGGAACAGTGCGGGAATCCAGTAACTCCACAGTGGGGCCCCTGGCCGAATCCAACCTCAAGCTTTTCTACTGCGACAAGCTCTTCCTGGGAGTAGATTCATTCAGCGTGGACAACGGCCTCTCCACCCCCAGCGTGGAGGAGGCAAGTACCAATCAGGTAATGATTTCCAGGGCCCGTGAAGTAATTGCGGTTTTCGACTCTTCCAAGGTTAACAAGAGGGCGCTTGCTTTCATTTCGTCGGTAGATAAGATAAACACGGTAATAACTGACATTCATCTTCCTGCCAGTGTAAGAAGCCAATTGAAATCGCTGAAAATCAATGTGGAAATGGTTGGAGCATAACAGTGCTTAACCGAAACCCCTTGAAATGTTTTCAATCATCGGGTAATATCTTTATTTTCAATATCTTACGGGAACAAAAGTAGGCGATTTGATTTACGGTTTAAAAAAATGGAGCCCGAATCGAAACGTTTTAGGCTTCATTTTTTTAATTTTGCATGGATTAATACCTATTGATTAATGACATCGGACCTTCATACCTACAGAGAAATCAAGCAGCAGCCCCGTGTCTGGATTGAGGCATACAAGATCATCGCTGCGCGTAAAGAAGAAATAAAAAGTTTCATAGACAAGTGGCTGGCTCTTGGGTATGAAATAGTTCTCACGGGCGCCGGAACGTCTGCCTACATAGGCGACGCCCTGGAAACCGCCCTTCACAACACAAAATTCAGAGGAGCAAAGGCTATAGCCACTACGGACATCATCACAACTCCGTACATGTACTTCAACAAGGACAGCAAGGTCCTGCTTGTCTCCTTCGGCCGCTCCGGAAACTCCCCGGAAAGCCTGGGCGCCGTGAAGGCCGTAAACCAAACCGCAGGCAGTGTGGCCCACATCTTCATCACCTGCAATGCGGAAGGCCAGATGGCGCTCACAAAGGCAGACAACATCCTTACCATCCTCCTGCCCCCGGAAACCAACGACGTCTCCCTGGCCATGACCAGCAGCTACTCCACCATGCTCCTGTCATGCTCGCTCATAGCCAACATAGACAAAATTGAGGAGCAGAAATGCCATATCGAGCTTCTTGCCGCCAAGGTAGAAAAGGCTATGGAGAAGTATGAGAAGGATATCAAGGCCGTCGCAGACCTTGATTTCAAGCGCGCCATCTTCCTTGGTTCCGGCCCCATGAAGGGAGTTGCCGAGGAATGCCGCCTCAAACTCCAGGAACTCACGGACGGCGAGGTGATGTGCGCCTACGACTCCTTTCTCGGTTTCCGTCACGGTCCCAAGGCCCTTGTGAATCCGGATTCCCTCATGGTTTATCTGGTGTCCCCCAACCCGGATGTCCAGCGCTATGAGAAAGACCTCATCAAACAGGTCAAATCCAACAACGACGTGAAGGCCTCCGTAATAGTGTGCTTCAGCAAACCGGACATCGACCCTTCATGCTACAGCCTCTGCATAGAGATTGGTCTTCCCCTGGAGCTCCCCGTATGTTACGGCTGCGTATCCTACGTTTTCGTAGGCCAGCTCCTGGGTCTTTTCAAATCGATAGAACGCGGGCTCTGCCCGGACAGCCCTTCAGTGAGCGGAAACATCTCCCGCGTAGTTGAAGGCGTAATACTTTATTAATATGGCAAAGACAGAACAACTGCTTCATCGTATAGACGAACTCCAGAAAGAGACAGGTATCCCCCGCACCATTTTTGCGGCCTGCCCCAACTCCCCCACCGTCATCCGGGCTTCCCTCCGCGCCGCAAAGCGCAACAACGCCCCCATCTATTTTGCAGCCACACTCAACCAGGTAGACTGCGACGGAGGCTACACCGGAATGACCCAGGAGCAGTTCTGCCGCCTGGTCCGCTTTGAGACGGAAAGGGTCAATTTCACCGGCCCCGTAATAATAGCCATAGACCACGGCGGTCCCTGGCTCAAGGACAAGCAGAGAACGGAGAAATGGTCTGTAAAGGACGCCATGGACGGCGTAAAGAAGTCCTTCGAAGCCGCAGTTATGGCAGGATATGACCTCATCCACGTGGATCCCACCGTGGACATCAACGTCCCCAAGGGAGAGATTATCGACATCCACCTGGTTGCAAAACGCACCGTTGAGCTCATAGAGCACACGGAAAAGTTCCGCAAGGCCCACGGCCTTCCCGCCATCTCCTACGAGGTGGGCACGGAAGAAGTCCACGGCGGCCTTGCCGACGAAACTACTTTCGACACTTTCATCAATGATTTAAAAATAGGGTTAATAAGTGTTGGTTTGGATGATGTATGGCCTTGCTTCATCGTCGGGAAAGTGGGCACCGATCTGGACACAACGGTGTTTGACGGTACTGTAGCAAGGAAACTGACATCCAAGGTACGTCCTCTGGGCAGCTACATCAAAGGTCACTACACCGATGATGTAGCTAACCCCGAGGAGTATCCTCTCTGCGGCATGGGCGCAGCCAACGTAGGCCCGGAGTTCACAATCGGCGAGTACCGCGCCCTGTGTGAACTTGAACAGCTTGAGAAAAAACACCTTGCGGAAGGCCGCGTGGCCGTTCCGTCAAATATGAAGGAAACCCTCCTTGAGGCCGTACACGAGAGTCACCGCTGGGAAAAATGGCTCCATCAGGACGAACTCGGCAAAGATCTCGCTGAACTTACTCCTGAAAGGCAGGACTGGATTGTGGCCACCTGCTGCCGTTACATCTGGCAGCAGCCCAAGCCCCTTGCAGCCCGCGGATTCCTCTTTGACAACCTCGCACGCCTTGGCGTGGATGCAGAAAGCGTTGTCCTTGGCCGCATCGAACGCGACATGGACAAGTATTTCCGCGCTTTCAATCTCATCGGACTTAACGATTTGCTATAATCAATAACCAACTAAATAATAGTATGAAAACCAATCTTCTCCGCTCAGCAGCAGTTTGTGCAATGCTTTTGATTGCACAGCTTGGCTTTGCACAGAAAATCACCGTCACCGGCAAGGTGCTGGATGCATCTGACGGTCAGCCCCTCATCGGCGTCGGCGTAGTCCCCTCCACCGGAGGCGGCACCATCACCGACTACGAAGGTAACTACGTAATCAAGGTTGAAAAGAGCGCTATCCTTACGTTCTCCACCTTGGGTTATGTCTCCGCCACGGAAGCCGTTGACGGCCGTACCGTGATCAACATCAGCCTCTCCCCCGACACCGAGGCCTTGGAAGAAGTTGTCGTCCTGGGTTATACCACCCAAAAGAAAAACGAACTTTCCAGTGCAGTCGTTTCAATGTCCGGAGAAAAGCTTCATGATGTAACATCCTCCGACGTCGGCACCATGCTGCAGGGCAAGGTCGCCGGTGTGGTTGTAGCAAACTCCACTGGCCAGCCCGGTCACGAGGCCGCTATCCGTATCCGCGGTACCGGTTCCATCAGCGCAGGTGCAGGCCCTATGTACGTCGTTGACGGCGTAGCAGGTGGCAGCTTCAACCCTAACGATGTTGAAACCATCACCGTCTTGAAGGACGCTTCTGCAACCGCTCTGTACGGTGCAGCAGCTGCCGGCGGCGTTATCGTCGTCACCACCAAGACTGCAAAGACAGACAAGGCAACTGTTAACTTCAAGGGGATCTTCGGTATCAAGAAAGCCCTCACCGGACGTTTCAAACCCATGGATTCCGAGGAGCTCTACTGGACTCAGAAAGCCATGTACGGCAAAGCCTTCAAGACCAACCGTCCTGCCGGCGAAGCCCTCCTGGATCAGGATTTCAGCTGGATTGACCATGCTTTCCGTACCGGTCTGGTACAGAACTACTACGCATCTGTAGGCGGCAAGAGCGGACGTACCAACTACTTCGTCAGCATTGACCATTATGACGAGCAGGGTTCTCTCATCAACACCCGTTACAAGAGGAATTCCGCACGTATGAACCTGTCCACCGCCATCACGGACAACCTCACCATGAACGCCCGCGTGAGCTACAAGAACACTTTCTCTCAGGAAGAGTCTTCCTATGTAACTCTCGAGTGCGCATATCGCGCCCTGCCTTGGGATATCCCCTATGTTATTGACGCCGACGGCAACGTCACCGACGAAATCCTCCTCGTCAATTCCCCCAAGCGTAGCGACAACGGCGAGCCCTGGTACTCACACGACAAGTACAACGTGCTCCACAACGAACTTTACAACTACAGTAAAGGCCGTGGCCAGAGCATTGTTGGTGACGTTCAGTTCAACTGGACCATCAACGACTGGCTCACCTTCAACTCCACAACCCGTTTCGACAGCTCCACTGATTTCTGGGAGTCATACATCGACCCTCGCACTCAGTCTCCTTCCTACGCCAACGACGGCCACCTCTCCAATTCCAACGGTGAATGGACTGGCTGGGGCACCACCAACCTCCTCAAATTCCACAAGGTATTCGGCACCGCTCACGATTTCAACGCAATCGGTGGCTGGGAGTACGGTGAAGGCTATTCCCGTTCAATGGGCGCAGAAGGCAAGAATATGCCTGCCGGCCAGAGGTCACTCAGCAACTGCGCACCTTCAACCATCGAAGCTGAAGGCTACGACTACAACACCCGCACCTGGGCTCTCCTGGGTCAGACCCAGTATTCTTACCTTGGCAAGTACATCGTCACCGCTTCCATCCGTTACGATGAAAGCTATAAGTTCGGCAAGAACGCCCGTGGCGGTTTCTTCCCTGGCGTATCCGGTGCATGGCTTCTGTCCAAGGAAGACTTCTTCTCCGGCATTAAGGACATCAGCCTCCTGAAACTCCGTGCAGGTTACGGTAAAACCGGTAATGACAACATCGCAGCTTTCAAGTATCAGGACCTCTACGAGCTTGCAGCCAACTACGAAGGTATCACCGCTGCAGTCCTCACCCAGCAGGCCAACCCCAACCTGGGATGGGAAGAAGCATACATGACCAGCCTTGGCGTTGATGCAACCTGGAAAGACAACGTCAACCTCACCCTGGACCTTTACAACACCCTCAACACCAACCTGCTACTTGCAGTTCCCACATCCCCGTCCACCGGCTTCTTCGAGTTTATGGACAACGTGGGCAGCGTCCGTAACCGCGGCCTTGAGTTCGCAGTCGACGGCAACATTCTCCGCAAGGGCGACTTCGTCTGGTACGGTGGATTCAACATCGGCCTTAACAAGAACACCGTTGTGGAACTTCCTGGCCACGAAGACATTCTCCAGACCACTTCCTCCGGTTACAATCAGAAGATTTCCGAAGGCCGCGACATCTACTCCTGGTTCATCCCCAAGTGGGTTGGTGTAGATCCCACCACCGGTGATCCTCTCTGGGAGCACGTAGAGTATGACGCCGACGGCAACATCACCAAGCAGGAAAACACCAACGACTACTCCCAGGCAACGCCTCAGTTCGTTGGCACCGCTTCTCCTAAGTTCAGCGGCGGCTTTAACACCAGCGTCAGCTGGAAGGGCTTCACCCTGAGCGCAAACGCCAGCTTCATCTACGGCAACAAGATCTTCAACTACACCCGTTGCGTCATGGACTCCGACGGTGCATACCCGGACTACAACCAGATGTCCCACGACAATGGACTTGGCTGGGTAATCTGGGACAAGGACGATCCCGACACCTGGGATATCGCAACTCACCCCAAGCTTGTCCTCAACGGTAACAAGAACTCCAACAAGCCTTCATCCCGCCAGCTGGAAGACGGCAGCTTCCTCCGCCTGAGGAACGTCACCCTGTCTTATGACCTCCCCGGCAAGATGCTCAAGAAAGCCAACATGTCCGCCGCCAGGGTTTATCTCTCGGCCGACAACCTTGTCACTCTTTCCAGGTTCTCCGGAATGGATCCTGAGGTTCGTCTGGACGGTGACCAGTGGCATCTGGCAGGTTCCTACAGCAACAACTACCCGGTTCCTATGTCGGTTTCCCTGGGTATCGATGTTAAGTTCTAGGATTGTTCTACCATGCTTAGAAGACTTGAACTATTCCTGCTTTTGACCGGATGCTTTGCATTCTGGGGCTGCAACATGGACTTCTTCCGTTCAGATACGATGACGTCCTCGCAGTTCAAGGATGACCCGGAGTCTGCCGTCTATTCAACAGATGGTGCATACTCCATGTTCAAGGACATCCTCGCATACAGGGGCAAGACTGATTCAGGACTCACCTTCATCAAGCTGTGGGACCATATGTCCGAAATGCGCGGCGACAACGCCATGCTTTCCGGAAGAACATCGTCCCCCATCTACAGTGCCGCCTGCTACGACGACACTCCGGAACTCAAGTTCAATTACTACCTCTGGTGGTGCTGCTACAAGATCATATATGCAGCCAATTCCAACATCGAAGCCCTTGAACTGGCTTCTGCGGAAGACAGGGGCCCCAAAGGTGACCATCTGCTCGGAGAAAATTATTTCATCCGCGCATTCGCCCACCTCGCCCTCAGTTGCATTTACTCAAAGCAGTACGCCCTTGGCCGTGACAACCCCGGAGTGGTGCTCCGTACTTCCACCGACTGCTCCAAAACAGAGCGTTCTACCGTCGGTGAGGTATATGACCAGATTGTCAAAGACCTGATCAAGGCAGCGGAACTGATGAAGAATGGAACTCGTCGCGGAGATGCCGGATATGCATCTTACGACGCAGCAAGAGGTCTTCTCACGCGCGTATACCTTTATATGGATGAGAACCAGAAATGTCTGGATCTCTGCAACGAGATGCTTGGCACAGACCCCGCGGCCAACCTTGATGCGGATCTTGCCGGCTACCCTGCGCACACCCGCACCTCCAAGGAAACCCTGTGGTGCATCGCAAGCACACTGGTAGACGCCAGAGGACGCAGTTCCATGGGTTCCATGTACTACTCCCCCAACGGCACCGGCGGTGTGGGCTGGGGAGAAGTCTATTGGACAGACCCTCTGATTGAGATGTTCCTCCGTTATCCGGAAGACAAGCGTTTCCAGGCATACTTCAGCCTCTACGGCGAACAGTTGCTCAAGGACACGTACGGAGACTGGGTAGCCGGACGAAAGATGGTTCACTGGCCCGTTGACGACGCCAAAGAACCCTTCCGTTCAAATGCCCTTGCCATGGGTGTCAAGACAGAGACCCCTCTCTCTACTCCCGAGAAGCGCGACAGCATATACCTGGGTTACATTCCCGATGCCGACGGCAGCGTCTCGTTTACTTACCAAGGCACCAATTACAAGGCCGTAAAGAAGAGCAAGCCCGGCGTGAACAACGGTTATCCTCAGTACTTCATCACTTATAAAGGAGAGGAAACCCTTGTGTACGTGAGAAACCTCACGGACAACACCGCCGGTATCCGCAATACCTATCCCCAGTACTACAATTCCAAGTACAGCGGACAGGACGGAGACCCCATGCTCTGCTCCCCTGCAATGATTCGCTGGGCAGAAATCGTGCTCAACCGCGCAGAAGCCGAAGCCAAACTGGATAAGACCGCCGACGCCATCAAGGACGTCAACGTGATTCGTCACCGTGCGGGCATCCACGAATGGACAAACTTCGCCGAATGCCAGACACACGAGTACACCAATGTCCTGGACGTCGTCCTTGACGAGCGCCGTATGGAGTTTTGCTTCGAAGCCCAGAGGCCTTACGACCTTATACGCAACAAGAAGGACATCGACCATCGCTTTGCCGGTGTCCAACCTTGGAAAGTATATAACTACGATTGCAACGAAGTTGTATTCGCAATTCCTGCCGATGAAATTCTGGTGAGCGGTATTCCCCAGAACGCAGGCAAAGGTTACTAAACAAATAATAATAACACAATATGAAAAAGTTAGTTTTATTCGGACTCGCCATCTTCGCAGCGGTTTCCTGCAATATGGACTTCTACCGTTCTGACGTGATGACCTCCAACATGCTCGCGGACAACCCGGGCGCCGCCGTTTACACCACCGACGGTATCTACTCGTTGTTCAAGGACACCGAGGAGTACCGCGGAAAGAAGACTGACGGCTGCGAATACGTCCGCCATTTCTTCCAGATGACGGAGTTCCGCGGAGACAATGTATGCCTCTCCGGTGAAACATCCGACCCTCTGTGCCAGGAGATCCGTCTCAACGACTTCGCCTCACAGAAGAACGTCTATTACACCTGGTGGTGCGCTTACAAGATCATCTATGCCGCCAACTCCAACATCGAAGCCCTGGAAAAGATTTCCGAGCCCTCCGATAAGGAGAAGCAGCTGCTGGGAGAAAACTATTTCTTCCGTGCTCTTGGCCACTTCGACCTTTCCATCCTCTATTCCAAGCAGTATGCCCTGGGCCGCGACAACCCCGGAGTGGTGCTCCGCACCTCTACCGACTGCGCAACAACAGAGCGTTCCACAGTTGGTGAGGTCTATGACCAGATAGTCAAGGACCTTGTCCATGCTGCAGAACTGATGCAGGACGACAAAAACTGCCGTGGAGACCACGGATTCATCTCTTTCAATGCAGCCAGGGGCCTTCTCACCCGTGTGTACCTGTACATGGGAGAAAACCAGAAGTGTTACGACCTTTGCAATGAAATGCTGGGAACCAATCCTTCCGCCAACCTGAACCCGGACCTCAGCGACATTTATGTAAATGCACGCACCTCCAAGGAAACCCTCTGGTGCATCGCTCACACAATGACGGACAACCAGCAGCGCGGTTCCATCGGATCCATGTACTTCTCCACCAACGGCACCGGCGGTGTGGGCTGGGGAGAAATGTACTGGGCAGACCCTCTCATCGAACTGTTCCAGCGTTATCCCGGTGACAAGCGTTTCGACGCCCACTTCTCCCTTTATGCAAATCTGCACGACGGCAAGAAGATGATTCACTGGCCCATTGACGACGGAACCAATAATTTCCGTTCCAACGCACTTGTGCTGGACATTCCCGCAAGCACCACTGGCATTTATAATTTCACTTATCAGGGAACCCCTTACGTGGCCACTCTGAAGAGCAAACCCGGTGTCAACAATGGCTATCCTCAGTACTTCATCAACTACAAGGGTGAAGAGACTCAGGTATTCGTCCGCGACAACACCGACAAGGTTGCCGGTATCCGCTTCCTCTATCCTCAGTACTATATGTCCAAGTATAGCTGGCAGGACGGTGACCCCATGCTCTCTTCCCCCATCGTCATCCGCTGGGCCGAGATCATCCTGAACCGTGCCGAAGCCGAAGCAAAGCTTGGCAAGACCGAAGACGCCATCAAGGATGTCAACGTTCTCCGTCACCGTGCGGGAATCCATGAATGGGCCAATTTCGCAGAGTGCCAGACTCACGAGTACACCGACGTCATCGATGTCATCCTTGACGAGCGCCGTATGGAACTCTGCTTTGAAGGCCACCGCGCCTTTGACCTCATCCGCAACAACCGTCCCATCGACCGCCGCTTTGCCGGTGTCCAGCCTTGGGAAGTGGTTCAGCCCGATGACAACCGCATTCCTTATCAGATTCCCGACGATGAGATTCTTGTGAGCGGAATTCCGCAGAATCCTAGATAATTTACTAAAACTAAACTAATTTGTATCATTAACTTATTTAATCAAACAAAACCATGAAAAAAGTATTTGTTTTAATGGCAATGGCCGCTCTCGTCCTCGTATCTTGCGAAAAGGACAACAAGGGTGGTAAAAATCACAACAACGGTGGCGACGACGAAGAATACGTTGCTCCCATCAAGATTGACGGTGACGTTGCAGACTGGGCAAAGCTTGACGCTACCAAGGTGGCAGTTGCAAAGAACCAGCACACTGAATGGACCGCAGTTAAGGAAATCCGCTGCTATGCAGACGAATTCTATGCCTTCTACTACATTGAGTTCGACGCTGCCCAGGCAAAGGAACTCTTAGCCAGCGCCAATGGCCAGAAAGAGAACAGCGAAGGACAGATGGAAGACATCGAGCTTCCTATCCGCGTTAACTTGAACACCGACGGTGAATTCACTTCCGGTTACACTTCCTACTCTCTTGACGGTTACGACTTCATCCTCGAAGGCGGTATCGCCAAGGGTGGTGCATGGGAGTCCTTCAATCCTAATATGTACCAGCGTATCGACGGATGGGTGAACCTTTCCACTTCTGAGGAAGGCGGCATCTGCGAAGGTGCAGGTAAGGACAACCACTACGAGCTTGCTATTTCCCTCTCTGCTTTCAACGCAAAGGCAAGCGGCAGCACCGTTCCTATGCCTATCGGCAAGACTTTCCAGACCGGCATCCGCTTCTACACCGCCGACTGGGGTGAGCTCTCCAACATGCCCAACACCGCTCCCAACCCGGACAGCGAGGTCAAGGGCGAGCAGAAAGGCTGGGGCCACCTCATGAACGTTACTGTTGTTGAGTAATTTTTAAGGTAATAACTGAAACCTAAACCTTGTTTCAATTATTAACCATTATTATTTAACAGAAATGAAAAAAGTATTTGCTTTAATGGCTATTGCTGCCCTCGTTTGCACCGTTTCCTGCAACAAGGACGATAAGGGCGGAAAGAATCATAACAACGGTGGCGAAGAATCCGAGTATGTAGCTCCCATCACCATCGACGGTGACTTTGCAGACTGGGCAAAGCTTGATGCTTCCAAGATTGCAAAGGCAGAGTGCGTTGCCGGTGCTACAAAAGACGACCTCAAATTAGTCAAGGTCTATTTCGACAGCGACAACATCTTTGTTTACACTGAATTCGAAGTAGGCGAACTGGATGCAGAAGGTGATCTCTGGATTCCTTTCCACTTCTATTTGAACGCCGACAATTCCGCAGCCACCGGCGGTGACTCCCAGCAGTTCACTGACAAGGATGCAGAATGGATGTTCGAAACCTCTATCACCAGCTACGATCCCGGCCTGTTCAAATGGTGGGGCGCTGTAGGTGCTGACGGTTGGCTTTGGACCCCTCACGATGCAGACAACTCTCTTCCCGAGCACTCTGCTGACGACAACTGGGGCGCCATTATGGGCGAAGGCTCCGGAATCGGCTCCAGCGCTGGTACCATCGACCGTAAAACCGGTAAGGGTGCATACGAAATCCAGATTCAGCTTGCTATGATGCCCGGCGTAGAATTCGCAGACGTCTTCACAGTTGGCTTCGACATCCAGATCAACTGGAGCACCACCGGCATTCTCCCGAATGCTGCTGACGGCGAACTCGCACCTAAGCTCAAAGTTACCAGGGTGAAATAATTCACCTTATTAAACATTAGCCATAGGCCAGGCCTGCAAAAGGCCAGCCTATGGCTTTTTTCAAAAAGTCTACAATACAATGAAAAAGATATACATCCTCCTGACTGCCCTTCTGGCAATCTTTGCCGTCTCCTGCAATAAGGATGACAAGAAACCTCAAAGAGAAAAGGAAAACAAAGAAGAGAACCAAGAGCCGGAGTACGAAGCCCCCATCAAGATAGACGGCGACTTTTCGGACTGGGCCAAGATTGACCCGTCCAAGATGTGCATCGCAGAATGTGCCCCCGACAGTCCTTGGAAAGGCCTCACGGTAATGAAAGTTTTCATGGACGAAATGTATATGTTCGTCTATTTTGAATTTGTAGACGCAAGTATTCCGGACAAATCCGACGTACAGTGCCACGTTTACTTCGACGCCGACAATGACAAGACCACAGGCGGCTGCAACAACCAGTTTGATCCTGGATGCATCGAGTACATGGGAGAGGGCCACATCTTCAGAAGCGATGCCTTCTCGTCCTTCGATCCTTCCCTGAGCGTCTGGACGGGCGAGCCCCTGGTGGGCGGATGGGAATGGGAAGAGCAGCTTCCCAGCGGATCCGGCCTGTTCACCGGTGCAGGAAGCGGCAATGCATACGAAATGGCAATGCTCCGCGCCCTCATCAGCGACCTTGGCGACGTCTTCGGCTTTGGAATGGACATTCAGCAGGCCTGGGCCTCAGTGGGTGTTCTTCCCAACGCCAGCATCGACGACAATAACCTCACAGGTAAGACCTCCCTCCTCACCATTAGCGTCAAATAATGATGAAACGTTTATTCATTGCCTTCTTCTGTGTTCTTGCCACAGTCTTTTCCTGCGGCAAGAACGAAGAAGACCAGTACAAAGGCCTGGACAGCGAGGAATATACCGAATCCACTGCCGTCATCACCAATCCGGAAAGAGGATTCTATTCTGCCACCGAATTCCACAGCGCCACTAAAACGCCTGTAAACCAGGCCAAGGTAAATGCTGCAAGGGCGGTGGGTCGCTCCATACTCCTCCTGGAGTATTATCTCACAGACTATATGGAGTCCGACATCGCTGAGGATTACCTCACGCTGGTCCGTACAAACTTCCAGGCCCTCAGGGACTTTGGAGCAAAAGCCATCGTAAGGTTCGCCTACAAGGACGGTCACGAAGAAAAAGACCGCCCCTGGGATGCCTCGGAACAGATTGTTCTGCGCCACGTAGAGCAGCTCAAGCCCATTCTCCGCGAGTATTCCGATGTGCTCTACGTACTTCAGGCCGGATTCGTTGGCTCCTGGGGTGAGTGGTACTACACCGACAACTTCAATATGAATCCCCAGAAGGAAGCGGATTACGCTCCCCGTAAACACCTGCTGGACGCCCTTTTGGACGCCCTCCCGGAAAACCGGCAGGTAGAAGTGCGTACTCCTACTTTCAAGATGAAGATCTATGGTTTTGCTCTTGCCGATACCCTTACTCAGGCAGAAGCTCACACAGGCTCCATCAAAGCCCGCCTTGCCGGACACAATGACTGCTTCCTTGCATCGGACAACGACACCGGCACATATCACTCAAAGTCGGAAAAAGACTATTGGAAGGCCGAAACCCGTTACACCATTATGGGAGGCGAAACTTGCGCCGACACCCAGCCTTACTGCAACTGCGAGGATTCCAATGTTCCCGGGGCAGTTTCCACAATGGCGGCATATCATTTCTCTTACCTCCATCTTGGATACCACCCCAGTGTAATCAGCCGTTGGAAGAAGGAAGGCTGCTTTGACCAGATTGACAAGAGGCTTGGCTACCGCCTGGTACTGCGCGAAGGTCATTTTACCACAAGCGCAAAAGCCGGAGAGGACTACCGCATAGTTCTCAAGATAGACAACGTGGGCTTTGCCGCTCCGATGAACCCCCGCGATGCTGAATTCGTCATTTGCGGCAAGGACGGCAAGGCGGTCAAGACATACAAACTTGAATCCGACCCCCGAACCTGGCATTCCGGCACGGTGGTTCTGGACCAGACCATCAAACTCCCGGAAGGTATCTCAGGCGAATACACCATTGCCCTCAACCTCCCGGATCCTGAAACCACACTCAGGAACAATCCTCTCTTCTCCATCCAACTGGCCAACAAAGGCCTTTGGGACGAAAGCACAGGATATAACACTTTCAGAACAATCAACGTTCAATAATGAATCTGCATAAGTTCTTCATTGCAACCTGCCTTCTGGCCATTTGCTCTTCCTGCTTTACTGTTCCTTCCGGGAACGATGAGGAAGAAGACGTGCAATTGGTCTCTCCCAACCTAACGGTAACGGGGCTCCCCTCACAGACCATCGTGGGAGGCGGAGCTTTTTCCCTTACGGTTAAATCAAAGTCCAAGGGAGCAATCACCGTTACCAGCAACGCCCGGGAAGGCCTCATTACAGTGAAGAATTATTCACAGGTTTATCGCATCTCCACGGAAACACCGGAGACGGACACCCCCGTCTCCCTGGTGTTTTCGCAGGAGGCAACAGACAAGTACGACGCCGCTTCCGTAACGGTTTCTTTCACGCTGCTGGCAAACCACGACGACACTCCTGTCACTCCCCCAGAGCAGGATGAAAACCTTTCCGGAACAAGAGTGGTTTACCAGGAAACCACCAAAGCCGTCCTCAACCCGGAACGCGGCCTGTACAAGGGCGCCGGAGACATCCGCAGTGCCGGGTCGCCCGTCAAGGCATCTGCAGCCCAGGCTGCAAGAAAAGATGGGAAAACCCTGATGTATGTAGGGTTCTATCTTACGAATTTTATGAACGGGGACATTTCCCAGGAGTATCTGGATATGATTCAGAAATCCCTGGACGCTTTCCGCGAAGGAGGCGTTAAGTGCATCCTCCGTTTTGCTTACCAGAATTCCGAAAGCGCCACCCCGTGGGACGCTCCTGTAAACATTGTCCTCAGGCATGTAGAACAACTGAAACCCATCCTTCAAAAGAATGAAGACGTTATCTTTGTCCTTCAGGCAGGTTTTGTAGGCGTATGGGGAGAATGGTACTACACCTCCAACTTCAACATGGACCCCAGCAAGCCCAGTGACTACGAGCCGCGAAAACGCCTCACAGACGCATTGCTGGACGCCCTCCCAAAAAGCAGGCAGATTGCCCTTCGTACGCCCACATTCAAGATGAAGATGTATGGCCTGTCCCTGGCCGATACCCTCACCTCCGCCACAGCCCACAACCAGTCCGACATGTCCCGTCTGTGCGGCCACAACGACTGCTTCGGGGCGTCGGCCGACGATTCCGGTACCTTCGATTCCAACACTCAGCGCAATTTCTGGAAGGCGGATAGCCGCTATACAATAATGGGCGGAGAAACCTGCAAGGTCTCCGATTACTGCCTGTGCGAACAGTCCCTCAAAGATGTTGCCGATTACCATTGGACATACCTCAACAGCGGTTATAACACTTCTGTCCTCAACCGCTGGAAAACCACCGGTTGCTACGATGAAATTGTAAATCACCTTGGGTACCGCCTGGTTCTCCTTGACAGTTACCACACAGAGAATCCCGAGGCCGGCAAGCAGTTCGACCTTGCCATCCGAATACAGAACAGAGGATACGCCGCACCTATGAATCCAAGGAACGCAACCCTTGTATTTGTGGACGGAAGCGGCAAAAAATCCGAATTCCCTCTTGGCAGCGATCCCCGCACCTGGCATACCGGACTTACCGTGGTCAAGACCAGTTTTACCCTTCCCGCCGCAAAAGGCACATTGTATCTGAATCTTAACGATCCCCTTCTGCCGGACCGGCCGGAATACAGCATAGCCTTTGCGAATGACAACGTATTCGACTCCAACACCGGATACAATAAACTGCTGGAACTTTAATCTGATGAAAAAACTCTTTGCCTGCGCTTTGTGTCTTGCCTTCCTGAACGCTTGCAACAACGCAGGCGTGAAGGGCTTCTGGGACAACGTCCCGCTGCTGGAACAGGACATATCCGTTTCAGAAAACCGCCTTGCAGACTTCGCAGAGCTTGCAGTAAAGGCCCCTGAGCAGGAAGCCCTGGAAGAGATGGACAATCTGTTTGACCGACTCAAGGAAGACGAAGTTGCCTACTACGTTTATTCTGAGTGGATGACTGGCGCCTTCTACAGCATCCTGTCCCCCTGCCGCAATGCTACATTGTATTCGAAAGCCGTAGAGAGGATAGTTTCCGACGGCGTTTTCTCCCAGGACGAAACAGACCTCTTTATAAAGAACAGGGAATGGATTTCCTATAACAACAAAGGCGACAAGGCCATTGTTCCGTCCGTTTCTCTAAATGGGGAAAGGACGCTCGTTCTTGTCCTTGACCTCAGTTGCCCTTCCTGCCGTGAAGCACTTGAAAAACTGTCATCCAAGCAAATGAGGAAAGTAGCCATATGCCTTGGCATTGGCCCTGCCCCAAAAACCCTGAACTGGGAGTATTACACGCCCGAAAACGGCAATGCTGTATTTGACATACATATGACTCCCTTCTATTTTACAGTCTCACCCCAAGGAACAGTTGAACAAACATATACAATAGCATTATAATGAAAAAGTTAGTACTCCTACTGACGGCAGCAATGTTCTGCCTGGTTGTTCCCTGCTGCATCTCCTGCACGGACCAGAACGACGATAATGGTGAAAACAACGGCCAAAACACAGACCCCACAGATGACGGACTCAAGCCCGGCACATACAAGTTCGTGGCTTCGTCATTCAAGGGCAGTTGGGAAGTCGGCGACCAGATTTATGTTCACGGCTCCTATGGCCCCAAGTCCCAGATAATCACTCTCACGGCCCAGGACATCTCCTCTGACGGCAAAACGGCAACCGGAACACTTGACACTGTCTGCGAGTTCCCCACCAAGCCTGACGGCCTTTATGCCGCCTGGCCCGCAGAGGCAGTTTACCAGACCATCGGACTGCAGGGTACGGAAACTACTTTTTCCGATTCCAACAGGTTGCTGTGCGTTGCGTACCTCAGTGGAGATACTTTTTCTTTTACCGATCCAACCGCAGTAATAACATTCACGGTAAACGGGCAGTATGACCGTTTTGCATTTGCCAGCAACACCCGTGAAGGACAACGCCCCGGGGAGTTCACGGTATCTGTTTCTACCGACGTTAATTCCAATTTTGCCAGACCAACCAACGATGGCTATCCTTTCCGCTACGGACAGGTTAAATCCGGAGAGAAAGTGTCCCTGTGGTTTCCCGGAGGAACATCTTTTTCAGAGGGATTCATACTGTTCTTTGGAAATGGAGAGAATAATTGGGGCGGCACGTATTCCGTAGACGGCAAAGTGACGGTTGAATCCGGAAAGAGCCTAGACCTTGGGGACATCACCGGGAAAATAGCAAACTATGATGGCCCTGCACCCAAACTGCCCGAAATGCTGAAAAAAACCAAATTTACGGTGAAATTCAACGAACTTTCCGGCATTTGCCTAAGTAAAGACCAGGACTTCCTGTGGGGTGTGGGCGACGACGGAGATCTTGCCAAGATATCCTTCGAAGGCGAGCTTCTTGAGAAAAAGCGCTATATAGGCGGAGACACCGAAGCAATATCTATGGATCCTGTAACCAAGGATCTTCTCATAGGTCTGGAAGACGGCTATCAGGGACTGGCCAGAATCAAAGCACCCGACTATACCGGAAGTCTGGAAAAGGTGTGGAAAATAGCCGCCGCAAAGAATTTTGGCAATGCCGGCGTAGAAGGCCTCACCTTCTATAAGGACGGGCTGGTATACCTTGGAACCCAGCAGAATTCCGAACTGTTCCTCTGTAACCTGGAAACCGGAGAAGTATTGTCCGACAAGAAACTCTACAATAAAGCACTGGTCTCCGAGATTGCCGACCTTTGCTACGACCCTCTCACGGACTGGCTGTGGATCATAGATTCCGAAGCTAAGAAAATCTTTGTGTTCACCGGTGATATGTCCACCTACTTCGGCGCCTATTCCGTAGGCAGCATTTCCAATCCCGAGTCGGTTTGCGTTGACCATAAGCACAGTTGTGTATGGGTTGGTGACGATGCCGGTTCCACATCCTACCTCTACCGTTTCGATTTCAACGGCCTTGACGACGCCATCAAACAATAAGCCCTATGAAAAAGACCATTTTTGTAGCCCTCGCGGCATCTATCTATTTCCTTTCCTGCAAAGAAAACGGGGAAAAGAACCTCCAATACTACCAGACGCCAAATCCCTATGAGATTGTCAACGTCCAGATGCCTCCCGTAACCAACGAGGTGAAGAACGTCATCATCATGATCGGCGACGGCATGGGTCTGGAACAGGTGAGCTGCGCCTGGGTGCTGAACAAGGGCAAGCTCAACTTCGACAACTTCCCCTACATCGGCATCTCCCGCACATACTGCACCAATGAGCTCATTACCGACTCCGGTGCCGGCGGAACCGCCCTGGCCGCAGGCGTGAAAACCGCCTACAGCCATGTGGGAACCGCAAAGGACAGTACTGACTTGGCTTCAGTATTGGTCAAAGCACAGCAGCTTGGCAAGAAAACCGGCGTAGCCGTCACCTGCCATTTTGCCGATGCCACCCCCTGCGACTTCTGCTGCCACAACGAGTACCGCTACAACCAGGAAGACCTCATCGCAGACTACGTTGAATGCGGAGTGGACTACCTTGCCGGCGGCGGCACGGACTGGTTTACCGACGTTAAACGTACCGACGGCCGCAATATCATTAAGGAAATGGCTGCAGCAGGTTACAACGTAGCCCTTACCGAAGACGAGCTCATGAGCGCTCCCCTCCCCGTCATCGGCATACTTGCTCCGGACAACCTTCCCGTTGCCATGGAGCGCGGGGACCTTTACCGCCACACCGTGAGCCGCGGCCTCGACCTCCTTTCCAAGGAAAGCGGAGACAAGGGCTTTGTGATGATGCTGGAAGGCTCATGCATAGACGACTGGCTGCATGGAAACAACATAGAGAAAGCCATGGAAGAGCTCCTGGACTTTGACCGCACCATAGGCGATGTGCTTGAATGGGCGGCAAAGGACGGCCACACCCTGGTTGTTGTCACCGCAGACCACAATACCGGCGCCCTCACCCTTCAGGACGGCAATCTGGAAGAAGGAAAGATTGGCGTATACTTCGCCAGCGAAAGCCACAACGGCATAGCCGTTCCCGTATATGCCTGGGGCCCTGGTTCAGATGAGTTCACCGGCATCAGGGAGAATGCAGAGTGGGGACAACTTATAGCTTCATTTGTTAAATAGAGATTCCCGGGACAAGCCCGAGAATGACGCAAGTTATGAAAGAAAAGAAACACAACTGGTTGCTCTACGCCATTATCACAATGGTTACGTGGGGCGTTTGGATGACGTTCTCCGATCCTACCCTGGGAGAGCTGTATCTAGGTATTCCCAAGGATTTTTCCTCCGAAATGGTCTATGTGATCTGGGCTGTTTCAATGATCCCCTGCGCTCTGTTTGCGCTGGCTAATATCAAGTTCAAACTGGACGTAAGGCCCAAGACAGTTGCCCTGAGCATGGGCGTGGGCCTTCTTGGCGCCGGCGGACAGCTTGTCCTGTTCCTGGCACTCAAATATGCTCCTTCTTACCTTGTTATGCCCATGATTTCCGTGGCGCCTATCGTCACGGTTATCCTGTCCTCCATCTTCCTCAAGGAGAAGGTGTCAAAACTGGGCATCCTGGGCATTGTGCTGGCATTTGTAGCCATCATCTGCTTTGCCATTCCCAGTGACACGGAAGGCAGCGCACAGGGCTGGCTTTGGATACTGCTCGCAGCAGTTGTGTTCATCTGCTGGGGCATCCAGGCCTTTGTGATGAAGCTTGCAAACAACCACACCCCGGATGCAGAGAGCGTCTTTGTATATATGGCAATCGCCGCTGTAGTGCTCATTCCCGTGGCCTTCCTCCTGAAGTCGCCCGCAGAGCTCACCGCTTACGGCTGGGCAGTCCCTACAAAGGTCTTCTTCGTCCAGATCCTCAACGCCATTGGAGCTTTCACCCTTGTGTATGCCAACCGTTACGGCAAGGCAATGGTCATCGCTCCCCTTGCCGATGCCTGCTCCCCCGTTATCTGCTGCCTGTTGTCAATCGTCCTCCTGCTCATCGCACGCATGGACGCCCTTCCTACAATCTGGCAGATTTCCGGTATGGTAGCGGCAATTAGCTGCGTACTTATCTTCTCAAGAGAATAAAGTGTTTCCCGTATGAACAATAAGTTTTACCTGATACTTTCTGCGCTGGCAGTCGCCGGATTCTTTTCAGCTGCCTGCACTCCTGCGGATAACGATACTGATGATCCCGGGGTGATAGAGAATTTCCTCGTTGATCCGAAGGTATCAGTTCCGGTAAACGAAAACTGGGTGTTTGACAAACGCCCGGCACTTGTTCTTCATGTAGAGAATCCCAACGGGGTGCCTGTTCTTGTCTATGCCAGCCTTCGCATTTCTACAGATATGGGCAAAGTGGTAACAGACCCAATGCTCCAGAAAGAGGTTGAAGCACCCGCATTAGGGAGTATAGATATCACATTCACCACTAATTACGATCTTGATCCAGGTATTTATAAAGCCGCCACATTTGTTGATAATAGGACAGTCAAATTATTCAACTTTGCCGTAAATCCTCTGGACATCAAGTCTCCTCCAGATAAGCTTGACGATTTTGACTCATTCTGGAACGATGCCAGGAATCAATTGCCTGAGCTGAATGAGAACAATGTCACTGTAATTGAAATTGCCAAAAAGAGCAATTCCAACTGCAAAGTATATTTCGTGGAGATTCCGTCTGTCCCAGATGGACTTGATGGCGATCCCGTAATTGTCCGCGGCTATTATCTGGAGCCTCAGGACGGGAAAAAGCATCCTGTTATCATGCATTTCCAGGGATATGATACCCAGCCTAATCCTCCCAAGATGTCCTGCCCTTCCGGCAATAGCGGGAACTACGCAGAGTTTTACCTCTCCCACCGCGGCCAGTACATCAACAGCCGCCCGGCTTCCAAGCGTGACGACGGCATAGAGAAGGACTTTGAGAACATCTACGGAGACTGGTTCGCCTTTAACTTCGGTAACAGGGACGGCTATTACTACCGCGGCGCCTTCATGGACTGCGTACAGGCCGTAAGGTTCATGGCCACCCGCGAAACCAGCGACATGAGCAACCTCTTTGCAGAGGGCTCCAGCCAGGGTGGTGCGCTATGCTATGCAGCCGCAGCACTGAGCGACTATCCCTTTACTGCAATCGCTCCAAACGTGGCTTTCCTTGGAGATTTCCCGGACTACTTCAGGATAGTTGACTGGCCGGCCAGCACCGCCAAGCAGAACAAAGGTTCCATGACCGATGACCAGATGTATGCATTCCTGTCGTACTTCGACACCAAGAACCTCGCTACGCGTATCTCCTGTGCCGTTTACGCCACCAGCGGCCTACAGGACCAGACATGCCCGCCCCACACAAACGTGGCGCCGTTCAACAACCTGAAGAGCACGGATAAGGAAATGCACTTCTATCCGGAGATGACTCACGACTATCCTCCGGGATGGACTACTGCTATAATGAAGTATTTTAAGGACAGGATTAATTAACCCCTGCCTGGAACTGGATCTTCTGGCCGGAGACCAGGTGGTCGCATTCAATTGCCAGAACAGACTCTTCCGTTATTTCGGGAGAGTCTATTTTTATCCACTTGCTTTCTCCCGGCATGATGTTCCTGAGTGAGTACTCTCCCCTCTTGCCGTCTACCGCCATATATGCATCACGATAGATAGGAGCCACGCCCACGTTGGAGACCTTTACGGCAGCGCCGGTGCCGGGTTTCACGCGGAAAGCATCCACCTGGAAACGGTAGCCCATCGACATTGCGGCCTGTTTGATGCGGGCATCGGTCTGTTTGCCGGGCTGGTCATTGCCGATGATGAAGGTCATGTGGAACTTGGCCACCTCGTCCTCGAACTTGCGGCCGTACATGCCGGCGGCGTCCAGGCAGTGCTGCTGGTCGTAATTGGAGTAATAGCTGAACTCTCCGCCAAGGGGAGCCTTCTTGTAACGCTCCGTCCCGAAGAACTGCCAGCACTCTTTGTTGTATCCGTCGTGGTCACTGCACATGAAGGAATCGTCAAAGTTGCCGAAGGTGAGATTCAGCAGGTCCGGATACTTGTGGAAAGGACCGTAGGTGTCGTCTGCGGCATCGATTGAGATGCTCCACGTGGTTTCCTTGAACCACTCCGACATTCCCCTCATGAACTCTGCCTGGAAGTCTTTGGTAGGGAAGGTACGGCCGGCTATGAACTTGCCGTCATAGACATGGTATTCCGCCCAGTGGCCAAAACCGGTCTCCAAAAAGGCCAGACGGGGATCCTTGTCATATTTTTCTGCGAATCTGCGGTGAAACTCCATGTGGAAGCGCTGAAGCTCGGTGCAGCGCCAGTCCGGATACTCGGTGTTACTGCCCTCGGCCTTGGCCCAGAGGACCTCGTAATCGTCCTGTTCCTTAATATAATCCGGGACAGAGCAGCTCTTGCCTGGATAACTGTACCTGAAACGGACCACCACCTGATGTCCGCGGGAGGCAGCTTTGCTAAGGAGATTCTCCATGGGAGTCCAGTCAAAGGAATCCTTTGCCGTGCATACATCGTTGTACAGCATATATGCGAATTCCATGGTGACCCAGTCTTTCTTCACTGCTCCGGAATCTGACCACAGGACAATTCCCGTCATTGGCTGGACGTCCGTAATCTCAGACTTTACGGCAACGGCGGTATAATCCGCAAAATCCGAATCTCCATAATCTGGAAGTTCATTACTTTCCGGGTTATCAGTACATGCACACGCGGCAAGAAACAGGGGCAAAAGACATAAAAAAAGACGTTTCATAACACTTTTGGCTACTTTCTTTGCAAAATTAACAATTTTTTTGCTATCTTGCGGATTGTAGGTGTAACAACATTTGAAAAGTATTATTTAAACATGAAAAGAATACTTATTCTTGCCGTCATCGCAGCGATGACGTTTTCTTCTTGTGCAAGCAAAATCAGCAGCGTCCAGTCCCTTCCGGAAAGCATAGAGGGCAACCTCAACCGTACGGGAGTAAATACCAATCCGTACGAGTATTTCCACATCCTTGAAACCCCTATTCCATCCGGTTACAGGCCGTTCTATATCAGCCACTACGGCCGTCACGGCTCACGCAGCAACTGGGAAGGCAGCACGTACGGCAGCATCCTGGACAAGTTCACAAAGGCCCATGAAGCAGGCGTCCTCACGGAAGAAGGAGAGAAGGCGTTTGAAACCACAAAGGCCGTCGTAGCCCTCCACAACCACATGAACGGGCGCCTCACTCCCCGCGGAGCCCGCGAGCACAGGGCTATTGCCAACCGCATGTACATGAAGTACAGGAGCGTGTTCCGCAACGGAGATATGAAGGTCCGTGCAGTTTCCAGCGTGGTACCGCGCTGCCTTGTGAGCATGGCCGCCTTCACCGGGGAACTCCTTTCCCTGGACAACGCCCTTGACATTGCCTGGGACACCGGCGAGGCCTTCATGCAATACTGCTCCAGCGGAGACCCTGACGACCTCAAGGCCGATGCCTACAAGGTAATCAATGAGTTCGCCGCAAAGCGCCAGATAGACTCAGTATACTTCGGAGAGCGCATTTTCAACGACATGGACAGCGCCCGCGGCGTGGTTGGCTCAATTGCCAGCGCTGCGGAGGAGGCCCTTGAGATAGCCGTCATCTGCGGTTCCTTCGACCTTGACGAGCACCTGTTCCAGGACTTCAACATAGAAGACCTCAAGCATTACTGCAGCCTGGTTTCCCTGAATCTCTTCCTCCGCCAGTGCAACAGCGCTGAGTTCGGCGACAGGCGCATGGCAGTTCCCGAGGTGGAAAACCTTGTGGACGACATCATTGCCAAGGCCGATGAAAACATTGCCGGCGGCAATGTGAACGTAGACCTCCGCTTCGGCCACGACTACCAGCTCCTTGCAATCTGCTCCCGCATTGGCATCAAGGGCATCGCAGAGCGCCTCACTGCAGACGAGGCCTACAACTGGCCCGGCTGGTTCTACAGTCCCTTCGCCGGCAATCTCCAGATTGTCTTCTACAAGAACAAAAATGGCAACATCCTGGTGAAGTTCTTCATCAACGAAAGAGAGGCCACCCTCCTTGGTCTGGAAGACGGCCCCTATTACAAGTGGGAAGACGTAAAGAACGTCTGGAAGAACCTGTCCATATAGTCATCCCGGGCTTTTTCTTCGTCATCCCCGACCTGATCGGGGATCTTTAACCGCCCTCCATCCACCGATTTGGCGTTTTCCGTGGACAAGTTGGCATTTTTGCCAGTTTGTCCACGGAAATGCCGTGTTTTGGTGGACAAGTTAGCGTTTTGCAATCTTGCATATACGCCGCTTATTATTTACTTTTGTATGTTATCTGTGTCTGTCGATGAAAACCAAAGCCATCATACTCGCCACCTTGCTTCTTGGATGCCAGGTACTCCCCGCCCAAAACTATTATATGCAGTACACGCACGATACTCTGGGTAACAGGACCAATCGTGTCAGGGGCATTTTGACAAGAGAGATGGAAGCTGTTGGAATGAGTTCCGATACTGTTCTTCAAGACATAATTATTACAGATAACTCTTCTCCTGCGTTTACTGATATTGAAAGAGATGGTCAGTATTCAGATAAATATGGCCTTCTTGTAAAAACAAGGGCGGAGAAAGATGCTTTCCTTCGTGAGATGACGGCAATGACTGCCAGGCTCAATCCCATAAAGACAGAAAAAGAGGCAGCCAGGACCTCCAATACTTATGATGTCGGTGCCATTTCGCTCCAGTATGGAGTATCACAGACTGGAGCAAGAACTTATAGCATCCCTATTTTAACTGCTCAGGATATCAAGTATGCACCGTCATTAGCAATGGTTTACAACAGCCAGGGAGGTTACGGATATGGCGGTTACGGATGGGACTTGGCCGGGCTTTCGGCAATAACACTGACCGGCCGGAGTCTTTACTATGACGATATGATTAAAGCAGCCGATGCGGCGGACACGTCGGCAGTCTTCATGTTGGACGGCGTACGGCTTGTGAGGAATGACGATCCCGCAACTTCTGCAAACTACCCGCTTGTAACGGCAACAGGGCATATCCTGGCGGCGCCTGTGAAGAATACCACGGCAGGGGGCAATACCATCCAGGACCTTAGGACCACGTTCAATCCACAGACGGGGAACCTGACCAACCGCTCAAACGCCGCCAACTCCTCTTCCACTGAGTACTTCTACTACGATGCCCTTGGGCGCCTCAACTATGACAGTCAGGGGCCAAGTGCCTATGACATCAAGGGTAACGCCATCTACCGCAGCGGGATCGGCACGATGACCTATCCCAATGCCAGTCATCCTTACCGGATAGAACGCCTCAATGCAAGCAGTTCATCTGTCACCAGGCCCAATCCCCAAACAGCGACATATACGGCCTATGACCGTCCGGCAACACTTGCCGAAAACTATCTGACCGCATCCTTTACCTACAATGCAGATTACCAAAGGGTGAAGATGCAGACAACGGTCCAGGGGAATATCGTGCAGAAGAAGTACTACATCGGAGGCCGGTATGAGAGGGAAGAGAACAGCAGCGGCACGGTAACAGCCGAGCGGCTGTTCGTTGGCGGGGATGCGTATTCGGCGCCCATGGTGCTGCAAAGGACGAGTAGCAGCGGCAGTTGGACGCCATACGTGATTGGAAGGGATTACCTGGGCTCCATAACGAACATTGTTACAACCAGCGGCACATCAGTTGCCACATACAGTTATGACCCCTGGGGCAGGATGCGTGACCCTCAGTCCCTAACGCCGTACTCATCTACATCACAGCCCTCACTCCTGCTGGGCCGCGGATTCTGCGGCCACGAGCACCTCTCCAACTACGGCCTCATCAATATGAACGCCAGACTCTATGATCCGGTCCTTGGCCGCTTCCTGAGCCCGGATCCTTATGTCCAGAGTCCAGACTTCTCCCAGAATTTCAACAGGTATGCTTATGCGCTGAATAATCCGTTAAAGTATACGGATGAGAGTGGGGAATATACCGGAATAGATGATCTTCTGGCTGCTTTGATAGGAGGGACAATTAATTGGGCCACAAATGGTTGTCAATTCACTTGGGCAGGACTTTCTTACTTTGCCATAGGCGCGACAAGTGGCGTAGCGAGTTTATACCTTAGTCCTGTTGTTGCTTCAGGTTTTACTGGCGCTGCAAACAGTATCGTCAAACAAGGATTCGGCAATGATGGTAAATGGGATGGAAAGAGAATCAGTCTCGATGCAGTTTTGTTTGATGGAGCGATGTCGGCAGCGTTTTCATATGCTGGAAGCGCTTTATCTTCATTCTTCACCCCGTTTTTCGGAAAACTGACATCAGGTATCTCTGGAAGGGCTTGGAGCGAAATGATTAGTCAAGGTCTAACAGGAGGAGCTACGGGATTCGTAACAGGGTTTGCCGCGTCTGCGATGACTCAATATAGGAATAATGAAGATAATATTGTATCATGGAAAGATGCCTTGAGAAGTGGGGGAGAGGCGGCATTAATGGGATTAACTGTGGGTTCTATATCTGGAATGGCGCAAGGTGTAAGAGATGCATACGCCGCAAAAGAGAACCCTTGGGCCCTAACGGAAGAACAACTTAATCCATTAGAAATAGATGTTCAGTATCCATCACTTGGCGCCAAATCCAGACCTTTCTCTGCAAGAAAATTGAGTGATACATATCTAAAGAACATGGGATTTGATCCTCATAGTATTAAATATGAGTATTTAGGGAAGATCGCCACTATAAAGTTGTATGATATTTACAAGGCTAAAGATGGGCAGTTGATTATATATGGAAAGAATGGAGTTGGCGAAGGAATCCCGACAAGATTTAATATTAATTTCAAACCTTAATCATAATGTGTAAAGTTACGCTGACTTGTTTTTGCGTTTCAAGTAGTCATAGTTCTCTAGAGCATTTAGCATCTTCTCCAGCATATCGATTCTTGTTTGGATTAGAACACCTAAATATTATATGCGGTTATCTTAATGATTATCGACTTGAGTTTCTGTCTTTTATATATAGTGGTTATGATACAGATGTTATAACTGATTACGTCCTGGAAAAAGAATACTTTTTTAAGCAGTTAAAAACATTGATTCAGGATTGTAATATTCGCATTTTATTCTCTTTTGATATTAATGGTGGGATTAATGCAGAACTGGACCCTATTCCTGGTTTTACTTTTACGCAAAGGTTTTTACAACTTTGTAAAGCAATTTGTGCATCAATAGATATTACTATTAATACGATTCCTGTATTCTCTGATAGAGGGAAGACACACTCTGGTGTTTATTATTACGTCTATTCAGATACAGAACTAAATATAGCGGAATTGAATAGCGCATCAGGTTCGATGCCAACAAGAACGCTCAAAAAGGGAGAAATTATTACTGTGGAGCCATCAGAGGATTATAGCTGGAACATTGAAATGGATTTTGATAAAGAGATGCCTTGTAAGCCAATGAAAGCAATTATGAATGCCATTTTAAAACCTAAAGAGCTAGGCACGTATTGTATTAACCGAGGTTTAAACAGTCATATGGATCTAACATTATATGGCATATATGAATCAGTTGTGCGTTTTACAATCGACTTTGCCTTTGTATGCTTCTGTGTAGACCTTAGAATAGGTCGGTTAGAAATTGATATTATGGGTTAATGAAAACAACAATGAAGCATTTTTCTATATTAATGATTATAGTGGGACTTTGGGGATGCACATCTCTTCGTCGCCTCCCCCATTCTTCGTGCAGTTTAAAAGGTTTGTCGTAAACTTAAATGCTGTATAAAAATGGGGATGGGAACACTTTCTGCTCACGGATAATAGATCGAACCTATTTAAGCTTGGAATTATAGTGCGGATGCACTTTGCCCTTCACTATCCCCTGCAGTTTTGACGATATCATCTTGCGGCGGATGGGGGCGGCGTGGTCCGTGAAGAGGTCTCCGTCAAGGTGGGAGAGCTCGTGCTGGATCATGCGGGAGGCAAAGTTGTCGAAGGTCTCCGTCACCTCTTTGAGGTCTTCGTCGTAATACTTCACGGTAATGACCTTGGGACGCACAATGTCGCAGTAAATGCCTGGAATGGAGAGGCAGCCCTCGGAGTAGGTTACTTTCTCCTCGCTTTCCTCAATGATTTCCGGATTGATGATGGTGCGGCGGAAACCCTTGAGGTAGTCGTACACATCGGACACCACGTCCCCGTCTACGATGACGACGCGCTTGCTCACGCCAATCTGCGGAGCGGCAAGGCCGCAGCCGTCGGCCACCTTGAGGGTGTCCTTGAGGTCCTGGACAAGAGCTGCAATCCCCTCCTTGTCAGAGAGGTCTGCAGGTTCTGCGGTTTTTCGGAGAACATCGGCTCCGTAAAGGTATATGGGCTTTATCATATTATCTTGAATTGGCGTTACGGTCCAGATAACTCTGGAGAATGATTGCGGCGCTGATGCGGTCTACCTCCGTCTTGTCCCTTCTGCGGCTTGCCTTCATGCCGCCGTCTATCATTGCCCGGTGGGCAAGGACGGAGGTGAAGCGCTCGTCCTCCAGGGTGACGGGGATGCCCGGAAAAGCTGCCCTGAGCAGCGGCAGGAATGCGTCCACGTGGGCCTGGGCCTCCGACGGACGGCCGTCCATGTTCACGGGATATCCTACAACAAAGCCGCAGATTGTCTCTTTTTGGGCGTAAGTTTTAAGATAATCTATTATCTTTGTAGAATGAACAGTGTCAAGGGCCTGGGCAAAGATGCCCAGGGGATCGCTTACCGCAATCCCTGTCCTTGCCTTTCCGTAGTCTATGCCTATGAACCTGTCCATACAGGGCGCAAAGTTACGAAATATTTATGGAAAAGAAAGATAAGAAAACCCGGAATTACCGCCTGGCCCTGGTGGACGCCCAGTCTCACGAGAGACTGTGGAGCATCCGCTTCACAAAGCCCCAGTTCATCTGGGCGGCCATCTCTACGGGCGTACTTGTCCTGGTGCTCATTTTCTGCATAATAGCATATACCCCCATTCGTACCTTCATCCCCGGTTATCCGGACGCACGGAGCCGAAGGCAGGCCGTCCAGAACTCCCTTAGGATTGATTCCCTCCAGACCCGCATCCTCCAATGGGAACTGTATGCAGAGAACCTCCGCAGGGTAATCTCCGGAGAGGACCCCATAAGGCTCGACAGCCTTATCCTGGGAAGCCGCACGGAGCAGCGTCAGGCATCGGATTCCGCCTTCCTGGCCCTCCGGGATTCCCTCCTCAGGGCCGACGTGGTGGAGCAGGAGCAGTTCGGGGTATCGGCATCATCGTCCCAGAAGAAGCTGCCCATAGAGGCGATGTCCTTCTTCACCCCCATCAAGGGCGTGGTCTCCAGGGGGTACGAGGCCTCCATCCACCCCTGGATAGACGTAACGGCACCTGCCGGATCCACCGTTTCCGCAGTCCTTGACGGCACCGTCATCTTCACCGGCTGGGAGGACGATTCCGGCTACACCATAGCCATCCAGCACAGCGGAGACATAGTTTCCATCTACAAGAACAACCAGAAGCTACTCCGCCGGAGCGGAGACCCCGTAAAAGCCGGAACGGCAATAGGCATGCTGGCATCGTCGGAGTCCCTCACAAGGGGAGATCACCTGCACTTCGAGCTCTGGTACTCCGGTGCGCCGGTAGATCCGGTTCAGTATATAAAGTTCTGATATGAAACAAGTTGCCATACTGGGCTCTACCGGGTCCATAGGAACACAGACGCTGGATGTGATAAGGCAGCATCCGGACCGTTTTGGCGTATACATGCTGTCGGCCGGGAGCAATGCCTCACTGCTTGTGCAGCAGGCTCTGGAATTCAAGGCAAAAAGGGTTGTAATATGCAACCCGGAAAAGTATAAGGAAGTACGCGATAATCTCCCCAAGGAGTACGACGTGCGCCTTGGCATTGACGTCGCCTGCGAGTGGGTACGGGAGCCGGAGGTGGACGTTGTGGTTGCCGCTATGGTAGGCTTCAGCGGCCTCAGGCCCACCCTGGCCGCACTGGAAGCCGGCAAGACCGTGGCCCTTGCAAACAAGGAGACACTTGTTGCGGCAGGATCCATCGTCATGGATACCGCCGCCAAGAACGGTGCGCATATTTATCCGGTGGACTCGGAGCACTCCGCCATATTCCAGTGCCTTCTGGGGGCATGTGGAAACGCCGTCAAGAAGATTCATCTCACCGCTTCCGGCGGGCCGTTCCGCACCTGGGACGTTAAGGACATAGCCGCTGCAGGCAAGGAGCTTGCCCTCAAGCATCCCAACTGGAGCATGGGTGCAAAGATTACCATAGACTCCGCCACCATGATGAACAAGGGCTTCGAAGTGATAGAGGCCAAATGGCTCTTCGGGGTTGGTGCTGAGGCCATACATGTTGTGGTACATCCGGAATCCGTGATCCACTCCATGGTGGAGTTCGTGGACGGGGCGGTAATAGCGCAGTTGGGGCTTCCGGATATGCGCATCCCCATACAGCTTGCCATGGCATACCCGGAAAGGCTGCACCTGGACGGTCCCAGGCTGGACTTTGGTAAATTATCGGCCCTTACTTTCGAGGAGCCGGACCTTGAAAAGTTCCCCTGCCTTGGCCTGGCTTTCAAGGCCCTGGAAAGGGGCGGGAACATCCCCTGCGCCATGAACGCGGCCAATGAAGCCGCAGTGGCAGCGTACCTTCACGATCAAATTGCATTCTACGACATACCAAAAACTGTTTCACGCGTAATGGATGGCGTGAAATTTGTGGAGAACCCTACCCTGGAAGACGTTTTCTCCACAAATGCAGAGGCATATGCCCTGGCGCAGTCATTATGGTAGTACTATTTAAGGCATTACAGGTAATACTTGCACTGTCCCTCCTTATCATCATCCATGAGGCGGGGCACTTTTTCTGGGCGCGCGTCTTCGGCATAAAGGTAGAGAAGTTCTACCTCTTCTTTGACGTAGGCGGAGTCAAGCTCTTCTCTTTCAAGAAAGGAGATACGGAGTACGGAGTAGGCTGGCTTCCCCTTGGCGGCTACTGCAAGATTGCCGGCATGATAGACGAGTCCATGGACCAGGACTTCCTCTCCCACGAGCCCAAGCCCTGGGAATTCCGCTCAAAAGCCGCCTGGAAAAGGCTCCTGGTGATGAACGGCGGCGTCCTCAACAACTTTATCCTGGCCATACTGGTATTCAGCCTTATCCTGGGCATCTGGGGGCGTGATTACATTCCTGCCGACAGGCCCGTCTACGCAAGCGAACTGGCACAGGAAATGGGCTTCCGCACCGGAGACCGCATCCTGTCCTTCGACGGCCATCCCTCCAGGGACTTCTTCTCCCTGCAGGCCGACCTTGCCCGCCGCCAGACCCGCAAGGCTACCGTCCTCCGCGGAACGGACACCCTGGACATCTGGATAGACCAGGCCCAGATTGGCCGCGTCCTTAACGACCCCGGGATGTTCGGCCTTGCCGTCCCCTTCATCGTAGACACCACCATGGCAGGCTCCCCCAACTCTTTCCTGCAAAGGGGAGACCGCATCGTCCAGGCCGATGGTCTTGAGACCCTGTACCTTCAGGATGTCCAGAAAATACTCCGCGCCCATCCGGGAGAAAGCATTCCCGTCACGGTGGTCAGAGGGGCCGATTCCCTGGCATATGCCCTGCAGGTAGATTCCACCGGGATGGTGGGAGTCTACCTCTCCGGCATAGATTACCAGCACAAGAGCTATTCCGGACTTGCCTGCATCCCCGCCGGGGCGGCGATGGCATGGGAGAATGTATCGGGCTATCTGAAGGATCTGCGGCTGGTAGCAACGCCTTCTACCGGTGCATACAAATCCGTGGGCAGTTTCATAGCCATCGGCCAGATATTCCCGTCGGCATGGGACTGGAACCAGTTCCTGGTGATACTGGGCATGCTTTCCATTATGCTGGCGGTGCTGAATCTCCTTCCCATCCCCGGGCTTGACGGCGGCCATATGGTGTTCTGCCTGTTTGAAATCCTGACCGGAAAGAAGCCGTCGGACAAGTTCATGATAGTGATGCAGACCATAGGGATGGTTCTTCTCCTGGGGCTCATGCTCCTGGCTTTCGGAAACGACTTTGCAAGATTATTCGGAATGTTATGAGATACATGAAACTTATGGCCCTGGTGGCCGCGGCGCTTGCCCTTGGCGCCTGCAAAAGCAGCAACGGGCGCAACCTTCTCCCCAACGTCAGCGGTAAAGCCGGTGAAGTCATGGTCGTGATTGAACGCGAGCAGTGGGTGGGCAACCTTGGTACATGCATAAGGGAAACCCTTGCCGACGATACCCCGTACCTGGCCCAGAGAGAGCCTCTTTTCAACGTTTCCAACGTTCCTCCGGGAAGTTTCAACAGCATGTTCAAGATGCACAGGAACCTGCTGCTTGTGAACATCAATCCCCAGAACGCCCAGAACGGCATAGTCTACAAGAGCAACCAGTGGGCGCGCCCGCAGGCTGTCGTCCAGATTAACGCCGCGACGGAAGAAGAAGCCACAGAGCTGTTCAAAGGCGCCAGTTCCCTGATATCGGAATACTTTGAGCAGTCGGAGAGGGACCGCATCATAGAGAACTCCAAGCTCTATGAAGAGAAGAAGCTCCGCGAGCCCATGGAAGACCTTACCGGCGGCATTCTCCACTTCCCTTCCGGCTACCAGCTCAAGAAATGGACGGACAGCTTTGTATGGGTTGCCGATGAAAAGCAGTACACCACCCAGGCCGTGATGGCATACAAGTTCCCCGTCCGCAAGGACCCGTTCAGCGCAGCCAACCTTGTGGCGGAGCGTGACTCCGTGATGCAGGCAAATGTGCCCGGAATGTTCGAAGGCTCATATATGACAACTACCACCGCCATAGAGCCCACCACAAGGTCCCTCAAGTACAAGGGCCGGGAATTCATGGAACTCCGCGGCTTCTGGGAAGTGCACGGGGATTTCATGGGCGGACCCTTCGTCTCACATGCCTTTTACAGCCCTGACGGCAAGGAGATTATAGTCCTTGAAGCCTTCGTTTATGCCCCAAGATACGACAAGCGTCAGTATCTCCGCCAGGTGGAATCCATACTCTACTCATTTGAGTGGAAAAAAGATGAAAAATAATTTTGAGAGCTGAAAAATAATTGCTATCTTTGCAGTCCCAATTTTGGTGGGTTCGTATAACGGTTAGTACTCGGGATTTTCATTCCCGCAATAGGAGTTCGATTCTCCTACCCACTACCAAAATATAAAAAAAAGACATAATGGCAAACACAAAATCCGCCGCGCGTGCCGCTCGTCAGAGTGAGCGTCACCGCCTGCATAACAAGTATTATGCAAAGACCACAAGAAACGCTATCCGCGATCTTCGTAATGTAACAGACAAGGCACAGGCCCAGGAGAATGCTCCCAAGGTTTACGCAATGATCGATAAACTTGCAAAGATTGGAGTTATCCACAAGAACAAGGCTTCCAATCTCAAGAGCGGTCTCCAGGTATACATCAACAAGCTCGCCTAAGGGCTTGTTTTTTTTCGGGATGTAGCGCAGTTGGTAGCGCACTACGTTCGGGACGTAGGGGTCGCTCGTTCGAGTCGAGTCATCCCGACCAAAGAGCCATAAGTGGTTCAAAAATAAATAGTTACGCGGATTTACCCGGATTTGCCGCGTCAAAAACGAGTCAAGATTTTTCCTTGGAAATTTCCCTGTATGACATCCTGCAGGGAATTTCCAAAGAAAAAAAAATGTTTCTCAGTCTCCCAAAAATCTACGTTGATTACAAGCCGCCGAAACTCCATAAGGGGCGGACGTCCTGGTATGTATCCTTCTATGTGAAGAATCCCGAGACCGGACGCTTCAAGCTGTTCAGGAAACGCGTCAATTCGTACCACACAGCGGCGGAAAAACTGGCAGCCGCCAAGGCCGTCATGGCCGATATCCAGGAGAAGCTCTCCCTGGGCTGGAATCCCATCGTTTCCAACGCGTGCCCGCGTTCCACCGTGCCGGCTGTCCAGGCCTTTGAATCCTACTGGAGAGTCAAGGAAAAGGAGATGGAGCCGGAATCCCTCCGCTCCTACAAGTCCTATCTGAAGGTCTTCCGTGAATGGCTCCGGGGGGAAGGCCTGTCGGAGAGCTCTCCACTTTGCGTCATCACGGAGACCGTGGCCAGGCGCTATATGGCCCACCTGGAAGATGCGGCCGGCGTATCCCCGCGGACCTATAACAACTACCTTTCCTTCCAGCTGACGCTGTTTGACTGGATGGTGGAAAAGGGCTACATCCCCTCCAACGTCTTCTCCAAGATCCACCGGAAGCCGAAACGTGTCATGAAGAAGACGCGCCGGGCGCTTACGGAAGCGGAACTGGCGCGCCTGTTCTCTTTCCTGGAGCGGGAAAACCCTGAATACCTTGCAGTGTGCCTCCTATGCTATTGCTGCCTTATGCGGCCAAAAGAGATTGCGCTGCTGCGGTGTGAGGACGTCTGCCTGGAGAAGCAGGCCGTCCACGTCCGGGCCGATATCGCCAAAAACGACAAAGAGAGCTGGCGGACCATCCCGGATGCGGCGCTGCCCGCCTTCCGGCGGCTCCGTCTGGGGAGCCCGTCGCTCTTCCTGTTCGGCCATCATTCGGCGGCGGGCGCCGACTTCCGGCCGGCCGCCATGGCCACTGACAAGAAACGTTTCACGGACTACTGGAACCGGGTGGTTCGCCCGGCCTGTGGGTTCGGCCTGGAGCTGCAACTATATTCCCTGAAGGACACCGGCATCACGAATATGCTGGGCTCCGGCGTGCCGGTGTCCTTCGTCCAGCAGCAGGCGGATCACTCATCGGTGGCCATGACCGCCATCTATGTAGGGAAAAGCCCTGCGGCCAACAAGGAGCTGCAGGGCGTTGATATCATTCCAGGAAAAAGGCCGGCTACTGGGTAGCATTATCACCGGCGCCTTTCGGGAAGTTGGGTGTGGGTTCTTTCGCCGGCCTGGAAGCTATGCGATGAACGGCCAGACGAGGAATCCTCCGATATTGTACAGCAAGGTCATATACCACGGCTGCGGCCAGTCCAGGTCTACGTCCTGCGTGCGCTCGCGCGCGATGCCCATATCATAGAGGAAGTTGTGGCAGGCCCACTCCCGTTTCAGGGACTTGTTCTTGCGGTTCTCAAGGACCAGGTTCTCCGGATACAGCTCGCGGAGCCAGTTAAGGATTCCGTCGAAGCTTTCCTTGCCGTAGATCCATCCGTCCTTAATCTTGATATTATGGTCGGTTACAATGAAGGCATCCATATTTTAGCGAGTTTAAGAAGGGGTTTCCGAAATATATAAACGATCGAAATAATTACCATGGCCACTAACCACCAGAAGGCCTTCAGGCGGAACTGCGCCCAGGCGGAAAGTGGTTTGTCCACCTCTATGTATTTGATCTCGGATTTGGAGTCTTCCTTTTCCTTATAGTTCTGCCCGGACTGGATGTGCTCCGTCTCTTTGACGTGCTCCTTGACCGGCACGGTGGCCGTCATCGTTCCTTTCTTGTTGGAGATGGTATGATGGAGGCCGGTGCTGTCCACCCAGGCGTCGCTCTCCGCTAGGGATGTCTCCAGGTGGGAGGTGTGGTTTCCTGGAAGGATGCTGCTGGAATTCTCGGCCGGAATCGGGACCGGCACGTCAACGTAATTGATGGCCAGGGAGTCTCTGATCCGGAGAGAGTCAATCCAGTTGATGGCCGTGGAGTCCCTGTGGCTGGTGTCCGTCGAAGGTCGCCACTTGCAGGTCCCACAGCTGGCCACTATTATGGCCATGGCCAGGAAGGCTATGTTACGCGTGAAACTCATATACCTTCGGGTAAGCTTCACCCATATCCATCACGTCAAAATGGAGCCAGGAGACGCCGGCTTCCACGCGGACCTTGCAGGGGAAGTCATCGGCGTGGGCCTTGATCCGCTGACGGGCTGTCTCGGCATCCATTCCGATGATGGTGAAGTCACCGGCTTTTCCAAGGCAGTGGGCGGAAAGGTAAACGTTCTTTTGCTTCCGGACCATTTCGCAGCGGTTGCACCGGAGTCCGCGCTGGAAGACCTTCTTCTTGGCGTTGTTGCATTCCATCGGAAGGCCTATCACGTCCCGTCTCAGGATGAGCAGGGCGTGAAGGTAGTCTGTGTCCAGGAACTGCCAGGCCTTTTCACCGAACTTCTCAAAAGCGTGGTTACAGACCAGTTCCTGGATCTTGAAATATATTTTGAGGTCGTCAATTATCTGCTTCCGCGTCATTTTCTTCGTTTTTGCCGATTGTTATCGTCGTGCCGCCGTGTTCAATCTTGGCCTTCGCCCCGGCCTCGATGTATGCTTTTAGGTTGGTAACGAATTCCAGCACGGCAGCTCCGCCCATAAGCTCACCGATAGCCTTCAGTACGGAGCCATCAATGATGCCTGTGGGCGGTACACAGAAACCGGCCACAACCAGGGCGATGGCTGCGCACATTACCGCGTATACATACCACGGTACTTGTTTCAATGTTTCTGCCATAGCTCAGGACCTCCTATTCCCCTGCGGGTGCTTCGGGTTCTGGTTCCTCTTCGGGCTCCGGATGGAGAGCGGCTTCGGCTGCCTCGGCCGCAATCTCTTTCTTCAGGGCCGTGATGGCCTCCTGGTTCTGGTTGAATTCCTCACGCCAGCCCTCACGCTCTTCCAGCTTGGAACGGTAGGATTCCGCAATGTTCTTTGCGGCCTGGGCTCCGTGCAGGTAGTAAGCGTCGGAGATCTTGTTGTTGATGTAGTCCAGGGACTTCATCTTGGCCTGGAGTTCAAGCTGCCTGGACTCCAGGGTGTTGAGTTGTGCTCTTTTTCCCATAATTTGTGTTGAGTTTAAATAGGTATTTACGTTCAAGGATTTCGTTATGGCGATAGCCCGGCTTCGCTTCAAAGCAGCGGCGGGCGTCGTTGAATTCACAGTATTGTTTCCACTTGGGAGAGACGCGGTCCACCAGGTTCCGGATTATCCCGTAGGCGTTCTTGTGCTTCATCATCCCGAAGTAGGAATTGATTGAGGCGGTGAAGTGATCCACGGCGTTCTCAGAGGCCAGGCGGTTCCATTTAGCAATGGTCTCTTCTGCGTGACGCACCACGCGGTTTCCGACATAGATCCTGTCAAACTTGTACCAGGTTCCTATGAATTCACCACCTTTGGAGAAGTGCTGGCAGCTGCGCTTACGCGGATGCATCTCATATCCGTACTGCTCTTTAAGTATCTTCTCCGATTGAGCCACGTGGGCCAGGCCGGCGCGTTTGTTCTCCACCACCCAGCGCATATCATCCACGAAACGGATGTAATGAAGTCCGCAGGTATCCACCTGGAAATGGTCAAAGTCATTCAGGTCGAAGTTTTTCTCCACCTGCCAGAACTGATTACCCAGGCACGCGCCGTGCCAGGGATCACAGTTGAAGATGACGGATTTGCCGTTCTTTATAATTTCTCCCCAGAGATGACGCGGGGAGCGCAGAACGGCATTCAGGCGCGGGTTTGCGTAGTTTACGCGCTGTAGTATATATAACAGGTCATCCCGTTCCTGGGGATCTTTGATATTTTCCTCTATGAGTTTCCGGTAGGTCTGGTATGAACGGTCAAGGTCGCTGGAGGGGAAGTAAGCCCGGATGTCACGGCTTATCACGTAGCAATCCCGCGTGTAATTACGGGAAACGATGCGGATGTCCTCCATGAGCTTTTCCATGGCCTTATCAGGACCGTAGCCTATCCGGTTGTTGAAGGTGCGGTCTGTAAGCCTCTCTTCCACTAGCGGCCGGATCAGTACGTCGAAATGATACTGCAGGATCTTCATCTGCATTAAGCAGGCGATGACCTCACGGAGCCTGGGGCGCGGTGCAAGGAAGGCGTACAAAAAAGGCACAATGACTCGGTTCTGGAAGTCTCTATCAAGCCGCGCCAGGTCTCTCTCCCAGTGTAGCTCAAAATAGACGCTGTCTGTGCTGCGGCGCTTGTTGGAGCGGCAGCCCAGATAGTCGTTTATGAGGTTTTCCAGTTTCATTTCCTTGTAATAATTCGCAACCGGCAGGGCAGAGTACGTGTTGTACAAGTTGTTGTTGTTGGCGTAGCCGTTGTTGCCGTTGCTGTACCACGCGTTGTTGGCGTTGTAACGGGAAGCGGACCAAACGTTGGAGCCTGCTGAGGCCACATTCCTTACTCTTAGCTGGCGGGGTTTCCACAAGCCGGGCCTCCTTTATTACTCTGGATTCCCGCTCCTTTCACCCTTTGGTGGGAGTCGTGCCCTTCGTCCGTTGTGCCTTGAGTACGCTCTTTCTCCATTTTTCGGCGCCTTCATCCAGACTGGCTATCCTGTTGACCAGTTCAATCTTCATCTGGTGTGGCGTCATCTTTTCGTATTTGGGTTGAATGCAGATGGCATTGGTCATTCCAATGATCCTCATCGTGTGAATGAAATTGGTGACCGCGGCCCACATCTTTTTGAGGTGTTCCAGCCGGTCATCTGGAAAATCGTAGGCTAGTGTGAACTGCGCTATGACTTCCTGGATCTGCTGGATGGCGCGATCGTTGTACCTCCGCCGGTCGGTGGCTGACATCATCGGATCCGCACGGAGCAATAGCTCCAGAAGCGTGTCCGCATCAACCAGGATGCTGGGTACGTCCCTTTCTCCACGGAGCAACTTCGGAATGAAGTATTCACTCTCTGCCGTCATTTACTCAAATTGATAATGGCCGGGCCGACGGAGCGGCCCGGCCGGAAAGATTAAGATTTAGAGTTCGCTGTCGCGGATGTCCAAAAGCGCAACCGGCAGGGCAGAGAACGAGCTGTACAAGCTGTAGTTGTAGGCGTAGCCGAAGTTGCCGCCGCTGCACCACGCGCCGTTGGCGCCGTAACGGGAAGCGGACCAAACGTAGGAGCCGTTGGAAACAGCGTTTCCGCCGATAGCGTTCAGGGCGCGGTTGACGGGATCTGCATCGCGGCTGGGATCCGTTCCGTACTTGATGGTCTTCATGATGGAGAAGAGGGTGTCCATGTCCGGAAGGGCCCACTTGCCTTTCTTCAGGAGCTCGTGGTTGTAAACCACGGAGGCGCAGTAGTCGGCGGCGGGGAAAGCCACGATCTCGCTGTCGTCCTGCTTGGTGAACTTCTTGCCTGCCATCAGGTAGGTGTTCTTGAAGCTGTCACCATAGTACTCCTTATTACCCACGGGACCGTAGCTGGTGGGACGTACCGGCAGGAAGGATGCCATGAACTTGAGCCAGCCTTCTTCACCTTCACCGTAGATGGCACGGAGAGTCGCGCAATGGTCGTCCTGGTACTGGCTGGTTCCAAGATAACCTGGCAGGCAGATGGGATAACTCATCTTGGGGCTGGTTACATCGGAAGCAGGGTTGTAGGTGGTGGAGCTGTTGTCATTACGGAAATAAGCAATGGCGCGGTCCCAGTTGGTGATAGTTCCTTCTCCGGAACGCTGGCCGTTCATACGGTACATATCGCTGCTGGCCTTGATATCGGGAAGGAGGTTGGCTTCCAGGGCAAAGCCGCTCTTGGCGGAGTTGGAGGCCTGACGGTAATCCTGATACAGGAAGGACAGAGTGACCACGTCGTTTTCATCGGCATCCGCGCGCCAGTTCTGGGTGGTGAAGGGAGCATTGGCCTTGAAGTAGGTGTTCAGCTGGCTCACGAAGTCCTCGACGGTGGAAGCGTTGTAGGTGATGACATAGTCAACGCCGGTTCCCCAGTTGCTGGAGTCACGGACAGTGAGAGTGCCGGTGCGCTCGGTTCCGTCCAGGGTGTAGCCGGTGAGCTTGAAGGAGTAGATGGCGCTCCACTGTTTGCTGGTGTTGTTCTTGTGAAGGATGACCAGCTTACCGCGGAAGTCCGGATGATCCACGCCGACGGCCACTACACCGACGATGGTGTAATTGGACATGAAGGAGGTGGAAGAGAAGGTGTCCACGGCCACGAAATGCAGGGCGGAGTTGCCGTCCAGCACTACGATGGAGCCGGTCTTCGCGGACTTGGCGCCCACGATGACATTGCAGCCGTCAAACTTGACGTCGTTGCTTGCGCCGATCAGGGAGACCTGTGATTCGAAAGGGCTCTTGGCGTCGGCTGCGTATGCAGCCTCTGTGTCGTAATATTTAATCATAGCCTGATGTTATTAAGCGTTTTTCCAGTCGCCTACAGCGCTTGCGCCGATGGCGTAATACAGACCGCCGGAGGCTGCGTCAAGGTTGACGTACTTCTGGCCGGCAAAGGCGGGGATGCCGTCCCAAGGCATGCCGTCGGGAAGGTTGACGGGGATGACATTGGCAGCGGGAGCGCCGTGGCCCAGGAGGACGAGCGGCATATTGTTCTTGGTGAGCTCTTCTGCGTCCAGGGTGCCGGCGGTAGCGTTGCCGATGTGCTCGCGGCCGCTCTCAAGGGCTTCCACGCGGGAAGCCAGGTCAGCCATAGACTCTGCGATGGTGCGGCGCTCATAAGTGCCAAGCAGCTGGGAGGTGAGGTTGGCCAGGGCTCCGTGCTTGACTACGATGACCTGATTGCCGGAGATGCCTGGTTTGTAGGAGATGACAACCTTGCAGCTCTGCGGGATGTTGGCCACGTAATAGCCAGAATCGGGGATGGCGACAAAGCGGTCTTCGTTGTTGGGGAGGTAACGGTGTTCCGTGTAGGTCTCCTGAATGTAGACAGGGTGGCCAGTGTTCTCTGTGGTCTCTTCGTCGGTGACGGTCTCGTTACCGGTTTCAGGATCCACGACTACCACGTAATAGAGCGGCTGGTTGCTGCCGTTCACCTTCTGGACGGTGCGGGTGCGCTCTTCCTCTTCGTAGATGGCCACGACGGAGATATCCAGGGCGGCGTGGTCCTCGTCGGACGGGTTGTAACCGGTCTTGACAAGGAGCTCAGAGCAGGCGTCGATGTCGAAGGGCGCGGAGATGTTGAAGGCTTCGTTGGAAGCGGCGGCGCGGGTAGAGCACTTAACGTACTTGCCGGTCTCGCCAGGAGTGAGGGTGATCTTGGCTTCGGATGCATTGTAACCAAGGTCGCGGAACATTCTCACGCGGTCCTTGATCAGCTGCTCTTCATCCAGGAGATACCCCTTAATGAACGATTCCACCTCTCCATGAGTGTGGCCGTTCCAAGGTTCGGAAATGTTTTGAATCTGAGGCATAATAATATGGATTGAATGAATTTATTCGCTGAACCACTCTTCGTCTTCATCCCAGATGGTGCTGTTGAGCCAGTAGACTCTGGACCCGTCATCGTCTGCGATGGGGGGGATGGTTCCGTTATATACGCGCGGGACGTAGAGGTCTCCCACTTCCTGAGCAAAAGCCAGGTGGGAGCGGAGGCCTTCCTTGCTGTCCGTGTGCTCTGGGGTGAGGACCAGCGGATTGCATTCGCGGCCGTAGATCTTGGTGGCTCCGTCACAGCTCTGGACGATGATGATGACGCCTTTATTGGCAAAGGCCTCTACAAAATTCTCCAGGGCCACGGTGTCGCCGGGGTAGTCAAACTCCACCTTGTCTGCGAAGACCTTCGCGTCAACGTCTCCGGACTGCTCATAGCCACAGCTGATGGATGAACGAGTTACCTGGATGGAGATACCCTTGTATCCTTCCTTGAGGACCAGGTTTCCGATGGAATCCGTCTCACCCAGGACGCGGACTATGTCGGTCAGTACGTCCAGAACGTCAAAGATATAGACTCTGTCGCTCCGTGGGACGGCCGCGCCGGCGCCTGGGGATTTTGGTATGGATGCTCTTGTGTATGTCATATTGTTTTACATTTGTGCAAGTGTTGAATATTCCGGAACCGCTCCACCCTTTTCGTTCTCCGGGCGGAACTTGAACGTGATATCGTTCAGCTCCTTTGACTCCAACTCCGGAGATGCGTCGGTGAGACTGATCTTCCTGAAGCTCCATCCCTCTACCAGCCACTTATTCGGAGACCGGAGGAAAGACAACCACGCCTCTTGATCCTGGACGTTATCCAGGGGGCCGGTATTTACTTCGTACTCCGTCTCCTGGTTGGTCTTGATGGTTTCCAGGTTATCGTCATTGATAAACAGTGCGGGGCTGTAGGAACCTACGGTTTTGAATGAGCCGTTGGCTGTTATGGTGTCAATGCCACCAAAGTCATTGATGAAAGCAAAGCTTCTGGATTTAGCCCTCCCGTCCTTCAGGATATACCTGACTGTATTAAGTGTCTTCGCAGAAACGATTGACGGTTCGCTTATCACCACCTGTACGTCCCAGCCCACAATCAGGCGTCTCATTATGGCGGGTGTTGGGCCTGACAGGTGTTCTAAAACGGCCTCAAGGTCAACCCTGTTGGTGACGACCTTGTATTCGCACGAAGCTAACGTATTATACCACGAAATAGCCTGCGTGGTTCCACCTTTAAGGTAAAGCGTTACGTTGTACGTAACTGTGGGCGTATTGGCGCTGGGAGATGCGATGATCCCCCAGGGAATCATAACTGACAGGTTCTCTATGGAGCCCGCGTATGTATATCTAATTTGCGGCTTAACGGTGTGGGCCTTTAGGTTGAGTAGGCCTAAAGCGCTTGTGGCCGATATTGACTTGTCTGAAACCAGGCCGCGGATCACCTGTATTGTAAATGAAGAGACTTCCGTCGAGCCGTTCATGACCGCAAGCTTTACTGTGGACGGTTTGTATATGTTGTAAGCTACATCCTGGCTCTGTGGTGATGGAAGATTCAGCGGGAGCGCGTTCAGGATTTCTGCCAGGTCCATTGTCCTGGAGGTGTTGTCGTTGTATGCCTTGACGGTGAATTCTTCAGTACCGGCAGAATTAGTGACGGAAACCTTGATAGTCTCCTGGGGGCCCAGGGTATAAGTAACATTTCCGGCATTGCCGGAGATAACCAGTGCGGGACCGTTATATGTTATACTTCCCATGGGCGCTCTCTTTGATGCAAAAATACCAAAAGCGTTTTAGCCAGAAAGGACAGCTATCTCTCAACAAAGTCGCCTCTGCAAGATACTATCCCGCGGCGGGGAGATAGCGTGAAGTTGAGTTTTGTGACGAACCAGTACCGGCTGGCAAAGAAGATCTTTTGCCAAGGACGAAAATCGCTCAAGTCTTTCGCTGTAAGGTTCAATTCTGCCGATATCGTCTGCTTATCTTTATTCAGGAAAGAAGCCAGTGTGTTATGATATCTAGTATATACTTTACTCATACTCCAGTCGTGAGCCTCGGTCGCGCGGTTTGTATTTCCATCGGTATTGTCATTGCCGTCATTGGGGAAAGTAATCCTCTTATCAACCATCTGGCCGTCACGATATTCTCCTATATACATATCCGTACCCCGCTCTCCTTCATTCAGGTCTATCCTTGGATACATTTTAAAGTTTCTGATTGGGTTCTGGTTGTAACTGCCGGAGAAAATCTCTATGGGTACGCATTCCACAAGCTTGAAATCCGGGCTATTGTCAACCATCTCGTCTCCATCTACCTGGTACTCGTTCCCGGTGTGCTCGATCAGGTCCATGAAGCGCTTATATATATGGTCAGAGTATCCCCAGCTGGTCTGCGTCATTGTTATGGAGTACTTATCGCCTCCCAGCTGTGATATCTTATATGCCTTGTATTCACTCATTACGGCTCCGTCTATCATATCTGATATCTTTGTGACGGCCGTCACGCCTTCGCTCTGTGCGTCTGAAGCGGTCTCACCGGGTGTAATTGTGGCGTTTTTGTAGGCTATTTTATATCCTTGTTTCTTCATTCTTCCGGCGGAGAACTTGTCTGAGATCTTTCCGCTCCAGTCAAGGTATGAAGACTCAGCAAAGATGCTCTTTATGGCCCTCATTACATACTTTTCTCCGTCCTTGAATATTGCCATACAGAAGAGCTTCTTCACAGCGTCAATCAGCTCAGCGTATGTTCTGTCTGGAAGAGACTCCGGATAATATGTCGTTTCCTGCTGTCTTGTCGCTATTATATATATCTGGTCCAGGCCTGTCACTGATTCGTAATCTAAATTCGTGACCTTATTTAGTAGGGATACGATTGGGATTATATTCCTGGCGTATGTCGTTCCTTTGTCCGTGGTGGGATTTATGCCGGCGGTACTTACAATACTGATTAACGGGCAGCCATATATACCTGTTGCTGTATATATTTTGTCGTTCCAAGAGTCGTTGTCGGAGCGTTCCGTGAAGGTGTATTCCAGGTTGCCGGTGTTTTCCTGGATACCTTCGTATTCCAGGGAGCCGGAAGAGATTTCGATGCCGTCCAGGATCAGGGAAACATCCAGCGTCTTCACGGTGGGGGGCATCTTGAGCGCCGGAAGGTATCCAAGGATCACCTTGTTATTGTCGGATGGAGGGAGCTCGATGGATGTGGAAAACATTACCGGCATATAGTCGGTCTGAAACATAGGGTTTTCCACTTCAAACTCTATGGTGTTGTCCGGCCGGACGTCCAGCTCCTGGCCGGAGGCTGTAATGATTCTTAGCATTGACTATCCGATTTTACCGCGGCTGCGCTGTTCCTGCCTCTTGGCGTATACTTCCTCAAAACCGTCCTTGCCCGTCATTGACATTATGGCCGGGATTGGATTATCCATCTTCCGGATGATGGTATTAAGGGCTGACATTATTGCTGATGTCTCCGCACCGGACATCCCGCCGCCGGCCGGGCCTTCGTCGGTGTCCTGAGTGGAAGACGTGCCTGTATATTCCGTACCTGGTCCAGAGACGGTGTATCCGCCGCGTGCGAAAGCAGCTGCCGGGTAGGTGGCTTCCAGACTGAGGCTCTTGAGTGTTCCCATCCGGCGGGCGTTTTCAATCTGCGAGATGACAGGCGCCAGGGAAGGATTCTTGACGCCTTCTGCCGGTATCACATATTCTCCACCCTCTTCTCCCACCAGGATTGTGGGTTTGTCCACGTAACCGCGCTTGTCCGGATCCGCGGTCGCTTTGTACTCCTTACCGTCCTGGGAGCGCTTGACCTTGACCTTGCCGCCTTTTGCGAATCCTACAGGCTGGGCCGATATCATAGCAATCTCAGCTGCTCCCATAGCGGCCATTGCAGCGGCCGGTATGAGCCCCCAAGGGAGTCCCCACTGTGCCAGTGTCTGCGTGACGCCAAGGGCGGTGTTGATGATGGCCTGGACGATGGAAAGCTTTTTCTGGCGCTCCGCTTGGGTAAGCTTCATTTCATCCTCCTTGGCCTGCCGGTCTTTCTCCATCCGCTCTATCTCGGCATCGTACTGGGCCTGCGTCATTAGGCCGCTATCCAGGCGGCTCTTGAGTTTGTCCTTCTTTTCGTCCTGCTGTTTTGACCAGTCGTCAAATTCTTTCTGCTCTTTGGCGTTGGTGAGCTCTATATATTTTGACGTAAGGTTGAAGGCTTCCTGTGCAACATTGCCGATGGCTCTTATTGCCGTCTGGAGATCTTCGACACTCATTGTGCCGTCGGCCAGGTTCTGGAAGAACAGTTCCCAATCGGACTGAGAAATACCGAACAGGGAGCCGTCACCGGTTCCGGCCACGATGGATCCCCAGAGGTTCCCTTCCAGGTTATCTACTTCGGCCTTGGCGATACCTATCTGTTCCAGGAGTTCCTGGAGCTTTTGGCGGTACTTCTGCAGCTGCTCTTCGGAGAGCTTCGGATCCGTGACCTTTCCACCGGCGCGGCCGCTGGAAACCATCGTCTGCAGCTGGGATGCCTGGGCCTGCAGGTAGGCAAGGTTCTCCGCTGCGATGGCCTTGGCAGCTTCGCGGCTGAGCTTGAGCTTCTTTGCGGAGGACGTGGTGGCCAGGTTCTCTTCATAAGCGTACTGAGCCTTGATCTGGGCTATGCGCTCGTTATGGTAAGCCTCGTTCTCCCGGCTTTCTGCTTCATATTCTCTGAGACGGATCTGACGGAGGTTATTCTGGTGCTGGAGCTCCAGTGCTTCCACTATCTTTGCATAATCCTGGAACTTGTCTTTACGGGCCTCGTATCTGGCCAGCTCGTTACGATATCGGACCTCTTCTGCGTCCTCCTGGGCCTTGGTGCGCTCTTCGCGGTTCTCGGAAGCAGCTATATATGCCTTCATCGCGGCCTGTTCCATCCGCTGCACCTCTTCCATCTCCCGGATGGCCTTCCGGCGCTCAGCCTCTTCTTTCTTGGCCGTATCCTCATTACGCTTCTGGACGTCCTTGGTGTGCTTGAGGGTGGAGGCCTGCATATCCGCCTCTATTTTAGCACGATCCGCGCCGGTCTCCTTATGGAGAGCCAGTCGGGCTTTATAGGCCGATTGCTCTGCCTGGTAGAGAGCTTCCAGGTATTCCTCTTCGGACTTGATTTCACCGGCGTTGAACTGACGGGTAAGCTCTGCTTTCTGCTGAAGGTAGACCTTATCGGAATTAAGGCTCCAGGTCTTTTTGTTTTTCTTATCGTCGTCATCGCTGCCGCCTCCGGCTCCGCCATTGCCGGATTTATTACCGGTCTTCCCGCCGGATTCGTCAGTGTCGACGTTCAGGCGCTCAAGGGCGTCCCTGCCACGGCTGATGCGCTCTTCTAGGTCTTTAACCTCTTTCTCTATCTGTTTGCGCTCTTTCCTGGTGGATGCATTGGCTAAGCGCTCTTTGGCATCATCGGCTTTCTTTTGAAGGGCTCCCATCTCCTTATTGAGTTGGGCGGCGGCTTCAGCGTCGGTCTTGAAGGCAAAACGGAGGTCTTCCAGGAGGGCGTTGACGGAGTTTTCGTGCCGGACGTCTCCGCCGGTAACCACGTCCGTTATACCTTGGACCAAGAGGGTGAGACCGTCCGTGATCTGCTTCAGGACGCCGGTTGAACCACGCAGCGAAAGGATGAATCTCTCCCAGGCGGACTGTAGGGAGAGGATGGAGCCTTCCAGGGTGTTCATCCGCTGCTTGGCCAGGTCATCCAGGGCTCCCTCCGTCAGCTCCAGTTCGTCCCGGAGTTCCTTCGTTGCATCTGCGCCTGCAAGGAAGGAGGTGAAGGCTGCCACGGAGCGCCTGTCTGTAAGCTCCAGGGCTCCGGCCAGATCAATGCCGCTCTCGCTGAGTTTGTCCAGGCCTGCAATCAGTTCGTCGAAGGTCTTCACCGGGCCGCCGAGGGACTTGGCCAGGTCTCCGTTGGAGTCGGCCAGCTTTAGGAGGATGTTTCTTGTGGCGGTGGCTGCTGAAGATGCGTCGAAGCCGGCGTTGGCCAGGGCTCCTAAGAGCGCAACAGTGTCCTTGATACCAAAACCGAAGGTCTTTGCCACGGGGCCTACGGTGCTCATTGCGCTCTGCAGGAATCCGAAGTTAAGGGCGCTCTTGTTGGTGGATATCGCCAGGGCGGCCAGGGTATCATCGGCGTCCGTGGAATTCAGGCCAAACATACGCAGCGCGGCGCCTGCCAGAGCGGCCGCTTCCGGGAGTTCCGCTCCTACAGCTGTAGCGAAGTTAAGGACCGGCTCTTCCATAGCCTTGATCTGGCTCTGGTTGAATCCAAGCTTAGCAAGTTCGGTCTGCAGCTGCGTTACCTGGGTGGCTGTGTACCTGGTGCTGCCGCCAAGGCGGAGCGCTTCCCTGGTAAGGCCTTCCATCTGTGAGGTGGTGACGCCAAGGATGGTGGACAGGTTAACATTGGCCTGTTCAAAGTCCTTCATTGTATTCACTGCGCCGCTGAAGACTCTCACTACGCCATATATCGCACCGGCAACTCCCAGGTACGCGGTTTTCAGTCCGCCAATCATACCCTGCATAGACTTACCGGTAGTATCGGCCTGCCCCTTCAGCTGCTTCATCCGGTCATTGGTCTCCTTGAGTTCCTGCTGAAGCCGGTTGAAGTCCTTGGATCCAGGGACCATATTATTAAGCTGGATCTTCAGCTCGCGAGCCTTGGAAGCCAGCTCGCGCATTGTCATCTGGTTGGTCTTCAGAGATGACTCCAGGGACTTGAATTCCTGCTTGGATTTTTCCTGGGAAGTCTTGAGGTCGTTGATTTTCTGCGTAAGAGCCTTGACCTGCTCAGACTCCTTTCCGTACTGTTCTATAGCGTGCTTACGCTCGGACTTGAGGTCTGTGAGCGTCTGCTTGGTCTTGTTGAGCTCTTCACGGAGCTCTCCCATCCGCTTTCGGGTATCGTCTCCGTTTATTTCCAGGTTCAGCCGGAGGGTTTCTTCTTTTATCTTAGCCATGGTGCGCGTCTTTCTATATCACAAAAATAGCTTCATTTCGACGGCTGGAAAGGACTGAAAACCTTACTATTTAGCCATAAAGCGGGCTCGGATTGCCTCTATTTCTGCGCGGAGTTCGTCCTGTGTCTCCTGCGTAAAATCATTCATCAGGCGCTCTGCTACGCGGTTATACATTCGCATCGTAGGCCGGTTGTATATCCTCAGCGTCCGCTTCCGTATTTCCAGGAATCGCAGGTAAGCTGGAAACTCCACGGTAAGTGTCGTTCCGGTGACGTAGGAGCGCCGTTTGTTAAGCAGTGTGCCGGTGCGCTCGGTCAGCTTTGTCCGGATGGCGCGCGTCTGCCTCTCAAGGTAGTTTTGTCCCTCTTCCTTGAGAACGCGGTTGATAAACCGGCCGCGTAAGATGTCATCCTGACCGATATCTGCCATTTATCTATTCTATCTCTAGGGCAAGTGAATAACCGTTCCAGCTGGCAAAGACTTTTATCTCAGGCTGGATATCCGCGTCTAGTAGTGTGAGGCTGGCAAAGTCCTCACATCCTTCAGAATCGTCCAGGATCTGCTCAAAGACAGCGTCCAGGACTTCCAGCGTGCGGTCATACTGCTCACATTCCAGGCGGGACGTGCGGCCGGCGCCAAGGTCTTTCTCCAGGACAAAGAAGGCTGTGTCCATTATGCAGCTGCGCGGAGAGTCGCTGTCCTGGAACGATATCCTGGCCGTCGGACGTACCACCAGGACCTGTAGGCCGGTCTTTGTCTGGAGAAGGTTGGCCGCATCGTCGTAGCCGGTGACGTAATTGAAGGTCACGTCCGGACGGTCTTCAAGCTGAAAAACTTTAAGATATGCGTTAAGATTTTTGAGCTTTTTTAATATTCCGTTCATTGCGCTTGTTTTCTTTGTAGTTTGACCACATGTGCAACAGAATGACCATCAGGGGCGCGTCGTCCACGGCGTCGGTATTGCCGATGGTTCCCTCCTTGGCAATCTGGATCAGCAGGTCGTTCCAGGTGGCCGGCTGGGCTGTGGGCTCTTCGCTCTCCTGGAAGAGCTTCCGGAGCTCAACCTCTTCGCCTCCGATGGAGATCGTCCCGGTCTGCAGATAGTTGATGCAGCTGGCAAACCAGAGCATTATAAGGTTCTTCTGCCAGGCCTGCATCAGTGAAATGGCCCTGATATCCGCGTCAAAGGTGTCAACTCGGACCGGGCGTACCTTACGGCCGGCTTTATTGGCCTTTGAGCAGCGCGGCCGGTAGAGGTGTGCTATGCATTCGTCCAGGGATGCAGGATCCTCCGTCCGGAAATACTGATTGAGGCACATAGATGCGTTCCTGAATTCCCCGAAGGTAAGGTCTTGGCAGAGGGTGGCAGGGCCGCAGAGGGCGCGCTTCCCTGCCATCACGGAGCGGAGCGGATTCTGAATGCTGCGGAATGACAGCTGCGGGATCTCGTCGGCCGGGTTGTTGTACAGGAATGACAGGCACTGGCAGAGCGCGGAGACGTTATTGACTATATCCCTGTTGAATGCAGCCCGGCGGGACGGGCCGTGAAGGAGTCCCAGGATCTTGTACACCACCAGGATCTCAAACTGACGTTTGGTCAGCTCTCCCGTGACCAGCTTTTCGTATTCCTGGAATACATACCTTACCTGGTCCGCGGTCATCTCGTCCCAGTTCTCCGGCATATTGATGGAACGGACCAGTTTATCTCCGTCCCTGAAGTCCACTTTTATCATGTAGTGAAGTATTTGTTTTTTGGATCATTCTCAGGGACCAGCGGGAATCCCTTATACGGATTACCTTTGACAATCTCTATCACTTCGGCTTCAGCCTCTGCGGCCTGGGCCTCCAGTTTACCGATGGCCCAGTCTATCTCTTCTTTGGTTGCAACCTGCTTTTCCTTGTTACCTTGGTAAGACGGCGCAAACTGTCTTGCAACCTCCGTGGGGAAGACGGACAGGGCCCAGCGCCTGAGGGCGGTGATCAGGGCCTTGATGACTATATATCTCGCAGCTGCAGGCCGGGCTGCTTCGGGAATTCCGCTTTTGTCAGGCTTATTGATCTCCTTCAAGATCTTCGCCTGGGCTTCCAGCATCAGCGGCAGCAACGTATAATATGTGTACTGACTGTGGTCCACCGGATAGACCTCTTCCATCTTGGAAAGGGAATCAACCAGGGAAGCGGCGGCGCGCTTGTATGCGTCGGTCTCTTTCCAGGCGGCGTTGTCGGTCTGCGTCAGGTAAGCGAAGAGTGCGTCCATGGCGCGGTAATAGCGCTCACGCAGCTCGCGGTCGTCCCTGTCAATCATCCATTCAAACGGAACTTTCTCGTTGTCGCCGGTCACCATCTTCCGGCCTGTGGCGTCGTGCCGGAGAAGGGTAATCCTGGCGTAGTTGCCCACGGCTAGGAAGGCAATCGGCCGACGGACGGTGTCCAGGAAGGCGAGTTCGTCCGCTGTCGGGTTCTGCTTGTTATATACTTCCTGGGCGGCGTTTATGACGGCGTTTCCGACGATGGCCGCCACGTCGGTAGTGGCCGATATCACCTCTGATGCTATGGCGCTGAAAGGGGTATTGGCTTCAAACGCTCCGGAAAGATTATATATTTCCAGGGAGCCTTCATTATTCTTGTTGAAGAGCATGGCTATTGGTTTTTAAGTCTGTCTCCTGAAGAGATGGATTCCTCCGTCTTGACGCTCTGATGGTAGAAGCCCATCTGGAGTTTTTTGCCGGGGAAGTTGATATTGATTGCTTCGTTGATGGAAGCCATAAGCAGCATCGTGGGGATAGCTGTGTCTGAGTTCAGGAAGAGCTTGAATGCATATAGCATCTCAGATCCGGACGCCAGCTTACCGTTCACCATTATATTTGACAGTGACGGATGCAGGCCCATTCCGGAGGTGATGGCGGAAACGGACGCCTCCGCAATCTTGAGCTGTGAATCCACAAAATCCTTGATTTTCTGGTCCACGGCTTCAATCTTCCAGGGATGGACGTTACCCATATCGTCGGTGCAATCAATGGAGTGGAACATCTTGCCGGCATTCTCCTTGCCGGTAAGGACCTGCGTCATTGAGTCAAGCAGCTCCTTTGTGATCTTGCCTATCTCCTTTTCTATCTCAGCGTCGCTCCAGTCCGGATTGGCGTTACGCAGCACTTCGCGCCGGTAGTCCCAGTATGCCTGAGAGCTGTGGACATGGTATGCCAGGTTGATTCCGTTGTCGGTAACGTACTTGAAGATGGTGGGGATCTCTGAGCCGCGGATAATCCAGCGCATCGCTCCCCAGAACTGAGGCACCGAATAGAAGCTGTGGCCAAAGGTGTCCAGACGCCGGTAGGAAGCAGCTGCAGGGTACTTGCCTGGATTCTTTGGATCAAAGACCGGATATACCCTTACGCCTGTTGATATGCATTGGTGCTCAAAGTCACCTACAATAATGTGCTTGCAGGCCTCTATCATTCTGGAGTCGTCTTCCGGCCATTCCAGGCGGGACATTGATACGCGGAGGTTTTCCAGGTGGCTGATCTTCTTGGTGGAAGAGATGCGGGAGCCGCGGGTGAGATACTTTGCGTCAAAGTATCCGCCGGTGTGGAAAAAGTCATCCATTATGCCGAGGATGTACTGTTGATATCCCCAGGAATCCAGCCAAGCCTGGACCTCTGCGTCCTCAGTCCACTCCTGGACTATCTGGCCGTTTTCATATACCATCCGGAAGAGCTGCGGGCCTTGTCCCCAGATGAGCCCTTTCTGGCGGGCTATGATACCTGGTGCAAGGTTATTATCGCTGATGGTATCTCGAATGAATTCCGGAATGTTGTTATTCCAGCCATAGGGCACTATCTTGTAGCCTCCGATGGTCTGCGGCATCACCTCCCAGTCGCGCCTGTTACCCAGGACGAAATTGCGGCCGACTGCGCCCTGTATGGAGCCGTCCATGGCATTGGACAGGATAAATACGCGTCCGTCGTCCAGATGGGCCGCGTAAGTGTGCTCCGATACTTTTTTGATTTTCTTTTTCATATCATACTTACATTTTCTCCGTTGAAGGTCATCAGCAGGGGCTGATAGAAGCGCCTTACTTCCATAGTGTCCAGGTTGATATAGCGCTCGATGATATCCGCATCCTGGTATTTGTCCGCTCTCTCACGGGATTTAAGCCGGCCGTGAATCACTTCCACTATCCCTTCACTACGCTCCTTGGAGCGGTCACAGCTCATAAATGAGAAGCTGAAGCTCTTGCCTTCAGCAGACAAGCGCCTCATTGTCTCTATGGCGTCCCATATTATCATCTCAGATGCAAATTTATTGGTTTTCGGTCCCCTGGAAAGGACTGCAAGCCTGTTTCCAGGAAAGGGGAAATGAGTGTTTCCGGCCGGGATTCGTATCCCTGGAGCCTGGGTGGTGTCATTTTGTCATCGGGTAGGATTAACGGCTTCTTTTTGATGGTTTTCGACGTTAATTCATTGATTTTGACCGCCGGAGGACCGGGGGCCCGGTGCAACTGCTTTTATTATATAAGAGGAAAGGCCGTCCCGCCCTCTCAAAGATGTGCGGTCGCACATCTTCCGAAAAGGTGATTTATGGCGGCGCGCTACGTGTTACCGGAGATGTCAATGTTGCCAGGGACCACAGCAGAACCGCCTTTCACAATCTTGCGCCAGTCATTTATCATCAGCAGGTATTTGAGGGAATCTGAGGGGTTCGTGGATTCGTTGGGAAGCCTTGAAAGTTCAAGTTTTTCGGTAGATTTGTCCTTATGGACGACTCCGTTACGCATTATCAGACGCGCGCGCTCCAGGGAGTTCTTTAATTCCTTCGCGGCGCGCATATCTATGCGTAAAAGTGGAAGCCGGACGTTCTCTTCACTCATAAAGATCTGCATGAAGTGATACTCTTCGCTTTGATAGAGATTTCCTTGGTTCCTGGACATCAGATGAACGGTCCAGCCGGTGGGCCGGCCGGCCTCGTCCCGCTCTATAGCGTTCTTGAGCTCACTTGCAGAGTCTTTCTTGATATCCTTGTTAGCATTACCGGCACGGTCATAATACATCTGGACCACGCGGCACTGCATTGGAGCAAAGTAGTCACGGAACTTTTGTCCCAGCTCTTTAAGGTATGCCGGTGACAGAGTGTACATAAACTTGATGACTCTGATGATATCCCGGTTGGATCCAGCCTCCTTCTGGAGCTGTGCGACGCTCATTGAATTCATACGGCCGCCAAAGTCCACACCTATCCTGAGCGGCAGCTTGGGGTTACAGTGCTTGAGCACGGCGCAGGTCTCCCTCTCTGTGAGGCCTACCTTATTGTATTCCTCTTCATTGATGCTATCCTCGTAGAAATGATAGTCAGCCAGGCGCGGGTAGAACCGGTCTCCGCTGCTGAGGGTGGAGCGCATTGAGAGCACGGCCGTCTGGGTATCCGGAAGTCCGGCGGAGAAGGCGTCGGCAAACCAGTCCGCCCCAAGGATATCCGCATTGATATAGCTGGATGCACGCATATAGAGCGTATCTGCTTCCGGCTGCAGCCGCGTCTTCAGCCAGTATTTTCTCCAGCGGGACGCGGTAAGAAGCTTGTTATTGTACGCCTTCAGGTCTTCATGGCTCCGTGAATTCAGCCAGACATCCTTTGCAGCAATGGCCTCCCTCATTGCCTCATTGTAGACTAGCCCGGCCTTAATGACGGTGAGGATGGCTTCCTTGTGCATATTCTTTGCCTGCAACCTCATCCAGTCATATTCGCCTACGTGTGACGGATCTGCCACGTCGGAGGTAAAGAACTGGCCGCGGTAGTACGGGCTGTGTTTGAACTGCGGGTATCCACGGACGGCCTTCAGGAGATTGGAGACCTGTTGCGGCTTTAGGTACTTAGCTTCATCTCCTATGACAAAGACATAGGACCGGCCAGCCAGGGTGGAAGGACGATCCAGGGAGCCGAAGGTTACATTGAGTCCGGTAAAGAAGACGATGGTTCTCTTGTAAGAGACCAGGTGATTAACGGGGTTCCAGAAGTGAGGACGCAGCCACTCAGGGAGGGACGCTTTTTCCTTATCGGTGAACTCCGGCGGCTGTTTTTCCACAATGTAATGAACACCTTCCTTGAAACCTTTTCTCTCCAGGCCTTCAAAGACGGAAGGTAGGATGTTGGCTGAGAGGTTGGAGAAGGTGTCGGCTATCCAGGCGATAGGAGCGCCGGGCAGTTCGTACACCAGGTCTATGAGCACGTTGCAAAGGATCTCGGTTGTCTTTGCGGAGCCGCGCCCAAGTTCCAGGTAAGTCTTCCGGGCTCCTACCAGTGAGACGATCTGTGTGAACTTGTTCTGGTAGATGACGTCCGCAGCCTGAGTCTTTTCTATGTTAACTTTCCTCCGTGTCGGCATGGTCCAGGGCTTTAATGATGTCAAAGTCTTTCACACCGGCCTCTCTCTCCAGGCGTTCCATCTCAGCTTCCTCCAGGCCTAGTTCCTTAATTTGGGAGGCCAGCTCGTCACGGTTGACGGCAGGTAGACCGATGGCTTCCGGAGTGAGGGAAGAGATGATGAACTTACGCGGGTAGAGCTCCGGTTTCGCGGCATCTTCCTCCGGCTGGTCCAGCTGCAGTAGCTTGGCTTTCTTGTCCAGGATGCCGGCTGCAATGGCCAGATCCTGCGGCGTCTTGGCTGTTTCTATGATTGCGTGGTAAATTGTATCGTAGCTCTCTGCGATATGATACCGCATCGCCTGACGGGTATTGCGCCGGCCGGCGTTGAAGAGCTCGATGGATTCCGTCATCATATTCTTGGAGACTTCGTAAGACAGGCCGAATGTCTTTGTGAGGACGCGCATTGTCTTGCGGTCTCCAAACCGGACCAGAAATGAGTAGGTGAGCTGCAGGGCTTCCAGGTAAAGCTGCTCTTCGGAAGAGAGCTTGTTGGAATTGCCGGTTTCCAGGAACTGCTGCACGCGTTCAAAGAGCGCCGGATCCTCGGCACCTCCGAAGAGGTCCAGTTTGGTAAGCTGGAATGACCGGTCACGTACCAGGTCGGAAAATGCCTTGGCAGATGTCTGGTTTCCAGCCTTGGCGTCGGCCATCAGTTTGGACTCTATGGCAAAGGTGGCCTGGAGCTCTCCTTTGAGGATGGCGTTACGGACCTTGCTGGAAGGATCTCGCATCTCTGCTTCCAGGGCTGCTACATCCCATCCAAAGAAGGTTGCTATCTTGTCAGTGCTCCAGCGGAGCTCCCCCAGCTTCTGCAGCTCTGTCAATTCGGTATCGGATGGGGTGATCTTCAGTAATGCAGGCTTTATAGAATTCATAGATTTCCGGATTGTTACAGATTGTGTATTGTTCATTGCCGGAGTTCTCGGCAAAGTTTCCGGAGCCGGTTATCACTATCCGGTTGTCTCCGATGGATGCAAGTGTTATCTTGCTGTGATTGAATCCCAGGCCGATTTGTATCTTTCCCGGCCGGGCTGAGACCTCTGCTAGAAGGGCGTCGTATTTCTTGGGACTCATCTTTGGGACGTAGTCGCTCAGGTAGAGGTAGATGTGTCCGATCTTGCCGGCATCCAGCCATTTCAAAAGCGTCTTCACGCAGATGTTTGAGATGGAGTACGTGGAAACGTAAATCTCATCTATGTTTCCCAGCTGCTCGATGAGCCAGATGATGAGACTCATCGTATTGAACTGGGCTGTAGTCCAGATGAAGACCATTTCACCGGCGGCCGGTGGCCGGGAAATATGTTTCTTGACATTGGCCACGCGCTCCGCGTGCATTGACTCAAAGACTTCAACCTTTGCGGCTGTAGTCCCGTCCTGACGTTGCGGCATTGCCGGCTGTGCGCCGGCAGCTTCCTCCAGTGAGAAGAGTCCCATTATTTGGCCGGTTTATCAGATTCCTGGATCATCCTTTCCACCACTTCCAGCTGCTGACGCTTCTGGGCGATTCTTTCCAGGCGGCTTTCCTTGAGGTGAGGACGGTCCCCGCGGCGTATCTCCGACTCTGCGCGCCAGATGGCGCCCTTGAGGTTTTCCCGCTCCCTGACCAGGGCTACGACGCTCATTTTGCGGTATCCGTCAAACTGCTTGGTAAGTTGGAAAACAGGGTGTTTTCCCAGCACTTTCCCGCTTTCCCGGTAAAACGTAAATTCGGCTGTGATTAGCCGGTTTTGCTGGAAATTTTTCAGAAGATTTTTTGCGGTGTCAAAACAGTCTTCCAGGGTGGTGCAGGAAAAGAGTTTCTGGTGCAGTTCCAGCGTCTTGTGGTAGGCGGTGATTTTGTCGTTGGCAAGGATCTTCAGTTCCATCGGGCAGTCCGGTTCGGCCAGGAATGGCCATTCTTCGCGGAAGCGGTATCCGGATGGGGCCTGCGCCTGCAGCGGGGCCTGTGCCTGGATGGAATCCGCATAGGGCTCCATGGCTTTCTTCAGGAACTTTCCATATAGTCCCGGGTTGGCTGTTACTATACGCTCCAGGTATGGATTGGGTGCATATAGTGACAAAAGCCGAAGCCCTTCACGGACCTCGGCTCCGTCATACAGCCAGCGGGTTACATCATTCATGTGTCTTTGACTTTAAGAATGACTGGAGCTCGCCTTCAATGGCCTGCCAGCCTATAAGCGTTGTCCCGATGAAACGGCGTCTGAGCAGTCCCTCTATCACCTTATGGTGACAGGGAGTTCCGGAGAAAACGCGTATGATGTAGTTACCGAATGAGTGTGAGACTTCTATCGGCCGGACGTCCTGGATGGTGGATTCCTTGATGACCTTCTCCGCGTTGAAGTCTGATTCTTTGGCCAGCTTGGAGAGAGCGTCTGTCAGGCGCTCTTTGCTCAGGCGGGTGGGTACATGGCTGCTGTACTGCGGGATGCCTTCAGCGCTCACATATACCGCCGGGATCCTGAGTGTTTCCAGCGACATTTGAACCAGGGGAACTACATTGGCCTGGGCTAGTACAAAGTCTTCCGCGATGTCCGGATCCGCCAGGATGCCGGCCAGCACGTCCAGGAGACTGTACTTCTCAGGGACGGTCACTATCTTGAACGCTCCTGAGAAGTTTTTCTCCCAGAGGGCCCGCAAAAGTGGCTCTGTCCCTGCGTAGGACAGAACCACTACGGGTACGGTCGTTTCTTCGGCCATTACTCAGCGCCGGCGCTTACGGATGCGTCCGCTGCCACTTCCGGAATTGCACCGGTGTAGACGCGGGGTACGAAAGCGTCACCCATTTCCTGGTTGAAGGTAAGGTGGGTACGGAGACCGTCCTTACTGTCGGTGGGTTCGGCCTGGAGGAACATAGGATTGCACTTACGGCCGTAGAGCTTGGTGGGACCGTCGCAGCTCTCCACGATGATGATAACTCCCTTGTTGGCATAAGCCTCAATGAAGTTGTTCAGCGCCACGGAGTCACCGGGATAGTCAAACTCCACCTTGTCTGCGAAGACCTTTGCGTCAACGTCTCCGGACTGCTCATAGCCACAGGCTACGGAGGCGCGGGATACCTGGATGGTGATACCCTTTGCGCCGGTGTCCAGGGTGAGCGGACCGGCAGTGGTGGTGTTGCCGAAGTCACGCGTTACGTCGGTGGCTACGGTGTCCACGTCAAAGATGCTGATGCGGTCTTTCTTTGCCACGGCAGCTCCGCCGCCGGGTGTCTTAGGGATGGATACTTGAGTGTATGACATAATCTTTTCTGGTTTTTAAGGGGCCGGGAAGAGGTTCGGCCCCGATTAGTCAATGTGGTTCCAGTCTACAGGTGATCTCCATTTCCCTCTTCCCCGCCAGAGTTTGGGGAGGAACCGTGCTCCCAGGCGTCGGAAGCTTCAATAGGATCGTCGGCTACGGTGGGCTCGTAGTCGTCCGGAACGGCTGCGTAGACGGCCTCTGCCACAAGGAAGCCGGTGGACAGTGAGTACTCACCGAAGACCTTTACCTTGTAGTTCTGGACCTGGATGTCGTTGATGCAGGACTCGGCCTTGGCGTAGTCAACCAGCATCACCATGTTCTCCGCGGGAGTGGCGAAGATGATCTTGGAGCCGTACATAGACTGGAGCGCAACCAGGCTGAAGCGGCTGAAGCGGATCTTGCCGTCGTTCTCGGAAGCGGTGTACTTGCCGTTGACCTCAAAGTCTGCACGCTGGTAAGCGGTCAGGAACTCAGGGGAGCAGTACACGTTGAAGATACGTGCGAACAGCGGGGAGATGGCGTCCACGAAGCTGTTCACGTAAGCGAGCAGCTGGGCGGCGGTGAGGGTGGTGTAGTCCACGGCGTTCTTGAAGAAGTTCATGTTGCAGCCGGTGGTCTTCTTACCTTCAACCAGGATGGTTTCGATACCGTCCATGGAGTCAACGGCGGCGGAGCCTTCGTCACCGTCTTCGACGGAGCCATCATTGTGGTCCACGAACTTACCCTTGGCGATCATCGAGAGGACGATGTCGTCGGTCACCTTGGGAAGCAGGTGGTTTTCGATGATGTACTTGATGATAGGCATCTCGGCCGGAGTCTTACCCTGCTCATACAGGTACTGTAGCCAGCTCTCAAGGATGTCGGCTGCGATAAACTCGGCGTTGATCTTGTGACGGCGGTAGACGATCTCAAGGGGGGTGAACTTCACGCCGCCTTTAGGCGTCCACGCCGGAGTGAACTGCTGGGAGACCTCAGTCATCAGGGCGGAGGTGGCCTTGTAGTTCGTGTTGGACGTGATCTTACGGAAGTACTTGGAGTCCTCGAAGCCGTTGTAGATCCTCTTGGCCAGGATTTCGATGCGGGTGTTGGCGGGCATCACAGCGCCAAACTCAGTGACGAGGTCGGAGGTGTTGATGGTCCCGGTAGCACCGGTGGACACAGCTGCCATCGCTACGCCCAGTCCCTCGGAGAGAGCCTTGGCGGCAATGATGTTGTGAGCTGCGCCGGCATTGAGCTGGAACGTCTTGGGGGCCTTGGTGCCGGCGGCCTGGACGGCCTGGGCCTGAGGCTTGGGTTCGGGCTCTTCGGAGAGCTTGGCGATGCTGGCCTGAAGCTGGGCGATGGTCTTATCCTTCGCCTTGTTTTCGTCGGCTAGGGACTGGAGTAGCTCGGCGGCGCTCTTATCGTCCGCTACAGCAGCATCAACCTTCTTCATGAATTCGGCACCATAGATGCCTTCCAGTTTGGCGCGCTGTTCCTCGGAGAGCTCCAGGGCACCGTCCTTCACGGCCAGTTCCTTGAGTCCGATTGCAGCTGCCATGATGGACAGAATACGTGCAATTTTCATAATAGGGTTGGGTTAAATGTTTATGGATTTGATGTTTACTCTATCTTTGAGGCTCTTACGCACACAATTTCGACGCAGCTGGCCAGGTCTCCCATAGAGTCTGCCATATTCAGTTCTATTGCCTTGGCCGTGGCAAAGACAGCTCCGGAGAGCACGCCTTCGGCATCAGCCTTGAGCTTGGGACGTCCCGCCTTGACGGAATCCTGGAAGACTACGGCCACGTCTGAGAGTTCCTTCTCCATTGTGGCAAAGTCTCCGTCCAGGGCATCGCGGTAAGCCTTGTTCTTGTCCGTGGACTGAGGCGCGTAGATGGTAAGGTGTCTCTCGCCGGTGGCTTTGTTCTCGCGGTCGTCTATGAGAGTGGCACATACACCGATGGATCCCACTTCACTCAGGATGTTATCCATAATGATGGCGTCCGTCTGGGATGCAATCCAGTAAGCGGCGGAAGCTGCAAAGTCGCAGTGAGCGATGATGGGCTTTCCGTCGGCCTGGATCTTCTTGATCTCGTTCACCAGGGGCATTACAGCGTTCACGGCTCCGCCAGGGGAGTTGATATCCAGGATGAAGCCGATGACGTTCTCATCGGAGCGGTATTCCTCCAGGATGGAGACGATCTCCATTGTGGCAGTGCCGAAGCAGTTATCGTACTGGGTAAGGGTTCCCTGGACCGGTACTACCAGGACGCAGGGCTGGGTAAGGTTGGCGTCTTCGTCGTTGGAGGCCATATATTCCTGACCGTCCATGGCTACAAAAGCCAGACGGATGGGCTCGGTATGGTCTCCGTTGATGGTTTCGCGGCGAAGGAATGACTGTGCCGCGTCCAGCATCTTGGTCGCAGCCCTGTCATCAATCAACCACTTGCCGCGAAGGATCTCGCTGGCAAGTACCCGGTTGTTGACATAGTTTTTCTTCATGAGCCTTTGCAAAACGTTTAATGCAAAGGTATGAAAACAGCGTGCGCGCGAAAGGACAGCCTACAAAACGCGCTTGTAGACGCACTTGATGGTCATTGTCTCGCTGTCTTCCAGTGTGAAGCGGGCCGGGATCTCCAGGGATCCGAAGCTCACGGACTTGATGCTGCCGGCTTCGTCGTCGGAATAACTCACCGTCACGAGCTTCTGGTCGGCCAGGTATCTGGCGTCGGCCGGATATCCGCTCTGGATCCTGGCGGTCACGGTGAGCTCTTCCGTGAGACCGTCGTTGGATGTCTTGGAGGTGAACGATCCGGTTCCTGGTATGATGGGTAAGCTGATGGCGGCATCCTGGCCGGTCAGCGGGGATACCAGTTTGACCTGTATCCCGGTGATGACGTGTTTCATTGGGGCTTTATGGGATTGGTGTCTGATTCGTCAAAGAAGTATTTGGCCTTCCGCTTCAGCTGGTCCACCTTCTGCTTCATGATATCCATCTCGCGGCGGAAGACTCGCTTGTGGAGGGTGTCGAAGGGCTCGCCGGTGACCAGGTTCCTGGATATTACGTAGGTCTCCACGATATCCTTCTTCTCATATCCGTACTGGATGCCCTTCAGGTAATACCGATAGAAGTCCAGATCGAAGCAGTCGGCCAGGACATGATTGATCCGGACCATGTCCGTGCGGCTGTACTGCATCCACTGGTTCCTGGGAAGACCGTCCACGGCCGGCAGGTCTAGGATGCAGACGGTCTTCCCCTTCTCTTCAGAGAGCGTCACCGGCATGATGGAAGGCTGCGCCAGGTATGTGGCGAATCCTCCGACGATGCCCGCACTGGAGACCTGATAGTGCCCTGTGTCCTTATCCTGGGGGAAAAGATATCGCAGGTAATCCAGGGCGAAGCCGTTGTCTATGTAGATGGCTACACAGCAGCGGACGAAGCTTTGAGCGTTTGAATTTTGTGGCATAACCCTCTAATTTACAAACAATTTCGCAGAAAAACAATAGCTTGCGCCACGTTTTTGCTCAATCTTCGGCGCCAGTCGAAAAAATTTTTCTCCAAACAGGTACGTATATTTCCGTGCTACCATCAGCTACCAAACTACCGCGCTGATTATCAGCGAATTAACTTACTACCGCTGGTAGTTGTGGTAGTTTTTTTCTCGCTACCTGGAAGAAAGGTAGTGCGCGGTAGTTTTTTTGTAGAAAAAAACTACCACAAAACTACCGCCTAACTACTTGATTTATAGGGTGGTAGCTGGTGGTAGTTAAGGTAGTCGCGAAATAGGCCTATCTTTTGGCGGATGAAAAATTTTTCGGCCGGATTTCCGTAAAATCGGCCAGCTCTCTTCCTTTTCAAGCGGAAATGGGAGCCCGCAGGGCCCCTTTTGATTAGGGGGTCCGGGGGATTTTGGATTGACTGTTGTTTATGGATATGGATATGGTAAAAGCCGAATCCCGATGCCACTGGTCTTGCGACCGGCATCGGGACGGCATGCTAACGCGGCTTCCTGAAGTGTTCTCTGGCCCAGTCCTGGTATTCATCGTCCTTGATGACTCCGCGCTGGATATAGGCCATATCCTTGCTGAATGTGATGTTTATCTTACCTTCTATATATAAGGTGCACAGAAGGCCCGTATATATCGCTGCATCTCCGGGAGGTTGGTAAGGAACCCACTGGAAGAGCGGAAGGGCGTTGAACCATTTGGCGATTTCCGGGCCGGCCTTCTCTATTACGGGGCCGTAGTGACTGCGGAAAGCGTTTATCTGGTCCTCCGTCCTCAGAAGGTATGAGGGCGGCACGTTCATCAGCACGGCATATCATCTTCCATTCCAGGAATGGCCGGCATCGCTCCGATGGGCGGAGCGGCGGGTACGGGCGCAGCTGTAGGGACCGGTTCATCGTCGTCGGATCCCGGAGCCGTGAGGATATCCAGGCTGATTCCATAGTTATCCATCAGGGCGTCATAATCGAAGACCATGGCCGTGGTGACCTTGGTTTTCGGAGCTGTGGGATTGACGTAGCCGGTGACGTTCTCTATGAGCTTGAACTTGACCTTCTCGCAGGTCCCTACAAACTCGGAAGAGTGCTCCAGGTAATACTTGAGCGTATCGGACGGCAGCGTCTTCCCCTGGGACTCGCGTCCTTCCCTCTGATACAGGCCCGCAACCCTCTTGAAGTTGATGAAGAGGTAACGCCTGTCGGGGTGCGGGGTAAATACGTTCCCGTTCTTGCCGGCCTCCTTGGTCTTGATGGGCCTGTCTCCGTCCTTGATGCGGTAGTCCACGTTCATCCAGATCTTAGAGGATGCAACTAGTGTCTCTAGTGTCTCCCAGAAGCCGGACAGTTCGTTGTTCTGCTGAGTCTTGCTGTTCTGGTCTATACACATCCGGGCGCAGAGCTCTAGCATCTCCTTGTAATCAAACGGGAGATCCAGGTAACTCTCCAGCGTCTTGTACGCAGCCAGGACCGTGCACCAGTTCTGCAGGGTGCGGGCTTCTATGCCGTAGGAACGGACGCGCCGGAAGATATCTTCCTGCGTCTGTTCCCAGGCTATGCGGAAGCCTCCCTGGAAGCGGTTGCGGTTAAGGAGGATCTGGCCGGTGAGATGGGACAGGCCGCGGCGCTCTATGCGCTTCAGTTCGTCGAAGGCCACGCGCTCGGCGTCGCTGAAAGCGGTCTTGCTGAAGGGAAGGAAGACCACGCGGTTGAACAGAGCGATATCGGGGTGTGTGAGCATCTGCTGGCCACTGATGATCACGCCTGAGTCCACGGCCGTGGTGATACGCTTCTTGTTATTGTCCATATCCATCTTGGAGCGGCCCTGGCAGTCCCATATTGCCTTCAGGAACTCGCGCCTGTCAATGTCAATGTCCTGCCGGAACTCTTCCAGGTGGACGATGGCGTTGGAGACCTCGGCCACGGCCTCGGCCAGTGCGGCCTTGGTGGATCCGGAGATATTGGGCGCGTCGAAGGCACCGGTGACAAAGAAGGAAGACAGGGAGTGTCCCAGCTCCGACTTACCGGAGCCCTTGGGACCGAAGAGGTTCAGGATGGGGAACTGCGTGGTGACGCCGGTGACGATATCCTTGAACAGCGTGGCTACAAGGAAGCAGAGGGAGACCTTGGCGTTGTCCCCGAAGACGTTGATGAGCTTCTGGGCGTATTCGCGCAAGGAAATCTCGTTAGTCTGGCCGTAGGTGAACCTGCGGTCCAGCATATATGCCTGCGTGTTGGTCTCCGTGTCGGCGGCCATTCCTGGGAGGTAGAAGCGGTGTTCACCTATCCTGACTATTCCGTATTTGTCGGCCGGCACAAAGTTGTTGCCATCCAGGCAGCCGTTTCCCCAGGCATAAATATTCCAGCGCTTCTGCCATCCCAGCTGCTTCACCTCGTCGGCGCTGGGCGTGTCGTCGTACAGGTATTTCTTGAGCTGGGTAAGTTCTGACTGCGTGGCCTCCCAGATGTAGTTACCGGCGGTCTCCGTGCGCGTCTTGAAGTCCGCGAAGGAAACCAGCTCGCTCTGGGAGAACTTAATGACGGATTCCTGACGCTTCTGGTTGACGATCCTGTAAATACGTTTGGCGTTGCGCTCGTCCTTGATGTGCAGGACCGGTATCAGGATGAAGTTGGACCAGCGCCGATCACTTCCGGACGATGAAGCTCCGTAGTAGCAGTTGTCCTTGACGTAGAAGCCGTATTCCTTCAGCATCTCGCGGGACTTGTCGTCCACGTCCTCAGTGTGCCGCTGGCGGGCGTTCTTTGCCTTATAGAACTCCTGGTCCCAGACCTTCTTGTACTTGTATTTCTTGACGAACTGGTCCAGGTACATATCCACGGCCGATTCATCGGAGCACCAGGCCATAAGCTGGCAGACCTCCGTGATGGCGATGGCCGCTTCCGACTGGGAAGACGTCTTGCCTTCCATCTTGCGGGCGGCGATCCAGGGAATGTAATCCTGCGTGTCGGTGGCCAGGGTTTCCTCCCAGCGGGCCGGATACAGCTTAAAAAACTCGTCCGGATCCTTTGGGCCCTCCTTGGCCTCCTTGTCATATCCTGTCCATTCCACTATCCTTACCTTGAATCCCGCCTTCAGGAGAGCTTCACCCTGCTTGGCGGCGGCTTCCCGGCCGGCGCTGTCCATATCCCCTGCAATGATCACCGTCTCCGCGTAAGCCTTCAGGTATTCGATGTTGGCATCCGTTAGAGCTGTTCCCATCGGAGCTATGGCGTTGCTCACTCCTATCTGGTGGAGACGGATCACGTCAGGATTTCCTTCGCAGAGGACCACGGCTCCGTTGGTCTTGGCGGATCGGCGGGCCTGGAACCAGCCGAAGAGCATCTCCCCTTTCTTGAAGAGGGTGGTTTCCTTGGTGTTCTTGTACTTGGCCACGTCCTGCCGGTCTCCCATATATCTGCCGGTGAAGCCCGCTATATATCCCGTCTTGGAGTAGATGGGGAAGATGATGCGGTCACGGAAGGCGTCGTAGTACTGGCCTTCGTCGTTCACGGCGGCCAGGCCGGCTTCCATTATGAGCTCACGTTTCCATCCCTGATCCATCAAGGCCTTGAGCATCCCGCCTGCCTTGGGCGCGAAACCTATCCCGAAGAGCTGGATCACTTTCTCGTCCCAGCCGCGCTGTTTGCAGTAATCGCGGGCTGCAGGGGCTTTCTTGAACTGGTCTATGAACCAGGCCTGGGCGGCCTCGTTCACGCGGATCAGCTGCTCCTTCTTATGCTGAGCCTCTCGCTCTTCGGCTGTGGGCTCCCGTTTCTCATATTGGATGTGGAGTTTCTTGGCCAGGTATTCGATGGCCTCCGGATACTCCATGTTATACTTCTCCCTCACGAAACCGATGGCGTCCCAGCTGCGGGATTCTCCGAAGCAGGTGGCTATGTTCTTTCCGGGATGAACCACGAAGGAAGGCGTCTTCTCGTTATGGAAGGGGCAGCAGCACTTGTAGTATGCGCCCTCGCGCTTGAGTTCCAGCCCTTCGCTCTGCAGGATACTGACAAGGTCGGCATCCTTGATCTGTTCTTTTACGGAATCTGGAATCATGGCTATTCGGTTTTAGAGGTTTTGGTTGAGAGACAACATGCAGACATAGCTGCAGGCCTTGTCATACAGCTCCCAGGTATCGCGGGCGCATTCGTCCAGCTTATCCCGCCATTTGTCTCCGGGTGGAGTCTTGGGAAGCTTGGTTCCTTGGGTGTCGAAAGATTCTGCGGCCAGTTGAAGATAGGCCGTGGCCTCGATGAGCGGACCGACGTCCGGATGTGATTGTGGCAGTGAGATGCCGGCTTTTTCAGTAGTAGACATGACTGAATAGGTACAAAAAAGCTCAGGTCCTGTCTACTACATACCACCTTGGGGCGGATGCTGTCGCACCTTACGGATACGACGGGCCTGAGCAAATTATATTTGTACCAGTATCGCGGGGACTTCGCCCCGTCAGATACCGAGGTATGTAGTAGACGGGAGCAAAGGTCGTAATTATTTTTTGAAAATGCAAACATGGCTATGCGTTCTTTCTTGCGTCAAAGGCCCTTAGCCATGATATAGCCCTTGGCTATGAAGGTGCGGGCAAAATTGATTAGTTCTCTCTGGACAAGTAATGGACAATTCTTCCAATAATCGCCGAAATACTTTTCTACCTCTCCCTCCAAATCCACCTTCAGCTGAACTTGCTGAATTTTTTTCGCAACGGAAGGCACTTTATAGCCGTCCGGTGTCTTGACTATCCATGCACCTACCGGCACCTCATAGTGGTTTCCGTCCTCACAGAAGAGTTTCAGTATGTCATTGTGGGTATGCACATAGTTTTCATACTCTTCCCAGGAGTTAAAATATTCTCCAAACCTCGGACTCTTACCTGTAAAGTCAATGACTTCTTTAAGGTTATTTCCTGTCCATTGTATCATGTTATCCGGCTGCTCCGGCTGGAGATATATTTCCTTCCACTCGGAACCAGCTTTAAAAGCATCAGCAATAGCATCGAACATGTCTTCGCCGCCAGCAAGGATGTTCTCTGCATATTCTTCCGCCGCCATGTCTAGATTGGAAGTAAGCGGTGCAATATTATTAAGCATTGTCTCGGTTCCATCTTCAAACTGAACCTCGAAGAAGAACTCCTTCATACCATCAATGGAGAAGGACTTAATGATGTGTGGTCTTCCGTCACCATCTTTCAGGCGAACTTTATTTCCTATTTTAAAACCATTTATAGAGGTTATGGGATGTGAAAGTTTTAACATAATTATTTCTCCTTTCTTGCGTTATACCCTTGTTCCAGAAGTGGCGTGGGCGGGCAATCCCGTCAGCGGCGCTGGGTGTCGTCGCTGGCGCTGGATATGTTCCCGGGGGCTTTCTTAGCTGGCCGGGAAGAGCTTGCTTCCGGGGATCTTCTTGCCGGTGATCTCTTCCACGTATCCGGCTATCGTTTCCTTATAGTGCTCCACCGGGGTACGGTTGCCGTTGCAGAAGGCGTATGCCGTGGAAGCGCCGTACCCGTCCACAATGATCTTGCCTATGAGCTGCCTCCGCTTGGGGAGGTCCATCTTTTCCCAGATTTTCTTCATCGTCATTGCTGTCGTCGTCTGTTGAAGTCCGGGCCGCCGGAGCGGCCGCGGACAAAGGATTAAGGATTAAAGGTGCGCTGCCGCGGCTATTTCAAAAGCGCAACCGGCAGGGCAGAGATCGTGCCGTACAAGCTGTTGTTGCTGGCGAAGCCGCCGTAGCCGTAGCTGTACCACGCGTAGTAGGCGCTGCAACGGGGGTCCGCGTCGCGCTCACAGGTCCAGTGATACCGGCCCATCTTGGCAAAGTTCCCGCCGGTGAGCTCCACGGCTTCGTCCAGGCCCTGGAAGCGGGCGTCGTAGATGTCAATGCATTCCTTCCTGGTAGGGCAGCGGAAGACGACGCCGCTGTTACCCAGCTCGGCCGTGATGAATTCGGCACAGGCCTTCTGGGCCTCTTCGAAGGTGTACCGGTCCGGAAGATATTCCTTGCTCATAAGGATGGTGTGGCCTTCGTCGGTGTCAATGGCCAGGATCCGGGCGCGTGTGGGGTTGGCGTCTTTGCTCCATTCCTCTATGGAAACGGGTTTTCCGTTGTCGGGGTTGATGATGTAAACTTTCATAAATAAACGTCTATTTTTATATTTTTCTATATATTTTTTCTAAAAAACTCCCAGGGGCTTCCCAGCAGCTGGGAGGTTGGACGCAGACTTTTCCCTTGTGTGTTTGATCAATTATGAACTTATGAAAACGGATACTGCACTGCGTCCGGGATTCTAGCGCTAACCGCGTATTTTGTTTCCCATCTCGTCAAACTGCATCGTGCCGCCGGCGCCGTTATAGTGGAATGACAGATCCGGCCGGTACTCGCCAATGAGCTCCAGGCGCTCGTCCTCTGAGTGGCACATCCTGAGCTCTATGGGCTTGTGGAACTGGATGGCCAGGCCTACGCCTTTCCTGTAGATATCCTTGATATCAACCGTCACGCCGCGTCCCAGGACGCCGCCTTCCTTGTTTGTGAATTTGTAAACTAGCTTTTCCATTGTTTAATTTGCGTTAGAGGGCGTCAGATCAAACTTGACTGTCTTGCTCAGGGTTCCGCTGTAGCCGCGCGCCTGGAGCTCCATCATAAGCTGCTCGTCGGTGACCAGGCCCAGCATTGATTTTGCGCCTTGTTTGGTGTCATACTCAGCGACTCTTATCTCCACCTTGGGCTCCTTCTTTTTGGCATTCGTTCTCATTATCTCTGCCTTGCATTCCTTACAGAGTGAAGTAGGGCCGAAGCGGCCACGGGTAAAGTTCTCGACGGGGAGCTCTCGTCCACACTTGCTGCAGACTTTCGTCTGGGCTGCCTTCTGTTCTTTTTCCATATCTTTTTTCTTTGAGTCCGGCTGGTAATCCTTGGCGGAGAAGATGTGTAGTTTGTGCTCTGTAAGAGGTGGCTGATCCGGCGTCTGGAATTTGTTGCAGGGTTTCTGGAACCATCCAACGTCTTTCCTGGACAGGAGGCATCGGGCATCGTCCTTGAAGAATACACAGTCGGAACAATACATTATTTACAGGTCTTTTAACATCTTGTCTATCTCCATCTCGTATATGAAGATACCCCCCCCCATCCTTGTCTGGAATTCGTGGAAGGATTCCAGGAGCCGGCACTGTTCGGGCGTGGGGTTTGCCGGCGGTTTGGGACGGGCTTCCAGGAGGCCGGACAGCTTCTTGATTCCGTCACGGAGCCGGATGATATCCGGCGCTATGAATACATTCTCGGTCTTCATTTTTCCTCACTTATTATTCTGTGTAACTCAAGATAAACATCGGGCTCTTCGGTTATACTCTCGATCTCCTTTCTTACTTCACAGAGGGTAAAGAACTGTATTCCTATGTGTATCCAAATCATATCTGCATCAAGTGCGCTGTTACGGATTGCTATCCTCTTGAGGCGTTTGTTCCCCTTCAGTATTTCTTCCTGTCTGTTCCGGAGATCCTGGATCACGTCCAGGATATCATTCTTGTATATGAGGCAGTGAAAGTAGGTTTTCTTGACGTATTCCATCAACTCCTTTTCCACTATAGAAGTGGTCGCTACCGCGTGATAGCTGCTGAAAAATACCCTGGTCTCTACCTTGTCTATATTCCGTATTATCATTTTACTTAACTTTTAAGTTTAGAAAGGCCGGACAGCGGCCAAACCGGCCTGGTGCGTTTAACCTTGAGATATTATGGCTTACCTCTCGCCGCTGATTAACGTAAGCTCTCGGAGGGGCGCTTACTTTAGGAGGTCTTCCAGACCGGATGCCGGGATTATGTATTTCTCCTGGAGCCGGTGAACCGGAAACATTATGTCTACCTGCGTGGCCGGGAGTCCGATGGGCCTGTATGCGTGGGCTTCCATCATCTTGAGCTTGACATCGGCCAGCTTGAGGTTGCTCCGGAGAAGGGCGTCGTTGATATCCAGCCAGATTCCCAGATCCAGGGTGATTATGTCGGCAATGATTGATATCACTACGTTGTGGTTCTCGTCCGGCTGCTCAACCAGGATATCATAGGGCTGGTCTTTACCCAGGTAGTATTGTATGGTTTCTCTTATCTTCTGAACGTGTATCATGTCCTTGACTTTGTTATCTTGCAGTATTCGCCGGGAACCCATCTGCACTGATGGAGGATATAGAGCCTGCATTCCAGGCAAAGGTTCCGCGGGCCATGGGCCTCAGTCTGCTTCCGGGGGGGGGTATTTTTCATCATATATCTTGCATTAAGTCTTCGCGTATGAGATGCTTCCCCACGCAGATAGTGACCTGTTCCCTGGGATTGTTGAAATTATCCTTCTGTACGGAGCAGGTAAGCTTCACCAGTTCCGGCTCCAGGGTAAGGACCGTGGCCACGTCATAGATCTCACCAATGGTGAAGGAAATGTACTGGCCGTAGTGTGGGCGCGTGAGCTTCAGATAATATGTCTCGTCGTCTTCGTCCCAGACGTCCTCACAGGCCACATCGTCAGTGAGGACGCGGCACTTCCAGTCGTTCATCATCTCGGTCAGGCGCTTGGCAACCTCTATTCTGTTCGGGATTTTCATTTTATGAATTCCGGTTTAAGTTGGTCAACGCGGAGCGTCAGGTAGAGGTCTCCAAAGTCGTGTCCCGATATTCCGATGTAGGCATTTTTTCCTGTCAGTATCTTTCGCTCGATCTCCTTGATGTCCCAGTTGGACAGGGAGGTGTTAATTTCCACACAGCAAAGTTCGCCGTTGGAGGCGGAGTTAATCCTGGCCTCAATCTTCACAAAGGGACTGAGGGGCTTTATCGCCAGCTGGACGCCTTTGGCCAAGGCTTCCAGGTCGGGGTATTTGTTGGGTTGTGTCATGGCTCGGTCTGAAGGTTATCGTTTGACGGGAGTGTAAAAAGCCCGGCAAGGCTGCGAATCCGGGCTATTGCGGCCGGTATCAAGCCGCGAATGAACTGGAATGAGGTTGCAGCCTTTTTCCAAATCATTCGTTGAATCCTTCGCATCACTACCAATTCCCGTGGACCTGTCAGATACCACGTCAGGCAGATGCACCCTACGAGAACGAAGAACCAGGAGTCCGTGTACGTCTCTACTCCGGAGATCAAGTTTTTCGTGCCGGTCCAAAGGAGTACTACTCCCAGGACGATTGTCCACGCCGCCACCAGCAGCGCAAACCAGTTCAAATGTTTTCTTCTCATTCCAGTTCATTGTTTAGAGGTTTGTTTTATCTTTGCATTTGTATAATGTTTGTATAATTGTTGTGTAACTTTTGCAAATATAGGAACATTATTTCTATTTTGGAAACATTTTGTTGAGAAATTTTCAATGCCATTGTTAGTTTTTCACTAACTAACTGAAAATCAATGTCTAATTTTAACAAACGAAAACTATGTACACCGAATTACAGCAGCAGATATCGTCAAACATCCTGAAAATCCTGAGAGAGAAGGGTTTATCGCAGGCGGAGCTGTCCAGAAGGACGGAACTGGATCCGGCCAGCCTGAGCAAGATCATTAACGGTGAGGCGCAATTAAAAGTCAATACTCTTTCTAAAATCGCAACGGCCCTGGAGATGAGCGTTGTTGACCTCATCACCTGGCCGGATCACTACGTACCCATTGCCACCGGTGAGCAGGAGCCGCTGGAGGCAATCCTTCAGATACGTCTTAGGAAGGAGAAAAAGAACCAGATACTGCAGCTCATTTTCGGTGAGCACAATCTTGAGATACTTAATAATTGACTCTATGTTTATTGAGGTAACTGACTGTGAGGCTCCAGGGAAGATCCTGATTAACGTCAATTCCATCACTTCCATCGCCGAGGCATCGGACGCAGCTGCCAAGAGTGCAATCGTCTATCCGGTTGCCTCTGTGGCCCCCGGTGAAGATGGCTCTTTAAGGGAATCCGGCGTCCTTCACCGGGGATTATTCAAGGAATCTTACGCGTCCCTCCGTGCCGCGCTTGTCCGTAACGGCTGGATTATCAATATAGAAGAGCACCTTTGAGCCGTGTCAAAAACGCGTCAAATTTTCCGACATGGCCACGCTCCGCTCAATAAATTTTATTTGAAGCGCGTAAAGTATTGATTGTGAAACGATATGGAGACCGAATCGTTAAAATCGAGTCATCCCGACCAAAACAGGGCGGAAAGCCCTGTTTTTTTGTTCCCAAATATTTACTATATTTGTAGATAAACTAAAACTAAACACTATGGGAGCATTTCACGCATACGACATCAGAGGTATCTACAATGTAGATTTTGACAAGGATGTAGCATATAAGGTAGGTTATTTCCTGCCGGAACTGCTTAAAGCAGACAAAGTGCTGGTGGGAAGGGACTGCCGCCTTTCCGGCCAGGAGATTCACGACTACCTTATTAAAGGTATAACCGACGCAGGCGCCGATGTGGACGACATTGGCTACAGCAGCACCCCTCTGGTGTATTTCGGCACTGCCAACTATGGCTACAAGGCTTCTGTGCAGATTACGGCATCCCATAATCCCCGTGAGTACAACGGCATGAAGGTGAGCCGCGAAAACGCTCTTCCCGTGGGGCTGGACACAGGCCTTGGCCAGATAAAGCAGTGGATAGACGAAGGCCGTCCCACTCCCAAGGCAGCAAAGCCCGGAAAGGTGACTGAAATTGACATCAAGCCGGACTACCTCAAGTTCCTCATGAAGTACAAGGGGGACTATTCCAACCTCAAGATTGCCTTCGACCTTTCCAACGGCATGAGCACACTCTTCGCCAAGGACGTGTTCAAAGGAGAGGATGCCACTTTCCTGTTCGACGACATGGACGGCAGCTTCCCCAACCACGAGCCCAATCCCCTCGTTCCCAAGAACGTGGAACCCCTCAAGAAACTGGTCAGTGAAATCAAGGCAGACGTGGGCGTTATCTACGACGGTGACGCAGACCGCGTGATGTTCGTGGACGACAAAGCCCGCTTCGTGGCTCCTGACCTGGTGGTTGCCCTCATGGCACGCTACTTCTGCGACGAGCGCGGAGAGAAGAATCCCCGCGTGCTGCAGGAAATCCGCTCCAGCCTTGCCGTGGCGGAAGAACTCACAAAGAACTACAATGCAGAGGTCCACACCTGGCGCGTAGGCCGCGCATTCGCAGCTCCAAAGCTCCGTGAGATAGACGGCCTATGGGGCGGCGAACTTGCCGGACACTACTATTTCAAAGACTTCTTCTACAGTGACAGCGGCATGCTCTCCAGCATAATAGTCCTTCGCATCGTTAGCGCCCTCAAGAAGCAGGGAATCAAGCTCTCGGACGAAATGGACCGCCTCACCGGCTATGAGAACTCCGGAGAAATCAATTACAAGGTAGAAGACAAGAAGGGCGCCATGGATGCCGTGAAGGCTTTCTTCGAGAACGCGGAGAAACCCACCAAAGTCATGGACTTCGACGGCTACCGTCTGGAATTCCCCGGCTGGTGGTTCAACATCCGTCCTTCCAATACGGAACCCTACCTCCGCTTCATCTGCGAAGCCACTTCCAAGGACATCCTCAAGGAAAAGATTGCCCTGGCAGACAAGATCATTGTTGAGCAGTTCGGCGGCAAGAGGTAGGATGAGGAAGCTTTTCACCCTGCTTGCAGTTTTCTGCTTCACCGTTTCCCATGCACAGGAAAACCGTGAAGCAGATTCTCTCCGTCACCAGTTTGGCCGTCAGAAAATCCTGTCACAGGCGCTCAAGAAGGGCACGCCGTATGCAGACACCCTTGACACCGGCAACCCCGGGGTCAAGGTTGTCCTGTACAACAACGGCACCTACCGCTACGTGAAAGATCCTTCAATGGTGGTTCAGGACAGCGTGTTCACGGAGTGCTGGGACACCAGGGCCGTCAATCCCTACAAGGAAACCCCTGAAGAACTCCCGGACCGTTTCTCCATCTGGATAGTAGACACCCTGGATTCATATACCTGCCCTTACGTGACTCATCCCCGCTCCCTTTTTGGATACCGTCACGGCCGCAGGCATCAGGGCATAGACCTCCCATACCCTACCGGCACTCCCGTAGCAGCCGCCTTTGACGGCAGGGTGCGCATATCGGACTATGTGGGGGGCTATGGCAATCTTGTGGTAATACGCCACGCAAACGGCCTGGAAACCTTCTACGGACACCTGTCCAAGAGGAACGTGGAGTCCGGAGACTGGGTCAGCGCCGGCGATATAATCGGCCTTGGAGGCTCTACCGGGCGCTCTACCGGACCTCATCTCCACTTTGAGACCCGCTACCGCGGTGCCGCTTTCGATCCGTCATGGCTCATAGACTTTGAGACGGGCACCCTCCGCCACCGCCTTCTCAAGGTGCGCTCATGGTACTTCAATCCCAACCAGCGCTATGTCCAGAGCATAGACGATGAAGACGAAATCTTCCGCACGGACGAGGAAGACCGACTCCTTGCAGAGGAACAGGCCAGGAAGGAAGCCGCAGCCCGCGCTGCCGCAGAGGCCGCTGCCATGAAATACCACACCGTCCGCTCCGGAGACACCCTTTCCGCCATCGCCAGGAAGTATCACACTTCCGTAGCGGAAATCTGCCGCCTCAACGGCATCAAGGCAAGCACGATACTCCAGATAGGAAAGCGGCTCAGAGTCAGATAAAAAAGTAATGGCCGGTCCACTTGGGCCGGCCATTATTGTGTGCTGTTGTAAAGATTACTGCTGGGCTTCGTTCACCACGGCTTCCCACTTCTCGTAGGCGGCCTGGTACTCGGCACCTTCGGCGCGGAGCTGGAAGTTGAGCCTCTTGAGGAAGTCTGCGGCAGCTGCCTTGACCTCGGGAATCTTGCTGCAGTTGTAGCAGGACTCGAAGGGAGCGAGAGCGCTCTTGTAGAGGTTGTCCAGCTGGACCTTCATCTCATCGTACTTCTTCCACTCACGGACATCAAGGGCGTTCATCTCATCCACGAGGTCTTCACCCTTCTTGAGGATGGTGGTACCTATGCCGTAGAATGCCATGTCATAGTCCGGCTGGATTTCCAGGGCCTTCTTGTAAGCGGCGTCAGCCTTGTCGTAGGCCTTGATTCCGGTGTAGATGTTGCCTTCTACATAATAGAGGGATGCGTTGTCCGGCATGGCCTTCTTGGCCTCGTCCAGGAGCTCGACAATCTTCTCGGGGTCTTCCTTGGTGGAAAGGTAGAGGTTGATGAGGTTGGTGAGGATGGGAGCGTTGTCCGGGAAAGCGGTGAGACCGGTTGCCAGGAGGTTCTTTGCCTTCAGGGTATCCTTCTGGGCGAGGGCGATCTCTGACAGGGAGGCATAGACGTTACCATCCTGGAAGTGACCGTTGGCGATGCACTTGTTGTAGTATTCCTCTGCACGGGCGTAGTTCTTTACAGCAAGGGCGGTGAAGGCTGTGTTGTAGAAAGAATCGTCATTGCGTTCTGCGCTGGGGGTGAGGACGGAAGCATCGGCAGCGCCCTTGAACAGGTCGGAGGCCTTTGCCATGTCACCAAGGGAGTATGCGGAGAATGCATCGTTGTAATATGCATCTACGATTTCCTTCATCTTGGGGGCGATGTCCTTTTCCTTACCGCCGAGCTCGAAAGCCTTGTGGTATGCCTTTGCGGCTTCACCAAGGATGTCTCCGGGAACGGAGGGCTTTGTAACCACCCACATCACAAGGAGGTCTGCCTGGTTGAAGAAGACGTCGACGTGGGAAAAGCTGAGCTTGGTGAAGGTCTGGCCGTCCATGACAACCTCGGAGGTGGCTTTGGGCTGCTCCTTGAACATCATGGAGAAGGTTGTGCGGTCTATACCCTGTGCAAGGTTTGCGGTAGGGTTGTTGTAAGCGGCGAGATAAGCCTTGCCAAGGTTCATCCATGTGGCGGGCTTAACGTTCTTTTTGGCATCCTGTGCTGCGGCCAGGGCCTTATCGACTGCCTTCTGCATGTCGGCATCCGATTTCTGCGCATATGCGGCGGCAAAAGTGCCGAGGAGCGCGAGTGTCAGTAAGAACTTTTTCATAGCTATAATAAGTTAAAAATTATCTTCTTCTTCAGAGTGGGCCACCACCGAAACTGCAGCGATAGCGTCCCCTTCCTTAATGTTAATGAGCCTTACGCCCTGTGTTGCACGCCCGAGTACGCTTATGGTCTTGACGGGCATCCTGATGGTGAGTCCGGAACGGCAGATTATCATGAGGTCGTCATCGTCTGTGACGTTCTTGATGGCTACCAGCTTTCCGGTCTTCTCCGTGATGTTGAGGGTTCTTACACCCTTTGCACCGCGGGCGGTCTGGCGGTAATCCTGGGGATCCGAGCGTTTGCCGTATCCGTTCTCGGAGACTGCCAGCACCTGGTGAGCGCCTGCGTCTTCCGCCTGAGGATCCTGGCTTACTACGCCAACCACATAGTCTCCTTCATCAAGATTGATGCCACGGACGCCGGTGGAGGTTCTGCCAAGGGGCCTTGCCTCTGATTCATCGAACCTTACGCACCTTCCGCCGTTGGCCGCAATCATGATGTTGCAGTTGCCGTTGGTGAGGATTGCCTCCAGGAGTTCATCGTCCTCGCGGATGTTGATGGCGTTGACGCCGTTGGTGCGCGGACGTGAGTAAGCCTCGAGGGAAGTCTTCTTGATGACACCGTTACGGGTGACCATGACGATGTAGTTGTTGTTGATGAAGTCCTCGTCCTTGAGGGTCTTGACATTGAGGTACGCACGGACGCTGTCGTCAGGCTCTATCATGAGGATGTTCTGGATGGCGCGGCCCTTGGAGGTGCGGGTGCCTTCCGGAATCTCATAGACCTTGAGCCAGTAGCACCTGCCCTTCTGGGTAAAGAGGAGCATCGTGCTGTGGGTGTTGGCAATGTAGATGTGCTCGATGAAGTCCTCGTCACGGGTGGCGCTGCCCTTCATGCCAACGCCGCCGCGGTTCTGGGTGCGGAACTCCGTGAGAGGAGTGCGCTTGATGTAGCCAAGGTGGGAGATGGTGATAACCTGGTCTTCGTCGGCATAGAAGTCCTCGGGGTTGAACTCGTCCTCCGCGAGGGTGATTTCCGTGCGGCGGGGATCTCCGTAGCGGGCCTTGAGGTCCGAGGTCTCCTCCTTCACTATCTTGAGCTGCTCCTCTACGGAACCTAGGACAATCTTGCAGTGCTCTATGAAGCGCATGAGCTCGTCGTACTCGTTCTGGAGCTTTTCCCTTTCCAAGCCAACAAGCTGACGCAGGCGCATCTCCACGATTGCCGATGCCTGGGCCTCGGAGAACTGGTAGCGCTCCATGAGCATGGCCTTGGCTTCCTCTATGCTCTTGGTCTCGTAGCGGATGATGTGGACAATCTCGTCGATGATGTCCATGGCCTTGAGAAGGCCTTCCAGGATGTGGGCGCGCTTTTGGGCCTTGTCCAGCTCGAACTTTGTGCGGCGGACGACGACCTCGTGCCTGAATTCCACGAATTCCCGGATGATTTCCTTGAGGCTGAGGGTGCGGGGACGGCCCTTCACGAGGGCAACGTTATTGAATGAGAAACTGCTCTGGAGGGGGCTGTACTTGAACAGCATGTTAAGGACCACTCCGGAGTTGGTGCCCTGCTTGAGGCGTATTACCACGCGGGTTTCGCCGCGGGAGCTTTCGTCGTTGATGTAGGAGATGCCCTCTACCTTCTTTTCATCGGCCAGCTGGGCTATCTTCTCTATCATCTCACGCTTGTTCACCATGTAGGGGATTTCCGTGACGATGATGGTTTCGCGGCCGTGCTCGTCCACCTCGATTTCTGTCTTGGAGCGGATGACCACCCTGCCGCGGCCGGTTTCGTAGGCTTCCTTGATTCCGGACTTGCCCATGACGATGCCTCCGGTGGGGAAATCAGGGCCCTTGATGTACTGCATGAGCTCATCGACCGTGATTTCAGGATTGTCGATATAGGCGCAGATGGCGTCGCAGCACTCTCCGAGGTTGTGGGGGGCCATGTTGGTGGCCATACCGACGGCAATGCCGGATGCGCCGTTAAGGAGCAGCAGCGGTGCCTTGGTGGGGAGTACGGTGGGCTCTTCAAGGGTGTCGTCGAAGTTGAGGGTCATGTCTACGGTATCCTTGTCCATGTCCCCCAGGACGTCCTCTGCCATCTTCATGAGCTTGGCCTCGGTGTAACGCATAGCTGCGGGAGAGTCTCCGTCCACGCTGCCGAAGTTTCCCTGGCCCTTGACCATGGGGTAACGCTGGTTCCATTCCTGACCCAGGCGTACCATGGCGTCGTATACGCTGGAGTCTCCGTGGGGATGGTACTTACCCATGACCTCACCCACGATACGGGCGCTCTTCTTGGTTTGCCCTCCAAAGCTGAGACCCATGTTGTCCATGCCGAACAGGACGCGCCTCTGGACGGGTTTGAGGCCGTCGCGGGCGTCCGGAAGGGCACGTGACACGATGACGGACATCGAGTAGTCGATGTACGCCGTACGCATCTCGTGATCTATCTCTACCTGCTCTATATAACCGGTATTTTCCTGCTCCTCCAACTGATTCTTCTCTTCGTTGTTATCCATATTTCTTGTATGTTCTTATAAACATACAAAGTTACGAAAAAGAATTGGAAATAACAATATAAGCCCCGCAAGTCTAACGACTGCGGGGCATTGACATGAGTGATTATTGTTGTTCGCTTATATCTATTCTGACACCTTTATGTTGTCCAGGTACCAGCGGTTCTGACGGCGGGCGCTGTTGGAGACCGTGGGATCGTAGTTGGTGGGACGGATGGTTATGCGGGTGGAAGACGTAGCGCCGAGGATGCGGACACTGGCGTGCTGCCATGCAAGTACCGTCTGGTCCCCTTCCGTAGGCTGGGAGGACTCTATCTCAGGACTCGTCTCCGTGCCGCTGGAGGCAATGGTACCTCCGCCGCTCACCGTGACGGTAAGAGTCATGGTGTCGGGCTTCTTCCCACCCGTCATGCACCAGCTCCAGTCAAAGGTGAGGTCCACGTCCGCGGTGCCTTCAATGGCAGAGAGCGCAGGAAGGATGATACCCGAGTTGTAGTCCGTCTTGCCGAACTTCAGGTAGTTCTTCATCACGTACATAGTCTGCTTGTTGCCGTTGTCCGGAGTGCCGTCAGACCACGGCTGGTCCTTCCAGCCCCAGATGTAGCCGTAGCCGCGGGTCTGGAGCTCAGCAAGAGCGTCTGCAAGATCAGCCGTGGTGAAGATGTTCTTGGAACTGCCCACGCTGTTGGCGGTAACATCGTCCGGTGCCGATGCCGTCCAGGGAGCAAGCCATTCGAAGTCTTCCCTGAAGTAGACTTTCTTCTCTACTTTTGCCACCTTCACGTTGTCCAGGTACCAGCGGTTCTGACGGCGGGCACTGTTGGACACCGTAGGATCGTAGTTGGTGGGACGGATGGTTATGCGGGTGGAAGGCGTGGCGCCCAGGATGCGGACGCTGGCGTGCTGCCACTCAAGCACCGTCTGGTCACCTTCCGTGGGCTGGGAAGACTCGATATTCGGACTTGTCTCAGTGCCGCTGGAGGCAATGGTTCCACCGCCACTCACCGTGACGGTAAGAGTCATGGTGTCGGGCTTCTTCCCACCCGTCATACACCAGCACCAGTCAAACGTGAGATCCACGTCCGCGGTGCCTTCAATGGCAGAGAGCGCAGGAAGGATGATACCAGAGTTGTAGTCCGTCTTGCCGAACTTCAGGTAATTCTTCAGCACATACAGTGTCTGCTTGTTGCCACTGTCCGGGATGCCGTCGGACCATTCCTGGCCCTTCCAGCCCCAGATGTAGCCGTAGCCGCGGGTCTGGAACTCAGCAAGGGCGCCGGCAAGGTCGGCTGTGGTGAAGATGTTCTTGGAACTGCCTACAGTGTTTGCAGTAATGTCGTCAGGTGCACTCTCGGTCCAGGGAGCCAGCCATTCAAAATCGTCCTGGAAGTATACGCCTTCGGGCAATACGGGATCGGGCGACTTGCCGGCCTGAACGAAGGTCACTACGGATTCCAGATTCATCTCTGCATTGAAGAAACGGACCGTGCCGGTGCGCTCTGTCTCAAGGTCGTTGGCGGTATATGCCACCTCGTAGTCGGTCCAGTCTACCATTCCCTTTGTGGACAGGGCGGTAAGGGTAATCCAATCGGCAAGGGATTCCGCCTGGAATTCCACGTTTGACTGGATTGTAAGGACCTTGGACCCTGCCGTTGCCGGGATGTCGAAGCGGTTACCTGTAGAAACGCTGATGAACGGATCAAGCATCTGACCAGCAGCGCTCTGCACCACGTTAATCACTTTCTCGGAATCCTCGGAGACTATGCGGATGGTGCCTTCACGAAGCTCTGAGAGCTCGCTGGGCGCGCAGGTTACGGCTATGGCCGTCTCCTCCCCTGCAGGGCCCTCGGCCACGTCAAAGGTGAGCCAGTCGTAAGAGGTGGAAATGGTGAAATCGTAGTCCGATTTTACCTTTATGGTCTTGGGAGCGTCCGGCGTTCCGTTGAAGGTGAGAAGGTCCGTCGACACCTCTATATTGGCGTACACGGGGTCTTTCTCCACGCCGTCGCCTTCCTTCAGAATAAGGACGGAAGGCCGATAGGTATCGTCGTCCACATTGGTGATGGACAGGCGGGACGATGCCGTGGAACGGCAGGGAGACATGGGGTCTCCGCCGCCTCTCCAGTTAACCACGCAGCGCAGACGGATCTGCAGATGGTCGTTGTTCCGGCGGAAGCGGATGGTTTCCATCACGGGCTGGTTGGTGGCGCCGTCAATATTGGTGGCACAGGTGTAGAACACTTCCTCACCGGGTTCCGTGGAGGTTTGCGGCGTTCCGGCCGGCAGCCACTGGTCGCCGTCAAGATACTCCAGCAGCCAGAACTTCTGGCCCCACTTGGAAGAACGCATCTCGAAGGCTATCTGCACCTCCGTACCGGCCTTGATGGCACCGTTGCCGTAGAACAGCCAGTAGTCGTTGACCCACGGTCCTGTGACGCGCGGATTACTGGCCTGGACGTCAAGTTTGTAGTTTCCCTGGGCATTGGTGTTCTCCAGGTCGTAAGGCACATACTCTATATAGCCGATACCCTGGACGGGGTCTATGCGAGGGTTGTCGTTGTTGAACGTGTCGTTGCTGTAGTTAAGGTCCTTGCCGATGGCCCAGCGGAGCGGATAGGGGACCAGTGCTTCGTCGGCCCCTTCATCGGACACGGAAACGGCCACGAAGTAGCCTGTGGCACCGCTCACGCCCACGGCATAGCCGGTGAGCGTGACCTTGTGAAGGTCAACTTCATCCAGGCCGACCTCATCAATGGGTTCCAGCACCTGTACATTGGCTTTCCCCACTTTGAGAACGCCGTTCACCATGGAGCCCCTCAGGCTGGCATAAACCACGCCGCCCTTATAGGAGCCCAGCTGATCCGTCATGTCCGGAGCCTCAGGGTATACGATGTCCTGGCTATTTTTCACTTCCAGCTCGTCCACAAGGAAGGCAGGCGTGCTGTAAAGTGTGGTCTTGGCACCGTTCAGGGACACCACGTCGCCGGCTTTTACCTCGCGGGCGCCTTTCACATACAGGTAAGCCGCTTTATCGGCCAGCACGAATCCCCCCTTGGTCACGGCCACTACCGTGGCTTCCGGGATTTTGCCGACGGCATCGTCATCCAGGGCCTGAATCTGCGTCAGGGTATACTCCTGTACACCCTTGTAGGTATCACCGTCCTGATGTACGGTAATGACGGCATTGCGCAGGACAGAGCCGCCCTGGACGGTAATCTTTCCGTTACGGGGAAGGTCTTCCTTTCCACCGGTCAGGTTGTCCGTGACAGTCACGGTGATGGAACCCATACCGGTTCCGGTCATCGGAGACACCGATATCCAGTCGCTGTCCACGTCAACGGCCCAGTCGCCGTCAGAGTAAATGGGAACGGTCTGCTCCCCTGCTCCCTTGGATGCAAATTCCAGATATGTCTCACCTGCTGCTACGGCTCTGGCCTGCTGGTCCTCTTCCTGCTGCTCACAGCCCGCAAGAAGCGCTCCGACGGCCACGGCTGCCATAATCTTGAATATATTGATAGTTTTCATAATGAGCGTTCCTTAAGGTTAGTAACTGAGTCCGTCCACCCAACCGGGATTCTGCTTCAGCAGCACACCCTTGTTGTGGTACAGCTGACGCTCCTTGGTGGGAATGGGATAATAGTAATCGCGGCCTTCGTCGAAACTGCGCTCTATGCCGGCGTGGTGGTAGATGTTGCCCTTGGTACCCTCCGTAAGTACAATTCCGGTGGATACGCCAAGTTCAAAGTCAACCATGTCCTTGCTCTTGGGATTGGTGCCGGTCCAGATGTTGATGTCCGGGGTTCCGTCGCCGGAGAGGTCGTACTTGCCCACTCCGGGGAAATACATTCCGCAGATGGGCTGTTCAAGGCATTTGCCCTCGCGCCAGCGTATAAGGTCCGTAAGGCGGAAGCCTTCCATAGCAAGTTCCAGAGCACGCTCGCGGCGGATTTCAAGGATAACGCCCTTGTTGGCACCGGAGACATTCCTGTATCCGTAAGGCTCGCCGGAAAGGAAGGGATCCGGATCCGCATTGGCGGCTTCCAGATTCAGATGCGCGGTCATACCCGCACGGTCACGGAGCTTGTTCACCGTATTGTCAAGGTCTTCCTGGGTGATGGTGCCAAGTTCAGCTCTTGCCTCTGCATAGTTCAGGAGAACCTCGGCATAGCGGAATACGGGCATATCGTTATAGGATTTGTCTACACGTCCCCATTCAGGCAGGGTCTTGTCCATGACGAACTTCTGGACCTGGTAGCCTGTGACGCTGCATCCGAGGTCAGGTGCGGAGACGGCTTCGTCTCCAAGCCAGACGCAGCCGGGGCCAACCGTAATGGCGGCCAGACGGGGATCCCTGCCGGCCATCTCGTCGACGAACTGCATGGTCTCCCAGCCGGGCTTGTCCGTAAAACGGGTACCGTCGGCCATCAGGACACCGGCGATGAATTTCCTTGTGAAACCGGGAGTTCCCTGTGTGGACATAACGGCAAAGGCGGTTGCATTGTTGCATATCTGGAGACTCTGGTCGTTCTTGATGGCAAGGATGAACTCGTCCTTGTTTGCGTCCACGTTTGCAAAGAGAAGACGGTAGTCTGCCACGTCAGCAAGCTTGTAGGGGCCGTTGTCCATTATCTCGGAAGCGGCCTGGGCTGCAAGGGTAAGGTAATCCGAAGCTGAGCGGCTGCCCTCGGGAAGGGGTTCCACGTACATCTTGGGATAGCTTGCCGGGTCATGGTACTTGCGGAAGGTTCCCTCGAAGAGGCAGAACCTGGCCTTGAGGGCAAGGGCTGTCCAGCGGTTGACGCGGTACGTGCTGACGCCTGCAGGAAGATTCTCAATGGCGTAGTCTATGTCTTCCAGCATATGTCCCATCACAACTTCACGGCTGTCACGGGGACGGTAGAGTTCTTCCGAGTCGGATTCCAGCTGCCGGTCTATCCACGGGACATCGCCGAAGCGCTTTATCATATTGAAATAGAAGTAGGCGCGGAAAAAGCGCGTGAGGGCTGTGTATTTCACCACCGCATCCTTGTCTTCGCACAGGTCTATATATTCCAGCAGCGTGTTCATCTTGCGGAGGTCTCCCCATGCACCGCTGCCGCTGCCCCAGCCGCCGCCGGAGTTGGGTACCGTACGGTTGTTGCCTCCACGCATGACTGCGCTGAGGTTGAGGCAGACCATGTGGTCGCTCTGCTCGGAGTATGGTTCCTTTGTGAGCAGGTTGTTATAGAAGGAATTGGAAAACAGCTGGAGGTCGGTTGCGTCACGGAAATAGTTTTCCGGCGCCATTGTTGCCTTGGGGGTCCTGTCAAGGAACTTGTCGCAGGAGACAAGGCACATAACCATTGCTATAGCGGGTATAAGAATTCTTTTCATTTTCTTGTCCTCCATCAGAAAGTTATGTCAATGCCGAACATATAGGTCTTCTGCCATGGATAGCTCATATGGTCCTGGGCGGCAGAGTTGCCGGTTCCGTCCCTGGTGTAGGCCGATTCCGGATCAAGGTACCTTGTGTACTTCTTAAGAGGCGACCAGTAGGCCAGGTTTTCTCCGGAGAAGTATACGCGGACCTTTTCCAGTCCGGCTTTCCTTGTGAGTGCTGCGGGAAGTGAATATCCCACGGTGAGATTCTTGAAACGCAGGTAGCGTATGTTCTGAAGGTAGCGGCTGTTCACCTTTGAGAGTTCGCCGCCGGTGGAAGAATAAGCGCGGGGACGCGGGAAATAGGTGTCCGGGTTTTCTTCGGACCACACCCTGTCTATGAAGTCACGCTGCAGGAAGGACACGTACGGATAGCTGTACGGGCCCCAGAACATATAGTTCATGCCTGCAGGATACCAGTAATGGTCTCCCGTTCCCTGGAAGAAGGCGGACATGTCGAATCCAAGATAGTCCGCAGTGAAAGTAAAGCCATACTGCAGGCTGGGAAGGGCGTTGCCAAGGATCTTGCGGTCGCCGGGATCATCCACCGTGTTGCTGCCAAGGCTCAGGGTGTTCACCCTCCACTGGTCTTCCGGAAGGAGTATCTTGTTGCCGTTCTCGTCCAGGACGAAATGGCCGTCGGCGTCAATCTGGTAATGGCCGTCGTTGTCCAGGTCTACGTAACGGAGGTCGCCCGCCAGGAAGCCGCCGGTCATACGGCTGGAGATATAGCCGCTGCAGTCCAGAACCTGGGTGGTATATTGCTGCGCTTCCTCGTCGGTGGCAAAGAGTCCGTCCACCTCGAAGCCCCAGATTTCGCCTATGCGCATGCCCTTGTAGTAGGCCATTGCAAGAGAGTAGGTGGGGTTGTTGTAGCGGGTGATATAGGAGCGGAAATCGCTCAGGGTTCCCCTGACGCCGTAGCCGAAGGGGTGACCGAAGAGTTTGAACTGGTCTTTCCAGCCAAGCGAGAGTTCGTAGCCGGTTGTCTTCAGGTCTGCCGCATTGGTCTGCGGGGAGCCGGCGCCGTATACGGCAGGGAGGTCAGGACCCGCCGTGAGCATATTCAGGGTATTGCGCCTGTAGATTTCTCCCGTAAAGGTGAGACGGTTGTTCAGGGCGGCGAAATCCAGGCCGGCATTATACTGCTCCGCGGTCTCCCAGGTGAGATTGGCGTCCACAGGGGCTCCCAGGGTGGCGTATTTACCCATGGTGGTGCCCTCGCCGAAGGAATACCCTTCGAAATCATTTATGGAGATTTTGCGGAGGTAGGCATAGTAGTTCTGGGCTCCGGACGATGTGCGGACCACCTGGTTGCCAAGGTTGCCGTAGGAGACGCGGAACTTAAGGTTGTCGACAGCCCTGCGGACGGGACGGAAGAACGGTTCTTCCGACACCCTCCAACCAAGGGATGCGGAAGGGAAGAAACCCCACTGATGTCCTTTGCGGAAGCGCGAAGTGCCGTCGTATCGGCCGGAGACCTCAAGGAGATACCTTTCCTTATAATTATAATTGATACGGCCGAAGAAACCTGCAATTGCGTACTCGTTCTGGCCGCCGGATACTTCCGTGATCACATTGCCGGTGGCATCGGGCCCGACCAGGTTGAGGTCGTTCAGGGTCTCTGACAACAGATTCTTTCCCAGGGCGCCTACGGCTTTGCTGGACCAATCCTCTGCATTGAAACCGGCTGTGACCGTGAGGTGATGGGCGTCGGCAAAAGTGTTGTCGTATGTACCGAACGCGTTCACGGTATGACGCTGGTTGGTGGTGACAGCCTCCTGGAGGGCGTCTTCGCCTGCGCCCGTGGTATAGTACTCATAGTCCGCACCGGGGTAACGGCGGAACTGGAAATTGACGCTTCTGTACTGGTTGCGGTTCTGGTACAGCCTGTAGGTATAGTTGGCCGTCAGGGTCAGGTGCCTTGTGGGCGTGACCTTCAGTTCCGTGGTGTTGCTGAAGTCCGAGCGGAGCTGCTGGTTACGCGCCTTGCCGTCTCCGAATACCAGGTGACGGCCGTTCGCGACATTGTAGTTGCCACTGATCATGGGAGTACCATACACCCAGCTGCCGTCAGGGTTCCTGAGAGGGAAGGAAGCAAGAGCGTGGCGGGATGCATAAGCGAAGGAATCCTGCACGCTGCTCCCGCCAGGGTATTTGTAGGATGAACTGTAGAACGCAGTATTGTTGGAAATGCGTGCATACTTGTTAACCCTGGCATCTATCTTGGCCCTGAGGTTGTACTTCTGGAACACGTCCGGATTCATCCTGATGATACCGGACTGGCGGTCATAAGCGGCCGAGAGGTAGTACTTCACTTCCTTGTTTCCGCCGGTCACGGACAGATTCTGCTGCTGGACCGGATGCTGGTCGTTATACAGCTCGTGGTACCAGTCAGTGTTTGCGTAGTAGACCCACTGCTTGCGGCCGTTGCGCACTTCCTCTACGACCCAGGGGCGTGAGGGATCTTCCGTGACGTCGTTCACGCGGGCAAGGAGTTCGGCCATGTCGTGGGCAGTGTACGTAGTGTATTGCTTGCCGGCGTCAGTAGCCCAGAATTTGTCCACGGTGTAAACAGACCAGTAGCCCCTGGTTTCAAAGTCCGTGGAAACCGTGGGCTCTTCCCAGCCCCAGCGGCCGCTGTAGCGCACCTTGGCCTTTCCGCCCTTGTCGTCACCCGTCTTGGTTGTGACCAGGATGACGCCATACGCCGCACGGGCTCCGTAAATGGCCGCGGCGGACGCATCCTTGATGACGGATATATTCTCCACATCGGAAGGGTTAACCCTGGAGAGATCTCCCTCCGTGCCGTCGATGAGGACCAGGGGATCGGCCTCGTTGATGGAGGTGACGCCTCGGATGTTGAGGGAACCGGCCGAACCGGGATTACCGGAAGATGTGGTGATGTTGAGACCGGGGACCGCACCCTGCAGCATATTGGTGAGGCTGTGGGTGGTACGGTCCTGAAGGTCCTTGGTTTCTACGGCGGTTACCGCTCCGGTGAGGTTCACTTTCTTCTGGACTCCGTAACCCACCACGACGGTCTCTTCAAGGACCATATTGTCCTCTTCCAGAACCACCGAGATGTTTTTCTGGCCGTCAGATACTTGGACGCTGCGCGTAACGTAGCCAAGGCAGGACACCTCCAGTTCCGCGTCTCCTGCGGGGATGCGGAGGGAGAAGCTGCCGTCGGCGGCCGTCACCGCAGCATTGTTGGTTCCCGTCACCATTACCACCGCCCCTATCACGGGCTGGCCGGCAGGGTCGGAAACCACACCGGACAGCGGCTGGCGCTGGTTCTGGGCCGACATGCAAATTGTCAGCGCAAGGAACACAGTTGCTAGAATCAGTTTAATAAGCTTCATTTGTTATAGTTAGTTAGTGAGTTAGTGTTTGTATATGTCAGTATTGAAAGGTTTGGGGCGCTCCATCGTCTCCGTATAGACATTGCCGAAAGCATCCGTCACCTTTATCTCAAGAGTGGACGTGGCCGACGACGCCGTCGCCCTGAACATATGGCTGTTGTCCGTGGTGGGGAACGACGCGGTCTTGTTCTTGTTGAGCCTCTTGGCAGTGTAAGCAATAAGGTGGAGAGGGTCGGGGACGGTGACGCGTGCAACGGAAAGGGACTTGCCGTTTTCGCTGACTTCCACTTTCCAGGAAGGGTCATAGTTCCAGACGTTGACATAGACCTCGTTGGTGCTGCTGGCGGTACCCCAGAGTCCAGGTTTGAACTCTGCCCTGTGTGAAGCGTCGGCATCGGGCAAATAATTGCCGGCTGTGAGGTAGATGCTGTTCCTGTCGTAGGTACGGAACTGGTATTCCAGGGGGCTGCCGGTGGCCTTGAACTGCCACGAGAGGCTGCCGCCCTTCACGCTCACGGACATATATCCGCCCGGAGACCCGTCCTGGCCGATATGTACGCCGGCGGTCTCGCTGGCGCTCCACCACCAGGTGCCGCAGACAGAACCGCTGTTGTGTTCGTATATCTTGTTGGAAGACCTCTTGTCAACGTTGTAAAGCGTATGGGTATGCGCCGTGAAGACATGGGCCTCAGGATACTGTTTAAGGATGTTCTCCAGGGCCTGGGCGTGCTCCTTGAGCTGGGGCTTGTTCTTGTCATACCATCGGTAAGTCCCGGAGTCGTTATACAGGGGAATATGCATTGCAACCACAACGGCAGAGGTCTTGGGGACCAGGGAAAGGTCTTTTGCCAGCCACTCCAACTGCTCCTGGACAAGGTTGGAGTCATATGTACGCACGTAGCAGGCCTTGCCGTTTCCGTCGGTGGTGCGCTCGGAGTTGGTGCACTCGACATCGTCCAGAACCACGTAGTGGACGCTGCCCACATTGAATGAATAGTATGTGGGTGCGACGGTCTGCTTGTATTCAGCGACGGTGTCGAAGTCCCCTGCCAGGTACATGCTGTGGTCGTGGTTGCCGATGGTCTGGTAGACTGTAAGACCCTGGATTGCCTTGGCGTCCGCCAGATAATCCTTGTACCCGTAGTTGTTTGTTTCCCAGTAAAGGTCCCAGGTCATATCGCCCAGCGTGAGGCCGTAGACCGGCCCGCCCAGTGAAAGGCTGTAAGCGTTAATGTCGTTCACGAAATCCTTGAACTGGTTGCGGTCGTTGGTACGGTTGGCAAGGTGGATGTCTCCGATCAGCAGCATTGTGTGGTCTGTCTGGTCAGGAGCCTTCCGGAGCTGGAAGTCTACGCGTTCCGGAGCGGAAGCGGCCTTGGTCAGCTGGGCGTGAATGGCGGGAAGGATTCCCTGCCTGGGGGGCTCATAGCCTGAAGGAACGCTGATGAACACATATTTGTGGTACTTTTTGGACGGAAGCTGGTAGACGCCGTCCTTGTCTGTCCGGACCACCTCGAAACCGTCAGAGACAGCCACGTCCGGCACGCCTTCCCCGGAGCACATCACCTTTCCGTAGACAGTGCTTCCATATGCCGGCTGAAGCTCATCCCCTTCTGCGGCGGAAACCACAATCTGCATCTCTCCCCTCTTCTGGCTCTGCGACCCCCTCTTAATGGCAACCGTATAGGTGCCGCTGGAAAGAGGGATGTCCCACAGGGACGATATGTCAACCTTGAATGACGACTCCCCGATATGGAACAGAGGGCAGTCCGGCAGCTGCCCAAAGGCAATCCTGTCCCCTTCCGAAGGCTTTTTCCCAAACTGGACCCGGAAGGTTATCGCCTCGCTCCCGTAAGGGACCTCAAGCTTTTCCGGAATGGCGAACTGAACGTCGTTAAGGGACGCCTCAACCTGATCAGGCTGTTTGCAGGACGGCGCCAACAAACTGATAAACAGCGTTAAAGCAAAAGCAAACGAAATATATCGAAAGTTTTTCATTCCAATGTCATTAATATGTAGTAAAGTTAAGCATTTTTTTGGATTGTTATCATTGTATCAACCTTTTTTATTATCTTTGGTTTCGTATTTTAAAAGATTCATAATGAAGCGTTATCTTCTTATAATTATTGGCGTAATCCTCATAACAAATTATGCCACAGCGCAAAACTTCCGCTACACAGAGGCATCTGACCTTACCCTTGTGGGTAAACTTTTTACAGATACGCCAAATCCATATCACCGTCTGGACACCGTACGCTATAAAGGTTTCACAAAAGCGGAGAACCGTCAGGTAAGAGAGTCTTCCGGCATAGCCGTAGCGTTCTCCACCAATAGCCGGACAATCCGCGTCAAGACACAGTTCGGCGAGAGGGAGCAGCCATACAACACAATGGGAATCAGTGCCTTCGGCTACGACCTTTACATCCTCCAGGACGGCCGGTGGTATTGGGCGGGATCCGGCCCTCGCGGCAGCAAGAAGTATGACGATTTTACAATTGCAGAGAACCTGGACGGCACGGAACACCAGTGCCTGATGTACCTCCCCACCTTCAGTGAGGAAAAGTCCGTCCAGATTGGCGTAGAAAGCAGAGCCAGCCTTACGGCCTCGCCAAACCCCTTCCGTTACAGGATAGGCATTTTCGGCTCCAGTTTCACCCACGGCACCAGCACTTCCCGCAGCGGCATGACTTATCCGGCACAATTCTCACGGAGTACCGGTATACAGCTCCTGAGCCTCGGATGCAGCGGAAACTGCAAGATGCAGCCCTACTTTGCCGGCGCCCTGGAAGATGCCAGGGTAGACGGATTCCTGTTCGACACCTTCTCCAATCCTACCGAGGACGAAATCCGGGAACGCCTTTTCCCTTTCATTGAGCGTATGGTCAAGGCGCATCCGGGAAAGCCCCTCATTTTCCAGCGTACAATCTACAGGGGAAACCGCGGATTCAATACGGAATCGGCCAGGAAAGAAGAGTCCAGGATAGCCCTGGTGGACAGTCTTATGTCCATTGCCTGCGCCCGGTATGCCGATGTCTACTACATCCAGCCATACGCCGGCTCCCGGGACGATGACACCTTCGTCGACGGCATCCACCCCGGAAACGACGGATATTCAAAATGGGCAGAATCCATCGAGGCGCCCGTGCTGGCCATCCTCCGTAAATACGGTATCAAATAAACAGAAACACTCATGAATAAAAAGCTTCTGACAGCATTCCTGGGACTGTGCATCGCACTGGTGCCGCTTCAGGCCAGGAGAGTGAAGGGCTGCGTCAAGGCCGACGGCGCCCCCCTCCGGGACGTCATAGTGTCCGACGGTTACCGCTTTACCAAGACTTCAGACGACGGCACATTCTGCTTCAACACCCACAGGAAGGCCAGGTTCGTATTCGTCGTAACCCCTTCCGGATATGTGGCCGATTATTCCTCCGGCGCGCCACAGTTCTACATACCCATAAAAGGGAAACGGAGTTTCTGCTTCAGTCTTAGCCGCTTCGGAGACGGAACGGATTATACCGTCTTCAGCGTATCGGACCCCCAGATGCAGAATGCAAAGCATTTGAAGCGTTTCCGGGGCCGCCCGCTGGAAGACCTCCGGGAAATGGCTGCCGGCTGCAGCGCCCAAAGGCCCACCGTCGGCATAGCACTCGGGGACATAGCCTGGAACAAGCTTGAGATGTTCCGCTCCTACAAGGAGTCCATAGCAACCACCGGAATCCCCTTCTACTCCGTGATAGGCAACCACGATTTCATCCAGAACAAGGATTCAATAGCCGCAGCAGAGGCATACGAGGCGGAATTCGGCCCCTGCAACTACGCCTTCTTCCTTGGAAACGACCTTTTCATAGGCGTCAATGACATCATTTTCAAGTCCAGCGGAATAAAAGATCCCGGGAAATCGTCCAATAATTATAAGGAGGGATATTCCCGGGAAGTTCTGGACTTTGTTGAAGGCCTCCTGAGATTTATCCCGGAAGGCACCCATATATTCATGGCCCAGCACAGCCCGATACGGTTTCTCCAGGCAAACAGGCAGGACGACATAATCAATGCAGACAAAATGGAGGAGATTCTCAGGGGTTACAAGGTTGACATCCTGTCCGGTCACACCCACCTCATGAACAACCAGAAGATATCCGAAAACCTTACCGACCACAATGCAGCGGCCATCGGCGGCGCATGGTGGGCAACCGACTGGTGCCGCGACGGCACTCCGCGCGGATATCAGGTAATCACTTCCGTTGCCGGAAATCTGGAATGGGCCTGGCACAACCTGGACTACCCCGACGACTTCCAGGTACGCTTTTTTGACAAGGGAGAAACCAAATTGCATCCGGACCATGTCCTCGCCAACGTATGGATGGCCGATGACTCATGGACCGTGGAATGGTACCAGGACGGTTCTTTTATGGGTCCTGCAGAACCGGTATGGGAGGTGTCTCCGGACTACGCCCGGGAGATTCTGGACGTATACAAAGGCAAGGCGGAAAAGATTCCGGGCTACAAACGGGCAGAGCCCCAGACGCACTACTTTGCCGCACTGCCGTCAGAGGACGCAAAGACCGTGACCATCGTAGTAACCGCCCCGGACGGCCGCCGGTGGCAGCACGATTTCAATTACTGATCGTAAATCTGGTCCATAGAGACGTCGGCCCCGTTCCAGGTGGGAAGGGAGGGGTCGTCAACTTCGGCGTCCACGCTGCGCTTCACGCCAAGGATCACGTTCTGCTCAAGGAATTCCTTTTCTATGGGCCAGAGGTAGTTCATGTATGCCGCTACAACGTGGCCAAGGCCGGTGAAACGGTAGATGCAGTGAGTCCAGCCTTTGGATGCGAACTGCTTTGAAAGGTAGCTGCTGCCCCAGATGCCATGGCCAAGGGCGCCGAACTTATTGTAGGCCACGGCCTTGTCCGCCGTTCCGTGAAGGAAGAGTATGGGGCATGGGGCCGACTTGAACTTTGGAGCGCCGGAATTGCTGATGATGGCGCCGGCAAAGGACATGACGCCTTTGAAATTGAACCCGGCCGGGATTCCCCTGGCAGTACCGTTTGCAATGGCGTATTCAGAAGCCACTGAAATGATGGCCCCGGCGGAGCTGCCGGATATGACCAGATTGTTAACGTCTATCCCCAGATCCTTGTTCTCATTCAGGAACGATACCGCGGAAAACACGTCCTCCACGCCTACTTCCTGGGAAAGGAGGAAGCGGCTGCTGGCCTTGTATGCACCCACAAGGCCTTTTCCAACATCGTACCCCTTCATGCCAAGGCGGTAATCTATGGTAACGACGGTGTACCCCTCCTCATTGAGGCGGTTGAACCACTGCACGCTGAATTCTCCGGACCTTTCACCGCCTATGAACCCGCCGCCGAAGACAAACATGACGGCGGGCTTCTTAATGCCCTGGAAGGTGGTTTCCGACCCTTCCGCCGCACGATAGATGTCAAGATACAGGGAGCATGTGTCTCTCTGTGCAAAACGGTATGTTTCCTGTGCCTGAGCCTGCATGGAGATTGCCATGACCATTAAAAATAGTACAATTTTTTTCATAATTTTTTAGCTTGCGCAATGGTTTGGCGCAAGATAGCCGTACCTTTGCATCAGAAATTAAAAGTCAACGCCATGATCAACACAGATTTCAACCTCGACGCCCTTGGCAACTACATCGCCTGCAACACCTCCATCGCCGCCCTCAAGGACATCATCCGTGACCTGGACCTTGAGTTTGAGGATGCACTTGCCCTCTAGGCCTTCAGCTCCACAACCGTGTTCTCCTTGTCCGGGGAAAGCCCTACCTTCAGGGTAACCGCCTCGCCGGGTGTCCTCTTCCTGGAAGAAAGCGCCCTGTCGGAGATAATAAACTCGGACACGGGGTCCTCCACATAGCGTACAACAGCCCTCTTCAGAGGTCTGGCGCCGTAGGCCGGGTCGTAACCGGCATCGGCAATGAACCGCTTGGCTGCAGGGGTAATGGTGAGCTTGTAACCTGCCTCAAGCGCCCTTGAGCGCAGATCCTTGAGTTCTATGTCAATAATGTCTTCTATAGCCTCCTTGCTCAGGGAGTTGAAGTAAACCTGCTCGTCCACACGGTTTATGAACTCCGGGGGGAAAGCCTTCTTCACGGCCTTTTCCACAACTCCTTTCCTGTCTATATCCGCATTCTTTCCGGCCGTGGCAAAGCCAATACCGCTTCCGTACTCCTGGACTTCACGGCTCCCCACATTGGAGGTCATTATAACGATGGTGTTCTTGAAATCCACCATGCGTCCGTTGCTGTCCGTGAGCCGGCCCTCGTCCATAACCTGGAGAAGGAGGTTGAAGATGTCCGGATGGGCTTTTTCAATCTCGTCCAGAAGCACCACGCAGTAGGGTTTGCGGCGCACGCGCTCGGACAGCTGGCCGCCTTCCTCGTATCCCACGTATCCGGGAGGAGCACCTATGAGGCGGGAGACGCTGAACTTCTCCATGTACTCGCTCATGTCTATGCGCACAAGGTTTTCCTCGCTGTCAAACAAGTACTCTGCCAGGGCCTTGGCAAGCTGGGTCTTTCCAACGCCGGTGGGGCCAAAGAAGAGGAATGTACCTATGGGCCTTCCGGGGTCCTTGAGTCCGGCCCTGTTACGCTGGATGGCCCTCACAACTGTCTCTACGGCATCGTCCTGGCCAATTATGCGGTCCGTGAGACGCTTGCGCATCTTTATGATCCGGTTGCCCTCGGACTCTGCAACCTTGTTCACGGGAATGCCTGTCATCTTGGAAACCACGGACGCAATGTCCTCCGAGTCAACGGTGGAGCTGCTTTTCCTGCGGCCGGTAGAAAGGCGCACCATGGATCCGGCTTCGTCCATTGCGTCAATGGCCTTGTCCGGAAGGGACCGGTCTGTAATGTAACGGTCTGTGAGGCGTACGGCGGCTTCAATGGCATCGTCCGTGTATGTGATTCCGTGAAATTCCTCGTATTTGGGTTTGAGGTTGGAAAGGATTTCTATGGACTGCTTCACGTCCGTAGCCTCCACCACAATCTTCTGGAAACGGCGGTCAAGCGCCCCGTCCTTTTCCACTATCTTGGTAAACTCGTCAATGGTGGTTGCGCCTATGCACTGGAATTCTCCGCGGGCAAGCGCAGGCTTGAGCATGTTGGCGGCATCAAGGCTGCCGGAGGCGCCGCCGGCACCAACTATGGTATGGAACTCGTCAATGAAAAGGATTATGTCCGGATTCTCCCCTGCCTCCTTGATTATGGCTTTGAGCCTTTTCTCAAAGTCTCCGCGGTACTTTGTCCCGGCAACCACGGATGCAATGTCCAGGGAAAGGATACGCTTCTTTGCCAGTGCCGATGAAATATTCCCGGAAGCTATCCTGAGGGCGATTCCCTCTACAATTGCCGATTTTCCAACTCCCGGCTCACCAATGAGCATGGGGTTGTTCTTCTTGCGGCGGCCAAGGATTTCTATTACGCGGGCTATCTCCGTGTCACGGCCCACAACGGGGTCAAGCTTTCCATCGCGGGCGGCGCGGGTAAGGTCGTACGCAAACTCTTCGATATCCAGTTTCTTCTCTTCAGCAGGGTCTTCCACGGGGCCCTGGGAGGGCTGCTGACGGTCTTCCTGGGACTCGTCCTGAGGCTGGTTGGGCCTAAGGAGACCCTCGTCCTCAAAATAGGCGAGCAGGCGGCCGTAATCTATGCCGTGGGAGCGAAGGAACAGCTGGCCGTAGCTTTCCGTAGTGCGGCAAAGGGCAAGCAGAAGGTGCTGGGGCATGGCCGCAGGGCTTTTGAGGCGGGACGCCTCCATGACGGTGATGCTAAGGACGTTCTGCGCCTGGCGTGAGAAATTGATGTTGTCCAGCTGCTCGTATGGAATGGTCTCGTTGGTAAAGATGCGGCCGTCTATGAAGGACTTGAGCTCCGCGGGCTCTACGCCCAGGTTGCGTATGGCCGCAAAGGCGGCGTTCTCCTCCTCCCTTATTATTCCAAGGAACAGATGATCCGGGCCTATTCCGTAGCTCCCGGTACGCATTGCCTCTTCCCTGGCATATTTGATGACGGCGTTGAGGTCGTCGGATACTTGTAGTTGCATGCAGAATAAATGTGAATTACAAATTTAATGTTTTTCTTTTGATTGGCAAATTGAGGTATTGTTGCTATCTTTGCATGCTATGAGAACATTTGACGAAATCAGGGAACTGGAATCAAGGCTGGAGACGCTGGAAGGCTGCCTGGACATTGCCGGCAAGAAGAAAGAAGTGGAAGCCAAGACTCAGGAGACCCTCGCCCCGGACTTTTGGAACGACCCCAAAGCCGCAGAACTCTTCCTCAAAAAACTCTCCGGCATCAAGTCCTGGGTTTCGGACTACCAGAAAGCCAGGGAAGCCGTTGAAGACGCCAACGTTCTCTACGATTTTGCCAAGGAGAGCCTGGATACTGCAGAGGAAGAGACCATAGAAACCCCGGAGACCAAAGAGTTAGACCAGGCCTATGACAAGGCCGTAGAAGCCGTAGAGGCCCTGGAGCTCCGCAACATGCTGGGCAATGAGGGAGACAACCTTGGCGCAGTTCTCACGATAAACTCCGGCGCCGGCGGCACGGAGGCCAACGACTGGAGCGCCATGCTCATGCGGATGTACCTCCGCTGGTGCGAGCGTAATAACTACAAATATACCATCACATCCCTCCTTGAAGGAGAAGAAGCCGGCATCAAGAGCTGCACGATAGAGGTGGAAGGAGATTACGCCTACGGCTATCTCAAGGCAGAAAACGGCGTCCACCGCCTGGTACGCATTTCCCCATTCAACGCCCAGGGCAAGCGCCAGACCACCTTCTCCAGCGTATTCGTATACCCCCTGGTGGACGATTCCATCAACATAGAAATCAACCCCGGAGACCTTGAATGGGACACCTTCCGCAGCGGCGGCCACGGCGGCCAGAACGTGAACAAGGTGGAAACCGGCGTACGTGTGCGCCACCTCCCTTCCGGCATTATGGTGGAGAATACGGAAACCCGTTCCCAGCAGGACAACCGCCAGAGGGCCCTCCTTATCCTCAAATCCCGCCTGTACGACATCGAGCTCAAAAAGCGCCAGGAAAAACAGGCTGAACTTGAGGGCCAGAAGAAACGCATCGAATGGGGTTCACAGATCAGAAACTATGTCCTCCACCCGTATAAACTGGTGAAGGACTTGAGAACAGGTTACTCAACGGCCGATACTCAGGGCGTCCTTGACGGAGACCTGAACGAGTTCATGAAAACTTACCTTATGGGTAAGGGCGCTGCCGTAACGGACGCGGAAGACTTAGATTAGCTTTATCCCCTCTTTTTCCATTGCATCAAGAGCCTCTGTGTGGCCCTTGGCATCTACGTATGCAATACAGTCCTTGAGGACGTATACCTTGAAACCGGCTTTGAGAAGGTCCTCTGCAGTGTTCCGGACACAGTACTCGGTGGCAATTCCGCAAATCACCACATTCTTTATGTCCATGAGCTCCAGCACCTCCTGAAGGCTCTGACCTGCGGGATTAAGGCCTTCGAAGCCGCTGTACTGCTCTTTGGCGGGGTCTTCTCCCTTGAAGAACGTCAAATCTTCCGAAGCATAGGGCTCCAGGGCCTCATGGATATCGGCGCCATGGGTGCCCTGGACGCAGTGAACCGGCCAGGGGCCTCCCTGCTCCGCAAATGAGCAGTGGTTTGCCGGATGATGGTCACGGACAAAGAGTATGGGATAGATGCTGCGGACGCCGCTGTCGTCAGGGTCCGTTGCCGCAGTTTCCTTTTCTATGTACTTGAGTGAGTTCTCGATGGCCTTGTCTGCGCCCTGGCATGCCATGCTGCCGTCTATGAAGTCGTACAGCATGTCCACCACTATAAGTGCACTGTCTTTCATTGCTTCTTTGTTTAACCGACACAAAGATAGCAAAAAATGCTTATTTTTGTATGACTAAACTAAAGCCATGGATATCATAAACAACGCCTACGTATCGGACAAGTACCAGTACACAATGGGAAAGTCATACCTGGACTGCGGGAAGCAGGACCAGATTGCCGTGTTCAACCTCTTCTACCGCAAGGCTCCGGAAAACAACAACTGGGCCGTGGTGAGCGGCACTGAAGAGGTGATAGAGATGGTCCAGCAACTGGGCAAGGCTCCGGAAGAGCTGTATGAGAAGTTCCTCCCCGGAGAGGAGTACAAGGAATTCCGTAAATATCTCAGCACCATGAAGTTCACGGGGGACGTGTATGCCATGCGTGAGGGAGATATAGTATTCCCCAACCAGCCCATTGTCACTGTGGTTGGCCCCCTCATCGAGGCCCAGGTTCTGGAGACCCCCATGCTTTGCATCATGAACCACCAGATGGCCGTTGCAACCAAGGCCTCCCGCGTGTGCAGGGCAACAAACCGTCCCGTAAGCGAGTTCGGCTCCCGCCGTGCCCACGGCCCCTGGGCTGCAGTCTACGGCGGAAAGGCCGCCCAGATTGCCGGCTGCGCATCATCGTCCAACATCCTCACCGGGGCATTCAATGGCGTTCCCTCCACCGGCACCATGGCCCACAGCTTCATCACCTCTTACGGCAGCACCGTAGAGGGAGAGCACAAGGCTTTCCTTGACTATATCAGGACGCATAAGGGAGAGAACCTCATCCTCCTCATCGACACTTACGATACCCTCCGCTGCGGCGTCAAGAATGCCATCCGTTCCTTCAGGGAGTCCGGCATCGACGACAACTATGCCCCCGGATACGGCGTCCGTCTGGACAGCGGAGACCTTGCCTTCCTCTCGCAGGAAGTGCGCTACATGCTTGACGAGGCCGGCTTTAAAAAATGCAAGATATTCGCCACCAACGGCCTGGACGAGTACCTCATCACTGACCTGGAGCGCCAGGGCGCCTGCATAGACAGTTACGGCGTAGGCGACGCCATTGCCACCTCCAAGGCGGCACCGTGCTTCGGCAATGTGTATAAACTGGTCCAGATAGACAACCAGCCGGTGCTCAAACGCTCGGAAGACAAGATTAAGCTCATCAACCCCGGCTTCCAGATCACCTGGCGCATCAGCGCCCTGGACAGCGTCAAAGGCAACCGCTACGACGGCTACGTATTCAAGGCCGATGTCACCTGCCTCCGCGGCGACGCCATGGACCTTGCCATCCAGAAAGGAGAGACCATCACCGTCAGGGACGAGTACGATTCCTATAAGACAAAGACCTTCGAGGCCGGAGCCTACGTTGCCCGCCCCATGCAGCAGCAGGTAATCTCAAAGGGCGTGAGGGTGGCTCCAAAGCACAGCCTGGAGGACAAGAAGACCTTCTACCAGGACAACCTCCACCACTTCTCCCCGGCAGAGCGCCGTCTCATCAACCCCCACTACTACAAAGTGGACATCTCCGACGCCCTTTATGACGTAAAGATGTCCATAATCTCAAAGCTGGTAAAAGAGATAGAGCAGTTTTAGCTAATCTGCAAAACTCATTTCTCCAAGGAGGTAGTCCGCATGGCCTATCTCCTTTATTATAAACAGGATATAGCGAACATCCAGGGAGATGTTGCGGCATATCTCCGGGTCAAAGATGAGGTCGCTCATGGTGCCTTCCCACACCCGGTCGAAGTTGATGCCGATGAGCTGGCCGTCCGCGTTCAGCACGGGGCTTCCGGAGTTGCCGCCCGTGGTATGGTTAGTGGCAAGGAAGCAGACCGGCTGGTCATCGTGCCCGCCCTCCGCGTAAATGTCCCGGAGGGTCTGGGGGATATTGTAGTCGAAGATATCCGGATTGTCCTTCTCTATGATTCCACGCAATGTGGATACCGGAGTATAGTAGATGGCGTCGGCGGGCCTGTAGCCCTCTACATGGCCGTATGCCACACGTAGGGTAAGGTTGGCGTCCGGGTAGAAGTCACGCTCCCTCTCAAACTCCATCTGGCCCTGCATGTAGTCCTTGTAAACCTTGTTTATGCTGCGGTTGAATGCCTGAACCTGAGGTGCCAGGTTGCTCTGGAAGAAGTCTTCAAGTGCCGCAGAAAGCTCTTTTGCCAGGTTCTCATCGGCAAAAACTGCATCTTTCCACGCCTCCATAGAACTGTATTCCCCGCGCTTTTGGACAAAGTACTCCGGCTTATAGGAATCGTCAAGAGCCTTGTCGAAGGCGGTCATCATGGCCACGAAGGTTTCCTCGTCAATGGGACGGTAGTAGTCCTTGGGGTCTCCGCCGCGGCCGCGGGCAATCTGGAGTTTCTCTATGGCACGGACGGTCTCGTTGTAATACTCATATGCCCTGTAGATGGGGTTGCGGGCGGCATAGAGGTTAGCCAGCCTGGTGGTAATGCCCTCGTAACGCGTTCCTGCGGCCCACTCTTCGAAACGCTTCTCATAGGCCTGCTTCACGGGGACGATCTTGTTCTTCCTGAGGCCTTTTTCTTCTCCCTGCCACTTCTTCCATGCATTGGCTACTCCGGCATACTTGGAAGAGTACTGGATGCGCACGGCCTGGCTCTGGTCCATGTACTTTTTCATTATGCCAAGGCGGGTAGTGCGAAGGGCAATCTTTTCAGGGTCCGATACGTCCTGGATGTATTTTACAAGATCTGAGTGAACGTACTCCTGGGTGCTTCCGGGGCAGCCGTACACAAAGGTGAAGTCCCCTTCCTTCACGCCCTTGCGGGAAATGGTAAAGGACTTTTTGGGCACGTAGGGGACGTTTGCCTCGGAATAGTCCGCCGGCATGTTGTTGGCATCGGCGTAAATCCTGAAGATGGAGAAGTCTCCGGTATGGCGGGGCCACATCCAGTTGTCCGTCTCTCCGCCGAATTTGCCGATTGATGACGGCGGCGCGCCCACAAGACGGACGTCCCTGTACTCGCGGAACACGAAGAGGAAGTACTGGTTCCCGTAGAAAAGCGGCTCCACGGAGGCCTTGAGGCCGTTACCGGCCTTCACAGCCGCGTCAATGAGCTTGCCGATGTTCTTCTTTATCAGAGCCTGCTGCTTTTCCTCAGTCATTTTGGGCTTTATGCCTTTGTTCACCAGGGCGGTAACATCCTCCATCCTCTCCAGGAACTTGACGGTAAGGCCCGGATTGGGCAGTTCCTGCGCTCTGGAAAGGGCCCAGAAGCCGTCCTTGAGGTAGTCGTGCTCCACGGAGGAGTGCTTCTGGATGTAGCCATAGCCGCAGTGGTGGTTTGTGAAAAGAAGCCCCTGGTCGCTTACCAGCTCCCCGGTGCATCCGCTTCCAAACAGCACCACGGCATCCTTCAGGCTTGCCTGGTTCACGCTGTAAATATCCTCTGCAGACAGTTTGAATCCCTTTGCCTGCATATCCCCTATCCGCTGCGAAATCAGGGCCGGCAGCCACATGCCTTCATCGGCCCTTGCCGGAAGAACGGCCCAAAGCGAACTCGCTATGACAATAAAAAGTAGTTTGTTCAGTCGTATCATTTCTATATCTTGCTATTTGTACAAATATAGCAAATAATATCATAAAAGTGGAGCCGCATAGTCTTGGCAGGGCACAAAAACAGCCAAAAACGTGGCCTGGGATGATGGCCGTGTCATGCCGGGCCACGAAAACAGCCAAAAACGTGGCCTGGGATGATGGGCGTGTCATGGCAGGCCACGATAAACGCCAAAAACGTGGCCTGGGGTGACAGCGAGAATAGGAAACAGAGGTTTGTTTATTTTCCGCGAAATTACTATTTTTGTGCTTTAAGAACCCAGTATCATGAGAATACCCGAATCAGAACTTATCATCAACTCTGACGGCTCCGTTTTCCACATTCACCTGAAGCCGGAAGAACTTGCAGACAACGTGATCATGGTGGGAGACCCCTCCCGCGTAGACATGATTGGCGAATACCTCACGGACATAGAGTTCCGCCACGAGTCCCGTGAATTCGTGTCCATCACCGGTAAGCGCAACGGAAAGCGCATCACCGCCCTTTCCCACGGCATAGGCCCGGACAACATAGACATAGTGATGACGGAACTGGACGCCCTGGCAAACGTAGACTTCTCTACCCGCGAGGTAAAGCCCGTGCACAAGGCCCTGAACATCCTCCGCATCGGCACCTCCGGCGCCCTGCACGCAGACATTCCCCTGGGAAGCTACGTGCTGTCTCACATCAGCGTGGGTTTTGACGGCGTCATGAACTGGTACGGTAACCGTAACAAAGTTACCATCCCGGAAGTAGAGGAAGCCTTCAAGAAGCACATGAACTGGCTGGACGTACTGCCTTCACCTTACTTTGTAAAGGCATCGCCCAAGATCATAAACCTCATGAAGGATGTCACCATAAAGGGCGTAACCATCTCTGCAAACGGCTTCTACGGCCCTCAGGGCCGCGTGGTGCGCGTGCCTCTGGCAATGCCCAACATGCTTCAGGACATAGAGAGCTTCCGCTTCTCCACCGGCGGAGAAGACTACCGCATCACAAACTTCGAGATGGAGAGCTCTCCCCTCGCCGGCCTTGCCGCACACCTTGGCCACAACGCCTCCACGGTATGCTGCATCATAGCCAACCGCTACCTCCAGAGTTCCAATCCGGACTACAAACCCGCCATCCGCAAGCTTGTGGAACTTGCAGTGGATAAAATGTCAACGCTTTAAAAGAGTGAAGAAAAGTATATTATTGCGTAACGTGCTCCTTCTGGCGGCCGTTACGCTTTTTTCTTGCAGCAGGGAGCCCGAATACGACGCCTGGGCCGCAGGAGAAACCGCAGAGATATTCGTGCTGGAAAAGGCCGGAAAGAAAGAGTACGTGCAGGCAGAGCCCATAGTGCGCGGAAGCCTCCTCAGGGTCTCCACGGGCAAATCAGTGACCGTAGACGGGGTTAAATACCTCAATGCCACCTGCGCCGGGCGTAAGATACTGGTCCCGGAAGCCTCCCTGGCTTCCAGCCTTTCTGAAGCCGTCCGCGAGACGCAGCTCTGGGTCCAGACATCGGCCTGCATAGTGGACGATACCCTGTCGTCCCACATTGGCGCCTTTGCCCGCAAGGGAAACCGTCTGGAGGTGCTGGGATGGGACCGCCTCCTTCCCGACGGCCGCGTTCACCGCTACAACGTGCGCATGGGGAAGGTCGAAGGCTGGATCTTCGGCAAATATGCAGTACTGTCTGAAGAGGAGGCTCTCGAGCGCTTCTCCCTCTTTGACGATGCCCACGCCGCCGTACGCAATTCCTTCAAGGGCGGCGATGCCATCGGCTGCGAATTCCGCCCTTATGAGAAGCCAGCCTTCGCGGAACGCCCCATGCCCAACCCGGTGAACGCCTTCTACCTCACCATATCCCCGGTAGGCCTCCGGCACATAGACGACTACATCGCCCTTGCGGACAGCACCCGCATAAACGCCTTTGTGATAGACATAAAGGACGACCAGTGTCCCGGTTACAAGGCAGAGGCCATGGAGAAGCACTCCCCCACCAACTTCAGGCACGCCGGTTCCACCAAGGAGGCCCTGTACAAGGAAGTGGTGGAGAAGCTCCACGCCAGGGGCTACTACGTCATTGGCCGAATTACTTGCTTCAAGGACGGCTACTACGCCCAGGACCACACGTCGTCCGCAATCTGCATGAAGGCCGATGGAAAGCCTTTCCTGCACAACGACACCTACTGGCCCAGCGCCTTTGCCCGCGACGTATGGCAGTTCAATGTAGAGCTGGCAAAGGAATCGGTCCGGAAGTTCGGGCTGGACGAGATCAACTTCGACTACGTCCGCTTCCCGGACAAGCTCATAAGCCTTGACGACCAGATAGACTACCGCAACCGCTACGGCGAGTCCAAGGTCCAGGCCATCCAGAACTTTGTACGCTACGCCTGCGACGAGCTCCATGAGCTTGGCGTCTACGTCTCCGTGGACGTCTTCGGAGAGTCCGCCAATCCCGGCTACACCACCGCCTACGGCCAGTACTGGCCCGCCATCTCTACCATTGCCGATGCCATCTGCGCCATGCCTTACCCGGACCATTTTGCAGACCATTATTACGGCATCTCAAAGCCCTGGAACCACCCTTACGAGATAATGAAGGCCTGGGGAAAGCGCGTTCAGGGCCGCCAGGAAGTGACCGCAACGCCCGCCAGGGTACGCACCTGGATTCAGGCATACCACGTGATGCGCTGGGTAGACCCCAATGGAATAGACAACAATTCCAACTTCATAGAGCGCCAGGTCCGCGGCCTTTACGATGCCGGTCTCACGGGCGGCTACAACACCTGGCTTGCCTCCGGCAACATTGCCGTCTACCGCTCCCAGAAAGAGGCCTACGCGCTGGACTACCCGTCGCTGCCGCCCATAGACAGCCTCAACACCTTCATCACCAAATAGAATAAAGACCCGGTCCTGAACGAACCGGGTCTTATTCTTTAAAGAGTCAGACTCTCTTATCTGTAGACGTTGTACTGGCTGTACAGCGAACCGTACATCTGGCCAAGGACTTCCAGGAAAGGCTGGCCGTCAAAGACGGTGGTGCGGTAAACCGTGTTGTCCACCAGGAAGTACTCGATACCGTTCATGACGATGATCTCGTAATCGTCCGGCAGGGAGGTCACAAGGGCACCTGCAGGAGGAACGATGGTGGAGTATGCACCGGAGGCGCTCACAGTATAGAAGACGCCGTCCTGATAGAAGTAGTCGGACCCTGCATATGCGTAGCTCTGTACAAGGCCAAGCTTGTTGGCAAGCTCGTAAGAGGTAAGAGCACGGTTGCTGTTGAGAGCGTAGTTTGCGTAACGTGCGGCCTCGCGGGCGTTGTGCTGTGCAATGATGAGGTTCTGGCGTGCGATGGTGTTGTAATAGTCAAACACTGCATTGTAGGTACGGTAAGTGTCGCAGTAGTATGCGAACCTCACTGCCCTGAACAGAGCCCTGTTGATTGCAACATCCAGAGGTGTGCCGAAAGGAGGACGGCAGATTACGTAAGAGCTTCCGAAAGGACGGTAGTAGACTCCGTTGTATACGTAATAGTCAATTCCCCAATGGCTGATATGACGCCAGCTGGGAGGTATGCTGTGGATCCTGTACCCGTAATAGTGAGGATGGTCTCCCCAGAAGTATCCGGGACGGTCCCAAGGCATGGGATCACGGTGACGGGGTGCTACGCGGTACATGTCGTGGCGCTCGTCCACGCGGTAGTCGTTTGCATAGCGGTAGTTGTAGCCGTCGTCACGATAGGCGTCTCCCTTGGGCTGTGCATCTGCCGCAGCGGTGCTGGCGGTAGTGAGGCCGGCCCTGGTGACGTTGGAAGAACGCACGGCGGAAGAAGCCTGTGAAGAGGAAGAGCTGGAGCGAGTTGCGCTGGAGCTGCTGCGGGTAGCAGAAGAGCTGCTGCGAGTCGCAGAGGAACTGCTGCTGGAACGGGTAGCTGAACCGGAAGAGCTGCTACTGCTGCTGGAGCGGACTGCACTGCCACTGCTGGAAGATCTGCTGGAACTGCTGCGAGTTGCAGAGGAACTGCTGCTGGAAGAGCGGGTAGAACTGCTGGAGCTGCTGGAACGGGTGGCACTTGAAGTGCTGGTTCCGGAGCTCTTTCTGGTGTCCTGGGTTGAAACAGAACTGCTCCTTGAAGGGCTGCTTGAAGAAGATCTGCTGGAGCTGCGGGACACGGAAGAAGAACTGCGGGTTGAGCTGGAGCTGCTTCCAGAAGAGGAAGAACGGGTAGAGCTCTGTGAAGAGCTGCTGGAGCGGGTTGCGGAGCCGCTGCTGGTTCTGGTCTGTGCGGCCATATGGGGAGCCGTGAGCAAGGCCATTGCCATTAAGAATGAAGCGGCGTAAGTCATTAACTTTCTCATAGCATCCAAGTTTTAAGTGTTACTGATATAAATAATACTTTTGTGAAACCGTCCTGAAGCTTTCTGCATCCTTGTTCCAATAATCAACGATATCTTCTACTTTGAGACGCTTTCCGAAAGCTATTCTTACATAATCCGTACCACAGATAATATCCAGCATCCTGGTTTTCTTCATAGGAAAGGGGCTGTGATCCGGATAAAGTTCGTGAACTGCCTGAAGCACATAGAATTGCGTCAATGTTATTGTGGCAGCGGCGTAGTCCGTGAAAAAGAACTCCACGCCGTGTACCAGCTTGCCGGCGAGGCTGCCGGAAAGGGGTTTATAATGTATTGTACGGAAGGCCGTACCGGGTATTTTGTAGCTGTCCAGCCGGGCCTTTAGGGCATCGGCATCTATCCATTCAGCGGCAAAGGTCTGGAAGGGGATGGTATATCCAACGCCTATGTTCAGGTGGCCGAATTCACCGCCTATCCCGCAGGCCGGGTAGCATATCGCAGAGTGGATTGACGGGATATTAGGCGAAGGAAGCACCCAGGGAAGGCCGGTGTCCTGATAAAGCATGTCCCTGTGCCAGCCCCGCATGGGGATGACGTTGAGCTTGCATTTGAGATGCTTCTCTTTGCCGTTCTGGCCGCAGTTGAGGCCTTCCTCGTTTATGAGGCCGGCAAGTTCTCCAACGGTGAGGCCGTAGACAAACGGAATCTTGAATTCACTCACGAAGGAATGGAACTCCGGCTCCACAAGGGGGCCTTCCACCTTGAGGCCGCCAAGGGGATTGGGGCGGTCCAGGACAAGCACTTCTATACCGGCCTTGGCACAGGCGCGCATGACAAGTCCCAGAGTGGAAATAAATGTGTAGCAGCGGGTTCCGACGTCCTGGATATCGTACACCATGACGTCTATGCCCTTGAGCATCTCCTGGGTGGGCTCGCGGGTGGAGCCGTAAAGGGAATACACCGGAAGGCCGGTGGCGGGGTCAGTGCCCCCCTCGACCTTATCCCCGGCATAGGCGTCGCCGCGGACACCGTGCTCCGGGCCGAAGAGCGCCACGAGGTTCACCTCGGGGGCCTTGTAAAGGATGTCGATGGTGGAGCGCTGGTTCCTGTCCACTCCGCTGGGATTGGTTACAAGGCCTACTCTCTTGCCAAGGAGTTCCTCGAAGCCGTAGCTTTCCAGGACTTCGATGCCGGTCATGACGGGTTCACTCACCGGCTGGGCGTTGGCGCAGGCGGCGACTGCCAGAGAGGCCAGTATGAATAGTATCCGTTTCATACAAGTGCGAATATTCTTTGAAGTGACTCCGGCTCCCCGGAGAAATAAAGGTCTACCGAGAACGGGCCCTCACCTGTCTCTATGTCTCTTTCTTCCAACACCCTGAGTGTCTGGCGGGCAACTGCCGGAGCGGGGTCTATAACCTGCACGCCGGGGCCGGCGATGCGCTCGATTACCGGGCGGAGGAAGGGATAGTGGGTGCAGCCAAGGACTATGGTGTCTGCTCCTTCATCAAGGAGGGGCTGGAGAGATTCCCGGACTACGGATTCCGCCTCAGGACCGTCCAGGATGCCGTTTTCCACAAGTTCCACGAAGCCCTTGCCCACGTGCTCCACTATACGGACATCGTCCTCGTAGAGGCCGCGGGTGGTGAGGTACTTGGAGCCCTTGAGGGTGCCGGCAGTGGCAAGGACGCCTATGACTCCGGTCTTTGTCCCAAGCGCTGCAGGCTTAACCGCAGGCTCCATGCCGATGAAAGGAACCTCGGGGTACTCTGCCCTCAGGGTGGCGATGGCGGCCGCGGTAGCGGTGTTGCAGGCGACCACGATTATATCGGCCCCCATTCCAAGGAGGATGTCCGTTATGGCGCGGGCTCGGTCCTGGATGTACTCTGCGGTCTTTTCGCCGTAGGGGCAGTGGGCGTTGTCGCTGAAATAGACATAGCGCTCCCGGGGAAGCAGTTTTACCAGCTCCCTGTAGACGGAAAGGCCTCCGCTTCCGGAATCGAATATGCCTATCGTTGCCATTACTCTGTCTCTCCCCAGGTTTCGTCCACGGCGGCGCGCACCTCGCGGGCATCGGTGTCAGTTATTCCACGGTACAGGCGGTTCTGCTCCAGGGAACTGACGTCGTAGTCCGGATGGGCGTCTGCGTGGTGGTGTATTTCCGAAGGGGCCGCCGTGTCCAGCCAGGTGACGAGGGACGGCGTACCGGTTATGTGGTGGTCCTGATGGCCCGTGGGCTCATTTGTCTCCTTCAGGGAACGCAAGGTTTCCGTACGGATCTTTATGGCTTTCTCCTGCAGGGACCCGTCCGAGGATGCGCTCAGCACACCCACGATATAGTCTTCCAGGCCGATTATGTTCACCGCCTGCACCTTGCCTCCGGAAACTACGAATCTGAGGGCACCTGCGTAGCGGAGTTCATCGGCACCATATATAATGAAGGAAGGCTCTGCGAAGAGAGTGGAGATGGTGGGGGCCTCGAAAAGGAGGCAGTCGTAGAGGACGCCATTATAGTCTATCTTGCCCTCCCGGTACGATACTTTCTGCGGACCGGCGCCATCGGAAATGATCTCAAAGCCTATTTCCTTGCCGGAGGCTATGCCCACATCAATCTTGGGCTGGGTACGGACCAGGCGCCACAGGAGGCGTTTTTCATCGGCCTCCGGAAGAGAGACTTCGTCGAAAATCTCCGTGAGGGTACCGGCGTCCAGGCGGTCGAAGTCTTCTTCACGCGGGACTACTACGAACCCGGCCATGTCCGCGGCGCCGGGGCTGATGGCAAAGCTGCCGTCCTGGAAGTGATGGGAACGGGAAGCGCCCCTGAGCGTGACAAAAGCCCTGTACTCCCCTTCCGAGCACCACGCAAAGGCATTGAAACGGGGCTCCGTCTCCTCAGCGAAAAGGTTCATGCAGTCCAGCAGGCGGTAGAACATCTTGGCCATGGACTTGGAGGTCTGGGCACGGAGCATGAATATGCCGCGGGCAAACTTTTTATAGTGAAATAGTTCCGCGTCACGGACGCTGTCTATGAATTCCACCTCTGACGATGCCTTGGGGTCCCTCAGGATGCGTTCCGCCGCCCTTTCCAAAGGCATGTAGCCCTTGGGGCAGGCCTGAAAATGGGCATGGCCCGGAACCGAAGTTCCGCTGTTGGGGCTGTTGTAGAATACTATGTAGTTTTCCAGGCTTTTGGCAAGGTCCAGCATGTCCGGGAAACGGTGCCATATTGTCTGTGGAACGTGGACGTCACGGGTTATGACAAGATGATTGGGGAAAATGGGAGCACGGTTTACGAGGACGTTGTATCTTCGGCCCTTGCGGCCTTCGAACGGCAGTTTGTGCTGTTTTTCAAGATAATTTTCCTCGCACAGGGGGCAGCCGTGATCGAAGATTGGAAGGCGTCCGGGATTGGACTGGAGCGTGACCAGAATGCCTCCAAGGGGCAGCTGGCGAGTACGGGCTGTCTTGAGCGCCCTGTACTTTGCGGCCACCTGGGGCCACACCGACAGCTGGTCATGTACAAATTTGTCTATATCCGTCGCCATATTACTTACAAATATAACAAATTTTTCCAGCCCTTCCACCGTTTTGGCTTTTTTGGTGGACAAGTTGCCGTTTTACCGTCATCCCCGACCTGATCGGGGATCTCATCCACGGATTTGGCGTTTTTGGTGGACAAGTTGGGGTTTTGGCGGGTTTGTCCACCGAAATGCCGGGTTTTGGTGGACAAGTTGGCGATTTCCCGGGTTTGTCCACGGAAATAGGGTGTTTTGGTGGATAAGTTGGGGGCAGGGGGTAAAGAAAGCGGACAAACCGTCGTTGCCGATGATTTGTCCGCTTTGGCTCCCCCTGAAATCGAATATTTGAACCTCCTGTGGCGGGACTTCAAGAAGGTTGTCCGTTTCATTGACGATAACCAAGACTGGTTGCTTCCTCTGCTTGATAAAACAAGGTGAATCATACTCAGTCTCTATGGATTCTATAAATCCCGCATGATAATGTAAGTACAAATATACCCCCGGGGGCAATATACCCATTCAGCATAAACATAACGCGGCCTCTTACATCCACGCCGATTCCCGTGATAACAAGAGGAACATGTTTTGTTTCTGTATGATGAGCCCAAACATCCCACTGACTTGAATATGCCAAACCTGCTCTAATAAATATAGGATGTTCTCCAATGGTATAGTCTGAAAAAACGCCTACATAGCCAAAACTGGGACGAAGATAAACATCAGGAGAATCATCTTCAATAAAAAATTCACCACCATGGCTTATTAAACCGGCTTCTGCTCCCCATTGCCATGGTGAATTAGTCATTTTCTCATCAAGACTTACAGAGACGTGTTGTGTAAAACTCACGGGTAGTTTCTGTTTGCAGATAGTCGTGCCCATCACCCCAAACTGTCCACCTACCCTCCATATTAATTCATCATCTTGCGCATAGCAAGTTGTCCCCGCGAAGAAACAACAAAAGAGAGTAATCAACAGTGTGACTGTAGAGTGCTTCATATTGCAAAAATACTATTTTTCGTTAAAAAATCCACCTCATATATTTGGCATATTATTTTGCAGGGGAGGGCTGTGACGCATTGAGCCTCAACGATTACATTTCAAAAGGAATGGAAATGAGAAATAATATGCTGAAAATGTGGCAGTTATCAAATCTTTCTCATAAGCGTCACCTTCAAGAAGTCATTTTTCCTGACGGAGTAGTATGGAACAAAGAAAACGAAGATATTGAACCTCTTTCCAAAAATGAATTCCTGTTCACATATGGTAAATCAGGAAATTACGGACATAAAGAAAACGGACAAACTGATTTTTCAACCAATTTGTCCGCTTGGGCTCCCCAGCTAGGACTTGAACCTAGGACCCCCTGATTAACAGTCAGGTGCTCTAACCAACTGAGCTACTGAGGAAGGTTTGGGACTGCAAAGGTACTATCTTTTTTTGAATCTCCAAACTTTTTCAAAGAATTTTTCATTATCTTTGCAATACTGTACCAACGCGCTTGTATTATGGATATTGACCTCCTTGCCAAAATGGTCCGTGAAATCATGATGGACCACGACAGCGTAACTCTCCCGGGATTAGGAAGTTTCGCTGCAGAAGTGGTTCCGGCCACGTTCTCGGACAAGGGGTATACCATCAACCCTCCATACAGGCGCCTGTATTTCCTCCCCCATCAAGGGTCGGACACCCTTCTGGCAGACCTTTATTCTTCTTCCAACAACATTTCAACTGCAGATGCTACCCGCATCCTGGTAGAGTACCTGACGGAAATGAAGGAAGTCCTGGTTGCGAAGAAGATTATCGTCTTCCCCGGCCTTGGACGCCTCCGTGCCACACGGGAGAATCACTTTTTCTTCGTTGCAGACGAGTACCTGGACATCTATCCTGCAGGATTCGGGCTCGAGCCCATCTCCCTAAAGACACATGAGGAATCCCCGGAAGAGGTGGCACAGGCCGTGTCTTCACTGGCCCAGATGCTGGAACCAGAGCCCGTGGCCGAAGAGATTCCCGATCAGGTCGGGAATGACGTGGTGACGGAGCCGGAGCAGGAACCCGAACCTGAGCCGGAACCTGTAGTTGCAGAACCTGAACCTGTAGTGGAGAAACCGGTACGGAAACGTAGAATTCCCCTTGTTGTATCCATACTCATATGGGTTGCCGTGGCAGCCCTTGTGGCGCTGATTGCCCTGGCCGTGGTGGGCAGGGTGGCGCCGGACTGGCTTGACTACTATCTGTACTCGCCGGAAGAGTTGGAAATCCTTCACAGCCTATGATACCAGTAAGCAGGGAAGGGTACAAGTTCCGCAGCGACATATGTCTGCCCTGTTACCAGACAGACCGTGACGGCCGCCTCAGGGTTGCCGGTTTCATGGACCTTGCCCAGGAAATTGCGTACTGGGCTGCGGAAGAGCTTGGTTTTGGATATACCTCCCTTCATCTTCACCATACCGCCTGGGTACTTTCCAGGATGCACATCCGTTTTGAAAATCCGGTCCGCTGGAGGGACAACGTGGCGCTGTATACCTGGCACAAGGGTGCCGACGGCCTGTTCTACCTCCGCGACTTCGACCTTCAGGACCACTCCGGCAACCACCTTGTCCGCTGCACCAGCTCCTGGGTGGTGATGAACGAGGAGACCCGGCGCCTGGTTCGTCCGGAAGACCTTCAGGACCGCCTCAGTACCGAAGGTCCCGTGGACGATGCCATTACGGAACCCGCACCCAAAGTGGTATTCCCCAGGGATGGAGTGGCAGAACCCGCCGGAGAGCACACCGTGAGTTACTCCGACATAGACATCGTAGGGCATACGAACAACGTCCGGTATCTGGTATGGGCCATGGACCATATCCCTGCCGATGACGCCATGCGGCCCGTCCGGGACGTTTGGATAAACTTCAACAAAGAAACCACCCTTGGAGACAGGGTGGAAATATTCCGCATCTTCAGGGAGTCTTCATGGTATGTGGAAGGAAGAGTGGACGGAAAGTCCTGTTTTGTGGTTAAATTAGATTTCTAGCATGCACGATCTTATATTCGGTACCGGTGTTGCCCATTCCATCCTGCTTCTGGCACTTGTCATAGGAGTGGGCCTGTACCTTGGAAGGTTCAAAGTCAAAGGCATATCGCTGGGGTCCACCTGGATTCTGTTCATAGGCATCCTCATGGGGCACCTGGGCTTCAGGGCCGATGCCGGAATCCTTGGGTTCGTCAAGGAATTCGGCCTGATCCTGTTTGTGTTCTCCATCGGCCTTCAGGTGGGTCCGGGATTCTTCCACTCCTTCCGCAGCGGCGGCGTCAAGATGAATCTTCTGGCCGCAATGAACATTCTCCTTGCCGTGGCGGTAACATTTGTCATATCCGTCGTCAGCGGCGAAGACCTCAAGACCATGGTGGGCGTGATGTCCGGCGCCGTAACCAACACCCCCGGCCTTGGCGCAGCGCAGCAGACCTTTACCGACGCCGTTGTCTCCGGAGGCGGGGATCCCGTCCTTGCAGCCGCACAGTCCGGCTCCCTGGCATCGGCCTATGCAGTGGCGTATCCGATTGGTGTATTGGGCGTTATCCTGGTCATTATCCTTGGGAAAGCCCTATTCAGAATTGACCACAGGAAAGAGCTCGACGCGCTCAGGGAATCCGATTCCAAGACTGACAACGCCCGCCGCATGCACGTGGAAGTAGACAACCCCGCCCTTTTCGGGAAAAGCCTTTCCGCAGTGCTTCATGAGTTTGGCGGTGACTTTGTGGTATCCCGCATAATGAAGGGAGATGAAATACTCCTACCCACTGCGGAAACCATACTGGACCAGGGAGATAAACTACTGATAGTGACCTCTCAGGGCGTTGTGGAGCGCATACGCATCCTCTTCGGGAAGGAAGTTCCCATGCACAAGGAAGACTGGGTGGTGAAAGACCACAACATGGTGAGCAGGCGTATCGTCGTCACAAATTCCTCCCTTACGGGAAAAACCCTCCGCCAGCTGCATTTCCGCGATGCCTACGGCGTCAGCGTCACCCGCGTCATCCGTTCCGGCGTAGAACTGGTGGCCCGTCCGGACCTTTACATCCAGGTTGGCGACGGTCTCATGTGCGTGGGAACCAGCGCAAATATCGACCACCTCGCGGCCAAGGTAGGAAACTCCGCCAACGCCCTGGACAAGCCGAACCTTGTTCCCATCTTCATCGGCATCGTGGTAGGTATTCTGTTCGGCTCCATTCCTCTGCGTTTTCCCGGCATTCCGCAGCCCATCAAGCTTGGCCTTGCCGGCGGTCCTCTCATCATAGCCATACTCCTGGGACACTTCGGCCCAAAGCATAAGATCACAACTTATGTGACCACAAGCGCCAACCTCATGATAAGGGAAATAGGCATTTCCCTGTTCCTGGCAGCCGTGGGAATAGGAGCAGGCGCAAATTTCTGGAAATCGATAGTGGGCGGCGGTTACTGGTGGATTCTGTACGGAGCACTCATCACCATCGTACCTCTATGCATTACCTTCGTGGTGGCAAGGCTTGCCTGCAAGCTCAACTTCTACCAGATCTGCGGTCTCATAAGCGGCTCATGCACCAATCCACCGGTGCTGGCATTCTCCCAGGGTATGTACGGAAGTGACTATGCCTCCGTCAATTACGCCACCGTTTATCCTCTGTCCATGTTCCTCAGGGTGCTGGTAGCGCAGGTACTAATACTCATTGCACTGGCCTGATGTTCGACCTTTTTTACCCATCGTCCCCGGCTCCTGTTTATCCGCGTCCAAGCGCGGACAATCCCGGCCGTCCGGCCGTCCCTGCAGGGGAAATGCTTCCCCTTGTAGAGGAAGACGGCATAGTATACGGACAGGCGCCCCGTGCATGGTGTCATAGCGGAACCACCGCCCTTCACCCCGTTGTGCACCTGCAGATTATGGACCGGGAAGGCAACGTCTACCTCCAGAAGCGTTCCATGATAAAGCACCGCTGGCCCGGGCGCTGGGACATGGCTGTAGGCGGCCACGTTTCCTACGGGGAAATGATTCTGGAAACTCTGTTCCGCGAAGCCGCCGAGGAACTTGGCCTCACGGCATTCAATCCCTCCTACCTTTGCAACTACGTCTTTGAGACAAAGCGCGACAGGGAGCTGGTGGCAGTGTTTGCCTTCATCGGCCATCCAAACCTTAATCCGGACAATGCGGAAGTGACCGAGGGCCGGTGGTGGAGCCCCTCTGAGATAGACGCCGCCCTTGGCAAAGGAATCTTCACCCCCAGCTTCGAGGACGAGTTTTCCCGCGTCCGCAGCCGGCTTATGGCTATGCTTTAGTTCAAATATGAAACGATTGCTTTTTCTGGGACTGCTTGTGGTGGCAGCATGCACCGGTCCCAAGTACGAACCCTCCTGGGAGTCCCTTTCACAATACGGACAGGCTCCGGACTGGTTCCGGGATGCCAAACTTGGCCTATGGGCGCACTGGGGCCCTCAGTGCCAGCCGGAGTTCGGGGACTGGTATGCCCGCCTCATGTACGAGGACGGCACGCCCCAGTCCAGATTTCATAGGGAGAAGTACGGAGACCCGGCGGAGTTCGGATTCAAGGACATCATACATATCTGGACTGCCGATAACTGGAATCCTGAAGCCATAGTGGCAAAGTTCAAAAGGGCCGGCGCAAAGTACTTCGTGGCCATGGCAAACCACCACGACAACTTCGACCTCTGGGACAGCAGCCATCAGACGTGGAACTCGGTGAACATCGGCCCCCACAAAAACATAATTGACGGATGGGAAAAGGCGGCACGCAGGGGAGGCCTTCCCTTCGGGGTAAGCGTCCACGCCTCCCACGCATGGCTTTTCTACGACAGCTCCCAGGCCTATGACGGCAAACTCACAAAGGCCGATGGCGCCGGCACATGGTGGGAAGGGCTTGACCCTCAGGAGCTTTACGTCCAGGAGCATCCAAAGTCTCAGCAGTGGGGCTGGGAGTGGCAGGACACCGTCTCCGTGCCGTCGGAAGTATATCGGCGCAACTTCCTTGAGAGGACAACGGAGCTGATTGACAAGTACAGTCCGGACTTTGTATACTTTGACGATACCGTTCTCCCGTTCTGGCCAATCTCCGACGAAGGCCTCCGGCTCACCGCTTACCTTTATAATAAAAATCCCAGGGCGGTGGTGACCGGAAAATTCCTCAAGGAAGAGCACAAGAGCGCCCTGGTGTACGATGTGGAAAGAGGCGTGGTGGACGACATCCAGGAAAAGCCCTGGCAGACCTGCACCTGCATAGGCCAGTGGCACTATGACCGCGGGCTGTATGAGCGTGACGGATATGTGCCCGCTCCGGCGGTGATACGTATGCTCATAGACATAGTGAGCAAGAACGGGAACCTGCTGCTGTCTATTCCCGTCCGCGCCGACGGCACCATCGACGACAAAGAGGAAGCCATACTTGACGATATGGCAGCATGGATGGATGTGAACGGAGAGGCAATCTACGGCACCCGGCCGTGGAAAGTATTTGGGGATGGGGCCGGCATCCGTTTCACCTCAAAAGGCAGTACCCTTTACGCGCACATCCTGGAATGGCCTTCCTGCGGCACGCTTATGATAAAGTCCCTGGCAGGGGAAGAAATCTCCTCCGTACATATGCTGGGGCAAGATTCCCCGCTGGAATTCACATGCACGGCAGAAGGCCTGCAGGTAATGCTTCCCGGTATTGAGAAGGATTATTTCCCGAAGGTCTTGTCCCTGGAGATTGCTACCAGATAGTCCCTCAGATCCTGCCAACGGTAATAGGGTCCTGAGACCGGCTGAGGAATCTCAACACCCGGGATAAAACACTCCGCAACGGTGCGCTCTACCTCGTTGTAGAGCATCTTGACAAGGATTTCTCCCTTTCTGTTCTTATAGAAAGCCATCTGGAAGTTGGTGCCCATGGGGACCACCTCCCAGAGGTAATGGCCGTTCTTCCAGGCCTCTCCCATTTTGAAGCGGCGGCCCACTCCGTCAAGGCCCAGGATGCCTGCAAGGGGCATCACGGCGCTGTCGTGGCCAAAACGGAGGTCGGCGGCCACATTGCCTTCCAGGATAGCCTTGTCCGCACGGTTCACCATATCTTCCACCAGCCATTTCTGGGCCCAGATTATGTTGTCTCCCCAGTCGGCGCAGTTGCCCATGGCGCCGTAGAGCTGCTCGTTGGAGTACTTTGCCATGGCGTATAACTCATCTTTGGTGAAGTACTTGTAAAGGTCCAGGCCGTCAACCTCGTAGTAAAGGTCCTGGCAGTCGGCAAGAATGAGGAAGCAGTAGCGGGCAAAGCGCACGGGGTCCTTTACAACCTCTGCCACCTTTGGGGAATCTACAAAGAATGCCTTCATCATGCGGGAAGGGTCTATGAGGGCGCGGGCAAGGGAATCCTCCAGGAAACCGCGGCGCTCCTTGTTCTGGTCCATGCCATAATATGCATGGCACAGGAGTTCGAAATACTTCTTGCCGGTAATGAAGTCGAACTCCAGTTTTGGCGCATCTCCCTTCAGGGCCGATGAGAAGTTGGCCATGCTTATTATGCAGCGCTGGATGTCCGATGACTGGCAGTGAACGGCCTTATTTCCCTTGAAGGCCGGCCTGAAACGCCTGTACATGCGGTGGGCTATGCCCTGGTGCTCTTTTCCGCCGCGAATGGTGAGCTGGCCGTCCATACCCTGGTGGGCATTGTAAAGCACCTCAAGGTCCCTGTACAGGGCCTTGCCTTCATCCGTAAGGAGACCGGCCTCATCGGCCTTCTGCATGTACTTGAAAGCCTCCGTGCCGCCCCCGCCAATCTGGCGGCGGGACCCGTGACGGCCGTAATGGCTCACGTAGAACGGCTTGTAACCGCCCGGCGCAGGGGTCTGCGGCCCCGGCGCCGCCTCGTATGAATGGAAACACCCGGCAATACGGTCCAGATTACCCTCAAGGTCCGCCTCAAAATTCTGGGCAAACCCGCTGCAGCACACCAGCAGCAGTATGTAAATAGCAAAAAGACGTCTCATATCTACAAAAATAGCAAAAAATATCCTATCCATCCACTCGCCCCTCCAACTTATCCGCCAAAACCCCAACTTGTCCACCAAAACACCCCATTTCCGTGGACAAACCCGCCAAAACCCCAACTTATCCACCAAAACACCCCATTTCCGTGGACAAACCCACCAAAACCCCAACTTGTCCACCAAAAACGCCAAATCGGTGGATGAGATCCCCGATCAGGTCGGGGATGACGGAAAAGAGGGGATGACGGGAAAAGGGGAATTTAGGGGGCGGGGGTTTGCAGTTTAAGAAAAAATTGCTACCTTTGCATCCGTGAACGAGATAGAGGACGACGGTCCCCTATCTTTTTTATATAGAGATCCCCGATCAGGTCGGGGATGACAGAAAAGACAGGTCGGGGATGACGAAGAAAGAAATATGAATAAAGAACAGATTATCAAGGCCGTGGAGACGGCGGTGGCTGAAAGGGGTTGCTTCCTGGTGGAAGTGACCGTCAGCAAGGAAAACGACATCGAGATCATCATCGAGAAGGAAGAAGGTGTGGTGGACTGGGAAGACTGTGCAGCCATAGACAAGGTGATGCACGAGGCCTTTGACCAGGACGTGGAAGACTATTCCCTCACCGTGTCGTCGGCAGGTCTTGACAGGCCTTTCAAAGTACTGAGGCAGTACCAGAAGGCCATCGGCAGCAAGGTGGACGTGTGGATGAAGGGCGGAAAGAAGGTTAAAGGCGTGCTGGAAGCAGCCTCGGAGGAATCCATCGTCGTGGACGGAGAGAGCATCGGATTCGACGTGATCAACTCTGTACGCCCCGTAGTAGAATTTAAATAACACTATAATACAATGGCAAAAGAAAAAGAGAAAGAAATTACCTTGATTGACGCTTTCAAGGATTTCAAGGAAGAGAAGAGCATCGACCGCCCCGTGATGCTGGGCGTCCTGAAGGATGTGTTCCTCACCCAGCTGGCCAAGACCTATGGCACCGCAGACAACTTCGACGTGATTATCAACGTGGACAAGGGAGACTGCGAGATTTACCAGAACTTCGAGGTAGTTGAAGAGGTCACGGACCCCGTGAAGGAAATCACCGTGGAGGAAATCGCCGCCGAAACCGGTGACGACGACTACGAGATCGGCGACACCTTCACCCGCAAGCTTTCCCTCTCCTCCTTCGGCCGCCGCGGTATCCTGAACATCCGCCAGAACCTCCAGGGCCGTATCATGGACATCGAGAAAGCCAACGTGTACAAGAAATACTCCGAGAGGGTTGGCGAAATCTTCACCGGCGAAATCTACCAGACCTGGAAGAACGAAGTCCTCATCCTTGACGAGGACGGAAACGAGCTCCGCATGCCCAAGAGCGAGCAGATTCCCGGCGAGCGTTTCAAGAAGAGCGACTCTGTCCGCGCCATCATCAAGAGCGTGGAGATGAAGAACCAGACCACTCCCTACATAGTCCTTTCCCGTACCAGCGACGCCTTCCTGGAGAAACTCTTCGAGATGGAGGTCCCTGAGATTTACGACGGCCTAATCACCGTGAAGAAGGTTGTCCGCATCCCCGGAGAAAGGGCTAAGGTGGCCGTAGAGTCCTACGACGACAGGATCGACCCCATCGGCGCCTGCATCGGCGTCAAGGGTTCCCGCATCATGGGTATCGTCCGCGAACTCCGCAACGAGAACATCGACGTAATCCAGTGGAGCACCAACCCTCAGCTCATGATCCAGCGCGCACTGAACCCCGCCCGCATCTCCCGCATAGACCTTGGCGACTCCCCCGAGGACAAGATCAAGGTATTCATGCAGCCGGAAGAGGTGAAGAAGGGTATCGGTAAGGGCGGCGTCAACATCAAGCTTGCCGGCATGCTGGTGGGCCGTGAGATAGAGGTCTGGAGGGAGCTTTCCCAGAACGAGGAAGAGGAGGACGATGTTCTCCTGTCAGAGTTCACCGACGTCATCGACCCCTGGGTCATCGAGCGCCTGCAGTCCATCGGCTGCGACACCGCGCGCAGCGTCATGGCTCTTGCACCGGCCGATATCGCCTCCAGGGCAGACCTCGAGGACGAGACCGTCGAGGAAGTTCTCCGCATCCTGCACGAGGAGTTTGAAGATTAATTCAGAACAAAAAAGGGGTTATATATGGCAGAAATCAGATTATCGAAACTAATCAAACAATTCAACATCGGGCTTGACACCCTGGTGGACTTCCTGAATTCCAAAGGCGCCGGCATAGAGGATGCAAATCCCAACCTGAAGGTGTCTGACGAGTTCATGCCGGAGCTTCACAAGAAGTTCGGCAAGGACCTGGAGCTCAAGGAAGCCGCCGAAAAGGTGGACGTCAAGCTCACGGAAATCCTGGACAAGGCATCAAAGAAGCAGGGGCAGGAAGAAGAGGACTATGAGCCCGAGCGTGTCACCGTGATCAAGAGCAACAACCTCTCGCGTGCGTCAAAACCCGTGGTGGAAGAGATTCCCGATCAGGCCGGTAATGACGTGGAACCCGAACCGGAACCCGTCCAGGAACCCGAGCCCGAGCCCGTGGCAGAACCTGAACCGGAACCCGTTGCGGAACCCGAGCCCGTGGTGGAACCTGAGCCGGAACCGGAACCTGAGCCCGAACCGGAACCCGTGGTAGAGCCCGAGCCCGTTGTGGAAGAGATTCCCGAACAGGTCGGGAATGACGTAGAGCCGGAACCGGAAGAAGAGCCCGCAGTAGCAGAGGAATCCCCCGCCCCGACCCCAGCGGAGGCCCCTGCACAGGGAGGCTCGCCCCTCAAGGTTATCGGCAAGATAGACCTTTCCCAGTTTGACCCCAAGCGCACCAAGAAGCGCGAGCGCATCAAGGCCGGCGGCCCCCAGAAGGTGGACGTGACCAAGGTGCAGGCCGACAAGGCTCCCAAGAAGGGAGACAAGAAGAAGCCCGATGCAGCAGCTCCCGGAAAGGGCCGCAAGAAGGGCGACCGCTTCAAGCCCGCAATGACGGAGGCCGAGCAGGAAGAGCTCCAGAAGGAAATCCAGAAGCAGGTCAAGGAAACCTACGCCAAGATGAACGAGAACAAGCCCAATTTCGGCGCCAAGCACCGCAAGGAGAAGCGCGAGATTGCAGCCCTCCGTTCACAGGAAGAGATGGAAGCCGCAGCAGCGGAGAACAAGGTGCTGAAGGTGACGGAGTTCGTTACCGTCAACGACCTTGCAACCCTCATGAACAACACCCCCGTGGTGAAGGTCATCGGCGCCTGCATGTCCCTTGGCATGATGGTATCCATCAACCAGCGCCTTGACGCAGAGACGCTTGTGCTTGTTGCAGAAGAGTTCGGATACAAGGTGGAATTCGTCACGGCAGAGCTGTCGGAGGAGATAGAGCAGCAGGAGCCTGACCGCGAGGAAGACCTCGTGGAGCGCCCTCCCGTGATTACCGTCATGGGCCATGTAGACCATGGTAAGACTTCCCTCCTTGACAACATCCGCAACACCAACGTGATTGCAGGCGAGGCCGGCGGCATCACCCAGCACATAGGCGCATACAGCGTGAAGCTGGAGAGCGGCAGGCGGATCACCTTCCTGGATACCCCTGGCCACGAGGCCTTTACGGCCATGCGTGCCCGAGGCGCCCAGATGACGGACCTTGCAATCATCATCGTCGCGGCCGACGACGCCGTGATGCCCCAGACCAAGGAAGCAATCGCCCACGCACAGGCGGCCGGCGTTCCCATGGTCTTTGCAATCAACAAGATAGATAAACCCGGCGCAAATCCGGACACCATCCGCCGCCAGCTGTCCGAAATGAACATCCTGGTGGAAGACTGGGGCGGCAAGTACCAGTGCCAGGAGATATCGGCAAAGAAGGGTATCGGAGTGGACAAACTCCTTGAGAAGGTGCTCTTCGAGACCGACCTCCTGGAGCTCAAGGCCAACCCCAACAAGATGGGAAGCGGCGCAGTCATCGAGAGTTCCCTGGACAAGGGCCGCGGCTATCTGGCTACGGTGCTGGTGCAGGACGGCACGGTGAACGTGGGAGACGTCATCATCTCCGGAAGCTTCTACGGCAGGGTAAAGGCAATGTACAACGAGCGCGGCCAGAAAGTGGAAAGCGCCGGTCCTTCAACCCCTGTTTCGCTGCTGGGCCTGAACGGCGCACCCGCTGCAGGTGAGAAGTTCAACATCATGGCCGATGAAAGGGAAGCCAAGTCAATAGCCCAGAGGCGTGAGCAGCTTATCCGCATCCAGGGCATCAAGACTCAGAAGCACCTTACCCTGGAGGAAATCGGCCGCCGCATAGCAATCGGCAACTTCAAGGAGCTGAACGTCATCGTCAAGGGCGATGTGGACGGTTCCGTGGAAGCCCTGTCCGATTCCCTCATCAAGCTCTCTACCGAGGAAGTCCGCGTGAACGTGATCCACAAGGCCGTGGGCGCCATCTCAGAGTCCGACGTCCTTCTGGCCGAGGCCTCCGACGCCGTGATCATCGGCTTCCAGGTACGTCCTTCGTCCGAGGCACGCCGCGCCGCTGAAAAGGAAGGCATTGAAATCCGCCTCTACTCCGTCATTTACGACTGTATCAACGAAGTCAAGGAAGGTATCGAGGGCATGCTGGAGCCTGAAAAGAAGGAAGAAGTCACCGCCACCGCGGAGGTCAAGCAGACCTTCAAGATCTCAAAGGTGGGCACCATCGCCGGCTGTATAGTGAAGGAAGGAAAACTCACAAACAAGGCCGATGTCCGCCTTATCCGCGACGGCATCGTGGTGTATACCGGATCGCTTTCTTCCCTGCAGAGGGGCAAGGACCAGGCCAAGGAAGTGCCCGCTGGCATGGAATGCGGCTGCGGCCTTGACAAGTACAACGACATCCATCCCGGAGACATCATCGAGGCCTTCCAGATTACGGAAATCAAGAGAAGCCTGTAATCTTTTATAAGACTATCAGAACTATTGCGAGTCCCAGGCAGAATGCTTGGGACTTTATTCTTCTGCCTGCCACAAAGCGGGATCCGCGCTCTACGGGGTCTGCCTGGATGTGCTGTTCCAAAGATGTGGGGAAGGCCCTCTGGTGCCATTTCTCTATAAGTTCACCGTTATGGAAATAGCTGGCACCGCCATTTGAGCGGTTAAGGGTGATGAGAGTCTTGTAGTCTGCATAATAAACCGTCATGTCTATGGGAATGTTGAACCGGTCTATCTCCAGCGGGTAGGATGCAACCAGAAGCAGCGGCTTTGCACCGGCTTCCAGAATCTGGTTATAATGCTTGTGGATGCGTTCCCAGTTTGCCTTTGAGGGCTCGTAGACGGAAAGCGTCACCACCGGGCCTTCAACTGCAAGTTCATCGCAGTACTGGTTCTGTGAGTCCCTGAAAGAGAGGATGGGATATGTCCTGGAGGCGTCCCAGTCGTCTTCATCGTCAAGGGAGGCCATGAGCTCGCATCCCGGGGCAAACTCCGTGAAATCCAGAATGGGGATATGAGTGTTGCTGTAAAGGACGGCGTAGCAGATTGCAAGCGAAGCCAGCCCGAATCCCACCCATTTGCGCGGCTTTGGTTTGCCGATGCTCCGCAGCGGAATAAAAGCAATTGCGCACAGGGCCGCCAGAGCTACATTCTTAAGGAAGCTCTGCAGGTGATTCAGGTGTATTGCCTCACCAAAGCAGCCGCAGTCCATGGCGGGATTCATAATCAGAAGGCAGAGCGTAATTATGGTAAAAACGCCCACCAGCCACACTGTAATCCATGCGGCGACCTTACGCAAGACGCCAGTAACCAGGGCTATTCCCGTCAGGGCCTCTACCGTCGACAGTATTACCCCGAACACCTTTGCGGACGGGATGATGAACCCAAGGTGCATGAGTCTAACATACTCCGTGACTATGAGCATGGTCCCGGTGGGATCCATAATCTTGGAAAGGCCGGAAACAATGAATGTGATGCCGATGACTACGGCGCAGAGCCTGCGTAAATAATTCATACTCATATATACAGGGAAACCACCTGACGAACCTTCTCAAAGATGGACTCCGGGGGGAGCATCCTGCCTTTTGAGTCCGAGCAGTCTATACGGCGGAAATGCGGATCACGGATTGTTTCCCCAAGGTAGATTTCCCGGACGTCTTTCTGGAAGGAGATGCTTGCCTCGTGGATATCCTTGGAGCCTTCAAGGTAAGCGCGGCCGTCATCTCCTTTGCGGTCACTTGAGAGGTTCTCCTTTACAAAGTCTATGGGGACATCCAGGAACAGGTTGATGTCCGGAACGGGGAGGGCAAAATTGCCGAACTCCGTATTGAATATCCAGTCCCTTAGCCGTGCCCTTTCCTCCGGATTATGTAGCTTGGCGCACTGGTACGCTATATTGGAGTATACGTACCGGTCCAGAAGTACGGTCTTACCTTCTTCCAGGGCCTTTTTTATCATGGGACCGGCGCCATGCCTGTCCTCTGCGAAAAGGAGGGCAACCAGCTGCGGGTGAACGGTCTCATTTGACCCGAAGTCTCCCCTCAGGAAGCGGCTTATGAGATCCCCGTAAACGGGGGCATCATACCTTGGGAAATGGATATACACCAGCGAGGGGCATTTCTGCTCCAGATACTCGCGGAGTTTTTTTACCTGTGTGGATTTTCCGGCTCCGTCCAGGCCTTCCAGTACTACAAGCATATTATCTCTTGGTAAGATTGCCGAGAATGCTCCTGGTGAGTTCCCTGGTGAGGGTTGTTGTAGCGCTCTTGGTGGCCTTGGTAATGACCTTCTGGCCGGTGGAAGTCTTTGACGTGGTCTTCTTGCCTGTTACCGCACCGGTCACCTTGTCTGCAACTGCGGCTGCAGCAACACCGGTGACTGCGGTAATTATGGACTTGAGCACCTTCGACCCTATTCCGGCTCCTTTTTTCTTGGCGGCCTTTTCCGCCTCTCTTGCAGCCTTGGCTTCTTCCTTGGCCTTGATTTCCGCCTGCTTTGCGGCTTCCTGCTCTGCAAGTATCTCCGCTTTCTGGCGTTCTGCCTCTTCCGTAGCCTTTGTTATTATCTCGTAGGCGCTTTCACGGTCGATGGGGTTGTCGTACCTGCCGTAGAGGCGGGAACGGTTTATGATGAGTGTGCGCTCGCTCTCCGAGATGGCGCCAATCTGGCTAAGGGGGAAGAGGATCTTTGCGCGCTGGACCATTGAGGGGGCGCCTTTTTCGTCCAGGACGGAGACAAGGGCCTCACCGGTGCCAAGTTCCAGGAGGGTATCATAGGTATTGAAGGCGGGGTTGGCGCGGAAGGTATCGGCGGCAACCTTTACGGCCTTCTGGTCCTTGGGGGTATATGCCCTCAGGGCATGCTGGATGCGGTTTCCAAGCTGGCCAAGGATGTTCTCCGGGATGTCCGTGGGGCTCTGGGTTATGAAATATATGCCCACTCCCTTGGAGCGGATGAGGCGGATAACCTGCTCTATCTTGTCCGTGAGGGCCTTGGAGGTGCCTTCAAAGAGCATGTGGGCCTCGTCAAAGAAGAAGACCAGTTTGGGAAGGTCCATTTCTCCAACCTCGGGAAGTGTGGAGTAAAGCTCTGAAAGCAGCCACAGCAGGAAGGTGGAGTAGAGCTTGGGCTGGAGCATGAGCCTGTCTGCCGCCAGGACGTTCATGACGCCTTTACCGCCCTCGCACTGCAGAAGGTCGTAGATATCGAAGTCCGGCTCTCCGAAGAACTTCTCCGCCCCCTGGTTCTCAAGGGAAAGGAGAGCCCTCTGGATTGCTCCCACGGAGGCCGATGTAATATTGCCGTACTTGGTTGTGTACTCCGCGGCATTCTGGCCCACGAAGTTGAGCATTGCCCTGAGGTCCTTCAGGTCGATAAGAAGAAGGCCGTTGTCGTCCGCGATGCGGAAGACGATGTTGAGGACTCCGGTCTGGGTCTCATTGAGTTCCATGAGGCGGCCAAGCATGTCCGGGCCCATGCGGGAGATGGTGCTGCGCATGGGATGACCCTGCTCTCCGAACACGTCGAAAAAGCGCACGGGGCAGCTCTGGAACTGGGGATTCTCTATACCGAACTCCGGGAGGCGCTTCTCTATGAAGCCCGACATCTTGCCCACCTGGGAGATACCGCTGAGGTCTCCCTTCATGTCTGCCATGAAGCAGGGGACGCCGGCCTGGCAGAAGGTTTCTGCCAAAACCTGAAGGGTTACGGTTTTACCTGTACCGGTTGCACCTGCAATGAGACCGTGGCGGCAAGCCATCTTGCCTATCATGGAGACAGGCCCTTCCTGTGAATGGGCAATGTACAGCCCTCTTTCTTTGTCCAGCATAATATTGAGTCAATTTTTACAAATTTAACGAAAAAATGTTAAATTTGCTCACACGAACTAAAACTAAATCGCTTATGAAAAAGTACATCGCTGAATGCGTAGGAACGTTCGTTCTTACATTCCTTGGCTGCGGAACCGCAATGTTTGTAGGTTGCGGCACCCCTGCCGGACTCCTCGCCACCGCAATCGCTTTTGGTCTTGCCGTCGTTGCAATGGCATACACCATCGGTGAAATAAGCGGCTGCCACATCAATCCCGCCATCACCCTGGGCGTTGCCCTGAGCGGCCGCATGAGCTGGAAAGACGCCTGTGGCTACTGGGTAGGTCAGGTAATCGGCGGCATCATCGCCGGTGCTCTCCTTCTGCTGTTTGCAAAACTCATGAATCAGCCCGGTGTGGCATTCCTGGGTGCAAATCCCGCAGGTCTCGGCGCAAACGGCGTCGCCGGAGCCGGCGGCGTATGGGGTGCATGCCTCGTAGAGGTTGTAGCAACCTTCATCTTCGTGCTGGTAGTCCTTGGTGCAACTGATGCCAAGTTCGGTGCAGGAAAGCCTGCAGGCCTTGCAATCGGCCTCTGCCTCATCCTCATCCACCTGGTGTGCATCAACCTCACCGGTACTTCCGTGAACCCCGCACGTTCCATCGGCCCTGCAATCTTCGCAGGCGGTGCAGCCCTCAAGGACCTCTGGGTATTCATCTGCGCTCCTCTCCTTGGCGGTGCACTTGCAGCATGCGCCTGGAAGGGAATCGCTCCCAAGGAGTAACCCATCCTCAAAAACAGCCCTAAAATAAGGATGACCACCCTGAAAACGGGAGGTCATCCTTAAATTATACCCCAAAATGAGGACGGATCAGGCCCAAAGGCGCCGGAGGGCTATTTTGGCACTGCGGCCAGGGTAATCCTGGCCTGGGCACAAAGCTTTCCGGAAACGGAGAGCTTTGTTTCGCATACCCAGAGGGTGCCTTTCTGCTCCACAAGGGTGCAGGTGGTCTCACAGAGGTCTCCGGGGCGGACGGTGCCGCGGAAGCGGACGCCGTCAAGGCCGCGGTACACCACAAGATGCTCTGCAAATACTTCCAGCATAAGGTGGAAGCAGCTCTGGGCCATGATTTCGCAGAGGATGACACCCGGGACTATGGGATTGCCAGGGAAATGCCCCTGGCAGTAGAACGGATCCTCGGGAATGCGGTAAGACGCGTGACAAATGCCGTTCTCATCTACGGAAGCCCTCTCCACAAGCAGCATGGGCTCCCTGTGGGGAAGATAACCTTTTATCTCTGAAAGTTCCATCAGTAGTTCTGGTGGTTACCTTCCGCGTACTCCTTGAAGAGCTCCAGGCAGGCCATGCGGTCCAGCTTTGTCATGAAGCCGGGAAGCTTTTCGCGGCCGCCGAAGATGGCGTCGAACTTATCGTCCCTGAAGCCTATGATGCCGTTGTCCTCTATTGTGCAGCCGAAGTAGATCTTGTCTATATTGGCCCACATACAGGCGCAGAGGCACATGTGGCAGGGTTCTCCGGTAGTGTAGAGCTCGCAGCCGGAGAGGTCGAAGGTGCCAAGCACCTTGCCGGCCTCGCGGATGGCGTCTACCTCTCCGTGGCAAGTGGCGTCGTTGGTGAGAAGCACCTTGTTATGGCCACGGGCGACCACCTTGCCGTCTTTGACGATGACAGTCCCGAAGGGGCCGCCGTGATGGTTACGGATGCCTTCACGGGCCTCGTCAATGGCCATCTGCATGTATTTGTTCTCTGCTTGCATGGTATTAACCTTTATAAGGACGGAAAGCTACACAGGCGTTGTGGCCGCCAAAACCGAAGGAATTGGAGATACCCAGGGTAAGGTCTGTCCTGACGGCCTTGTTGGGGGTGTAATCCAGGTCGCATTCCGGGTCCGGGGTGTCAAGGTTGATGGTGGGAGGGCAGATGCCGTCCTTAAGCGCCATCACGGTTGCAATGGCCTCTGCAGCACCAGCGGCGCCGAACATGTGGCCTGTCATGGACTTGGTAGAGGAGATGTGGGCCTTGTAGGCATAGTCTCCAAGGGCAAGCTTGCAGGCAACGGTCTCGGCGATGTCGTTCAGGTGTGTGCCGGTGCCGTGGGCGTTGATGTAGAGGTTGTCCTTTGCGGGATCGAACCCGGCCTCTTTGAGGGCGTCCTTTATGGACTGGGACTGGGTGCTGCCGTCCGGGCGGGGTGCCGTGGCGTGGAAGGCGTCGCAGGTGTTGCCGTAGCCTACCATCTCTCCGTATATCGTTGCGCCGCGCTCGAGTGCGTGGTCAAGGGATTCAAGCACAAGCACCGCCGCACCGTCTCCCATCACGAAACCCTGGCGGTTTGCGTTGAAGGGAAGGGACGAGTACTTGGGATCCGTGGCCCTGGTGAGGGCCTTTGCATTGAAGAAACCGGCAACGCCGATAGGAATGGACGCGTGCTCGCTGCCGCCGGCGATAATGGCATCGGCATAACCGTGACGTACGGCCCTGAAGGCCTCTCCAAGGCAGTGGGACGATGTTGCACAGGCTGTGACGATATCCAGGCAGGGGCCCTCTGCATGATGCTTGATGGCAACATGGCCGGCCGCAATATTGGATATCATGGTGGCGATGAACAGCGGGGAAATCCACTGTCCGGTGGGGTCTTCAATCATCTTCTGGGTCTCGCGGTACTGGACCTCGAAACCGCCTATGCCGCTGCCCACATAAACGCCCAGACGGAAGGGGTCGATGTTGGCGTTATCGCCCTCGGAGCTCAGGCCGGCCTGGTTCATGGCCTGCCAGGCTGCCGCCATGGCATACAGGGTGAAGTTGTCCTGCTTGCGGATGAAGGGCTTGTCCATGCCGAACTGCTCGGCATCGAACTCCCTAACCTTGCCCGCAAAAGTAACGGGCATATCCTTGAACTCCTCAACGTAGTCTATACCGCAGACTCCATCAACGAGGTTCTTCCAGAAAGTATCTACATCATTACCGACAGAGGAAATCACACCCATGCCGGTTACTACTACTCTTTTAGGTTTATTATTCTCCATATATCAAATCTGGTGCGGTTTTCAGCAAGGCTTCTGCACCGCTAATTATATCGTTTACAATCTCCTGCGCACTTTCTTCGCGCTTTGCAAGGCCGGCTGCTTCACCTGCAAGGAAGCTTCCTTCCGCCAGGTTCCCGTCAAAGACGGCCTTCCTGAGGGAGCCGGTACCGAAGGCGCGGACCTCATCGGCAGAGACGGCTGGATCCGCCTCCATGGCGGCGAATTTCTTGGTGAACGGAGTCTTGAGGGCACGTACGGCGTCCCCGAGGCTTTTTCCCGTAACCATCGTCCCTATGTCCGATGCCTTTATGAGGCGCTCCTTGTACACCGGGTGCACGCGGCATTCGCGGGCCAGGAGGAAGCGGGTTCCCACCTGCACTCCGGCAGCTCCCATGATGAACATGGCCGCAGCCGCCCTGCCGTCAAAGACACCGCCCGCCGCGAGCACCGGAATCTGCACCGCGTCAATTATCTGGGGCAGGAGCGCCAGAGTGTGGGTGTCGCCCACGTGACCGCCGGACTCCGCTCCTTCCGCTATTACAGCAGTTGCTCCAAGTTCCTGCATCTTGAGGGCATATGCCACCGATGCCACAACCGGGATAACCTTTATTCCCGCAGCCTTCCACTTCTCCATGTAAGGAGCCGGAGAGCCGGCGCCGGTGGTCACAATACCTATCCCCTCTTCCACTACCAGATCTGCAATCTCTGCAGCATCCGGGGCGGCCAGCATTATGTTTACGCCGAAGGGTTTCTGAGTAAGCTCACGGGCCTTGCGTATCTCACGGCGAACCGCTTCCACTCCCCCGTTTATTGACGATATGAGCCCCAGCCCACCGGCCTCAGAGACCGCTGCAGCAAGGTTTGCATCGGCAATCCAGGCCATTCCGCCCTGGAAAACGGGGTGCTGTATCCCCAGTATTTGGGTTATCTTTGTTCGCATAAGCGGGCGCAAAGATACAAAAATTATTTCTTATGCGCGCGTTTACGCCTGTCGCGCACACGGAAAGCGCTCTCCACAACCAGCTGGTCCTGGAAACAGCCGCGCGCAGCCAGGAAGTTGCAGACGGCTATGACAAGGGGCAGGATTACCGTCCAGCGGAACACCGCTCCGTCAAAGCTGAAGTACATCCAGGCCAGCCATACCTGCATTCCAAGGGCCACGATGCCGGAAAGCACCGCCAGCCTCATCTGCAGGATTCGGCCCTTGTAAACTATGAGGGCGAGCACCACCAGGAAGGACAGGATGCAAAGCAGAATGGCAAAGAATGGCTTCTGGAGCTGGAAATAGGTAACCTCCAGCATGCCGTCAGGGTCTGCCACCTTATATGCCACGCCAAAAAGCAGCACTGCGCAAAGCGTTGCCGATATAAGGAGATAAAGAGTCTGTATCCTCTGCCACATAACTACTGCTCCACTTCGATGGAAATCTCGTCCACATTACCGCGCTCCTGCTTGAGGGGAATGCGGCTGAACGCATACAGGCAACCCACAAATACCACGACGCCAAGCACATACACCACGCTGTACATCCCCTTTCCAAGCATGTCGATGAAGAAATCGTAATCCTGCACCGACGGGACGTGCGCCATTATCACGGCAAATCCGTTGTTCACAAAGTGGATGAGCATTGTGAGGTAAAGGTTTCCCGTCCTGTAGTACACATAACCCATGACTACGCCGATGATGAAGGCATTGAGGGCCTGCCAGGGGTTCATGTGGATAAGGGCGAAGAAAAGGGCCGATATAATGATTGCCCAGGCGGGTTTTACCTTTGTGAGAAGGCCCCTCAGGACCATGCCGCGGCACAGCCACTCCTCAAAGATGGGGGCGAAGATTGCAGTTACAAGGAACGTGCTCCAGAAAGGACCGCCGGTCATCATTTTCATGGCTTCCATAACGGCGTCGTAGAAACGCTTGAGCCAGGGGATTGAATTGGTGAGCCTGACATTCCAGTAGTTGGGAAGGTCTGCCGTGACCATGGTTCCAAAAGTGAGGAACACGGTGATAATGGCCACCAGCCACCACTTATACGGGCCGAAGTTATTGCTGGAGAGCTTGTAACCGGGCTCGAAGAGGCTGTTCATCTGGCTTTTCCTTGCCACATACAGCATGGCGGGAAGGAACTGGACGGGATAGACGATTATCATTCCATAGTCCATAACCGCCTGCATGGGCATGAATGCCATAAGGAGAACCTGAACCAGGCCGCCTACAATGGTACCCAGCAGGAACCACAGAAGGAGGCCGAACATACCTTTCACGCCCGGAGTGTACCAGGCGTGAGAGGAGAAAAGGTCATAATTATTGACCTTGCGTGCACGGGCAGCCATACTAGTACAGGGGGCTGGGATAAACGCCCTTGGCCACAAGTTCCGCGAACTTGGCGACCACTGCGGGGCGGTCTTCCTTATAAGTTACGCCAAACCAGTGTGAAGGAGAAGAAAGGACCTCGCAGCTGGCTTCCCCGGCCTTTACCAGAACGTCTACTGCGTAAGGAATGTAGTACTCTTTCTTAGGCTCCGTGCGGTGCTCATTGAGGAAGGTCACGAAAGAGGCCTCGCTCTTTGTGAAGTAATCCGGGGTGAAGCCCCACATGTTCATGGAGCAAAGCGCCTTTGCGGCAAGCTTCACGTGCTTTTCACCGGTGACGGAGTTGTCTCCGTATACGTTGCCGTCGGCCTCCTTGGCAATGTCCAGGTGCTCTGCAATGCCGGTGAGGATGTTCTTGCTGTCGTAGAAGCAGATGCCGCGGGACACGCTGCCGTTCTCGGAGAGGGTGTTCTCCAGTTCGAAGCCAACTATGCAGTACTGTCCGGTGGTGTTCTCGTGGGCGCGGCACCAGTCTCCAAGGACCTTGAAGGACTCTTTGCCGTAGAAATCGTCACCGTTGATGACGGCGAAGGGCTCGTGGATAACGTCCTTTGCCATAAGGACTGCATGTGCGGTGCCCCAGGGCTTCACGCGGTCTTCAGGAACGGTGAAGGGAGCGGGAATCTTGTCCAGTTCCTGTGTTACGAACACAAACTCAAGAGGCTGGCCGTCACAGGTCTTCACGCCAGCATAGCGCTCCTTGACGTGTGCCATCATGGCGTCCTTGAAGGACTCGCGCACAATGTACACAACCTTGCCGAAACCGGCTTCCACTGCATCGTGGATGGAATAATCGATAATGGTTTCTCCGTTTGGGCCCAGGCCGTCCATCTGCTTGAGTCCGCCGTAACGGCTGCCCATTCCGGCCGCCAGAACCAAAAGTGTAGGTTTCATACTGTATAGAAGTTTAAGAATTTTCTTATGTCTTACAAATTTAACAATTTCGCCGCAATAAGCAAAATATCGGGGACTCTAGAAACTCTGTGCTATCTCAAGGCCACGGGACACGGCTTCGGATATCTTCTTATCTATCTCTTCCGGAGAGATATAGTCCATATTGGTGGCGGCGATAGTCGTAATCTCACCAAGGTTCCACAGACTACCTATCGCCTTGAGATATGGTGTTGCCTGCTCTCTGGCATCTCCGGTCCGGATATCCATGCCGCGGGTGGTTATGTAAAGCACCTTTGGGGCTTTGCACAGGCCCACGCAGGTTTTGCCGTTATCGGTGAAAGTGACATCGAAAAGGGATGTATGCTCTATGAAGCACTTGAGCACCGCGGGAAAACTCATGTCCCAGAACGGCGCGGCAATAAGGATGCATTCCGCCCCGGCAATTGCCCTGGCGGCTTCCTGCGCCCATTCCGGAATCTCTCCCACGCCTCGTCTGGCAAAAAGATCCGGGTTTAGAGGCGGGATATCCATCTCCGGAAGGTTGTAGCGCGTAACAGCATACCGCTCAGACAAAGCAGCAATAATGGGATCTGCAATACGCAGGGTCCGGGAATCCGCCTGACGGACGCAGGCGTTGATGACAACAAGGGATTTCATAATACTGCAAACTTACATAAAAATCCTGGATTTTTACGCCAGTGGGGATAAAAATCAAGACCGTAACACGTTATCTTTGTAGGCGAGTGGTCGTTATATTCCTCACGGATACGCCACAATGATTTCTATGTTCAACGAGGTCAATG
>JAFRPW010000012.1 GCA_017428945.1 Bacteroidales bacterium | reverse complement strand
GTCGATGGCCTGCTGGACGGCGGCAGTCGAGAGCCGTGTCGTGTCGCTCACGGCTCCGTAGTCGCGTATGTCGTAGTCCTTAGCGTGGGCGGTCAGGGCGGCGAAGGCCGCCAAAATCATGAGTTTTTTCATTGTTTATTTCTTCTTCGTGGCGTAGATGAAGTAGCAAATCAGCAGGAGGTAGGCCACGAGCGAGCACACTTCGGACAGGGGATTGGCCAGCCACGACTCGCTGATGAGGTTGAAGCCACCAAAGCGCAGCAGCGCACTGACCACGCCCATCAACGCACCGCCGGCAATGAAGCCGCTGGCAATGAGCGTTCCGCGCTCGCCACGGGCATCGTTCACGGCCTTGTCTTTCGAGCGCGAAGTCACAAACCAATTGACGGCACCGCCCACCAGCAGCGGCACGTTCAGCTCTAAGGGAATGAACATGCCCAGCGCAAAGGCCAGTGCCGGAACCTTGAAAAAGTTCAGGACCAGGGCGATGACCGCACCTATGCCGTAGAGCAGCCAGGGTGCGCCTCCGCCGGAGAACATGGGCTGTATGACTGCAGCCATGGCATTGGCCTGAGGTGCCACAAGGGCGTTTTCTCCGGTGAAACCATATGTCTTATTAAGCACCAGCATGACTGCGCACACGGTTACGGCCGATACCGCTACGCCAAGGAATTTCCAGCCTTCCTGCTTTTTGGGCGTAGAGCCTATCCAGTAGCCTATCTTGAGGTCCGTGATGAACGACCCCGCAACGCTGAGCGCAGTGCACACGACACCGCCTATCACAAGAGCGGCAACCATTCCGGCATTGCCCTTGAGGCCCACGGCCACAAGAATCAGGGAAGCTATGATAAGGGTCATCAGCGTCATGCCGCTGACGGGGTTGGAGCCCACTATGGCAATGGCGTTAGCCGCAACGGTTGTGAACAGGAACGCTATCAGAGCAACTATGAGAAGGCCAACAAGGGCCTGCCACACATTGTTCACCACGCCTCCGAAAGCAAAGAATGCAAAGACGCAGAGAAGGGCAATCACAACTCCGAATACGATGGTCTTCATGGAGAGGTCCTGGTCCGTGCGGAGAGCCTTTTCGTCCTGCGTCCCAGGCTTGCGGGTGAACTCTTTAACTGCCAGCGACGCGGCGCTCCTGATTACCCCGAAGCTCTTCACTATGCCGATGATACCGGCCGTGGCAATGCCGCCTATACCTATATGACGCGCGTAAGTCTTGAAAATCTCGTCCGGGGACATCTCCCCTATGGTGGTTGCAATGCCGGTATGCATGAGGTCTATGACGCTTCCGCCCCAGATGAGGTTCATCAGCGGAATAATCACCAGCCACACCAGCAGGGAACCGCAGGTAATGATGAAGGCGTATTTGAGGCCGATGATATAGCCAAGGCCAAGCACGGCGGCGCCTGTGTTCATCTTCAGGACCACCTTGGCCTTGTCTGCCACAACCTGCCCCCAGTGCATTACCGTTGTGGAAATGGTCTCCGCCCACGTGCCGAAAGTGGCCACCAGGAAATCGTACAGACCGCCGATGAGGCCGGCCGCGACGAGAGTCTTTGCACTGGAACCGCCGCTTTCTCCGCTCACCAGCACCTGAGTGGTGGCGGTTGCCTCCGGGAAGGGATACTTTCCGTGCATCTCCTTCACGAAGTACTTGCGGAACGGGATCAGGAACAGGATGCCCAGGACGCCGCCAAGCAGCGAGCTCAGGACCATCTGCCAGTAATTCACCTCCACACCTAATATATATATGGCCGGAAGGGTGAAGATGGCTCCCGCCACAACGGCCCCGGAGCATCCGCCGATACTCTGGATAATGACATTCTGCGCAAGCGAGTGGTTTTTCTTGAGCGCCGATGTGAGCCCCACGGCAATTATTGCGATGGGGATTGCGGCCTCGAACACCTGGCCCACCTTGAGGCCAAGATATGCTGCGGCTGCACTGAAAAGGATAACCATCAGCACGCCTATGGCCACAGAATACGGAGTTACTTCGGTGTAGTTTTTTTCCGGATCAAGAAGAGGCCTGTAGACCTCGCCGGGCTTCAGCTCCCTCTGGGCATTCTCCGGAAGCTGGATGTTATTTCCCTTTTCTTCCATATGCTAGTCCCCGTAAGGATTGGCGTCGTCCCATTCGCGCTGGATGTCGCCGTGGGCGGCTTCGCAGTGCTGCTTGATCCATACCTTGCGGTCTTCCGCAAGGGCTTCCCACCATCTTGTGCATGCAGGATAGCTGCATAATGATTCATCTTCTATTCCCGCTTTTTTGAGGGCTTTACGGGATATGCGTTCCTTCTCTTTTACAGGAAGGGACGCCCACCACATTTCAAGATCAGAATATGCCATAAAAAGTTGATGTTTCTGCAAATTTACAATTATATTTGCAAAACCATGACACAAAAAAGCATATATTTTGCCGGAGGGTGCTTCTGGGGTGTAGAGCATTTCTTCAAGGGTGTGGACGGCGTAATTGAAGCCGTTCCGGGTTATGCCAACGGCAACACGGAAAACCCCTCGTACAAAGAAGTCTATACGGACACCACCGGTCACGCAGAGACCGTAAAGGTTACATATAACCCGGAAAGGGTGGGCCTGGAACTGCTCCTGAGGCTCTTCTTCACGATAACGGACCCCCTCACCCTGAACCGCCAGGGCCATGACGAGGGCACGCGCTACCGCAGCGGCGTCTTCTACACGGACCCAGAGGACGGTCCGGTCATAGAAGAGGCCTTCAGGGAAGTGGAGGCAAAGCTGGGCGTTCCAATCGTCACGGAGCTTGAGCCCCTCAGGTGCTTTTTCCCGGCGGAAGAGTACCACAAGGACTACCTGGACAAAAACCCGGAAGGCTACTGTCACTTTCCCCTCAAGACCTTCGTCTACCTTCGCCTGTGGCAGGACATAAAGCTCTTCCTTGGAGACGACGAGGACATCATTGCCCGAATGGCGAACACATCGGCGCTCATCCATGAGAAGATGCGCTTCTTCTGGACCGGTTTTTACCGCGTGGAGGGGGACCAGCTGGTGCTGGGGCCTTTCCAGGGGCCTGCCGCCTGCCAGCGCATCGGCTTTGGAAAAGGTGTCTGCGGCACCGCGTGGAAACAGCGGAAGACCATTGTGGTCCCGGACGTGGAGGAATTCCCCGGACACATTGCCTGCAGCAGCCTCTCCCGCAGCGAAATCGTCGTTCCCGTCTTCAGGGGGGCCGATATCGTCGCCGTCCTGGACATCGACAGCGACACCCCGGCAACCTTCGACCAGACGGACGCCACCTGGCTAGAACTGATTGCTGAATTAATTACCGTATAATGAAAAGAATACTTGTCCTTGCCCTCGCCGCCCTTGTGGCCGCACCTGCCCCCGCCGACGCCTGCACCAACCTTATCGTCGGAAAAAAAGCCTCCGTAGACGGAAGCGTGATATGCACATACAACTGCGACGGATTCGGTTTCGCATCGGCCCTGAGCTACTCCGCACCCGGAAAACACGCTCCGGGAGAGATGGTTGCCATACGCGGCTGGGGACCCGATTCCAAGGTTCACTATATTCCGCAGGCAGAGTATACCTACGGCGTTGCCGGCCTCATGAACGAGAAGCAGGTCTCCATCGTGGAAACCACCTGGGGCGGGCGCCGGGAGCTTCGCAACCCTGAGGGATGGCTTGGCTATTTCACCCTCATGGACCTTGCCCTGCAGCGCTCCGCATCGGCCCGCGAGGCCATTGCCGTAATGCACCGGCTGGTACAGGAGTACGGGTATAACGAGACAGGCGAATCCTTTGCCGTCTGCGACAAGGAAGAGGCCTGGATAATGGAGCTCATCGGCAAGGGAGAAGGCCGCAAGGGCGCCGTGTGGGTGGCCCTTCGTGTTCCGGACGACTGCATAGCTGCCTACGCCAACTCCAGCCGCATCCAGACCTTCCCCCAGGCAAAGAAGGTGAACAAGAAGCTTGGCTTCTACGTCACCCCGGACGGCAACTGCATGTATTCCGCCGATGTCATTTCCTTCGCCCGCGAGATGGGTTACTTTGACGGCAAGGATGCCGACTTCAGTTTCCGCGAGGCCTACCAGCCCATGGAATTCAGCAAGATCCGCGCTTGCGAGGCCCGCGTCTGGAGCTTCTTCCGCCACCACTACAGCAAGGAGGTCATGGACAGCTACCTGCCGTTCATAAATGGCGATATGTCCGAGATCGACCACCTCCCGCTTTGGATCAAGCCCGATGCCCCGGTGAGCTACAGGGACATCCAGAACGATATGCGTGACCACTACGAGGGCACTGCCCTGGACATGACCGTGGATGTAAGCGCCGGCCCCTGGGCATCGCCCTACCGCAACCAGCCCGTGAATTTTGAGAGCACGGACGGCACCAAGATGTTCCGCGAACGCCCCATCGGCTGCCAGCAGAGCGGCATGACCATGGTTTGCCGCATGCGCTCCTGGCTCCCCGACGCCCTTGGCGGCATCACCTACTTCAACCTGGACGATGCCACAATGGTTGCATACGTTCCCGTCTACTGCGGCATAAACCGCATTCCGGACCCTTTCCGCAGAGAAAACAACATAATTACGGAGTTCTCTTTCGACAGCGCGTTCTGGATGAATAACTGGGTGGCCAACATGGTTTATCCCCGCTGGAGCGCCATGATAGGAGACCTTCGCGAGGCCCAGAAAGAACTCGAGGACTACTATGAGGCAGACCAGGCCTCCGTTGAGGAGCACGCCGCAGGCCTCACTGCCGGCGAACTCTCAAACTTCCTCACCTTCAAGACCATCTCCTACACGGACAAGATGATGAAGCGCTGGGACAAGCTTGCCAAGCTCCTCATCGTCAAGCACAACGACCAGATTATGCGCCCGTCCAAGGACGGCGAGATAGTCCCGGGCAGACACACTTCACCCGCCTACGCCCCCGCGTTCATCGACGCCGTGAAGGCCCAGACGGGTGAAAGATACGTTAAGCCGTAAAGCGTCAGCTTCACTGCTTTCGGAGCTTTTTGCCCCCGCTATTGATAAAGGTTGGCTTTTACACGGCCAGCCTTTATCATTGTATGTGGTCCGTGACGTTCCTGTTTGGGGTGCTGTGATAAAGGTTGGTGGCATATAATCGGACCTTTATCAAAAAGGATCGGGAATAGTTGGATTTAAGGGGATAATAACATATCTTTGTTACGAAAGAGACGGTCATAAAGTTAGTTTTATGATCTGTTTTATTATGTTCTTCCCTCTCTTTTTTCCGCCCCAAGGGCCGGCTTCTATTTTTATTGTTTCATCTAATTACGGAATGCTATGAATCGGGTAGTAGACAGAGTGCTTCCCGATGGGTATATCGGGCATTTCCAACCGTTCCACGTGTGCATCAAAGGTCTTGAGACAGCATTGCTCTGCCGCGACGATGACGACTATGACGCAATGGTGAAAGTTCTTTGCGTCAGTGCGAGGAGGAAGAATGTATTTGTCATCATCTATGCAGTTGTGTCCAACCATTGTCACGTCGCCATACTGGCTATGACGCAGGCGGATGCAGACGCCTATGCCAAGGACATAAAGAAAGTCTATTCTATGTGGGTCAGCAAGAAATATGGTGACAGGAACATTCTGCACAGAGTAGAGTGCAAAGCAATATGTCTGGATAATCCTTGGTATATCAGAAACGCTCTTGCTTATATCCCAAGGAATGCGCTGGACAATGGATGCGCCATCAATGACTATCCCTGGTCGGGGTATGGCGCTATGTTTCGCGGTCCGCAGAATGCTGCTGACGCCAGAAGGGTATCGGGACTGACCCAAAGAGAAAGGATTGCAATAATGCACACAGGAGATGACCTGAGAGATGTCCCCTGGCTTATTGATGGAAAGAACCGGTTGATTCCGGACAGTTTCTGTGACAAGGATTATCTGGAACAGGCGTTTAATTATGACGCGGCTTTCTGGCTTAAAACCATAGGTGGCCAGAACTCGGCAGAATTGCATTACGTTCTTGAGGAGAAGCCTTATCAGATGATTACGGATACAGAATTCATAAAGGACGTTGAGGAGACCTGTTCCAGGTGGTTCAAGCAAGGGATTGCGAGCCTGTCTCTGGACCAGAAGACCAGAATTGCGCCGTATCTCTACAGAACCCGGAAGACAAGCATTCCGCAACTTTCCCGTGTTCTTGGTCTTACACGCGAAAGGCTGTCGTCGATTCTTGAAAAGTGATCTATTTTTGAGAGCCCTGGGAGAAATATGACATCAGGGTACGCTGGTACTCGCGGAAGGCGCGGGTACCGGCGGTTGTTATGCGGCAGACGGTGTGGGAACCGCGGCCTTCGCCGCTGCGGGAGACCTTGATGTAGCCGGCTTCCTCTAGCTTGGTTATCTGTACGCTCAGGTTGCCGGACGTGGAATTCGTGAGGCCTTTGAGGTACACGAAATCCGCATCTGCAAGCGTTTCCAGAGCGGCCATTATCTTTAACCGCAGCTCGTTGTGGAGTATGGGATCAAGGTCTTTAAACTCCATTTCTCAGGGCGCGTTGATATAAAAGTCCGGGAATAATAAGGGCTACAATAGCCACTGCAACTATACAAAGAGTCTGGTAAACCCAGATATCTCCCTGAAGTGCGAAGGAAGCGATGCCTAGCACGGTTCCGGCCAGGCCTCCCACGATCATAGGCCGGAAGCGGGTCTCTTCACCGGTGATGAATGCACCGATACCAACCAGCAGGCAAATCATAGGATTCTCTGCAATTGCATAGATTCCCATAATGCCGAAGAAAAAACCTCCCAACCCTATGGCGCAAGCAGCAAAAATCCAGTAATCCAAAACCAGTTTTGACCTTCTGGTACGCATATGCGCCCGCTCTCGGTCTTTTCTGATCAGAATGCTCATAACCGGGATTCCCACCACGGGTATTCCTATCCATAGCCATAGGCACCATTCCGCCCCAAAAGCCTGCCACAGAATGAACTCCAGCAGATAGAAAAATGCAGTGACAGCGCCCCACAGGACAAACAGGAAGTCTCCTGTGGGGGTGCTGTCCATATCTACTTTGCCCCTGGTACGGGCAATGACATCAAGTGCGTCAAAGTTTTCTTCCATATCAGGGGCAAATATAATGATTATTTAGTCCATTGTCACGTAGATGAAGCAATATTTCTTGTGGTCGTACTTGAGGCGGAACATCACCTGGGTGCCCATAACGGCAGGGTCATGGCTGGTACGGACAAAGAGCTTGGGATGGTCGTCTCTGCCGCCGTGTCCCTCGAATCTGAAATTGTCTTCATAGGCCGGATCCAGTTCCACCAGCGCCCAGTCCCAATAAGCATCTGCGGGTGTGGTTTCAACGGAGAGTTCGAGGCCCATACTGTAGCCTACAGTGGCACCGGATTCCGGCTTTACCTGGAAGGATTGTACCTTGTGCTTTACCATCTTCACGGGGACGGTGCACTTGACGCTGTGGTCCGCACGGCTGCGGAAGATCATATTGAAATCTCCCTCCGGAATAGCGTGGTTGAACTGGACGTACGGGCCGTAGTCGTTGTAATACAGCTGATCATAGTAGTCCGATGCCGGATCCAACTCTATGCTGTGGTAGTTGAAGGTATCATATGTCCCGTTCTTGGGCGTAAAGGTGTCCACGGAAATGTAGACATAGTCGTTGGATGACCAGCCCTGAGGGTCGTTCTCCGCGACAATGAGATTGGTGGAGCCATTTTGGGGTGTAATACCGGAGAATGATGTGTAACCGGGACCATTGTAGAGGGTGATACTGCTAGTCATATCCGTGCCGGTGTAGCCGAAGGTGAGCTGAACCTCCTCGTTATCGGCCGATTTTGTGGCGGTGAGTTTCTGCGTGGAAGCATCCCAGCTGAACCAGTTGCCGGATTTGTAATTGCAGGTCTGGCTGTCAAGCGTAACCTTGCTCCAGTCAAAAGTGGCGCCGGGCGTCCAGAATGCCGAGAGGGTTATGGACTGATTGGGGGCGACCCAGCTGCTGCTGTAATCCATCCGGAAGGACGACAGATCGGCTTTCAGTTCTTCCACGATGGCATTGACACAGATAGTATACTCTTCTCCGGGGAGATATGATTCCGTTTCCTCGTCCCATATCTGGTTTTCAAAGTCAAAGACAAGCAGGAACTGATACTGGCCGGAGTAGCTCTTGGTGCCGCTCTTTTCCTTTAGCCAGAACTGACAACGTCCGTTCAGCTTCACGTTGCCGCCCTGGCCCATATGTGCATCGAGCATTTTATTCTGTCCCATCCTCAGCGTGCCTACTTTGGCGGATGACCATTTATACTTGGAACAGAATTCCTGGTCTACGGTGGTGAGTTTATTGGCGCACTCCTGCGGAAGTTCCGCCACTAGCCAGCCCATAGTCATCTGCTCCGGATCTTCGTCCATCAGTTCCACGTGTATGGTCTGCTGGGTGCCGTCCATATTGCTGGTTCCTATGTACCAGCTGGAATACTCCTGCTGGAAGGGGAATACCTGGGCATCACCGTCTTTCTTCTGAATGGAGTAGGTGTTTTCCTTCAGGGCCAGGGCCTTTTGGATGTAAGAATCGATGACGTCCTCCGTTTCTTCGTCTTTGCACGACACAAACAACCCGGCAACGGCCAGGATTGCAATCAGATGTTTGAAGAGTTTCATAAGCATATAGATTTTTTAGTTCATTCCATAAACTTTTACAAAGATAGTTTAGTTTAGAAAATAAACAATAATAAAGCGAAGAAACTAATCGTCATTTGATAAAGGTCCGATTTAATGCAGCCAACCTTTATCACAGCACCCCAAACAGGAACGTCACGGCCCACAAACAATGATAAAGGCTGGCCGTGTAAAAGCCAGCCTTTATCAAATGTGGGGCTAAAGAGCAAAAACCGGATTATTTCCCGGCGAGGTGGCACTCCCAGGCCCAGGCGGCCTTGAGGGTTTCCTCTATGGTGCGGGTGGCTTTCCAACCCATTTCCGTGTTGGCTTTGGTGGGATCGGCCCAGATGGCGGTGATGTCTCCGGGGCGGCGGGGAGCTATGCGGTAGTTGACCTTTACGCCGTTCACTTTCTCGAAGGCGTTTACCAGCTCCATCACGCTCAGGGGACGGCCCGTGCCCACGTTGAACACCTCGCAGTCCTCTTTCATCTTGCCCTCGATCATGCGCGTTACGGCAAAGACGTGTGCGCGGGCCAGGTCTACGATGTCGATGAAGTCCCTCTGGCAGGTGCCGTCCGGGGTGGGATAGTCGTCACCGAATATGCTCAGGACTTCACGCTTTCCCACTGCGGTCTGGGTGATGAACGGAACCAGGTTGTTGGGAACTCCGCGCGGAAGCTCGCCGATTAGAGCACTGGGATGTGCGCCGATGGGGTAGAATTAGCGCAGCAGGATGCCCTTGATCTTGCCGCCGTTAGCCTTGACTGTGTCCCTGAGGATGTCTTCGCACATGGTCTTGGTGTTTCCGTAAGGGGACATGGCAGGTTTGCGAGGGGTGTCTTCGGTCACGGGCACTGCATCGGGCTCGCCGTAAACGGTTGCCGACGATGAGAACAGCACGTTGCATCCGCCAATCTCCTGGGCGGTCTCAAGCACGTTCATGAAACTCAGCAGATTGTTCTTGTAGTACATGAGAGGCTTGTCCACGGACTCTCCAACGGCCTTGTATGCCGCAAAATGGATAACCGCGTCGATGTGGTACTTTGTAAAGAGGTCCTGAACGGCCTTCTTGTCGCAGAAGTCCATAACAACCAGCGGAAGGTCCTCGCGGCCGGTGATTTTCTTCACGCCCTCGTAGCAGGTGCGGTCGCAGTTGGAGAAATTGTCTGCTACAACAACGTCGTAGCCTGCCTCAATGAGCTCTACGGTTACATGGCTGCCGATAAAACCGGCGCCACCGGATACTAGTACAGTCTTTTTCATTTCTTATGTGATTTGTTTCGTTCCCTCTGGATGTACTTTTCAAGCTGCCTGCGCTCCTTCTGGGCCTTCTTCTCAAGACGGCGCAGCGCCTTCAGTTTCTTGGCACGTTCCTTTTCCAGCTTCTTTGCTGCCTTTGCGGCCTGCTTCTCCTCGTAGCGGCGGTCTTCCTCTGCCCAACGGGCCTCTCGGGCGGCCTGCCGCTCCGCCTTCTTTGCGGCTTTCTCCTGCTCCCGGCGCTTCCTTTCCGCTTCCCTCAGTGCTTTCTTGTCCGGCACCTGGGGCTGCGTGCTTACCGCCGTGGTGTCCTTTGCAGGGGCTACCGACGCGGAATCCGAAGGCGGCGTCACGGCGGTGGCAATGCTGTCTGCAGCAGCCGTGGAGTCTGCAGGGGCCGCCAGTGAATCCAGTGCAGCCAGCATGGTACTGTCTGCCTCCGCGCGGGCAATGGAGTCCTTCCGCCTCTGCTCCTCCCTGGCCCGGACAACTTTCAGGGAATCCCTGAGCGCTATATCCCGGTACAGTTTCTTTATATGCCCGGGGAAGTAGATATCGGTCTGGGTAAACCGGGTGTGGGGCCTTGCAAGGTACGATGTCCTCTCGCTCTTTCGAGGCGTCAGGGAGGTAACGTCCAGGGGCGAAGACGGCCGTTTTTCCGGTTCCCAGCGGAAGCCCTTCAGCTGGCGCTCGTCTTCCGGCAGCTGCACGGTAGGGTAGCCGTCGTTCCTGGGGTTGTCATAGTAGTACATCCGCTCTATGTCCCCGTCCTTGAACGTGGCGTATATCATCTTGGATTCCACCTTGTTGACCGTTGCAAGCGCATTCTGCTCCACAAGGTAGAATATGGACGCCGCGCCGCCAAGGGCATCGAAACGGGTAAGGGCCGATGTGGAATCGAAGTATGCAACCATTTCCGCACCACGGATCTGGTCAAAACTGACGGGGTCTTCCTGAATGGTGATGAAGGCGTTGGAAAGCAGGTTGGCTTTCTCTACAGTTTTGTTGCGGATGGAAAGGAATATGCTGTCTGCCGCATACTGCTTGTTGCCCTCGTTGTAGAAAATAGGGTCCCGATACAGCCTGACAAGGGAATCAAGGTCCGTGTAGGCCAGGGAATCGCTTACCATCTGCATGTCTTTTCGGAACAGGCGGACCCTCTTTGAACCCCACAGGAAAGCTATCTTGGTGGTATCCTTAGGTTCTTCCACAACCTCCGGTTCTGCTTCCGGCTGCGGAGCCGCCACGCCGAGCGAATCCACAGGTGCCGCAGGCGCCAGGGAGTCCGCAGGCGCCATGAGGCTGTCGGCAGGAGCCGTCACCGTGGTATCCGGCAGGGCGGCAGCAGGCTCCTCGGGGGGTGCTGCTGCGGGCTCCGGAGGAGCGGCAACAGGCGGCCCCTGTGGCTTCCCCTTGGACTTGTCACCGGGAGTGGGCGGGCGGTTAGGGTCGTTCTTTGCCGCTTCCTCGGCGGCCTTTGCGGCAGCTTCGGCGGCTTTCTTGCGGTATTCCATGACGGGGTCTCCGCCAATGTCGGAAAGACGTTTTTCCGATGACTTCACCGTGCCCTCGGGGATATCGCACATCTTGATGTTCCGGGAGCGGAGGATATCGGCGCCTATGTACAGGGAGTCCCTGACGCCGTTTTCTTCCGTGATGGTCATGACGGCGGGCTCGCGGGTCATGACCACCTCGCTGAGGGAATCGGTATACTGGAACCGCCCGGCCAGGGCATATGCGTTGCGGGTGGTATCCATGAGTTCCACCTTGCCGCGCATGTCAACGTTGTTGAGGTTGCGGTAGTAGTACATGGTGTCCGCCCACGCTTCCTGGGTCTCTGACAGGAGATGGACCTTGCGGCGGAAGAAAAAGAGCTCCTCGTTGCGGTTGTACCAGCCGTCATCGGCACTGAGCATCTTGTCGTCCTGCCACATGTCCGTACCGTAGCCGAAGTAGGCCGTTGAGAGGTCGCTCCGGTATTCCAGGCGGGAGGTCTTGACGAATGTGGTGTCCAGGTACATGTTCACGCTCTCGTTGAACACAAAGAGTTTGGCCTTTGAATCGTACGTACCGTACTGGCTTTCAATCACCTGTCCGTCTTTGTCCCGCATGGCGGCTCCGCCCTGGAAAATGGCCACGGAGTCTTTTGTGTTATAGTCCAGGTAACGGGTGCGGAGCGTATTCTTGTCCTGGTCTTCAAGCTGGACAAGGTCTCCGCGGAACTTGGCCATGTTGTCGTCCACCACGTACTGGAGGGTTGCGCTGGTGAGCTTTGTGCGGTCCTGGATAATACGTACGTGCCCTATGGCGTCGATTATGTTGGTATTGACATTCCACAGGGCGGTGTCGCAGAGGAGGTATGTGTTGTTGTGGAAGAACTTGGCAGGGCCCACAACCTTTCGCCAGCTGACGCCGTCCTTGTCTATGAGCTGGGCGCTCTGGGCGCTTATAAGGCGTACCTTGTCATCTTCCTGCGCCTTTGCGGAAAAGGCCAGGACTAAAAGAAGTGCAACTATATGAAATGCTTTCCGCACTTACTTTCTCTTGTTCCAGGCATCGCGTGCGAACTCGCACTCCTTGAACATGGGATCGATGACGATGTATGTATCCTTTATCTTCTGGTCCAGGAAGGCGTTCACCGCTTCCATCTGTTTTCCCTGCTCCACCTGTTCCAGAATCTGGGTATAGTCTTTCTCGAAGGTGGCGGTGTGGGCGGGGATAATCTTGTCCACGCGGATAATCTTGTAGACCAGGTTGCCGCTGCGGCCCTGCTGGTAGCCCTCGTTGTCAAGGGATTCCACGGGTTCAGATATCTCACCTTCCTTGAGGTCCTTGATGGCGGCGTAGTCGGCCGGTTTCATCTGGTCTATGTCAAAGTAGGACGATCCGGTTGCCGGGTCTGCCATCTGGCCGCCGTTGGTGCGGGTGGGAAGGTCTTCAGAGTAGAAGCGCGCCGCCATCTCGAAGGGAAGCTCGCCCTCTACGATCTTGTTTCTGAGGCTGTCCAGGCGGGAAAAGGCCTTTTCGCGGTCATCGGCAGTGTACTGGGGCTTGATGAGGATGTGGCGGGCGTTGAACATGTCTCCCTTTTTCTCCAGAACCTCTATGATGTGGAAGCCGTCGGGGGTTTCCACAATCTGGGAGATGGAACCGGGCCTGAGGGCCATGGCGGCATCGGAGAAGGCAGGCCAGAAGATGGACTTGGAGGCCATGCCAAGCTCTCCGCCGCGGCGTGCGCTGCCGGGGTCTTCGGAGTAGATGCGGGCAAGGGTGGAGAACTTCTCGCCGTTCATGATGCGCTCGCGGAGGGAAAGGAGCTTGTCCTTCACGGCAACCGCCGCAGCTTCGCGGTCCGGGTATATGCACACCTGGCTCAGCTGATATTTCTGGGGAACAACGGGGAGGTCTTCCTTTGCGGTGGTGTCTATGTACTGCTTGACGTCGTACGGGGTTACGTCCGGAATCTTGCTCGCCACCTGGTAGCGCTCCTGTTCGGTGAGACTCTGCTCCTCAAGGAGCCTTTTCCATTCCTGGCGCAGCTTGTAAAGCGGTTTGCCGAAATACTTCTCCACTTCCTCGTCACCGCCAAGCTGGGTACGGAACCAGTCCATACGCTGGGACAGGTTGCCTTCCACCATGTCGTTGTTTATGGTGAGCGAGTCCAGGCGGGCCTGCATGAGGAATATCTTGGACTCCATCATGGCTTCCAGGATCTCGCACCGGGCGTCGCGGTCGCTGGTGAGGCCGCCGGCACGGCGCTGTTTAACTTCTTCCTCTATGTTGGAAAGGAGTATGGTTTCGCCGCCAACCGTGGCGACGGTCTTGTCTACGATGCCGCTGTATTTCTGTGCCGCCACAGGAAGGCAGGCAAGGCCAAGGGCGGCCAGGACCAGGATTCTCTTCATATCAGTATATCACGAATTTTTTGCTCTCGATGGCGTCTTCCAGGAGGTTCTTCTCCAGGGACGTTTCAAGAGCGTGCTTTCTTGTACTCAGTATAATGTCCTTTATTCTCTCCCTGCAGTACTCCTCAGGGGCGGGTTTTCCGGCGGGAACCATCTCGACGATGTATGCCAGGTGGAGGTTTCCGGCATCGTCGGTGAATTCGGAGAAAGAGTTCTTTATGGACGATATCAGGAACCGCCAGTCCGTTCCCAGCTCCTGGGCCAGGGTGATTGCATCCATCCAGCTGTCCGACGAATCCACGTACTTGATGGCCACCGTGAAGGCAAGGCTGTCCGCCTCCAGGGCGGCGGTATCGTCCTCCGATGACATTTTTGAGCGGAGGGTCTTGAGCATGCGGGAGTCTGCGGGGATAATGAGGTACCGGGATTTGAGGACGGGCCTGTCCAGCTTGAACTTGTCAGGATTGGCCTTGTAATACTCGGACAGTTCCTCGTCCGTGACCAGGGTATCCAGGCGCTGGTTTATGTAGAGCTGCTCGTACCTGTATTTGAGGAGGGAGCGGCGGTACTCTTCCAGTTCTGCCGATACGTCCTTCTGCTGCTTGGAAAGCTGGGTCTGGGCCATTTCCAGCATCAGGAGCTCCTCTGCCCATGCCTTGATGTAGCCCTGGGCCAGGCCGGCGCTGTCTTCCGGTGACACTCCGGCGGGAATGAACTTCTGGAGTTCCGTCTTATGCAGGCGATGACTTCCCACGCGGGCAACCACTTCTCCCCTGGAGAGTTCGGCCGCCGTATCCGACAGCCCCTCCACCAGTTTGCATGAAGCGACGCCCGCCAGAAGCATCAGTATGAAAAAGAATTTTTTCATATAGTCTGCAAATATAGTAAAATTTCTCCGAGTATTGCCTCAATTGCCTTCCGCACCTGCGCCGTCTTGGCCGTGGCGCCGTTAACCAGGACGCTTACCGATGCAAGCGGCGTGCCGCCGTCGTCCAAAATATAGCCGGAATAGCATAGGACCCCCTCCATGGAGCCACTCTTGAGCCGATAGCTCCTCATCTGGGGTTTGTCCCGGAAAAGCACGTCCAGGGTGCCCTCTCCCGGCATGGGGATGGACTCCAGGAACGCCGGGAAAGCGGGGCTTGCCGTCATGGCGTGAAGGTACCTGGTGAGGAAACCTGCCGACAGGCCGTTCCGGCGGGAAAGCCCGCTGCCGTCCACTATGCTCACCAGGCCCGGGTCCAGGCCCAGGCTCCGCAGGACCGCGCTTTCCGCCACACGGGCGCTGTCGTACACGGCTATGCCCGATGTCTCCTCCGCCATGGTGCGGTACATTGCCTCCGCGTAAAAGTTGTCGCTGTCAAGGTTGGTTTTGCGGACGATGCTCCTTAGCGGCGCGGACTCCGTATGGCCTATAACCTCCGGCTGCCCCGCCAGCTCGCCGGAGACGAAATCCATGTTCCTGATGCACCCTGCGCGGTCTATATCGGCAGCCCCGCCGCTCACTGTCACGCCCTGCGACTGGAGGTGGCGGCAGAAATAGAAGGCACATGTGAGAGCACCGAACTTGTTGGCGAAATGCTCCGTCTTGGGGGCGCGGTCAACGGCAAAAGTGCCGCGGAGCTCCGCGTACGGGGCAAGGTCCGTGGTGTATAGATAAAGGCTGTTGCCGGTACCTTCCGGGCCGGTGAATGCGGTGTTGGCATTGTGCATCCAGGGTGTTTCAGGATATGCCTGGAGGGCTTTGACCGGCTCTCCAACCTCCGTCGCGGCAACCTGCAGGTCTATGGCGTTCTTGTAAAAGCACAGCGCAGATGAGCCGGTGCCGTAGTATGTGCCCACGTCCTCATAGGTCCAGTCTCCAAATTCCAGATAGCCCTCCCAGAGGCGGGAATCGCCAATAATGCGGCCGTCGATGTTCTTGATTCCTGCTTTCAGGAGTATCCCCTGCCACTGGCTGAACGGCAGGCGGCCATAGTCCTTTTCCGGGGCTCCAAGGGTGGGGTCTCCGCCGCCCATGATGTACACATCGCCCTTCAGGGTTCCGTCCTGGATGGTTCCGGTATAGCCGATTGCGGTTTTGAACGTGTAGTCTGCGCCCAGGGAATGCAGGGCGGTTCCGGTTGTTATGAGCTTCATGTTGGAGGCGGGAACAAGGCGCTGGGCGTCGTTGTAACGCACCAGGGCCTTGCCCTGGCTGTCCACCACGGAAACCGCAACTCCGGCTCCCCTCAGGACGGAACTGCCTTTGACTATGTTTTCCACTTTCTGCTGCAGGGCGCCCTGCGCATTTGCGCCCAGGGCTGCCGCCGCCAGAAGTATCGTGATAAAGACTCTTTTCATTTTCAAATTGCTCCAATATGCAAAAATACTGCTAATTCCGCACAAAAGTTCAAAAAAAACTTGCTGTTAACAAAAAAAGTAGTACATTTGCAGTCCCAAATCGGGGCACATTGAGATATGGTGTAATGGTAGCACTACAGATTCTGGCTCTGTCAGTGAGGGTTCGAGTCCTTCTATCTCAACAAGTTTGGCGGGGTAGCTCAGCTGGTTAGAGCGTCGGATTCATAATCCGGAGGTCGTGGGATCGTGACCCACTCCCGCTACCACACCAACAAAACATATGCGTGCAGAATAGTACGTACCCTGCACACAACCTCGAGATATACCCGTCGCTGATTCAGCGATGGTTTTTTGTTTTTGGGACGTATTCCCCACCCTTGTCATCTCCGGCCACGGTTTCACGCATTTTTGTGGCCTGGCGTGACTGCCTTGTCATCTGCGGCCACGGTTTTACGTGTTTTCGTGGCCTGACGTGATGTGTGTATCTTTTCACACATCGCAAGACACACCTATGTGGCGGGTGGCGGCTGTGAGTCTGCCAGTGCCATAGGGCCCGGATCATCGGTATCGGCCCAAATACAGCGATGGAAGATAGGGCGATTTACAAAAAATAAATAGAAAATTAAAAGAAAATAGTTGTGCAGTTAAAAAGTTTAGTTATATTTGCAGAAAAATCACTGCACTTATGAAACGACTGACCAAGAAAGAGGAAATCATTATGAACCACTTCTGGGAGAAAGGACCGCTGTTTGTGAGGGAGTTACGGGAGTTGTATCCGGAGCCCAGACCGCATTTTTCCACGCTGAGCACGCAGGTGCGCACGCTCCAGGAGGAAGGCTTCATCGACCATAAGTCTTATGGTCCCACCTACCAGTACTTTGCCAAGGTAACCAAGGAGGAGTACAAGCAGAGGTCTCTTATCGGCCTCATAGACAAGTATTTCGACAATTCCTACCTGAGTGCCGTATCAGCCCTGGTGAAGGAAGAAAAGATTACCGTCGACCAGCTGAAAGAACTGATTGACCTGGTTGAAAAAGGCGGGCAAAAATGATGGACTTCCTTTTATATGATGGTAAGGTAGCGCTTGCACTGCTGGTGTTCTACCTGTTCTATCGTTTCCTTTTGAAAAAGGAGACGTTCCACCGGTTCAACCGGGTAGTGCTGGTAGGAACGGCTGTACTCTCGTTCCTGCTGCCGCTGTGCATCATTACCATCCATAAGCCCATAGAGGTGGCGCCTGTGGTTCCTGAACCGGCTATCGTGGCAACGGAGGTACCGGCCCAGGAACTGGTACCACTGGTGGAACCCGCCGTTCCCTGGTGGCCGACAGCCCTCACCCTCCTGTTCTGGGCGGGAGTGGCTTTTGTGCTGGCAAGGGTGACTCTCTCCATCCTCTCCATCGTGAGGATTATCCGCCGGGGGCGGCTGGTCCGGGAAGAGGATGGCTGTAAAATCATTGTAACGGAGCGGGATATCGACCCGTTCAGCTGGATGCAATATATTGTCCTGTCCGGAAAAGATTGGGAGGCACCGCATGAGTCCATCCTCGCTCATGAGAAGGCGCATATCGGCCTTGGGCATTCCCTGGAAGTGCTTCTGGTGGATATCCTTTCGGCCCTGCAGTGGTTCAATCCCGCCATCTGGATGCTCCGCGCGGACCTTCAGGAACTGCACGAATATGAGGCAGATGACGCTGTTCTCCGCGCCGGGACCAACATCAAAGAGTATCAGTATCTATTAATAAGAAAAGCTGTCAGCAAGAGCGGCTACTCAGTTGCCAACAGCTTTAATCACAGTATCCTTAAAAATCGTATTACTATGATGTCAAAATC
>JAFRPW010000027.1 GCA_017428945.1 Bacteroidales bacterium | reverse complement strand
GTCTGCGAAGGCATCACGGAGTTGTATCTGTGAATCACATCCTTTGTAGCATTCAACTCTCTTAAAAGCTGTAAATCAACCGCAGAATAAGGGAGTCCGGATTGCATCAGTTCCTTTTCAGTCATTGGATTAATACAAATTGGAATTTATTCATTCGGAATATCAGATTGAGTTACCACAAAAATGAAACCTTCATAATGAAAGTTTTTACGTGGGTCCAGGCCACTCTCATATATGCAATGCGAGAGGTTGAATAACTCTTTATGAGTAGAAAACCGCCCCGTATATGTATAACTTTTCACAAAACGCAATTCTTTGTTATACAAATGGTTTGCCCATAATTCTTTATTTTTTGCAAATATAGCGCATTATTTTTAGTCCACAAAATTGTGGTCCACAAAATTGTGGACCGGGTCGCATTGATAGTTTTTTGTCCCGTCATGCCTGCCCCGAGCTCGGCTTGTGCGATCTGTCAGGAACGCCTGACACGATATTTTCTGATAGCGGTGTGATTAATTGTTGCTGTAAGAATATGGCAAATCTTCGGGTTTGGTGCCTCGAGAAAGGTTGGGAGAGTCGCTCAGGGTGAAGTCCAGCCGTGCACCACCAGTGAGTTCGTTGTGGCGAAGGTAATTTCGGGTAACGCGGCGGCCATTGATTCTGAAGTTGTCGACGTAGGGAGTCCGGGCGATTATGTCTGAATCACCTGCAGAGGCGCGGCAGCTTCCCTTCACTCCGGCACGCACGACCAGATTCCCTCCGGGAAGATGAACAGTAGCTTTTCGGAACAGCGGGGTGCCCAGGGCGTATTCGGTGCTGGTCGGACATACAGGATAGAAGCCCAAGGCGGAGAATACGTACCAGGCAGAGGTCTGGCCGTTGTCTTCGTCGCCGCAATAGCCGTCTGGTGCCGGGGTGTAGAATTTCTCCATCACTTCGCGGATGCGGGCCTGGGCCTTCCACGGAGAACCGCACCAGTTATACAGATAAAGCATGTGCTGGATGGGTTGGTTGCCGTGGGCGTAATTGCCCATATTCATAATCTGCATCTCGCGTATTTCGTGGATAGTGAATCCGTAGTAGCTGTCATCGAAATCAGGAGGCATCGAGAAGACGCCGTCAAGCTTGGCCTCAAATGCTTCTTTTCCGCCCATAAGGCCCATTAGGCCTGCCGGATCATGGAATACTGACCAGGTATAATGCAGCGAGTTGCCTTCCGTGAAATCTCCGCCCCACTTCAGGGGATTGAATTCGGCAGGGAAACTGCCGTCGGCATTGCGCCCGCCCATAAGGCCGTAGTCTTCGCGGAACAACTTTCTGTAGTTCTGTGATGCTTTCTCGTAAGGAGCGAGTTCTTCTTCGGATTTGCAGAGGGCCTTGCCGAGCTGCCAGATGCACCAGTCGTCATAGGCATATTCGAGGGTGCGGGCGGCACTCTCGTTGATCCCCACATCGCAAGGGACATAACCGAGTTCGTCGTAGTAGTCGTAGCCAAGGCGGCCTGAAGCATCCACGGTCGGGTGGACGGAGTGAGCGCCACCCACGAGCGCATCCCAGAGGGTTTCGATGTCGTAATCTCCCCGGATCCCCTTGAGCCAGGCTTCAGCGACGACCGAAGCGCTGTTGTTCCCTATCATACAGCCGCGATGGCCGGGGCTGGACCACTCAGGGATGAAACCGCTCTCCAGATAGTGGTTCAAGAATCCCTCCTGCATCTTTGATGCCATCTCAGGGTAGACAAGGTCTGTCAGGGAGAACTGCGAGCGGAAGGTATCCCAGAGGCCGGTGTCCGTGAACAGATAGCCGTCGTGGACCTTGCCGTCATGAGGGCTGTAATGCACTCGCCTGCCCTCTGCCGTAATTTCGCTGAAATCGCGTGGAAACAGAACCGAACGGTACAGGCAGGAGTAGAAGGTCCGCAAATGGTCGATATTGCCATCTTCTATCTCGATGCGCGAAAGGACTTCGTTCCAGCGCTCGCGACCGTCGGCGCAGAGCCTGTCGAAATCACCGTCGCCGAGCTCCAGGAGGTTGGTCAGGGCCTGTTCATGGCTGATGAACGAGGCTGCCACCCTCAGACCTACTTTCTGGCCTTTCGATGTCGGGAACCCGACTATGGCATAGGCCCTGCCATGCTCGTCGACCTGTTTGACCGATGTGAACGGCGTGTCGCACTCGACCACGAAGTACAGCGCGAAGTTGCCGGCTACTCCTCCAGTGTTGATGGTGCTCACGCCGCTTATCGTGCTGCCGCGTATGGTGCATTTGCTGCCGGCAAAACCATCCACTACGAGGTATGAGGTCTCGCGCTCGGGATAGGTGATTCTGAAAGCGGCTGCACGCTCGGTAGGGGTGATTTCAAGATAGGTGTCGTGATCTGCGAGATATACTCCATAATAGTAAGGCTTGGCTGCCTCTGCCTTGTGGGAAAACCAGCTTGCACGGGCGTCTTCATCCCATACAGCACCGGTCGTGACCGGCATCAGGCTGAACTGGCCGTAGTCATTCATCCACGGGCTTGGCTGATGGGTCATCTTGAAGCCGCGGATCTTGTCTTCTGTATACACGTAGGCCCAGCCGTCTCCCATCCTGCCCGTTTGTGGGGTCCAGAAATGAGTGCCCCAGGGCATTGCTATCGCCGGATATGTATTGCCGGTCGAAAGCGAATGTTTCGACTGGGTGCCGACGAGTGTGGAGACGTAGTCTACGGGCTGCAGCATCTTGCCCTCGGGCCGGGAGCAGGAGACGAGCCATAGAAGCAGAGGCAGGAGTATAAGTCTTGGTTTCATAATTCGATTGAGTTGAGAAGCTCGAGCTTGCCGTCGCCGATGATTTTGAGAATCAGTTCGCCGAAAAGGGTGTTCTGCCAGGCGAACCATTCGCGCGTGAAGTTGTAAGGGTTGTCCTTGTGGAAACTCTCGTGTATGAAACCGGTGTTTGCATCGGTTTTCATAAGGGTCTCAACGCACCAGCGGATTTCCTCGTCATCGGTTGAGGTGAAAGCCTTCATTAGGATGCTCATCGGCCAGATCATATCATAGCCGATGTGAGGGCCGCCTATGCCTTCGGCGGCCGAACCCCGGAAGAAGTAAGGGTTGTCCCCGCTCCAGACGAACCGTCTGGTATTCTTGTAGATGCGGTCTTTTGCAGGGACGTCGCCAAGATATGGGAGCGCGAGAAGCGACGGCACGTTGGCATCGTCCATGAGGAAGCGGTTGCCGAAACCGTCCACTTCGTAGGCGTAGATCTTTCCGTACTTGGGATGCTTGTAAACTGCGTATTTCCTGAGCGCACCGGCGACTTCGTCGGCCAGGGCACGGCAGTCGGAAGCGAACTGCTTCCGGCCGTTGACCGTCTCCAGAATCTCGGCAGCCTTGCGAAGTGAGCTGACAGCAAAAAAGTTCGACGGCACCAGAAACTCGAAAGTGGTCGCATCGTCCGACGGGCGGAACGAGGATGCGATCAGGCCGACCGGTTTGACAGGCTGGCCAAGGCCATTACACGCCTTCGTGTCGAGCTGGCGGTCGGTGACCCTCGTAAAAGTGTATGTTCCATGACCATCCTTGCGCTGCTGTTCGCGGAATGTCGTATAGACCTTGCGCATGGCTTCGAGCCAGGTGGCGTCGAATACAGATTCGTCGCCGGTGACCTTCCAGTACTCGTACGCCAGGCGGATCACGTAGCAAGGCGAATCAATCTCCCATTTGCGCTCATGCAGGTTCGGGTCCATCCTGGTGTTGTCGGTCATCCAGCCGGTGCCGGCAGGGCCGTCGTTGAAGGCATTTGCATAAGGGTCTATGCAGAGGAGGCTGAGCTGGCAGCGCACAGTGCCTTCGAGCATCTCCCTAAGATGCTCGTCTTGCCCGGCGAGCCGGAGATATGGCCAGACCTGGGCTCCCGAATCGCGCAGCCACATGGCGTGGATGTCTCCAGTGTAGACAAAAGTACGTGGATTGCCGTTTTCGTCCTTGCCGAAATGCACGGTGGTATCGAGGGTGTTCGGGAAACAGTTCTCGAACATCCAGCGCAACTTGGGGTTGGTGAGCTGAGAAGTGACCTCGGTGATCTTGGCTTCCACTGCTTCGGACACGAAAAGGCGGTCAGCCACTGCTGGCCGGCGCGAAACAAAGTCCTGGGCTCCGGCATAAAGCGGAGACAGGAGAAGGAAAAGAAGTAATATGCGTTTCATAAAAGTTTTCATGGAATGTCGACTTCGACAATATCGGAGTAGTTCCACCTGCGGGTGCCGCTGCCACGGGGCGTGTCGTAGTTGATGCGCGCGGCTGCGCGGATGAAGACTTTCTGTCCGGAGAGTATCGTTCCGTTCGACTTGACCGTAACATTGGTTCCCAGAAGGTCTTCGAACGACGATCCCTCATAAGAGACGGAACTTGACCACCTTGAGTCGCGGGCGCGGTAACCGGCTGTAGATGAGTAGCTGACAAAAAGCTGCACGTCTGTCACATTGGCATACGATTCCTTCCAGTCACCGGATTTCCCGATGGCGGCCTTGAGCTCCTCGCGCGATGTGGCACGGGTCACTTTCACGTGGGCCGTAATCTTGCCGGCACTGACCTGAGGGGAGCCGACGAACTCGACATTGAGGAAAGGCTGAACTGAGAAGTTCACTTCCTTTTCGCCTTTGAGGTGGATGTTGACACTTTCGTCTTTCATGACAGTGCCTTCGGTGTTCTCGATTACGACAGGCACGAAAGGTCCGTCGATGCGGATGTTGTAGTCTGCTTCGAAAAGACGGGCGTTGCGGAAGGTCCCGTCAGGCTTGCAGTAGAAGTCCAGAGGAGTTACGTTGCCCTCCCAGCTGGTCTCGATAAGGCGGACGCGAATGCCTTCGGAGCCCTGGTCGGTCAGCACGGGCGCTCCTGTCTTGGAATCCACGACGCTTCCGTAGAGAACCTCCGAAGGGGCGTCGTAATTGTCCAGCTCAAACAGTTCGCATGAGACCGCACACACCGTGAGCAAAAACATACATATAGGAAGTGGAAATCTTTTCATAATATGCTATCTGTTTGGCTGTTGATCAATATACGCACTTTTCGAGACTTCTCCGCCGGGGATGGCGAAATAATAGTCTATCGTGTCATAAAGAAACTCTTTTTCGCGTGCGAACTGCCAGTTTGCATCGAAGAAGAACTTCTTGTCCACTGAACTGTAGAAAGGATAGAGTCCCCGGAGACGGTATCCGGCAGTATTTCCAATGCAGCTGTAATTTCGCACTTCGCCCCAGAAGCCTGAACGCGCTTCGTAGTGCTGGACTCGCCAGCGGCGGACATCCCACTTCGACTTGTGCTCGAAGGCAAGCTCCTTGCGGCGCTCGCGGCGAACGATGTTGCGGCTGTCGATGTCTGCCTTCAGCGGCTGGGTGAGGGCATCGGCTCCCGCGCGTTCCCTGATGTCCGTGATTGCCTGCGTCGCCACCGCGAGCATGTCGTCGCCTTCAACCGGGCATGCGGCACCTGCGAGTGAAAGTTCGACCCCTGCCTCGGCGGCTGCGAGGAGCACGTCGGCATAGCGCATGAGGATCCATGGTTGCTCGCTCTTGCCCTCGCCGTGCAGGAACGCAGGATCGGGATTGAGCCACTTGCGCAGGTAGAATCCGGACAGATTGGCCTCGTTGCTCGAGCCGTCGCCGGCGTAGAACGGGCCGTTCGCACCGGAAGCGTTCATCTTCACTCCGTCGACATCGACCTGGACCTGCATCGATCCCGAGTAGGGGCTCATAACGAGTCTGCCGTCAGAGAATGCGCTGCTGTTCTGGTAGAAGTTCGAGGTGGCGCGTCCGTATGAATAGTCGTCCCACAGAGGAGAGATCGGAGTGCTTCCTGTATAGATGCCCGTGTAGAGCTCGATTTCCTCTTCGCGGAACTCGTCGCCGGGAAGGATGACGTATGCACGCAGACGAGGCTCCGCGTTTGCGAAGAAATCCATCGTGGTGTCGTATTCCAGATAATGTCCGCTGGTGGGGGAGCTTCCGTCGGTAACTCTTATGGTTCCGTCTGCATAGCGGTCGAATCCGTCGAACAGTTCCACGAAGTCGAGGGTAGGGCAGCTGCCCGAGCAGAGAGGATAACGGAAAATGTAAGGAGAGCAGTAAGCGTCGATCGAGTGGGTGTACGAAGGGTAAGAATACTTGCGGATCAGGATTGCCTCCTTGTTGGAAGTCACGTCGCTGAACAGGTCTACCATATTCTTGTACTGCGCTTCGCGGTCGCCGTCTTTCCATGCGTTCTTGTAGAGGCTGTAGCGGCCCGAATCCATTACGGCGCGGGCTGCCTTGTATGCTTCGGAGAAGTAGCGGATGCTGGCTGCCTGCCAGGTGCTCTCGTCGAAGCCGATGACCCTGACACCTGTCTTTTCGCCAAGACCTGTAAGTCGCCCGGGAACAGTCTCGTTGTACTTGGCGACAGAGCCGGCATAAAGCATCGCCTCTGCCTTGTAGGCGAGGGCTGCGTAACGGTTTGCGTATCCGTCGACTGACCCGGTTTCAGGGAGAAGCTGCGCGGCCATGTCGAAATCCGCACAGATCTGATTCCATGTCTCCTCCTCTTTCGCGCGCGGAACCTCGAGTTTGTCGGCATCGTTCGGATATGCGATCGTATGGGTTACGAGCGGAATACCGCCGAAGCGGCGTGCCATCTGGTAGAAGGCCATTGCGCGGGCGAAGTATCCCGTTCCGATGTATTCGTTGAGCGCGATCTCCGAGAATGCGCCGCTGTGCTCCGGCATGGTCTCGATAAGATGGTTTGCATAGTAGATGAGCTTGAAAGCCTCGCCCCAGTACGGGGTGCTTTCGCCGCGGAAGGTCTGGCAGACTCCGTCGCGGTTGACTGCCTCACCGCAGCCGTCGATGCCGGGGGCGTTGAGCCAGCCGCTATAATCGAAGCCCCACTCCGCCATGTACTTGAAATCTTCCCAAGGCATGAGGCTGTAGATCTTTGCCATGTAGATCTCGACACCGTTCTCCGAGTTGAGAAGCTCGTCGTCGGTGACGATGTTTTTCGGAGGAAGATAGAGGTTGATGCATGAACTCAGCAAGAGGCTGGAAGCTGCTATGATAAAGCCGTATTTTTTCATCTTTTGCTCCTCCTAAAAATTTAAGTTGAGACCTACCGTGACCGTCTTGTTGAGAGGGTACATCCTTCCGTAGTCGGAATCCGGGTGCTCCGGATCGACGTATTTCATACCGGTCAGCGTGAAAATGTTGTAAGCGTTGGCGAAGATCCTCAGGCTCGTGTTCCTGAGTCCGAAATCCTGCAACGTGTAACCAAGTTCGATGCTCTTCAGGCGCAGATAACTTGTGCTGACTCTGTTGAAGGAAGAGTTCTTCAGAGGTGAGTGGCCTGTAAAGGCATGATCCCCGCTCACCCAGGCGAGAGTCTGGTCGTAAGGATTGACCATCTCGGCCGCAGGGTGCCAGCGGTCCAGATAAAGGTCGAGCGCACCGCCCCCGAAGGTGCCCCAAATCGAGTACAGAGGCTCGTCATACATATAAGAACCGAGGGCGGAACCCTGGAACAGGATGCTGAAGTCAAAGTTTTTCCAGCTTCCGTCGAAGGAGAGCGAGTAGTTCATCCAAGGAGTCTGGTCGAAAGCGTATGGATGCTCGTCCAAGCCGTTGATTTCGCCGTCTTCGTTCCAGTCGACGTATTTATAATCTCCGGGAAGCAGATTGTTTTCCTTGTACTGTCCGTATGTCCAGATATCTTCCCAGCCGGTGAACCTGCCTGCGCTTTCGTATCCGAACTGGATGCCCTGATAACGGTTCGTGAGATTGTCGTTGCGCCAGCGGTCGTAGCTGTTTCCATAAGGACCCTGGCCGAGAGCCGTGAGATATTTCTGGCGGGTGATTGTGGCGATACCCTTCACTGCGTAACGGAAGTCTCCGATCTTGTTGCGGTGGCTGAGTTCGAGTTCGAGTCCAAGGTTCATGTCGGAGTTGAGGTTTTCCACCGGAGCGGAGTTGCCGACGACGGTCGGAAGGGAAGAGGAATTGCGTGCGAAGATACCGGTCCTCGTGCGCGTGAAGTAATCGAAGGTGAACCCGAATAATCCGTCCCAGGCCTCGAAGTCGGCACCCACATTGAAAGAATGGGAGGTGAGCCAGGAGATTTTGGTGTTGGGAAGCGATGAGGCGTCGGCTCCTTTCACCACGCTGCCGTCGAACAGATATGCGCCGGCATAGCCGTTGTAGCTGCCCTGGGTCGGGTTGTGCGCTCCGGCGGGATAGGTGTAACCTGTAATCCACTGATAGTTGAGGCCGCTGTCGTCGCCGAGCGTGCCGTAGCTGATCCTGAACTTGAACTGGTTGATGAACGACAGGAAGGAAAGATCCTTGAACCATGGTTCCTGCGAGATGCGCCAGCCTGCGGAGATTGAAGGGAAAAATCCCCATTCATATCCGGGTGCGAACTTGGAAGAACCGTCGTAGCGGAACTGACCTTCAAGCAGATAACGCCCGTCGTAAGAGTAGTTGAGGCGTCCGATGAAAGACTGGTAAGCCAGGTCGTAGAATGAGCCTATGTTGCTGTCGATGCCGACGAAGGTCGACTCGACGTTGTCCTTGAGGGCGGTGAAATACGGAGAACTGAAGATGAGGTCGCCGTAGAAGTAGTAATTGTCGCCGGTCCTGCGCTGAACCTCCATGCCGAGCATGGCCCCGACTTCGTGTTTGTCGAAGGTGCGCTCGTAGTTGAGCAGTATCTGGGCCATCATCTGCTGTTTGGTATAGTTCTGGCGCGTAAGCCTGTCGGTGTGGTCGGCGTATGCCTTAGCGAGATACTCTCCCGTCAGTTCGTTCTTAGCATAGAGGTTGTAGGACTTGCGGAAGGCCTCGTTGTCGTCCAGGCGGAAATCGAAGCTGCCCATGCCCTTGAGCGAAAGGCCCTTCAGGAAATCTGTGAGAGTGCCGAAGTCATATTCCAGCGAGATGGAAGACTGGAACTGTTTCTGCCTGTATTTCTTGTATCCGGACACCTCGGAGCTCATCATGGCGACGGTGTTCTGTTCGAGATTGAGACCTTCGTAGTTGAGCATCGTCCGCCCTTCGTCTGCGTAAGCAGGGAAGAGGACGCCCTGTTTCCAGAGGTTGCGGATAAGGGTCACTGCGTCAGAATCAGGAGTGTTCTTTTCGTCGGCAAGACCGCTGATGTTCAGGTTAATCTTGAGACCTTGGACCAGTTCTGCCGTGATGTTCGAGCGCAGATTGTATTTGTTGTAATTAAGGTCTCCGCTCTTGAAGAAGCTCTGCTGATATTGATATCCCATGCTGACATAGTACTGGATCTTCCCGGTGCCTCCGGAGATGCTTATGTCGTGCTGGCTCTGAGGAGCCCAGCCCGAAAATACAAGAGAGTTCCAATCCTCTGCCGTGCGGGAGCCGTTCCGGTAGAGGTCCATGTAGTCCCGGGTGAAGGCGATGGTTCCGGTACCGTCGGACTTGTTCATCGATTGCTCGTTGTAGAGGGTCATCGCATCGATGGCGCCGGCAAGTTCAGGCATAGTCGAAGGAAACTGGAAGGTGAAAGAGCCGTTGTACCTGACTTCGTTCTTGCCTTCTCCGCCCGATTTGGTGGTAACGAGCAGAACTCCGTTGCCTCCCCGCAGGCCATAGATGGCTGCCGATGCATCCTTGAGCACGGAGACGTTGTCTATGTCGTTTGCATTGAGCCGCTGGAAGTCTTCAATCGTACGGGGGACGCCGTCGATGATGACGAGCGGACTGCCAAGGCCGCGGATATCGAAACTATTGCTGTAGCTGCCCGGCTCGGCGGATTTCTGCCAGACGCGCACGCCGGGGAGCCGGCCGGTGAGCATGTTCTGAGGGTTCTCGGATTTGGTTCTGAGCATGTCGTCGCCATTGACTCCGACAACGGATCCTGTTATTGAGCCTTTCTTCCTTGTGCCGTAGCCTACGACCACGACGCTCTCTAGATAGGTGCTGTCCTCGGAAAGGACCGCATTGATTTCGCTGCGGCCGTCCACGCTCTCAAAGTGCGTGGTGTATCCCAGACAGGAGAATACCAGAATCGCGTCAACAGGAGCCGTGATGATGTAATGTCCGTTCAGGTCGGTTGCCGTACCGGATGTGGTGCCCTTGATGAGCACGCCCGTGCCCGCAAGCGGCTGCCCGGTCCCGTCGAAGACGGTTCCGGTGATACGTATCGTCTGGGCGGAGAGGCTCAGCGCGATCAGCAATCCTGTGATTGAGAGAATCAACCTTCGTCCCATATAGTCGTATTACTTTTTATTCAGGATATAGTGCGCCAATACCGCATATTCCGCGGCGTAGGCGAATTCGAACATGCCCTCAGTCTTGCAATAGGTCTGGATGGTGTTCCATGGACAGAGCAGGTTCGGTGGAAGCAACCCCTTGTAAAGATTGTTCTCGAATGCGTAGTCGAGGTTGTGCTGGAAGCTCATGACCTGAAGATCTACGTTCGGGTAGTAAGGCGACACGTCCACCCAACCGCGCAGCAGTACGCTGTTGAACCAGTTGGAGAAACCGTCGACCGGATATTCGTAGCATCCCTCGATACCGTCAGACTTGACGGCGAAGTTGCGGAATGCTGCGGAAGAGGTGTAGGTCATATCGTCCAGATATGCAGGCTCTCCCGTAATTCTGTAAAGGTCGGCAGCGCCCGAGAGCATCGTACCCGTATTGTACGTGTAAAACTCTCCGCTTGCGCGCTGTTCTTCGTTGTTGGCCCTGTAGGTCACGCCGTCTACCTCCTCATAGTTGACGCCGTCGCCTTTGGCCCCAAGCATGTCGTAATAGACGCCCTTGTTCTTGTTGTAGAGATTGTTCTTCTGGAAATCGTAGACCTTGCGCGCATACATAAGGTAGTATTCGCTCTTGTCCATCGTCTCCACGAGTCTTTTCTTGTCGGTTCCGATATAATGGTGCACGGTCGTCACATCCTTATCCTTGTAGTGTTCGGCAAGGCGGACGAGCGGGCTTATGAAAGGACCGTTCGAGCACGAGTGTTTGGTGATGTATCCCGGCCCCCAGACGATGCCCCCGTGCTCGGTGCCGTCGCTCTTGAGGGTACAGTCCCAGCCGTCGATGACATAGGATGCAAGATATTCGGCCTTGACCAGATATTTTTCTTCTCCGGTGATCCTGTAGGAGTGGAGAAGTTCGCGTACGAGCCACTCCTGGTCGTCGTAGACGTTGTTGATTCCGTCGACGGCTGCCGTATGGGGGCTGGTTCCGCGGTTTACTCCGTAAACGGACCAGTCCGCACGGCCGGTGTATGAGATCAGGCTGAAGGTCCCTTCATACCAGTCGAGGCCGCTGATCAGTTCGGAGAGAACCCCGCTCCATGTGCCGTAATACTGATCATAGAGCGAGGCGTCTCCGGCTTCTTTAAGTTCTGAGATTCCTGCGAGAAAAGCGTTGACGGCTTCGATCGAAGACGTGTACATCCAGACGCTGGCCTTCTCCGACGGGCGGGTGCCGGTGAATGGGTTGTAGTACCTGTACATGGTCTTGCCGTCGAAATAGAATTTCCTGGCCGCCTCCAGAATCCGGAGGGAGCGTGTCAAGTCCTGTTTTGCGTCGGAAAGTGCGTCTTTTTTATCCGTCGGCTGCACCTCGATGGGATCGTCAGGATCTGCAGGCGTCCTTTCCGTACACGCAGTACAGCTGGACAGGAAAGCCAGCAGTACTGCATATAGGAAAAGGGTTCGTTTCATTATTCAAGTACGATGCTGTGGAAGGCGAGCTTGCACTCGTCGTCGTTCTCCTCGCCCTTGTAGACAGCTATGGCGATGATTACGTTGCTGCCGTCGTAAGCAGAGAGGTCGAACACAAGTTTGGTGTAGTCGTCAGGGTTGTCCTTTCCGCCACCCTCGCTGATCATCTTGTATGCGCCGTCAGTTCTCTCGAGAATATTGCGGTCGTCCGGTCCCTTAAGGGTCTCCGACGCCTCGAGGTTGGCAACTTTGCAGTCCTCGGTAATGGCGATGACCTTGAACCAGGTTGCGTTGTTGGTGTTGAAGTTACGTACGCGCATGGTCATCTTGTCTGACCCTGCTGCGATAGGGAGCTTGGCGTATATGTAAGCCTGAGGCTCGTCGAGCGAAGCTGCAGTGCCGCCGCCGTTGGTCTTGATCACGAAGCCCTCGCCGGGGAAAGGCTCGGTGTCTTTGTGGACAGGAACCATAGCCCAGTATCCCATGAGGTGATTCTGGCTGCGCCAGGAACCGTACGCTTCGGCGTAGTTGCCGCGGTCGCCGCCGATCTCGGAGATCCCGGTGAAAACCTTGGTCTGGGTGACAGGCATCGTAGAGCGGACCATTTCCTTGGTCATGTGCCAGTTGGTTCCAACCTCCGTGAGTTCTTCGCCCGGGCACCATCCCCAGTCGCTCGGACGCTCCTTGGCGAAGACGATGCGGCGAAGTACGAGCTGATGCCAATAGTCACCGGTCTCTGCGCGGTAGATGCCGATTGCGATGTAGATGGTCTTTCCGATGTAAGCGCTGAGGTCGTATTCGAAGTCCGGACGATCGCCGTCACCGTTGGTGTAGCTGTCGTTGTCGTACTCGCAGATTCCGCCGATTCTCACGCCGGTAGGGTCAGCTGCGGTGGGATCTACTACCATGACGCCGAATTTTGCAAGTCCTCCGTGGGTGCGGAGCTTCAGGTACATCTTGCAGTTGTCGGCAGTGATAGCCTTGCGGCCGAACACATAGGAGTCGAAGTTCTCAAGGTCGGCGGGGTTGTCCTGATGTCCCTGGTTTGCGTCATTCCTGATCTGGACGGTAGTTCCCTCATTCTGCTCCTCAAGCCACCCGATGTGTGAGTAGCCGACATAGCAGTAGAAGAAGTCGGTAGACCAGTCGAAGTGCGGATAGTCGTCTCCGTTGCGTCCGCCTCTGAACTCATTGTAGCTCCAGTCCTGGGCTGCGGCTTCGAGCTGGGAGAGTGTGAGTTCAGGGAGAACCTCGAGCGCGCTCATGTTGATGGCATCAAGCGTGACGACGTATTTGTCTGCCGCCTTGAAATCGGTCTTTGCGACCGTCTTCTCGACTGTAGGGCAACCTTTGGCCGTGAAGGTGAGTTTGTAGTTGTCCAGGATAAGGTTCTCGAACTTGAAAGCACCGTCAGCAGCGGTCACGAGAGTCTGTGCTCCGCCGTTGAGGTTTACGGTTACATCAGCGAGAGGGGCTTCTCCCATATAGACAACGCCCTCGATCACTGCGCAGGCAACTTCCATGATTGCATCGGCAGTAGCAACGCCATCCTTGAACGAAGCGGCTGTGAGGGCGATGGTTGCATCGGCGAAGCCGGTCTTCTTGAATACTACGCTGCACTTGTCCTGAGGTACGTTCGCGATAGAGTAGGTACCGTCTGCTGCGGTAACGGCTGTAAGCTCTCCGACGGCGACATTTACGTCTGCAAGTGCAGAACCGTCGTCTGCGGTAACGGTTCCCCGTACCGTTCCGGTCTTGGTCGCCGGAGTGTTTTCTTTAGGCTTCCCTTCCTTGTTGCAGGATGTGGCTGCCATTGATCCGACCAGAAGAAGGCCGGCCATCATCAAAAATAGATGTTTCGTTTTCATGTGGTTTGTATTAATGGGTTTGGAGTCAGCGTTATTTTACACGCAAAACTAAAACTATAAGATTAACCTGTCGGTTATTCATGGATTAATTTGCGAATTATTTTTGTTAATCGGGTTATTTTTTTTAATTTTCGGGGTATATCCGGTTAATTATGAGGAGGTCTAAATATTTTTTAGCATTAATCGCCATTTTTTGTGCGTTTGCCCCGGCTTTCGCCCAGGGACTCAGATTCCAGGGTATGGACAAGCGCATCGCGGAGAGGACTTCGTATGATGTCTTCGGCGACAAGCGAGTCAGGCTCGACGGCTGGCTCTCCATCTGCTTCTCGATGTGTACATACAACACATCCGATTTCGGTTACATCCTCAGGATCACCGACCAGGGAGAATCCGGCTCCATCTGGAACCTTTCTTACGACAGGGGGCAAAGTCTTACGATGCGTCTCAACGAAGAGGGAAGGTTCAGCCTCATAAAGGCGGAGCTCGACAAGGAGGACCTTCCTCCGCTCAGATGGGTTGATGTCAAGCTTGAGTTCAACTCCCACAAAGATTCAGTTTATCTTTCGTTGGGAGACAAGGTGTTCGCTGAGAAGGCGGATCTGCCGGATTCCTTCTTTCCGAAAATTCAGTTCGGACGCAGCGGTTTCATTATCGACGTTCCCTCATTTGCCATCCGTGACCTGCGGGTTTCGGGTGACAAGACAGAATACTCTTTCCCGCTCGACGAGTCTGCCGGGACCAGTGTAAGGGACCGGCTCTCCAGGATCAAAGGCACGGTCACGAATCCGACTTGGCTCATCAGGGAATCCCTGGAGTGGTCTCAAATCGCAGAACTCCACTGCTGGACCAACGCCGGAGCCAATTATGATCCGGAAAGGAAGTGTTTCTATTATTTCAGCAGCGACTCCTTATATACATATGACGTGATATCCGGCCAGGTCAGCGAACGCCGCGTCCACTCTCCGCTGTCCATCAATCTCGGCATGAGCTTCATGCGCGAAGGCAGGCTCTATGCTTACGAGCCGTTTTGTTACGGCCGGCAGGAAGGCGCTCCGACTATAGCATGCCTCGACCCTGAGGCCGGAAACTGGACAGTCGTGAGCACTGACCATCTTTCGCAACCGTTCCACCACCATGCTTCGTTTATGCGTGGAGACCGCTTCGAGTTTTTCGGCGGCTTCGGAGAGAAGATGTACAACGGTGAATTCTATGCGCTGGACGAGCATTACCGCTGGCATCGCGATACTCTCATCGACAACACTACGCTTTTCCCGCGCTACTTTACGGCCATAGGCCAGCAGGGTGATCTGGTCTACGTTTACGGCGGTATGGGCAACGAATGCGGCGAACAGATCGTAGGGCGCAGGTACTTCTACGACCTGCACCGCATCGATCTTGGCAGCGGATCGTGCGAAAAGCTCTGGGAGCACGAATGGGCGGGGGAAGACTGCGTGCCTGCAAGGACAATGGTCATAGACGGAGATAAATTCTACGTCCTGTGCTATCCTGAATACAAGAGCGTGTCGCGCATCAGCCTTTACGAATTCGCTATAGAAGATGGTTCATACAGGGTTCTTGCAGATGAGATTCCGATCATCTCCGACAAAATGTTCACCAACGCGGCGCTTTACCTCGACAGCGATCTCAAGAAATTCTTCGTCACCACGCTCGTCTTCGACGATGACATTCGTTCGACCCTCAAGATATACTCGCTGGCATACCCGCCGCGCTCGTTGGCAGAAGTGGAGGCAGGCGGATCACGTCAGGTTTCCTGGCTGGTCATATTCGGGCTGATCGCCCTGGTCGTGATCCTTGCAATCATCTTGTACATCCGCTACAGACGCGAAAGGGCCCGGGCAAGATACGGCTATCTGCTCTCGCGAAGTCATCCGGAAAAGAAAAAATTCTCACAGCCCGACAGGGCAAACGCCATTTATCTTTTCGGTGATTTCCAGGTGAACGACAAAGACGGCAGGGATATTACCGGGCGTATCTCCGCCCAGCAGAAAAAGCTCCTCTGGCTGCTCATAAAATACAGCGACTCCCAGGGCGTGTCGACCTCGAGGCTGAGCAGCATCTTCTGGCCGGACAAGGAGGAAGAGAAAGTCAAGAATTCTCGCGGCGTAGCCATCAATCACCTCAGGAACAGCCTGGCGGATGTAGAAGGCCTCTCGATAGTTTTCGACAAGGGCTATTATCGTCTGGTGCTGGGCGAGCCGTGCTACTGCGACGTAGTAGATCTGCTCGGGCAGGTCAGCTCCAGGGAACCTGATATGGACAGAATACTTTCGGTCCTTTCGCGCGGCAAGTTCCTCAAGCACGTCGATGATCCTGTCTTCGACTCTTACAAGAGCAGGATCGAGAACGGCGTGTCGCCTGTCCTCCAGAGCGAGATCGTCCGACGATATAGGTCGAACTCATGGCAGGAGGTCATCGAAATCGCCGATATGATCCTGTATTTTGATCCGCTCGACGAAACTGCTCTCAAATATGCGACAAGCGCACTGGTACGCATCCAAAGGAATGAGGACGCGCTGCTGCGCTATGCTGCATTCACTTCTGAATACCGGAAGGTGAACGATTCCGATTATCCGGTTCCTTTCGAGAAGACTATACTGTGATCATTGTTTCCCCGGCTGGTTTAGGATGGATATCCGGAGTGCCGGGGGGCAACGGTTATGATTCTTCTGCGTAAACTGATTCAAAGATGGTCCGGAGCCGCGGTTCATCTTTGATAATCTCACGCAGTTGCTGCAGGGGGGCCTCATTGGGCGACCCAGGAATCAGAAGGTGAAGATAGCCTCCTTCGGCATACTTCTCATGGAGATGCTCCAGCGTGCGGTTCCAGTGGCCTTCCTTGTCCAGTTCAGGGTAGTTGGAAAGGCCGAAGAGAACGGTCCGGCGAATGATGGTTTCAGGAACAATTAGACGGTCTGCCTCGGCAACAAGACGGCCATAGATGCTTCTTGGCGGCGTTTTTGCCGATGCCCGGTGGTCTTCCGCAGCCTGGGCGATTGTCTCTATCTGCTCAGGTGAGAACCATTCGGAGAGCCGCTTGTCTTCGCGGATAATCCGTCCGCTTTCCAAATGGTGAGTTTTCCGGTCCACCGCAAGACCAAGGTCGTGACACGCCGCTGCCGTCAGGAGCATCTCTTCATTGATATCATACTGCTTGCCCATCGAAAGGGCACGCTCAATGACCGTCAAAGCGTGGTCTTCCCGATGCGCCTTATCAAAGGCCGCATACCCAGGAATGACTTCATTATAAATGTAGTTCTTCAGGCTTTCTCTTATCATGCAGAAAAGTTCTGAATTCTTATTATTTTTATTTATCGGCCTAAAGTTAAACCTTTAGGATGACTTATTTTTGCCTTTTCCACGCTTTAATCCTGTCTAAAACAATGATGAAGACAAGAATGATTATGCATATTGGGATGAAATGCGATATGGTAAAGAGAAATACGTAGAACAAAGATTCCTTCAAATAATCCCACGCCTGCTTATAAAAAGGATCTTCTTTGTTGATATGGTACAATGTATCTTCCTTGAGGCGGTATTCTTTCTCATCTTCAAACCAAATCAATTCCGTCATGCTTTCATTGACACGGAGAGAATCTGGAACTGGTAGCGGAGAATACATATTATAAACGCGATTCCCTCGTGCGTGTTTCTCCCAGACAATGTCAATATACGGAGGCCGATAAACGTAATGGCCGTGAACATCATCAGAAAAAAAGCCAAGAACTTCTGCCGATGACATATGTGCTTTTACTTTGGAATTGTCTTTAAAAACAATGAGCATATGCTGCAAAGGGTCATAATACCCCCTGTACATTTTTCCGGATAGTTCGTCTTTCTGACAAGAGACGAACAAGAACGTTCCCAGCAGTGCGATGGCTATGTAAAACTCTCTTTTCATCCTCTTACAAAGAACAACATAGATATTTTTGACCGACATATTCCGATTTGTCTAACTATCAAAGGTAATCATTATTCTTCAGACCCTCTGGAACTATATAGATTTTTTGGTCGCATTTGGTCGCATTTTAATTCAAACTATTCACCGTCCTCAGTGCCTGCGCCCGACCTCAACGTCACTGAGAGTATTTCTGGATTATTAAAGAAACGAGGCACTCTGGTACTTTCTTTGGCCAAGCCTCTGCTGATAAGCAACGATGTCCGACTGTTCAGCTCATGGATACCTGTAGTATACTTGGGGAAAAATCCTTGATCTGGTGCAAACAGGCCGCTGTTCAACAAATAGGGTATCCTGACCTGGCCTCCGTGTGCGTGACCAGAGATGACAAGGTCAACGGGAATCGCTGAAAAGAGTTCCGTCAATTCCGGTCGATGGCTTAGCAATACTGAATAATGAATTGATGGAAAAAGAATGCTATTGGCCTGACTTTTCACAGCTTCCATTCCCAAATATGTCGGGTCATCTATGCCACCTATGAATATCGTATCTTTACCGATATGAACTTCTTCCCCTGTGCCTTCAAGGACACGCACGCCATAACGAGTTACCATTGCTTTGATTGAATCGATTTGGCCGCTCCAGTACTCATGGTTTCCGCTCACATAATAGACCGGCCAAGCTTCTGATAGTTGGCCGACAAGGTCATTTGACTTGTCAAAAGGTAGTTCGTCATCGTATATGTCTCCGCAAAGAAGCACGACATCTGGATTCTCTTCTGATATGATTTGAAGTATCGGTTCACTATGTTCGCCATATCTGCACCCATGGAAATCAGCAACGACTACAATTTTAACGCTGCCTGTGATCTTATCGCTGTCAATAGTGTATCTCGTACAAACTATTCTGTTTGAGAAGCCTAAAGTCACCGTGATGATTATTGACAGAATAAACAGAACGAGTAGAGATTTCTTCAAAAGGCGCATGATCATAAGATAATATATCGTGAAGATGTTTAACCATAACAGTTCCTTACAAAAGTAATGCTATTTCACGCAATTATTTTCGCAGGAGGAAAACAAAATTACCTAGATATGTTCTTTGTCCCAAAACAGGGACATTAGGAGCGTTTAGGGGGTATTTTTGCTCCTACCGTCCCACTCTTAGGGACGTTAGGAGCATTTTTCTGTCGGACTGTAGAAACGGGAGGCCGATAAACAGGTATTTACCTACTCCTCAACGAGTGAAGCCTGAAAGAGAAATAACCCTTCCCATCCAGATATGCAAGAGCATCTTTCAGGAGTACGGCCTTCCGGTCTTCTTCCATATTTGAATGAAAGAGGATGTCTATGAACGCTTCCAGGCCGTGGTCAGAGATCTTGACTTTCTCCACAAGATACCGGACAGGGTTCTCCTGCTGCAGGACTGCATCAAGGCTGAATGGCAAGCCGGCCTTGTCAAACTGGTCCTTGATGTCCGTCAGGGAATAATCCGGCGTGTCGCCGTCCAGAAGGCCCAGCCTGCGGGCAATCATGAGCAGCATCTCCCCTATGCGGTCTATTTCTCTGAGGATATAGTCTTCCATCTTACTCGTCCTTTATCTTGAGGCGCTCGATAATAGCGTCGCAGGCGCTCAACAATCGCTTGGCCGAGAAATATTCCAGCGCCAGCGTCCCCACACACAGGAGGGCAATGATAACACCCCTTCTCCACATCAGCTCGGCGCTGATATTCGTCGAGGTCAGATACAAGGTTGCTATGATCACGAAAGCAAAAAATAAGATACAGATTCCTGTCACAAGGATGACATACCTTTTCTTGAACTTTCGCAGAGCCTCTGTCGTTGACAAGATGTCTCCATTGTAAATATCGTCTTCACGGATTCCTTTATATACCCAGAATACGCCCGGGATGGTCAATAACCCGTAAATGATAAGGGAAAGCGGAACCCACCAGTCAAATCCCTGAACATAACATAGGATGACCGCGATAATGAATAATGTGATTGTTGCCGGAATCGATTTCTTTGAAAGGAACAGCCTGCGAATATCCTTTTTCATCGCATTCTGCATCAGCTTTTCATTGATAATCTGCTGCTTGTCGAACCGTTCCTTCAGCGCAGCATAATCCTGCCGCATCTGTTCCAGTTCCTGATCAATATTACGTTCTTCTTTGTTCATGGCACGAGTGATTAAAGATTGGACTTTTTGAGTTCTTCCTTGATCCGATGCAACTGGAAAGAAACATTCTTCACCGAGATGCCCATGATGGCCCCGATCTCCTCGTAGCTCAGGCCTTCGAGCCAGAGAAGAATGATGGCGCGGTCCACCAGGCCCAGTTGATTGATACGAGCGTATAAGCGCTTGGTTTGCAGCGCCCGGTCGTCCGTATTCTCAAAGGGGTCGATGTCCACGCTCAGGGGGACCCGCTCTCCGCCCCGGCGCCGTTTCTTGTCGGCATTGAGGCAGCAGTTGAGCGAGACCCTGTAAATCCAGGTCCGGACATCGGATTCCGCGCGGAAAGAATCGTAGCCCTTCCAGAGCCTGATCAGTATCTCCTGGAAGAGGTCGTCAATCTCATCCGTGTCCTTCGAGAACATATAGCACACCGAGTAGATGGTGCTCTTATGCTCCCGGACCAACTGGGTGAATGCTTGTTCCTTGTTATCCATTTTCAATCGAATCTACACCCGTTAGACAACAAAGTTCGCGAAAAACTATATAATATCTGCAGGAATTGATTCTGTTCGATAAATCTCGATTTTGCGAATACAAATATACGAATTATCTCGGTCACTTTCGGTCACCTTTCGTAGGGGACAAGGTGGATCACTTTCCGTCGGTATTTCCAATCGGACCCGCAAATATATATATTATTCCTTCGCGGGCTTCTGAGACCCGAGACATCTGCATTTTGACTTGCCAATAAGATTATTTCAGAAGTTTTCGATTGGTTTCGTTTCCTTCCAGTACGGACATCTGCTGAATTGCGACAGCATTAAGTCTGCGGAGCCTTTCTGCTTGAGGAAGCCCTTCGTTGATGAAAATGGCATTCAGGCTTTCCATGTTTGAAAGGCAGATGAGCTGGTTGATGGTAGCGTAGTCGCGGATATTACCTTTGAGTTCCGGGTTGGCATCTCGCCATTCTTTCGCAGTCATGCCGAATAAGGCTACATTGAGAACGTCAGCTTCGTTGGCGTAGAGAAAAGATATCTGCTTCTCTGAAACCTCAGCTGGAATCAAGTTCTGTTTTATGGCATCGGTATGGATACGGTAGTTCACTTTGGAGAGTTCGCGTTTGGCTGTCCACCCAATGAGTTTCTGCTCCTCTTCCTTGAGGCGCTGGAATTCACGGATAAGATAAACCTTAAATTCCGGGCTGATCCACATAGCAAACTCAAAAGCGATGTCCTTGTGAGCATAAGTGCCGCCATAACGCCCGGCTTTGGAAACTATGCCAATAGCATGGGTCTTCTCCGTCCATTCTTTAGCGCTGAGGCGGAAATTGTTGAGTCCCGCTTTACTTTTAATTATGTCGAATTCGGCAGAATTAAACTCGGGATTGAAAACCTTCTCCCAAGTCCCCAGGAACTCGACTGTGTTCCTGTTACGAAGCCAGTTGTGAAAGAAAAACTCCCCATCTTTGGAGCGCATCATATCCGTTAGGCTGATATAGTCCTCACTTCCGACCTTAACTACAGTTACGGCGACGCCGTTTACATCTATCTTTGCCATTGCGCCAGACTATCTAATACTATTTCTTTTTAGCATTCTTTCTATGCTTGTAACCATCAACGAAATCGCTTGTCTTTATATTGTGATCAAGTTTCTCCCCGGCCGAATCGCTCAGGTATTGGGGACGGGAGGGTACAGATGAACCGTAGCCGCTGACGTAAGTAAGGGCCGATTTGACCAGATCTATACTCAAGGCGTTTTCCAGACGGGCAATGGTCTCAAGCGTCATATTAGAACTGCCCTTCAGTAAGTTGGAAACATACTGCTGCGTACAACCCATACGCTTGGCAAGTTCCACTTGTGTAACTGACTTTTCATCCATTGCATGCAATACTTGAAGTGTAATGTAGCGAGCGTACTTGAGCCAATATTCGTTGTCTCTGCGCCACTGCGCATCTTCGCGCCAGCGTGATGGTGTTGGAGACTGATGTGCCTCCAGGATTTCAATTGCCCTGCTCATTGTCATACTTCTGCACACAGCCGTTTATCTTCAAGTATCTTATCGAATTTCATACATCATCTTTTTCGCAAAGATAAAAACACTATTTGTATTGTACAATATTTATATTGTGTATTCTACAATAGAAAGACACTGACTGACAGAAATGTTTCAGTAATGTTACACTAACCATTATATTACATAGCCTTTCCGATTCAGCCGTTTTTTCTTATCTTTGTTTCAGTCAAAAAGTTTAGCGCTATGGCAGATTATCCCCAGATAGACCTTACGGCCTGGCACGCGACCGGGCAGGGCGGAAACGGAACCACATATGAGAATCCGGAGCGGCCGGACGTAATACTCAAGGTGAACAAACCCGGCCTCAATACATTTGAGGCGGTGAAGAAAGAGTTCGACGTGTCCAGGGCGGTTGACACCCTTGGCATATCCGTCCCCAAGATGCTGGAAATGGTGCGTGTTGGCGATGCCTTTGCAACCATATCGGAACGCATAAAGGAAAAGAAATCCCTTTCCCGAATCTGCCACGATCAGCCGGAGCGCATAGAAGAAATGGCCCGCCTCCTGTGTACAAAAGGCAGGGAGCTGTTCTCCACAACCTGCAATACGGATTTCTTTCCCAGCCGTAAGGAGCAGCTGCTCAGGGCCGTGGAGAAGGTGCAGTTCATCGGCAAAAAGAACAAGGCCGTCCTTAGAGCTTTTGCCAATACCATACGGGACGTAAAGACCTGCAGCCACGGGGACTTCAATACCGGAAACCTTATTCTGGCGGGAGAAAAGTGCTACTGGATAGACCTTGACCGCTTTGGTTACGGTGACCCGATGTTCGACATCGGCCACCTTTACCATATCTGCAATACCTACGCTTCCCTGAAGCAGGTTCAGGACATCTTCCATATGACCGAGGCCCAGCTCCGCCTTTTCTGGGACGCCTTTGCCAAAGAGTATACCGGGAAGGAAGACCACACGGAATTTGACGATGAGGCCGCAAGGTTCGCCTGCCTGGACATGGTGCTCCGCTACGAGTTCCAGAAGTCCAGCCTGCCGGAAAGGATCTTTTTTGCCGTCCATATACGCCGCCTCATATGCAAGTTCTGAAAGGCATCGTCAACGCCAGAGACCTTGGAGGACTTCCCGTCCAGGGCAATCTGCGGGTAAAGGAAGGCCTCCTTCTCCGGACGGCCCACCTTGCCGATGCCACCGAGGCTGACATCCGGTACCTCGCCGGCCTTCCGGTAGTAAAAGTAATCGATTTCCGCAAGGACGAAGAGAAGAAGGGCAAAGAGAACAGGACCATTCCGGGAGCAGAGTACATAAGCCTCCCGGTGGACGCCACGGGGAACGCGGCTGCCCTGGCCACTGATGAGGAAAAGAAGAAGTTCACCCGCCATAAGAAGTTTGACGTCAGGAAGATAATCGTCATGGCCGCCTTCAACGAAAAGGCAAAGAATGTGGCGGCGGCAATGTATCCCACCCTTGTTTTCGACCACGAATGCCAGGCACGGTTCGCCGCTTTTTTCAGGGAAATCCTGGCCACGGAAAAAGGCGCCATCCTATACCACTGTACTCAGGGGAAGGACCGCACGGGGATTGCATCGGCCCTGATTCTTGCGGCGCTGGGGGCCTCCCGGGAAACAATCGTGGCCGATTTCGACGCTACAAACCGGGTCTATGAGGCCGATGTTCGCAAGTACTCCCGGCGCGTCCGCTTCTGGGGCGGCAGGGAGGAAGAAGTGAACGTGGTAAAGTCATTCATGGGGGCAAACACTGAAAACTTTGTGAAGACCCTGGAACAAGTGGACCGGCTGTACGGCTCCATGGAGGCCTATCTGAAGGGGCCCATAGGCCTTACGGATGCCGACATCCAAACCCTTAGGAAGCGCTATCTGATACAATAACATTCTTTTTAATACATGAAACGGCTCATGAAGGACCAAATCTGGGCGTAGGTGTCCATTTCTTTGTCCGACCAGGAGTGGGTGCCGCCCTGGACCTCGTAAAGCCAAACCTCTGTGGCGTGACCCTTGCCATGGCGTGCGGGCTTCCCGTCAAGGTATTTGTGCAGAATTACAGGCTTGGTGGTATCAGGGAGCGTTTCCTGGCTGTATCCGCTGCAGCCATTGGCAGCCACCACGTATGAGATAGCCGCGGGAACGGACAGATAGGCACCCCAGCCATAGGCATTTGTATGGTCTCCCGTCCAGTAGGATGTCTTGTCTGCCGTTCCGTGTACTTCCATGAACGGAACTGCATTGTTGTAGCGGAGGGGTTTCATGCACTCGAGGGTCAGGCCGGCTATGGAAATGACTCCGGCGAACAGATCCGGCTTGCGCCTTGCCATGAGATAGCACATCTCTCCACCGTTTGACATGCCAACCAGGAAGGCGTTCCTGGAATCCAGGGAATACTTTCTCTGGAGGGTTCTGACCAGTTTCTCCACGAAGCCGGTGTCGTCTGTTTTCATGCCTTCCTGGGCCGGATAGCCTACGTTCCATCCGGTTTTGCCGCGAGGGTCCTTCAGGCCCTGGGGGAAGCAGACAACAAAGCCCTCGCGGTCTGCCAGCTCCACAAGCTGTACTTTGCCTTTACGTGCGGCATCTCCGCCATAGCCGTGAAGACATACCATGAGCGGAGCGGCACCTGATAGTTTTTCCGGCACGTGAATCCAGTAATGGCGCATGTCCCCTTTATACTTCAGGCTGTCAAGTCTGCAATAATCCTGTATTCCCTGCGAAAAAGCGCTCAGGGAAAAAAGCATGGCACATAGACAAAGACTTATCTTTTTCATTTTACTTATTTTATGATTCTTTTTCCGCCAATGCGGGCAAGGGAATCCCACCAGCGTGCGGGGAGGAGGGCATGGGCCCAGAGGAGGGCGTGTGCACCGAACCCCACCACGTAGCGTGCACGGGGATGACGGGCCCCGGCAGCTTTACAGATGGCGCGCTGCACTACGACGGGCTCTGACAATAGCCGCCTCGAGTATGCCCACTTCATGGTGCGGGCCTGGTTGAGGGCCGGTTCTTCATATGGCGTGCCAATGGAAGAGTCGTGAAGGTGGTCTGCGGCTATGACACCCCAGTCCGTATGTATTCCGCCGGGCTCCACAAGCACGACGTCCACGCCGAAAGGCTTCATCTCCATGCGGAGAGCGTCCGAGAACGCCTCCACTGCATATTTTGACACATGGTACCAGCCGCCAAAATACAGCACTCCGCGTCCGGCGACGGAGCTTACGTTAATGATCCTGCCCTTGCCGCGTGAGCGCATCCCTGGCAGTACGGCGCGGCAAAGCGCCGCAAGTCCGAAAAGGTTGACTTCCAGCTGCCGGCGGGCATCGTCCAGGGGAACGTTCTCAATGGCTCCGAAGTAACCGTATCCGGCATTGTTCACCAGAACATCCACTGATCCCATCACGGAAATGCAATTGGCAATCGACTCCTCTGACGTCACATCCAGGTACACCGGCGTAACTCCAAACTCACGAAGCGGCTCCATGAGCTCCACCCTGCGTGCGGCGGCAAAGACATCATATCCCGCAGCGGCAAGGGCCTTGGCTGTATCGTACCCGATACCGCTGCTTGCGCCCGTTACCAGAACACGTTTAAAAGTATTTTTTCTCATCGCGGTACAAAGCCAGAAAGATAAAAATGAGTATAGTAAACGCCCATAGTGAGGACCCGCCGTAAGAGAGCAGCGGCAACGGAATGCCTATAACCGGCATGATGCCTATGGTCATGCCTATGTTGATGAAAAGGTGCATGAACACGCACGACGCCACGCAGTATCCGTAAATACGCGTGAACGGCGACCGGCAACGCTCCGAGTCCAGGATCAGCCGCACTATCAGGAACACGTACAGCATAATTACGATGAAGCACCCTACAAACCCCCATTCTTCACCCACGGTGCAGAAAATGAAGTCTGTAGACTGCTCCGGAACAAAGCCGAAGGTGGTCTGCGTCCCCTGAAGATAACCCTTCCCGAACAGCCCTCCGGAGCCAATGGCAATCTTACTCTGGTTCACGTTGTAGCCTACGCCTGCAAGGTCTTCCTTCATGCCAAGGAGAACCTCTATCCTGCTTCGCTGGTGCGGCTGCAGGACATTCTGGAAGATATAGTCCGTAGAGAATACCAGCGCCACGCCAAAGAGGAAAGCCGCCACGGCGACATACAGGAAACTGTCCCTCTGCCTGTATGCGTGCCATAGGATAAACGGAATTGAAAGAAGGCCAAGACCAACCAGCAGATACACCGGCTTTATCTTAAGTAGGAAACTCCAGAACCAGTCCTGAGTCTCACCGGCCTGCGGTACCCAGGCAACATTCGCAATCCAGTCCATGTGTCCCTGGACAGCATCCTGAAGCAGCCCCCACAGCCATGGGACAAGTGCCATGATGCCCACAAACAGAGCCCCGAGTCCAATTCTTTTCCAGAACTCTTTGCCCGGTCCCATTAGAGCGGAGCAGACCACCAGCACTCCCACGAGAAGCAGCACGGACCAGAACGCCCCTGCTGTAAGGGTCCCCACAAAAAGGGCAATTACAAGGCCTATGAGTCCCAGCCACCATCCGGACAGGCCCTCCCTGTACAGCACAAAAATGAACCCTACATATACCAAGGCCGACCCCGTCTCGCTCTCTGCAATGATAATCAGCATGGGCAGCGCAATAACCGCCGCGGCAATTATGAAATGCTTGAACTTGCTCAGCTTGAACCCCTGCTGGCTCATGATAAGGGCCAGGACCAGCGATGTGGTGATCTTTGAAATCTCTGCCGGCTGGAACTTGACAGGCCCCAGCTCAAACCAGGAGTGCGACCCCTTCACGTCCTTTGACACGAATATCACCAGCACCAGCAGCGCCAGCACGCCAAGGTACATGGGGATGGACAGGCCTTCCCAAAGTTTTGGCGGCAGCGCAAAGAGGATGAGCGCGCCCAGCCCGAAGGATGTGAGCATCCAAATGAACTGCTTACCGCTTCTTGTACTCCATTCAAATATAGATGACGGGCCGGTGGAATGTATTGATGCATAGATGTTTATCCAGCCGATGAACACCAGCGCCAGGTACGTCGCGATTATGGCCCAGTCTACAGACTGCCTCAGGCCCCTCTGATGTGAATTAATCTCAATCATGCTTCACACGGGACAGTAAATCGGCCTCTTTCATCCTCTTTTCCAGCTCCGGGCGGGATGTCTTGCCCTTCAGATACCTTTCCACCATGAGCGACGCCATGGGGGCGGCATATGTGGCACCGAAGCCTCCGTTCTCTACGTATGCGGCAATGGCAATCTGCGGATTGTCCATGGGGGCAAAGCAGATGAAGACAGAGTTGTCGGCTCCGCGGGGATTCTGGGCGGTGCCGGTCTTGCCGCAGACGTCAAGGGAGTCGATGTGGGCTATCCAGGCGGTGCCTCCGGCTCCGGGGCCGGAATTCACAGCCCTCCACATGCCGTTAATGACCTTTGGGAAGTGCTCCTGGGACACCATGGTGTACTGTTTCTGTCTGAAGCGCTCGTCTATGTCCACTCCTTCGGAGTCCTTTATTATGTGCGGAATATAGTAGTACCCCCTGTTGGCAATGGTGGCGCAGAGGTTTGCAAGGTGCATGGGCGTCGCCAGTATCTCTCCCTGGCCGATTGAGAGGGAAATTACCGTGGTGGAATTCCACCGGCCTTTTCCGTAGGCCCTGTTATAGGTTTTGGACGACGGGATGCTGCCGGAGAGCTCGGCCGGGAAGTCGCTCCCAAGCTTGCGGCCGAAGCCGAAGCTCATTACCATTTCCCGCCAGTGGTCCAGGCCGTCGGCAACGTTGTCGTACTTCCTGTTGTCCAGGATGTTCTTGAGGACATAGCAGTAGTAGGCGTTGCAGGACATCATGATGGATTCCTCCATGTTGATGGGGCTCTTGTGCACGTGGCAGCCAAGCTTGTGGCCGGCGCCGAAGTGATAGCCCTGGCTGCAGGGATAGGTCATTTCCGGACGAAGCACGCCCTCTTCCAGGCCGATGAGCCCGTTCACCAGCTTGAATACAGAGCCGGGAGGGTACGATGCCTGCACGGCCCTGTTGTACATGGGCTTGTATGGATTTTTTGCGATTTCACCGTAGTATTTTCCAATATCGGCAAGCTGCTCCACATCAATGCCGGGGGACGATACCAGGGCGAGGATTTCCCCGGTGGAGGGCTCTATGGCTACGATGGACCCTACCTTCCCCTGCATGAGCTCCTGCCCGTACTGCTGTAGGTCTGCGTCTATGGTTGTGACGATGTCCTTTCCCGGGATGGCCTCTTTGTCGTCGGCTCCGTCGTGATAGGGCTGCTCTATCTGGTTACGGGAATTGCGGAGGTAGATGTGGTAGCCCTTCTCCCCGCGGAGGTCCTTCTCCCGCGCCGCCTCGATGCCGGTCATGCCCGCATAATCCCCGCTGCGGTACTCTCCGGGATGCCTGTCGATATAGTTCTGGTTGACCTCTGAGACATATCCCAGGAGGTTCCCGCCGGCGTTGATGGGGTATTGGCGTATGCCGCGGACCTGGCCCTTGAAGCCGGGAAAACGATACTTGACCTCATCAAACCGCATATAAGTCTCGGCGGGGACGGTGCGCATCATGGTAACGGACTGGAAGCCTATGGCCCTCCTGCGCTTGTTGAAATCGGCCATCTTTTCCCGGATGAATTCCGGCGTGACGTCCAGGACGGCGGCCAGGGCAAGGGTGTCGAATGCCTTTACCTCCCTTGGTGTGACCATGATGTCATAGGCGACCTTGTTTCCTACGAGGATGTTGCCGTTGCGGTCGTAGATAATGCCCCTGGTTGGGTAAATGGTCTCGTAGACGGTGGAGTTGCGGTCCGAGTCTTCCTTGAGACCAGGATGCAGGATCTGGAGGGAGAATATCTTTCCAAGGAGCAGCAGTACCACCGCTCCCAGGCCAATGAGCAGAACTATATGCCTGTACTCCTGCTTCATTTATTTTCTGGTGTCCGGAGCCAGGGAGGGAAGGCAGGCAAGGGAAAGGGCGGTGCCGGCTACGAGGGTAATGCCGAATCGCGCGGCGTCAAACCAGAAAGGCTGGGATGCGGCGCCGTCCGCCCAGACGTACAGAAGCGTAAACACGGCCTGGGCCAGAGTGGTGGCCAGGACGGTTTTCCACAGGCCGTTGCGTTTTGGGGAGAAATCCTCCCCGCGGGCGAAGAGCTCGGTTCCGAAGACCAGCTTTATAATTGGATAGCGAAGGCCTGCCACAGGTACAAGGGCAAAGGCGTTGAGGCCCAGCAGGCCCTCTGACAGCAGGTCCGTGACCATGCCGGTTGCAAAGGCGATGAGCATGGCTCCGACCGGCCCTATGCGGATTGGGATGCACAGCACCATTACCGGCAGGATGGACAGCATGAGGTACGGTGTCAGGTTGAAGAAGTTTGACAGCAGCAACTGGGCAAGTAAAAGCAGCAGGTAGGCTGCCCAGAATCCGGATTTTCTCATAGGCCGCCCTCCTCCAGTTCTTCAAGTGACTTGTTGTGGACGATGCTCACGTAGCGGATGCACCTGAAATCCTGGAACAGGGTTATCTGGATTTCGTTGGTGGAGCCGTTGACTATGCGGGATTCACCCGCCGTTCCAAGGGGGATATCGGCGGGAAACATGAAGGAGTGGCCGCTGGTGTAGACTGTATCTCCGGGAGAGAACCTGTACTGGAGGGGAATCTCCTTGAGGACAGCCTTGTTGGAATGCCTTCCGTCCCATACCAGGGGCCCAACTGCACCTTCCTCACCGCCCAGGCGGGCGCTGATGGAGATGTCCGGGTTCATGAAGGAGAATGCGAATGAGTGATGCGCGCTCACTGCGTCTATTATGCCCACTACTCCGTTGGAGGTGATTACGCCGGATTTTTCCTTTACGCCGTCTTCGTAGCCCCTGTTCAGGATTATGTAGTTGTGCTGTCGGTTATGGCTCATGTGCACTGCTTCTGCGGGAAGGTAATTGTATCCGCGGGAGGCTCGGCTGTAGGAGATGGTGTCTATGCGTATCTGGTTCAGCATCTCCTGCGCCTGGCCAAGCCTGGCGCGCAGGGCGGCGTTTTCTTCCGCCAGCCGGCGGTTGGCACCCTTCAGCGAGAAATACTCTTTCACGGACTGTGTCCAGCCCTTGAAGGTGCCTGTGACCGAGTGCATGCTTCCGGTGATCCAGGCTTTCTGGAGTTCGCCGTTCCTGGACATAATATGCACCGATGTGGCCTCCAGTACAATGAAGACCGCAAAGCTTATGAGTGTTGGAATCCAGGAACGCCTTCTCATGTTTTAGCGCATGAGGAAGGAGTAATTGTCCGTATTCTTGAGGGCGATGCAGGTGCCGCGGGCCACGGCGCGGAGAGGATCTTCCGCTACGTGGAACGGGATGTTCACCTTCTCGGAGAGGCGTTTGTCCAGACCCCTCAGGAGAGCGCCGCCGCCGCTGAGGAAGATGCCGTTTTCCACGATGTCCGAGTACAGCTCCGGGGGAGTCTGCTCAAGGACCTGCTGGATTGCGGATTCAAGGCGGGCGATGGATTTGTCAAGGCAGTGGGAGATTTCCTGATAGGGGATGAGGGCCTCTACCGGATGGCCGGTCATGAGGTTGGGGCCGCGGACCAGGAAGGGCTCCGGTTCCACATCAAGCTGGGGAATGACGGAACCGACGGCAATCTTGATGCGTTCCGCCGTGGTTTCACCAACCTTTATGACATGCTGCTGACGCAGGTAGTTCTGGATGTCTGCCGTGAATACGTCACCTGCTACGCGGATGGACTCCTGCTGCACGATGCCACCGAGGGAGATCACTGCAATTTCCGTGGTGCCGCCTCCGATGTCCACGACCATGTTTCCCTTAGGCGCCTCTACGTCCAGGCCGATACCCAGGGCGGCTGCCATGGGTTCGTAGATGAGGTATACGTCACGGCCTCCGGCGTGCTCGGAGGAGTCGCGGACGGCCCTGATTTCCACTTCCGTGGAGCCGGAGGGAATGCCTACGACAAGCTTGAGGTTGGGGGCGAATAGGCTGCGGTGACGGGAGTTCACCTGTTTGATGAAACCGCGGATCATCATTTCCGCAGCGTTGAAGTCTGCTATGACGCCGTCCCTGAGGGGGCGTACGGTCTTGATGCCGGGATTGGTTTTTTCATGCATCAGCTTTGCCTTCTGGCCAAGTGCGATGCATTTTCCCGTCTGGTTGTCTATTGCTACGATCGAGGGCTCGTCAAGGGCAATCTGGTCGTTCTGGAAAATGACGGTGTTGGCCGTCCCCAGGTCCATAGCGAGCTCTTGGTTCAGGAATCGGAATGCCATTTTATAGGGGTGCTAAAAGTCTGTTTTCATTTATCGTGTAAAATTACTAAAAAAATCTTATATTCGCCCAAAGTTTTTGCTATGGACAGGAAGAAATTCTTAGTGATTCCCGCAGGCGGTTCCGGTGTGCGCATGGGAGCCGATGTCCCCAAGCAGTTCCTTATGTTGGGAGGCAAGCCAATTCTGCGCCTCACTATGGAAAGATTCCTGGAAGCCGTGCCGGACATTCGCGTTGTCACGGTACTTCCGGAGGCCCATATGGAATGGTGGAGACAGTACTGTGTAAAAGCCTCCTTCACCTGCCCGCAGAAGATGGTCCAGGGCGGTTTTACGCGTTTCCATTCCGTAAAAAACGCGCTTGCCCAGATTCCTGACGGCGCACTCGTGGCCGTTCACGATGCCGTGCGTCCCCTTGTGAGCGCGAGCAAGATCCGCGAGCTTTTTGCCGCCGCGGAAAACGCGCCGGCCGTTATCCCGGCAACTCCCAGCACGGACACCCTCAAAACCGTTTCAAAGAATGAGGATGGCGTTCCGGTAGTCGCCGGGACCATTGACCGCAGCGCAGTGTGGGGAGTCCAGACTCCCCAGATTTTCCACAGCGAGGTCCTGAAAAAAGCCTATGAGAGGGGTTATGACACCCTTTTTACGGACGATGCGTCCGTGGTGAGTGCCGCAGGTGTCACCGTCGTGTGCATCGAAGGAGAGCGCACCAACATCAAGATTACCACTCCGGAAGACCTCCTGCTGGCACAGGCTATCCTCTCTGTCAAATAAGCTCCATCACGGCCTCCACGTCCCCGAAGCCGCTGCTCTGCCCGCTGTATTTCTCAATGAACTTCCGGGTAAGCGACCCGCGCCACACTATGTCGTCCCTGGTGTTGAACGGGATTTCAACATCTATTCCGTAGCTCTGGTTCTTGATAATCACTTTGGAGACCCATTTCCAGCTGGTCCTGGTGCCTCCGTCGTCTTCGGTAATCATGAATGCGCAGCTCTGCAGCTTCTGGGTCCACTCCGATACCAGGATTACATTGTATGGCACCTCTTCATCCTTCTGGCCCCTTTTCACCACTACCATGAAGTCCGTGACCGCGGGGTTGTAGAGTCTCATCTCCGCTTCCGTAGAGGCGTTGAAGCTTTCTACCGCCCCTATGCGTACCATGAACTCGCTGCCTCCGCAGAACCAGTTGTCAAACTGGCGGTGGGAGGTAAAGCTCCTCAGGACCAGTGTTTTGAGTTCTGCTGTTGCCGCAGCCCGGGGCTTGATCAGGATGTCTCCGCCGCCGTGACCCCACTCCGGGTCCTGACGCCTCATAAGCTCAAGTGAGGTGTAGGAAGCGTCGCTGTTGGTGGAGACCACCCACACGGGGCGCTTCATGGCCGTTTCCTCGTCCACCAGTATCTTGTCTCCGGAGAGGGTGTAGGCGGTGGACGTATCGTCCCAGGGGTCTCCGGGGTCGAAGGTGATTACGGGCTCCGAACGCCCGTCCCAGTTCTCTGCATATGGCCAGTATATCTGGACGTCAGAGTTTTCCAGGGCTTCCAGGACGGCCTCCCCTCCGGCACCTGCCTTGGTGGAGAGCACTGCCTCCCGGAGCAGTTCCCTGAGCGGCCTGCTGTACTGCCTTGGCGCCTTTGTGTCCGGGGAATCACCGATTCCGGCGCCGGGCGTTGCGAAGAGACTTCCCATGAGGTACTCGTGGTCGTAGCCGTTCAGGGCCGATGCCACGGCGGCGTCATGCACCTCCTCCATCTGCTCCGCCCCTATGGGGACGCTGGACAGAAGCCGGGCCACCTGTTCAAGTGTAAAGTAGTTTGACGAGGACTTTGCCTCCGGGGCGGGCGTCTCAGGGTCTTTCCCGCACCCCGCCAGAAGGACGCACGCTGCGCCCGTTATCAACATTTTCCAATCCATTTTTCTTTTCCGGAATTAGAGTCCGGTTCCTTTACGGCAAAGGTCCCAAGAAGTATCGGTTTCACCAAAAATGACACGTTTACTTTTAAAAAACGGCCCCTGGCATATGCCAAAGGCCGTTTTTTAGTATCCGTTTCAAGTGAAACCTTCCGCAAATACCGGAAAATTCCGCAGTTTTTTATCTTGCGTAAAACACGAATCGGTTCTTGTCGTAGAAATCTTTCAGGAGTTCGGCCTGGGAGAAACCGGAATCGGCAAACAGTTTGCGGGTTTCCGGGCCAAGGACTTCGTTGATTTCCGTGAGGCCCTTGCCTTCAGGAGAGAGGAAGCGGCAGGACCACCTGGCCACGGCGCGGTAATACAGAAGGGGGTCTTCGTTGCTCACGAACAGTGCAGCAGAGGGTTCGTAGTCAACTACGTTTCGCCGGAGTTCCGGCTTTTCGCTTTCCATAATATATGGCGGGTTGGAGAGCACCAGGTCAAATTCCCCGTAATTGAACTCCTGCTCCGTATCCAGTATATCGGCGGCCACGAAGGTGGGAGCCATTGCGCCGGAGGCTTTCAGGGCCGATGAGAATTCCTGCCCCCTGGCTACGTCCAGGGCTGCTTCCGATATGTCTACGCCCACCACCCTTGCTCCGGGAACTCCCAGGGCCAGGCTCCAGGCAATGTTTCCGCTGCCGGTACACAGGTCCAGGATGCGGACGGGCTCGGCCGATTTCCCGTAAGGGATGCGCATGCGCTTGATGCGGTCTGCGATCTTGATGGCCTCGCGCACCAGCAGTTCTGTCTCCGGGCGGGGAATCAGGACGTCCGAGGTCACTTTGAAAATGCGTCCGCAGAACTCCGCCTTGCCGGTCACATACTGGATGGGCTCCCCGCTCTGAAGGCGCAGCATGGCCTCTGCAAGCGGTTGTACGCCCTTTTTGTCTATCTGGTACTGAGGGTCCACAATGTGAGTGTAGCTCTTTGTGCCGATAATCTCTTCGCACAGCATGAGGACTATGCTGCGTGCCTCCGCCGTGGGATAAAGGGGCTCAAGGGCGGTTACGCCCTGCTTTATGAAGTCCGATAAAAGCATTCTGCTAGGAGTTCTCTATGACCTCCGTGAGGAAGGAGGTGAAGTCCATACCCTCTGCGCGCACCATCTTGGGAACAAGCGATGCGTTTGTCATGCCCGGGATGATGTTTACCTCCAGGAAGTATATTCCGTCGGGGGCCGATATGTAGTCCATCCTTACAAGTCCCTTGCACCCCAGATGCCTGTAAATGCGCTTGGAGATGTTCTGGATCTGGTCCCTTAGGGCGTCCGGAATCTCTGCGGGGCAGACCTCGTCGGAGAGGCCGTTGTACTTGGCGTCGTAGTCGAACCAGCCGGTCTTTGATATTATTTCTATGACGGGAAGTGCCTTTACTTCGTGGCCGTTGAAATAAACCGCACAGGTGAGCTCGTGCTGGCATTTGATGGCGGCTTCAACTATAACGGTATTGCCCTCTGCAAAAGCATAGTGTATGGCTGCGGGAAGGTCTTCCGCCTTCTCCACCTTTGTGATTCCGAAGCTGGAACCGCCGTCAGTGGGCTTTACAAACAGCGGCAGGCCAAGCTTTTCCACGGCCTTGCGGCTGAACTCTTCAACATCGTCCCCCTCCCTGATGAATGCGTCCGGGGCAAGCTTCACGTAGTCCGCGTCGCGGAGGTAGCTCTTGCAGGAGTACTTGTCGAAGGCCACCGTGGTTACAAAAGCGCTGCAGCTGGAGTGGGGGACTCCAATCATTTCCAGATAGCCTTGTAGCAGACCCGTTTCTCCCGGAGCGCCGTGCTGCATGATGTATGCGAAGTCAAACTTGACCTTCTCTCCCAGCACCATGACGGAGAAGTCCGTCTTGTCCACCTGGGGCTGTGCGCCTTCCGGGAAGGGTACGCGCATGGAATTGGCCTTGCGCATGGCAACCAGTTTCCAGTCGCCGAAGCGGGCAAAGATCTCATATACATCGTACTTGAACTCGTCGATGCGGGAAGCGGTGAACTCTCCGCTGCGGCAAGCCACTTCCCACTCTGAGGAGTCGCTTCCGTATATTACTGCAATGGAACGATACTTAGCCATTATTCGAAGTAGTAGTTTTCAAGGTCTGATTTTTCAGGGGTCTGTTCTTCTTCGGCCGAGCCGCAGGGGATGCCGGAGAGGCTCTCCGGGAAGACATCGGCCTCAGAGATACCCAGGGTGCCGTCGGCAAGGACTTTCTTCATCCAGAGACCCCAGATGGGAAGGGCCATGTTGGCGCCCTGGCCAAGGCTGTTGTTGGCAAAACGGACGTAGCGGTCTTCCCCGCCCACCCAGATGCCGGCGGTGATTCTTGGCGTGTAGCCGATGAACCAGCCGTCGGAGTTGTCGTTGGTGGTGCCGGTCTTTCCGGCCATCTGGCCCTTGAGTCCGTATTTGAGACGCAGGCGGATGCCGGTGCCGGAGTCTACTACGGCACGCATCATACGGACCATGTTGCCCGTGGCGCGCTGGGAGAGCACTTCTTTCTTGCGGTCGCTGAAGGAGCCCAGCACATTGCCTTCGCTGTCCTCTATGCGGGTTACGAACAGGGGATATGTGTAAACGCCGCCCGACGGGAAGGTATTGTATGCCGTTACCATATCATATACACAAAGGTCCGCCGCCCCCACGCATAGGGATACAACCGGGTCTATGCGGCCGCCGATGCCCATTTTCCTCATCATGGACACCATGGCTTCCGGCCCAAGCTGCTTCATAAGGTAAGCGGAGACGGAGTTGGAGCTTTGTGCAAGGCCCCATGTGAGGTCAACGACGGTGTCGTCCGCGTGAGGGTCCTGCGGAGACCAGGTCTCGCCGTCCCTGTTGATCACTATTACAACCGGGGAGTTCTGCACCTTGTCGCACGGGGTCATGCCGGACTCCATGGCCTGTGTGTAGATGAACGGCTTTATGGTGGAGCCAACCTGGCGGCGTCCCTGGCGGACGTTGTCGTACTTGAAGTAGCGGTAGTCCGGACCGCCCACGTATGCTTTGACGTGGCCCGTGCCGGGTTCTATTGCCATGAAAGCAGCCCTGAAGAAGGACTTGTAGTAGCGGATGGAATCGTCCGGGGTCATGAGGGTGTCTATGTACCCCGGCTTGTTCCAGGTGAAGACCCTCATCTGAACCTTTTCCTTGAAGGAGGCTGCAATCTCTGCGTCCGTGTGGCCGGAGGCTTTCATCATGCGGGTGCGGTCGCTCCAGCGGCGGGCCTGACGCATGGTGGTCTCTATGACGCTCTTTTCCGTATCGGCCATGAACGGAGGGTTGCGGCGGTACTTGAGCTCCCTGTCGAAGGCCTTCTGGAGGTCTTTCCCAAGGTGCTCCGCCACGGCTTCTTCCGCATAGCGCTGCATCTTGATGTTTATGGTGGTGTATATGCGGAGGCCGTCGCGGTCAAGGTCGTACGGGGTGCCGTCGCTCTTGGTGTTCTTGTTGAGCCAGCCGTACAGAGGGTCGTCCGCCCAGAGGAGGGAGTCTGCCTGGTAGTCTTCCAGGGTAGGGTAGCCGGACCTTTTGGGCTTCTGGGCGCTCATGGTGCGGCGGAGCATGTCCCTGAAATAGGGGCCTGTGCCGGTGGTGCGGTCCCCGTGACGGGCGTGAAGGACGATGGGGAGGGTCTGCAGGGAGTCGCATTCCCGCTTTGTGAGATAGTGCATCTCTTCCATCCTGGACAGCACCAGGTTGCGGCGCTTGAGGGCATGCTCGGGATTGATGGCGGGATTGTAGCGTGTGGGCTTGTTCACCATACCAACCAGGACGGCGCTTTCCTCAGGCTGCAGTTCCGAGGGATGTTTGCCGAAGAACTGGTTGGCGGCCGATGATATCCCGTAGGAGTTGGACCCGAAGAAGATGGCGTTGAGGTACATGTCCACAATCTCTTCCTTGGTGTAGTTGCGCTCCAGCTTCACGGCCGTTATCCACTCCTTCAGCTTTATCCATACAAGCCCCAGCTTGCCTACGCCTTCCCTTCTGGGGTACAGCGTCTTTGCCAGCTGCTGGGTTATGGTGGAGCCGCCTCCCTGGGAGGAATCCCTGGACAGGAGGGTCTTGAACAGCACGCGGGCCAGGGACTGGAAGTCCACTCCGGAGTGCTTGTAGAAGCGTTTGTCTTCAGTTGCCACGGCGGCCTGGACCAGCGAGGGGGCAAGTTCCTCATAGCTGACGAAGGTACGGTTCTCTATATGATAAGTGGTAAGGATCTCTCCCTCCTCCGCAATGACCTGCGTGGCAAGCTTGGAATCCGGGTTTTCCAGTTCCTCGATGGACGGGATGTCCGCGAAGGCCCAGACTATGGCAAGGAGTGCGAACACCGCCACCACGGGAGCCACTACCAGTATCCAGAACCAGAGTACTATCTTTTTCTTTGTTTTGTCCGTCATGTCAAAAATTTTTGGTCCGGCACAAGACCTTAGGTCTTGCTCAAAATCCAGTTTACAAAAATAATCAGAAAATTTGGAAAATTGCCCCGATTCTGCTTTACTTTGCAAAAAATAATGGGGCTTCCGGCCCCCAAAAGGTATTAGATCATGGAGGGAAAACAACTGGTTATCGTGGAGTCTCCGGAAAAAGCCAAGACCATTCAGAAGTTCCTTGGAGGAGATTTTCTTGTAAAGGCATCGGTAGGGCACATACGCGACCTGGAAGAGCACAGTCTCAGCGTCGACGTACAGAACGGGTTCGCTCCCAAGTACGTCATTCCGGCCGGGAAGCAGAAGGTGGTGGCGGAGCTCAAGAAGCTTGCCGACGCCGCTCCCGTGGTGTGGCTGGCATCCGATGAAGACCGCGAGGGAGAGGCCATCTCATGGCACCTTCGCGAGACTCTGGGTATAGCTCCGGAGAAAATTCACCGCATAGCTTTCCACGAAATCACCAAGAACGCTATCCTGGAGGCAATACAGAACCCCAGGGACATAGATATGAATATGGTCGGCGCCCAGCAGGCCCGCCGTGTATTGGACCGCCTGGTGGGCTTTGAGCTCTCTCCCATCCTGTGGAAAAAAATTCAGCCAAAGCTCTCCGCCGGCCGCGTCCAGAGCGTCACGCTCCGCTTAATCGTGGACAGGGAGAAGGAAATCATGGCCTTCAACCCGGAACCATTCTACAGAGTAGAGGCCGATTTCCGCCCCGAGGGCATCCGCTCGTCCCTGAAGGCTACCCTGGATACCCGTTTTGCCGGTCAGGACGATGCCCGCCGTTTCCTGGAAGATTCCATCGGCGCAAAATATACCGTGGAGTCCGTAGAGAAAAAGGAAGGCGTCCGATATCCGGCTCCGCCCTTTACCACCTCCACCCTTCAGCAGGAGGCATCCCGCAAGCTCCGTTTCCCGGTTTCCACCACCATGCGTGTGGCCCAGGCCCTGTACGAGAGAGGTCTCATTACCTATATGCGTACAGACTCCACAAACCTTTCCGGCCTGGCCCTTGGTACCGCAAAGCAGTTCATCGTGGAGAATTACGGCCCGCAGTATCATCATGCCCGCCAGTACAAGACCAGCTCCAAAGGCGCCCAGGAGGCCCACGAGGCCATCCGCCCCACCTACATCGGCAATACTTCCATAGACGGCAACGCCCAGGAGAAAAAGCTGTACGAGCTCATCTGGAAGCGTACGGTGGCATCCCAGATGGAAGAGAGCCGGGTCATGAACACCACCCTCCGCATAGGCCAGGACCATCGTCCGGAGAAGTACGGCGTCCAGTCCGTAGAAATACTTTTCGACGGCTTCATGAAGGTATATCTGGAGGGAAGGGACGATGACTCCGCCGCTCCCGAGGAAGTGATCCTGCCGGAGATTCCGGAAGGGACCGTGATGCACGCCCAGACTGTGAACGCCGTGTGCAAGTTCACCCAGCCGCCCCAGCGCTACAGCGAGGCCACGCTGGTCAAGAAGATGGAGGAGCTGGGGATAGGCCGTCCTTCCACATATGCCGCTACCGTGAGTACCCTTACCCAGGCCCGCGGTTACGCTGCAAGGGGAGACAAGCCCGGAACCCAGTACAAGGTGACAAACCTCTCCCTGTCAGGGAGCAACATAAAGACATCGTCAAAGACAGAAGTGGTAGGAGCGGAGAAAGGAAAGCTTCTGCCCCAGGAACTTGGTCTTGTGGTCACGGACTACCTTGTGGACAATTTCACGGACATCCTGGAGTACGGCTTTACCGCGGCGGTAGAGGAAGACTTTGACAAGGTGGCGGAGGGCAAGCTGCCCTGGAACAAGGCCATAGAGGTGTTCTACACCCCGTTCCATGCCCATGTGAACGAGGTCATGGCAGACCGCACCTACAGCAAGGTGAGCCGTGAGATAGGCATAGCTCCGGACGGAGAGAAGGTCATAGCCTCCTTCGGAAAGTTCGGCGCCTACGTGCAGAAAGGGGAAGGGGAGAACCGCCAGAGTGCATCACTTGGAAAAGACCAGCTCATAGAGTCGCTAACCCTTGAGGAAGCACTTCGCCTGCTGGAACTTCCAAGGAAGGTGGGTACGCTTGAGGGAGTGGATGTAATAGCCACCAAAGGCCGTTTCGGGCCGTATCTCAAGTACGGAGATAAAAATGTGAAACTTCCCCGCGGGAAAGACCCCCTTTCCATCTCCCTTGACGAATGTGCCGCCCTGATACGTGAAACGGCAGCACAAACGCCTCAGCAGGCGGTAATTGCCGAGTTTGGAGACATACGTGTGCTCAACGGGAGGTTCGGCCCGTACATCAAGCAGGGAGATTCCAATTTCAAGATACCCAAGGGTACGGATGCCGGGTCTCTCACGGAAGCGGATTGCAAGGCCATAATAACTAATACTCAGCCAACTGGAAAATATCGTAAAAAAATTAAGAAATAAGTTTTTTTTACTATTTTTGCAGAAACAGTTGAAAAGTGTAAGTTATGTCAAGCAATTACCACATTGATGAGATAGACCAGAAGATTCTTTCCTTTCTTGTCAAGAATGCCAGAATGCCCTTCCTGGAGATAGCGCGCGAGTGCGGCGTTTCCGGTGCAGCCATACATCAGAGAATCAAGAGACTCGAGGCAAACGGCGTCATAGCCGGTTCCCGTCTGCTTGTCAAGCCCCAGGCCCTGGGACTCAACGTCTGCGCCTTCATGAGCATCTCCCTGTCGGAATCCACCAAGTATCCTGAGGTAATTGCCAACCTGAAAAAGATACCGGAGATTGTGGAGTGCCATTTCATCACCGGCCGCTACGCCATCCTGGCCAAGCTCTTCTGCCTGGACAACGACCACCTCATGGAGGTCCTCCTCAATACCATCCAGAAGATCCCATACATCCAGTCCACGGATACCATGATCTCCCTTGACCAGCCCATTGAGCGCCAGGTCTGGGTAAAGGAATTCAAGAGCACTTCTTATAGCGGGAGATAGCATTGAAAACCCTGGAACTCCTTGCACCCGCAAAGACAGCGGACGTCGGCATCGCAGCAATTGATTGCGGTGCCGATGCCGTTTATATCGCCGGTCCCGGTTTCGGGGCACGTGCTGCGGCATCCAATTCCATAGAGGACATAGCCCGCCTGTGCGAATACGCACATCGCTTCGGCGTAAGGATCTATGCCACAGTCAATACCATAATATATGAGGAAGAACTGCCCCTTGTCCGTGAGCTTGTCCGCAATTTGGCCGGGGCTGGGGTAGACGCTCTCATAGTACAGGACCCGGCCGTTATTTCCATGGCAGAGGGGTTTGGAATGGCGCTTCATGCATCTACCCAATGCGCCGTGTGCACTCCTGAGAAAGCCAGGTTTGTAGAGAGCCTGGGTTATGGGCGAATAGTTCTGGAAAGGCAGATGAGCCTTCAGGAAGTTAAGGCCGTTTCCGAAGCCGTTGAAGCAGAGATAGAATTCTTCGTGCACGGCGCCCTGTGCGTATGCTACAGCGGCCAGTGCTATCTGTCAGAGCGTCTCACCGGCCGCAGCGCCAACCGCGGCGAATGTGCTCAGGCCTGCAGAAGCCTGTACAGCCTGGAAGACAGCTCCGGAAAGGTCATCGCCCGTAACAAGGCCCTTCTCTCACTCAAGGATTACAATCTCATAGGGCGTGTGGAAGAACTTGCCCGGGCAGGCGTCTGTTCATTCAAGATAGAAGGCAGGCTTAAGGGAGAGAGCTATGTCAGGAACGTCGTCAGGGCATATTCCAATGCCCTTGACTCACTTGTTGAGGCCCATCCCGGAGAATACCGCCGCAGCTCTTTCGGGAGAGTCCGCGGGGGCTTTGTGCCGGATCTGGACAAGACATTCAACCGCGGGTACACTGAGCTGTATCTTGACGGCCGGCGAGGAAACTGGGCTGCAGAAGGCGGCGGAGAGTATGTTGGCAGGGTTCAGCGCCTTACCAGGGACGGCTTTGTCCTGGAGCCCGCCAACACATCTATTCGCCTTTCCAACGGCGACGGCTTCACCTTTGACGGCGGCGGTTTCAGGGCCGATGTCTGCGAAGGGTATGCCGTTCACTGCAAGAAAGTTGACGGCCTGGTGCCTGGCGTAAAACTGTACCGCAACCTCAACGTTGCTTTTGAAAAGCAGGTGGAGGCATCCTCCCCGTCAAGGGAAATACCCGTGAAACTGGAGGTGAAGATATCCGGCACAATTGAGATAAAGGCAGTGAGCCAGGACGGAAGGGAGGTAAGTGTTTGCCTGGACGCCCCGCGAGACATGGCCAGGGACCCGGAAAGAATGCTTCAGACACTGCAGCAGCAGCTCTCAAAGCGCGGCTCCGTGTACAGTTTTGCTGTTGAAGGCATTGAGGCAGAGAAGGTTCCGTTCATGACTGCTGCTTTTCTGAACGGCATCAGAAGGGACATCGCGGAACGTCTTGATACCATGCCGGTGAATGCCCTTCCTCTTCGTAAAACAGTTCCAGATATGTCTGTGACCGCTCCTTCACGGCTTTCTTATAAGGCAAATGCGGCAAACTCCATGGATATGGAACTCTATTCTTCCCGCGGCGCAAAGGAGATAGAGAAGGCATACGAGCTCACCCATCGCAGCGGCGTTGAGCTGATGCGGTCACGCTACTGCGTCCGTCACCAGCTTGGCATGTGCCCAAAGCAGAAGCCCGGCACCCTGCCGGAACCGCTCGTCCTTGTGAACAACGGCCGCCGCTTCCGCCTTGTCTTCCACTGCGCCACATGTGAAATGACCGTAGAAGACTCATAGAATGTAAAGGTTCGGTTTTTTTGACCGAATCATTTACACAAAACGGCACTACAGGCCATATAACGTAAAAGGTTCGGCACAAAAAACCGAACCTTTTACATGTCTCAGAAAAATGAGCCCTACAGGGTCTTGAGCTGTGCCTTGGCCTGCTCTGCGTACTTGGTGCCGTCAAGCTTCTGGTAGTATTCCTTGGCGGTGGCCTTGTCTCCTGCCTTCTGGGCGGTGGCGGCGATGGTGAACATCACGTCAACGGCGTCCTTTGCGTTGGGATCTACCTCCAGGTACTTCTTGTAGGTGTTGATTGCGTCTGCGCTCTTGCCGCTCTTGGTCTGTGCGGCAGCAATGAGCTTGTATGCGTTGGCGCTCTCCACATAGGTGTTGGACTCTTCAAGGGCTGCGATTGCTTCTGCATTCTTGCCGGCCTTGAACAAGCCCTGTCCCTTCTTGAGGAAGCAGTTGGCAATGAGTTTGGTTGTCTTGGCTTCCTGACCCAGCTCTGCGGCCTTCTTGAGGGCCTCGATGGCGCCGTCAAGGTTTCCGGTCTGCATTGTGGCCTGGCCAAGGAGGAGGTATGCCTGGCCGTCTTCCGGAGTGAGCTCGGTTACCTTCTTGAGGGCGGGGATGGCGTTTGCGAAATCCTTTGCCTTGATGAGTGAGGAACCTTTGCGCATGAAAACGTTGGGAACAAGGCCCGCTGCTTCAGCGGCTACGTCCTCGTTGCCATATTCTTTTGCCACGGCCTCTGCCTTGGCAAGGGTTTCAACTGCGGTGTCGTACTCTGCTCCGTTGATCTGCTCCTTGGCGATGGACAGGATGGTGCTGGGGATTACTTCCTTGCACTTTGCCACCATCTCTGCGGCTTCCGCTTCCTCGCAGGCCTGGAACTGGGCGAGAGCGCTCATGAAGGCGTTCAGGGCTTCCGTCTTGTTTGTCTCAAGTGCTGTTGCGCCGGCGTTGAAGGTTTCGATACCGGCGTTGTAGTCCTGTGCAGATGCCACCGTGGCGGCAAGTGCGAGAGCTCCGATAGCTGCAAATAATCTTTTCATCTTCTTCTATAAGTTTTATGTTAGATATTCTGGTTCACAAATTGCAAAAATAGCAAATATTGTTGTATTTTTGCAGCAAGTCAATGACAAATTTTGCCAAATATGCCCTTTCCCTACTGGCCGCCGTGGTTAGTTCAATAACCGTGCCAGCAGCCGGTCTCCCCACTCTCCCCGTAGACAAACGCATCCTGCGCGGGACCCTGGGCTGCGGTGCCACATATTATATGGTAACCAACACTTCGGAAAAGGGTTACGCGGACATAGCCGTCATCCGAAGGGAGGAAGACCCCTCTGATGAGGCCAGGCGCACTCTGGATGCCGGCTTGTTCTCCAGAATGGGCATTGCTCCCGGTCCGGAAGGGTATATGTCGGACTATGACGGCTCCACGGTGTTCCGCTACAGGAAAGTATCTACCGTGAACCAGGCGGTTCTGGACTCCACTCTTCTGTATACCTTTGGCCAGATGGCCCTTTCCCGCAGCGAGCAGGCGGTAATAGTGTGCGGAGACATAGACCCTGTGGAGCTTAAGAAGAAGATGGATATCTTCTCCATGCTGGTTCCCAGGATCCTGGTCAAGGAGGCCCATGCGCCGGATTATGTCTGGGAGCCGTCTCCGGCCCCGTATGTTGTTGTAAATGAGGTTCCGGGCAAGAAGGACGTGGAGATAAGCGTCTCTTATTCATCGGCCAGGATACCCCAGCAGCTTATGAATACACCGCAGACGCTGGCTACGAACATCCTTGCCAAAGAGTACCAGACCATACTTGGTCACCGCCTGGAGCGCAATCTCAGGGACGCAGGAATCCCGTACGGAGAGATCCGTTTCTCTTCGCTCAGGAGCTCGGAAACCGCCGGTGACGAGCGCTACGGCGTCTCCGTCAATACCGCTCCGGAGTTTACCGATGCCGCAATGCGCACCATGTCCTCCACAATCGGCGAGATTGACTCTTTCGGAGCAGGCCTGGCGGAATTCTCTGACGCCAAACGCATACTTATCCCGGATTTCCTCAGAAAAGCGGCCCGAATGCCCACCAACGAGGAGGATACGGACCGCTGCATAGCCCACTTCCTTTATGGCGCGCCGCTGAGTCCCTTCACGGAAGAGGCCGCGCTCTTTGCCAGAAGGAACGTTCCGGACAGCACCCAGAGAAGGTTGTTCAACCAGTTTGCATCGGCCCTGGCGGAGCAGCTTACAAACCTGAGTCTCAAGTATATAACAGGAGCGGACTCCCTGGACAGGGACGAGGCCCTGTTCTACTATAACCTGGCCTACCTGTACGGGTCCATCGCATCGTCCGGAAAAGACTATTCCTGGCATTCCGGGGACTCCCTGGGCATGGAGCGCACCGTTCCAAGGGCCCGTATCCGCAGCGAGAAGACGGAGCCCGTGACCGGCGGCAAGCTCTGGACCTTCTCCAACGGGATGAGGGTTGCCTACAAGCAGATACCCGGCAGCGGGATGTTCTCCTGGTCCCTGGTCCTGAACGGAGGACTTTCCACCATAGAGGACCTCCTCCCCGGAGAGGGCGGTTACATTGCCGACATGTTCAGCCTGTACGATGCGGGCGGCCTCTCCTGCTACGCTTTCAGGGATATTCTGGCATCGGCGGGAATAAGCATGGTGCCCGATGTGGGCGTGTTCTGCATGAGCCTCAGCGGCGATGCCCCTTCCGGAAAGCTCTCCTTCCTGCTTAAGTCCCTGGGAACTGTTGCAAAGGACCGAAACTTCAACTGGGGAGCCTTCGAGGCCTATACCCACAGCCAGAAACTCAGGGACATCCCTACGGAGAATACGCTTTCCCTCCTTCTGGACGCCGGTTTCCCCCTGGAATCGGCAAAACGTGACGGCGCACTCACCCAGGACACCGCCAGGAAGGCCGATAAGTACTACCAGACCCGCTTCTCCCGCATGAACGACGGCATCCTCATCCTTGCCGGAGATCTGGATGAAGGCGTGGTTAAAAAGCTCCTGCTCAGGCATCTGGGAGGCTTTGACACGGACCGCGGCTCCCTGGCGAGGCCCCAGGTGGACCTGAGGCCCATAGTGGGTACCCGCACCATGGAAGGGAGCGGTGCCAAAGGCCTTTACATAATGATGGACACGGAGTTTTCCGTCACGTCCCAAAGCTATTACATGGGAGATATAGCGGCAGAGGCTCTTCGCACTTCGCTTGTCAAACACCTTGCCACGTACGGATACGTTGCGGAGGTGGAGGCCTCGCTCATGGTGCTGCCCCAGGAGCGCTTCCGCTTCTTCATTTCGTGTTTGCCGGCAAGTGCCGACGGCCTTCCGGAAAACACCCCGCAGGACCTTGAAAGGGCAATTACGGCCGTTCGCGCTGCAATACGTGAAATTAGCGACAAGCCGGTTGCGGCCGCAGACCTCAAGGCATGGAAAGATACCTATCTCGAAAGGACCAGGGCTTTCATGTCCTCTCCGGCCGGGGCGGTAAACGCCCTTGAGGCCAGGTATGCATTCGGCAAGGATATATCAAAATATCAGGATAGCATCAATTCAATTACACCAGATACGCTGAAGGGCTTTCTGAAAGCCTTGGCTGCCGGCGGAAGGATAGAGTACATCGTCAATGAGTAAGCGGGATTTCGGCACCATAATAGAGATAGGCGACATTCTGGTTTCGGAAGATATGGTCACTGAGTACTTTGCCTGCGACTACCAGGTTTGCAAAGGTTGCTGCTGCGTGATAGGAGACAGCGGCGCGCCATTAAAGGAAGAAGAACTGGAACCTCTGGAGGCCGCCTACGATGTGTTTTCCCCCCTGATGAGCCAGGCCGGCAGGGATGCCGTGGTTGCAAAGGGTTTCTTCGAAATAGACAGGGAAGGGGACATAGTGACGCCCGTGGTGCCGGGAAGGGAGGAATGTGCATACTGCCATATAGACTCTGACGGCAACTGTACCTGCACCATAGAGACGCAGTTCCTGAAGGGACTCTGCAGTTTCCGTAAGCCGGTTTCATGTTGCCTGTACCCGGTTCGCGTAGTGGACCTTGGCGGCGGCCGGAAGGGACTAAACCTGCACCGATGGCATATCTGCAAGGATGCATATGAAAAAGGGCGCCGCGAGGGAATCCGGGTTTACGAATTCCTCCGCGGGCCGCTCACAGATGCCTTTGGGGCCGATTTTTACTCCGCACTTGAAGAAGCCGCCAGAATCTTGAGGGCTTCCTCGTAGTCGTTCTCGTTCACCTTGACCTCAATTTCCCTTACATAGCCCAGGGAAGGGTACGATGAATCCGCGCCGAACACTCCGGCGGGGATGCCGTGGTCTCCGAGAAGGGCGGCGCAGATGTCTGCCTGGAACTTCTCGTTGAATGTTGCCACGGTCTTGAATTCCTGTTTATCACTCATAGCTGTTGATATTACGGTCTATTGACATGACCACCCTGGCGAGGTCCCTCATGAGGCCTTCCGCCTGAAAGCCGCCAAACTGTGGTTTTATTGTAATGGTGTCTTCCCAAAGACGTGCGAAGCGTGCCACGGGGGAAGCAAGGTGGTAACGGAGTTCCCCGTCCGGGGACTCGCTTTCCAGGACATACCCTCTCTGCTCCATGGCCTTGTCTATGCCTTTGCGGTGCTCTGCGGGGGCTCCGCCGGCCCTTATGTTTCGCTTCCCGTAGCCCATCAGGGGATATACGAAACTCACGACGAAGAACACGCCAACGATGTAGCCTATTGACTTCCATCCTTCCTTGAATGCAATGCTCACGTCCTTTGCCACAAGGCCGGCCAGCATAAGGGCAAGTATGATTACGGTAAAGATTACGGTAATCTGAATAAAGTATTTGAGGGCTCTGCGGATGTGTTTCATACCAGTTCTCTTATTATTTCATCGGATACGAAGAAATGGTCTTCCGGGATGCGGTAACGGCGTCCTTCCTTCACGAGGGCGCGTTCTCCCAGCAGCGAATCTATTGTTTTGCCGCTGCAGTTGCTGCGGAGAAATTCCTCGTCTATGCCGCGTGACGTGCGGAGGGCCAGCATCAGGGTCTCTATCTTCTCGTCCTCAACGCTCAAGGCTTCGTCCGTGTGGGTGTAGTTCTCTATCTCGGGGCTGTTCCATCCGCGGCCGCGTCCGGTAAAGGAATGGGCGGCGGGGCCAAAGCCCACGTACGGCTTTCTCTGCCAGTAGCCGCCGTTGTGGACGGCCTCGAAGCCCGGTTTTGCAAAGTTGGAAATCTCGTAATGGTTGAACCCTGCGGCCGCTGCCTTGCGGCAAAGGGTGTAGTACTGGCGCCAGCACTGTTCGTCGGAGGCCTCGGTATAGTCTCCGTTTTCCAGCATGTGGGTAAGGGCGTTGTCTCCCTCTACGGTAAGCTGGTAGCAGGAAATGTGGTCTACGCCAAGGGACAAGGCCTCGTCAATTGTGTCCTCCCAGGTGCTGTCTGAGAGGTTTGAAAGGCCGAAGATGAGGTCTATGCTCAGATTCTCTATGCCGGCTTCGCGCACAATCTTTATGGCCTCGCGGGCCTGGTCTGCGGTATGGCGGCGGTTCATCCAGCGGAGAAGGTCATCGTCAAAGGATTGTATGCCTATGCTTATCCTGTCCACGCCGAAGGTTTTCAGGCTCTTCACATACGGTACGCCTTTTATGACGATGTCTTCCGGATTCACTTCCATGGTGAATTCCGCCCAGGGGCCGCCGTGGCCGCATTCCGCCAGGGTGAGGAGAATCTTTGTAAGGGAAGGGAGCGGAAGCAGCGAGGGAGTGCCGCCACCAAAGTACAGGGTTGGAAGTGAAGGGTCTATTTCCTTGTGCCGGGCACGGATTTCAGCACAGACGGCCTCTGTGTATTTTTGCACGAGGCCGTCTGTGGCGATCTCCGAATAGAAGTCGCAGTAGGTGCAGAAACTTCTGCAGAAAGGTACGTGGATGTAAATCATCGGAGCATGCACTCCGCGCCTCCGAGGAGGCTCTTTTCCGTGTAAACCTCAAGGGTGTAGATGCCCTTTACGAATTCTCCGGTGTCGTTGATGTAGATGGAGAGGTCTACTTCCTGACCTTCGTAGTCTACTTCGCGCGAGGCTGTGGCCTGGAGGGTCTGGCCTGCGCAGGTGAATTCCGTGGACTCGTTGTTCATGAGGAGGATGCCTTCGGGATCCTTGACGCGGACATAGACGCGGACGGGACCGCGGTCTGCCAGGGAATTCTCCACCAGGGAGAGGTTGGCAAGCATGTAGCGTACGCGGCTGTGGCGGTCTCCGGGCTTGTCGTTGTTGTACATGGCCTGGAGGCTGATTCCGCGGGCCTTGAGGATTTTTCCGGAACTGACCTTTGAGGAGAGTTCTGTAACCTGGGCGGTGAGTTCCTCGTTGCGCTGGCGGCTTTCTGCGGCCTCCCTGCGGGCTGCTGCGGCATCGGCCGTGAGCTTCTTGTTGAGGGTGTTCAGGGAATCGATCTGGACGATGTAGCCCTTCATGATGGTGCGGAGGGTGCCAAGCTCTTTCTCATACTGACGGATCTTTGCACGGTTGGTGGCTTCCGTCTTGGAAAGCTTGTCTATGAGCAGGGCAACCTGCTCGCGGGAGGTGTCCAGCTGGTGGTTGATGGACTCGTAGTCGCTGCTGAGGGATGCGAAATCGCTCTGGAGCTCTGTCATCTGCTGTGCAAGCTCTGCCTTTTCTCCTTCAAGCTGGTTTACGAGGTTGTTTCTCTGGTAAAGCATGTAGCCCAGCACTCCTGCAAGGGCCAGTGCAATTACTATTAGTATCCAAAGGGTGGTCTTGAGACCGCCGTTGGCTTTGCGTTCGCGCTCCTGGCGCTCAATTCTCTCGAGGGGATCTTCTGCCATGATTGTAGATGTTTTTAATTAATGCAAATATAGCTATATTTGTCAAAACTAATGCCATGAATGCTGTTATTTGTGAAAGATTGGAAGCTGTCCGCACCCTGATGAGGGAAAACGGATGGGACATACTCATAATAACGGGCAGCGATCCCCATTTCAGCGAGTACCCCGCAACCAGATGGTCCCAGGTGCGTTTTCTTACCGGTTTCACCGGAGAGGCCGGGGACGTGGTGGTAACTGCCGGCCACGCCGGTCTGTGGACAGATACCAGATATTTCATTCAGGCACGCACCCAGCTTGAGGGCACCGGGGTTGAGCTTCACAAGATGAGGGTCCCGGAACAGGTTCCCATCCCGCAGTGGATAGCCACCCTTGGATTGGAAGAGCCGGTAATAGCCGTGGACGGTCTCTGCCAGAGCGTGGCTCAGGCGCAGGAGCTTCAGGAGGCCGTGCCCGGAGCCCGCATCGTCCCTGTGGCCGATATCCTCTCTCCGCTGTGGCCCGGGAGGCCGGCGGTGCCGTCGTCCCCGGTGATAACCCTTGGTGAGGACACCGTGGGTGAAAGCCGTGAGGTCAAGCTCCGTGCGCTTCGCAAGTGGCTGGTCCTTCGGGGCGCCGATGCCGTTTTCCTCAGTTCCCTGGACCAGATTGCATGGCTTCTGAACGTCAGGGGAAGCGACGTGGAGTACAATCCCGTGGTAATATCGTACCTCCTTGTAACCATGGACGACGCCTTCTGGTTCGTCCGCAAGGACGCCTTCGAAGACCCTGATCCGGAGACGGAAGACTCCTTTGCAGAACTGGCCGCGGACGGTATCCAGATAAAGGATTATGCCGATGCCGCCTTTGCACTGAGTTCCCTGAAGCTGGACGGGGTGGACAGGCTGTGCGTGGACCCGGGGCAGCTTAACCTGTGCCTCAGGGATGCAATCGAGAGTTCCCTGCCTCAGGTGGAGTACTGCTCCTCTCCCATACCGCTCATGAAGGCTGTGAAAAACCCCACGGAGATAGACGGGATGCGGGATGCCCATGTGGAGGACGGCCTTGTGATGGAGAAGTTCCTTTACTGGCTCTCCTCCCGTGCCGGGCAGGTGGACGAGTGGCAGGCCGCGCAGTATCTGGGAAGCCTCCGTGCAGAGGTGCCGGGTTACAGGGGAGACAGTTTTGAGACCATATCGGCCTACGGACCGGGGGCGGCGCTGCCGCATTACGTTACGCCCCGGGAGGGTTCCGCCCTTCTGGAACCGCACGGGCTGTACCTTGTGGATTCCGGCGGACAGTACGTCTTTGGAACCACGGACATCACGCGTACGGTGCCCCTGGGGCCCTGTACGCCTCTGGAAGTTGAAGACTATACTTTAGTACTTAAAGGACACATAGATTTAGCCATGGCCATTTTCCCGCGCGGGACGGCAGGGTGCCAGATAGACGCTCTTGCCCGCGAGCCGCTATGGGCTGCAAAGAGGAACTTCGGTCACGGGACCGGCCACGGCGTTGGCTTTTTCCTCAATGTTCATGAAGGGCCGCAGGACATCCGCCAGAACTTCAACTCCCAGCCTCTCCTTCCAGGAATGATATGCTCGGACGAGCCCGGAATCTACCGCGAGGGCATGCACGGCGTGAGGCACGAAAACCTTCTCCTGTGCCGCCCGGTAGGGGATAACGAGTTCGGTTCCTGGCTTGGCTGGGAGCCCCTTACGCTTTGCCATTTTGATACATCGTGCCTGGATGTATCGTTATTGACAGAGGCGGAAAAGACATGGCTGAATAACTATAACGAGCATGTTTTCAGCGTACTCTCTCCCCGCCTTCCCTCAGAAGTTGCGCAGTGGCTGCGAGCCATGACGCTTTCTATATAAATTTTCTGCAACGAAAAGGCGGATTCCTGCATCTATAATACCGGAATGATTGCAAGAATCCGTCATATCTATGAGCTTATTGTAGGCGCCATCCTCACTTTTCTGGGGCTTGGCGGCTGCAGTGAGATCTCCAATATCATCGAGCCCAGGGACGAATACGGCATGCCTCACGCCAATTACAAGATAATTGGAGAGGTCACCGCGGAGGACGGCAGTCCCATTCCCGGAATCAAGGTATCCTACAGCCGCCTTGCGTACACGGACGACAACGGCGTAAAGCAGTACTACCAGATTGAGGACAACGAGTTCCTCACGGACAAGGACGGCAAAGTGAACGCCCGCGCCAATGACTGGTCCACGGAGCCCAAGGAAATAACAATCACCCTTGAGGACATTGACGGCGCCGCAAACGGCGGAGAGTTTCAGGGCGTGGTGCTCTCGGAAGAGGACCTGTCAATAGACTTTGAAAAGGACAAGAAGGGCAGCTGGCACGAAGGAGACTACACCATCTCCTTCGCCGCAAAGCTCAAACTCGCAGACAAGGAAGAATAATCATCTGACCGTATCAATATTGTTAACCCGAGTGCCTCTCAGTACCGTCTGAGGGGCATTCTCATATTTCCTGCAGACGGTGCAGATGACAGAAAAGAAGCTTCCCGTCGGCGTCGCGGAGGTGCATTCCGTTGCCCCGGCAGTAGCGCCAGTAGCGGCAGCGGGCACACTCGTCCTTTTTCATCCAGGTGCGGTCACGGTAAATCTGGTAGCGGTTGTTCCAGACGTCCATGAAATCGTCTCCGCGGTAGATGTTGCCCTGGCTGTAATCGGCCCTTATGCTGGGGCAGGCGGCAATGGAACCGTCGGCCATTACGGAGCCGGTGGTGATGCCGGCGTTGCAGAGGAAGAAGTGGTCACGGACCTCGCCCTCGTACTTGCCAAGGAAGCCCTCGCAGCCGTAGCTGGCGGTTATGCGGCCTTCCTTGTTGGTGCGGCGGATAAACTCCATGGTGCCGCGGAATTCATCGCCCGAAAGCTTCAGTTCCGGGTCATTTGCCGCACGGCCCACGGGGAAAACGGTGAAAAGACGCCACTCCTTGACGCCGATGCTTATGAGGAGTTCCTTGATCTGCTCCAGTTCCTTGTAGCTTCGCTTGTTTACGCAGGTTACAACATCGAACTCCACTTCTCCGGAGGCTGCAACCATGCTTATTGCTTTTACAGCAAGGGGGAATGTTCCGGGAACGCCTCGCATCCAGTCGTGGGTGTCACCAATGCCGTCCAGGCTCACCGTAACGGCCCTTAGGCCGCTTGCAAGGAGGCTCTTGTAGCGCTGCGGGGTGAGCCCGCGGCCGTTTGTGACAATGCCCCAGGGGAATTCCAGGTCGTAGAAGGCCTTGCCGCACTTTTCCAGATCCTGGCGCACAAGTGGCTCGCCGCCGGTCACGTTTATCATTACATTGTGGGGATCAGTTTCCCGGGCTATGCTCCTGAGAACTGGAAGGAAGTCTTCCAGCGGCATGTCCCGGAGCTCCGATGTCACCTTGCAGTCGCTCCCGCAGTGCCTGCACCTTAAGTTGCAGCGAAGGGTACATTCCCAAAACAGCGTGGTAAGGGGATGTTCCCTTATCACGCGGTCTATGATGGGTTTGGTAAGCTCCAGACCTATTTTCTGCCTGAGCGGAAGCATACTAGTCTACCGGCTGTGTATAGTCCCTTTTGAGTTTTTCGTCAAAGGATATATGATATGTACCCTTGTTCCAGGTTGACTTCTTGTCCTCTTCCAGGGTTATATTCAAATCTGAAACTTTAATTGTGTCCGGAGCGAACCAGCCGCCGTTTTCCCCTCCGTCAACATCCTCGAAGGTGATCTGAAGATCGTCGTAATAAGGCCATAACCCCCCGAAGGAGCCGTCCACCTTGCCGTCCTGGTCCGACTGCATCTCCAACTCTGTGTAACGCGGATTGCCGTTCTCGTCTTCCATCCCTTCTGTGTAATGGCGCAACTTGACTTTTATGCCCTTGACGGACTCTCCGGTATCTTCTGCCTTGACTGTGCCTTTTACCTCAAAGGTTGCGTGCGGCATCCCGTACTCCACGGGGCCTAAAAAGATATTCTCATCACATCCGTTGAACCCCAGAAGCGAGAGTATTGCCCCGGCAATGATCTCGTAAATATGTTTGATTCTTGCTTTCATACCTTAATAATCCGTGGACGGGCAAATCTTGCATTACGGATGTACCAGTGTGCCAACTTTTTCTCCTTTGAGGAGCCGGGTGAGGTTCCCAGGGGTATTCATATCGAAGACGATGATGGGCATGTTGCCGTCCTGGCAAAGGGCGTAGGCCGTCTGGTCCATGACCTTGAGGCGCTTGGAGATGGCCTCCGAGAAGGAGAGTTCATCGTATTTTGTTGCCGATGGATCTTTCTCCGGGTCTGCGGTGTACACGCCGTCAACACGGGTGCCCTTCAGGAGAGCATCGGCCCCTATTTCCAGGGCCCTGAGAGCTGCGCCGGAATCCGTGGTGAAGAAGGGGTTGCCGGTTCCGCCGGCTATGAGGGCTACACCGCCGCGCTCCATGACGGCAACGGCATCGTCCCTCATGTAGTACTTGGCGTGGGGCTCCATGGGAGTGGATGTAAACACCACTGCGTCAACGCCCTGGGCCTTGATGAACATGGACAGAGCCAGGGAGTTGATGACGGTTGCAAGCATTCCCATCTTGTCTCCGTCCACCCGGTCGAAGCCCTTGCCCACTCCCTGCAGGCCGCGGAAAATATTGCCGCCGCCATTGACGATGGCTACCTGCAGGCCGGCCTTTGCCGCCGCTGCAATTTCTTTTGCATATGCCTCCAGCGAGGCTGTTTCGAGACCCTTTCCGGCAGGGCCGCCAAGGCTTTCACCGCTAAGTTTCAGAAGTACTCTCTTATACATGATGTGTGGTTTATTCGATTAAACAAAAGTATTGAAATATTGGGAAACTTCCAAGAAAGATTCCTATATTTGCATAATTGATAATTGCAAAAACAACCATACATGGCTAATTTCCTGACCTCATCTATCGGCAAGAAGTTCATTCAGAGCATCTCCGGTGCCTTTCTTATCGTCTTCCTGCTGCTCCACGGAACCATCAACTTCTTCTCCGTCATAGACTCCCTGAACGGAGTATTCGGCAAGGTGGCCGATGACGCCGTCCGCTTCTCTACCGGAGACGGCTGGTTCCAGCTTGGCTGCGACTTCATGTCCACCCCCGTCATCGACATCATGGTCCCCATCCTTGCGCTTGGCTTCCTTATTCATATTGTATATGGTATTTGGCTCAGCTATGAGAACCTGAAAAAGCGCGGCGGAATCAAGCGTTACGAGGTCCCCTCCAAAGCCAAGAACGACTCCTGGGCCGCAAAGAACATGGCCATCCTTGGCGTGATAGTCCTTGGCTTCCTCTGCTTCCATCTCAACCATTTCTGGGCAAAGATGCAGCTGCAGGAATTCCTTGGCGGCGAGGCGGAGAATCCGTACTACCTCCTTCTCACTACCTTCAAGAACTGGTGGGTGGTCGCTTTTTACATCGTGTGGTTCATCGCAATTTTCCTGCACATCAACCACGGCTTCTGGAGCATGTTCCAGACCATCGGCTGGAACAACAAGAAGTGGCTGGTCCGCCTTAAGGTAATCGGCACCATTGTAGCGGCAGTCATCATCCTTCTGTTTGTCGCCACGGCAATCAACGCCTTCATCGAGGCCAACTATGTAACCGCCTCTCACCAGTTCACGGCGGCACTTGTTGAAAATTTTTAAAATATTTCTTGCATTAAAGAATTCTTTTTGACACCTTTGCAAAAGAATGAGAAAGAACAACAATAGCTGGTGGCGCACTTGCAGCTCAAAACTGTAAGTCGCTTTGCCGTAGTTATTATTATAGTGGCCTGCTGACTTACAGCAGGCCATTTTTTTTGATTATTTATCAACACTTAATACAAACGAACCATGAGACAGAAAAAATACATGCTCCCGGAGAGCGAAATCCCCACCCATTATTTTAACATCCAGGCCATAATGCCCAACAAACCGCTGCCGTTCCTTCATCCCGCAACGCGCCAGCCGCTTAAGCCGGAAGACCTCTACCCCATCTTCTGCAAGGCCTGCGCAGACCAGGAGCTGAACCAGACCGACCAGTGGATTCCCATCCCCGAGCCCGTACGCGAGCAGTATGCCGCATACCGCTGCACACCACTTGTGCGCGCATACGAGCTTGAAGCCGCCCTTGGCACTCCCGCCCACATCTATTTCAAGAACGAGAGCGTATCCCCCGCCGGCAGCCACAAGCTGAACTCCGCAATAGCCCAGGCATACTACGCCAAGGAGCAGGGCATCACCAACCTCACCACGGAGACCGGTGCCGGCCAGTGGGGCGGTGCACTGAGCTATGCCACAAAGAAATTCGGCATTGACTGCGCTGTCTACATGGTAAAGATAAGCTATGAGCAGAAGCCCTACCGTCGCTCCATCATGCAGGCTTTCGGCGCCGCCATCACTCCTTCCCCTTCAATGTCCACCCGCGCCGGAAAGGACATCATCACCCGTAACCCCAACGACAAGGGCTCCCTTGGCTGCGCCATCTCCGAGGCCATCGAACTGGCCGTCTCCACCCCCAACTGCAAATACGCACTGGGATCGGTCCTGAACCACGTGTGCATGCACCAGACGGTCATCGGCCTTGAGGCGGAGAAGCAGATGGAACTGACGGGAGAGTACCCGGACATAGTGATTGCCTGCTTCGGAGGCGGCTCCAACTTCTCCGGAATTGCATTCCCGTTCATGCGCCACAATATCCTGGAAGGCAAGAAGACCCGTTTCATCGCAGCCGAGCCGTACTCCTGCCCCAAACTCACCAGGGGCAAGTTCGAGTACGACTTTGGTGACGAGGCCGGCATGACACCGCTTCTCCCCATGTTCACCCTTGGACATACCTTCAAGCCCGCCTCCATCCACGCCGGCGGTCTCCGCTACCACGGCGCAGGCGTCATCCTTTCCCAGCTCATGAAGGACGGCTTCATGGAGGCCGTGGACATCGAGCAGAAGGATTCCTTCGCCGCGGGAGTGCTGTTTGCCCAGACAGAGGGCATCATCCCCGCTCCAGAGAGCTGCCATGCCATTGCCGCCACCATCCAGGAAGCCCTGAAGTGCAAAGAAACAGGCGAGAAGAAAACCATCCTCTTCAACCTCTCCGGCCACGGCTTCGTGGATATGAGCGCCTACGACAGCTACTTCTCCGGCGAGATGCAGAACTACCACGTCTCCGACGAAGACCTGGCCAAGTTCATCCAGAGCGCCGACCAGCTGAACAAGTAGCCGTTACCATCCACCAAAATGACGTTTTCCGTGGACAAGTGCCCGTTTTTCGGGGTTTGTCCACGGATTTGGCGTTTTTTGTGGACAAGTTGGCGTTTTGGCGGGTTTGTCCACGGAAATGCGGGGTTTTGGTGGATGGCCTGGCTTAAATCTTGGCGGAAAGGGGGAACATGGCGTTCACGTCCTTGAGGGACAGCCCCAAAGTACGGGCAATCTGGCCGTTGGAGACGCGGTACTCGTTTTTCAACTTCAGGCCAAGCTGCATTCTTTCCGTGGTGCCAAGGTTTGAGAGTTTCACATTACCATATCGTTCTCCGCACAGACGATATGCCAGTGAAAGAACTTCCTGGTCGGCAAGAGAGACTGGTTCTCCGTGCCTGTTGGCTATCTCTACCTGTCCTTCGACATTTCTTATGGTCCCTAGTACGAAGTCCCTGGCGCTGGGGAAGAACGACATTGCTCTTTCATAATCCACGAAACTCCAGGGCTGCGCAGCGCCGTCTTTTACATAGAACCTGTCAGTCAGCGCAATCACGTTGCGTGTATGCAGGAAGTCCCTCAGGGCCCTTCCCCGGAGGTTCGAAGCGGGTATGCCTTCACGCTTAAGCATAGGGTTGAAGTACAGATATCCGCTGGTGGAAGGGCAAGCAAATACATTCACATCGGTCCTTACGACGAACGGGTTGCGGATAGTGTAAATTATCTCTGCCCGAAGCATCCTTAAAGAGTCAATGTGGATTGCCTCAAATTCGATGTGCCCGCTAAGACGGGCCTTCCCGTTATATCGATAATAATTATCCAGCAACTCGGTAAGCTTTCCTATAAAGACGTCGCAGTAAGGACGTTCTCCCTCCACCACCAGGTGAATGTGGTTTGACATCACTGCAAAAGCCAGAAGCCTGCAGCCCGGGACATGCATCAGCGCCACAGCAATGAAGTTCAGGACTGCGCCCATCTGTTTGTCGTCATCGTATAGAAGAGCATCCTCGAATGGCAGGGAACAATAGTGGAAAAATGGTTTGGAACGCTGGAACAGTTCCTCTTGTATCGTTGCCATAAGCAGTTTTTGCCAAATTTAAAAGCTCTCCGGAAAACTCACCTTCAGATTCGTATAATCTTTTTAAACGATTGTGTGTCTTTCCACCGATTGAAATTCAGAAACACTATCAAAAACGCTCTCCTGGATATCTGTAGGGCATTGCGAAAAAATTATACGTTTCTGAAGGTTCCGGATTTGATACTTTGGCTTTTGTATCCACCAACCCCCAACTTATCCACCAAAAACGCCAAATCTGTGGACGGATGGGGGAAAATGATTATCTTTGCTGATATGAAACGCATTATCGTCATTGTGGCGCTTTTGGCGGCGGCAGTTGCTGCCGCGGCGCAGAGCCGTATCGTTACGGAGAGCATCCACAGCAGCAAGCTGGATGCAGACCAGAAGTACAACGTGTATCTGCCCGAAGGGTACGATGCCGCCAATCACTATCCCGTGATATACCTCCTCCATGGTCTCTCGGACGACTACACCGCCTGGGACAATCTTGGCAGGATAAGCTGGGTTGCCGATGAGCTAATCCGCTCAGGAGAACTCGTGCCAGTTGTGATTGTAATGCCCAATGCCGGAGACAAGGACATCCACAACTATCCCAACGGATACTTCAACATGCCTGAATGGCCGTATGAGAACTATTTCTTCACTGAATTCCTTCCAAATGTAGAGGAAAAATTCAATTGCGGCGGAAGCAAGCAGGCGCGAGCGATAATGGGTCTTTCCATGGGAGGCGGCGGCTCAATAGTGTACTGCCAGCGCCATCCGGACATGTTCTCCAGCTGCTATGCAATGAGCCCGTGGCTGGATAATAAGATGAATGAGGTCAGTTCAGGCACTCAGAAGCAGCCCACCACCAAGTTCACCTTCACCCAGCGCGCAGTGAGCCGGCATTCTGCCATAGATTTCCTTGACAAGGCCGATGACGCCACCCTCGAAAACCTGCGAACAGTAAAGTGGTTCGTGGACTGCGGAGACGACGACTTCATCTTCGATCTCAGCACAGCCTTCTATGCCAAGATGCGTGAGAAAGGAGTAAAGGCGGAATTCCGTGTAAGGGACGGAGTACACAACTGGGAGTACTGGCACGTATCTCTCAGAACCGCCCTGCCGTTTGCCAGCCGGAATTTCAGTCTGTAATTACAAGTGCCGCGGAAGGGTGATTGAACCGCAGCATGACGATTGGTTCCGTAGTCCGGTTCAAGGTTGCCTTCCACCAGGCGTCAAAGACAACATCGTCCGTGGGCCACTGAAGCCCCGTTGAGGATATCTTCAACGTATTGTCGGCACTGAAAAGCGATACTCTGCGGCCTTCACCCAGGTGGAGGTCGCAGCTGTCTGTTATGGCGAAGGCGGTCCCGAAGTCGCTCACCATGGTCACCTTGCGGTCCCCAAGGTCAAAGAGGCGGGTGTATTCCATGAGAAGGCCAAGGTTGCCGATGGTGTGGTCTTCCCTAAGGCCAGTTGCGCCCAGGATGGTTATTTCCTGAACCTCCGGATGCTCACGGAGAACCCAACGCATGGCTTTTGTGAGGTCATTGTAGTCCTGCTCTGTCTCATGGTAAACAATGCCGGAAAACCGCACCCTCAGTTCCTCAGGCAGAGAGTCCATATCCCCGACAATCACCATAGGCGCAGCCTGGGGATTGTACGCCAGCCACTTGATGACCGAGCCGTCGCAGCAAACCACGCCTTCCGCATTGTCCAGAAGGAACAGCGGAAACGGTTCCGTGGGGAAAGCCCCGTTACATAATATGACAATGCGTTTCATATCAGCAAAGATAATCATTTTCCCCCATCCGTCCACCGATTTGGCGTTTTTGGTGGACAAGTTGGGGTTTTGCCGGGTTTGTCCACGGAAATGGGGTGTTTTGGTGGATAAGTTGACGTTTTGCCAGGTTTGTCCACGGAAAAGGGGTGTTTTGGTGGATAAGTCGGGGTTTTGCCGGGTTCGTCCACCGATTTGGCGTTTTTGGTGGATAAGTAGGCGAAAACCGGGGTTTGTCTACGGAAGGGGGGTTAATTGTCCTCCACGGGGGCGGCTTTGGCGAGCTCGGAGGAGGAGGTGCCGGGGGTGGTGGTGTACGATGTGGGGTTACGGAAGCCAAGGAGGAAGGACTTGACGTCCATGCGCTTCTTGCCGGCGAGCTGGAGGTCCGTGATGGCCAGGGCCCCGTCCTGGGTGGCTATGGCAAAGTATGTCTTGCCGTCGCTGAGCACGGTTCCGGGGGCGGCGTGGAGGTCATAGCGCATCTCTCCGAAGTACACCTTCAGCTGGAGGGGAGATTCCCGGTCGGAGCCGGGAATGACGGAGGAAGCGGAGCCGGGAATGACGGAGGGCGCAGCCTCTCCTCCAGGTACCAACTCAGTAAAAGCGCAGGGGAAGGGGGAAAGGCCGCGGACAAGGTTGTAAACGGTGCGGGTGGGGGCATTCCAGTCTATGTGCTGGAGTTCCCGGGTGAGCTTGGGTGCGGGCTTGAGGAGCTCGTCACCCTGGATGAAACTGCGCTGGACGCGGAGCTCAATATTGTGCTGGATTATGCCCTCGACAGTCTCGACAACCAGGTCGGTACCTATTGCCATGAGCTTGTCGTGAAGGGTTCCGGCGGTGTCCGTGGGCTCCACGCGGCATTCTGAACGGAGTATGATGCCGCCGGTGTCTATCCTGCTGTCTATCATGAAGGTGGTTACACCGGTGATGTTCTCTCCGTTTATGACGGCCCAGTTGATGGGGGCGGCGCCGCGATACTGCGGAAGCAGGGCGGCGTGGAGGTTGAATGTGCCCAGCTTGGGCATTTTCCAGACCGCTTCCGGCAGCATCCTGAAGCCTACCACTACAAACAGATCGGCCTTCCAGTTGCTCAGGGCCATGAGGAATTCCGGATCCTTGAGTTTTTCCGGCTGCAGAACCGGAATGCCTTTCTCCACGGCGTATTTCTTCACCGCCGATTCACTGACCTTGAGACCGCGTCCGGAAGGTTTGTCCGGGGCGGTAACTACTCCGATTACTTTGTATCCGGCCTTCAGAAGACCGTCCAGAGGGCCTACGGAGAACTCCGGAGTGCCCATGTACACTATTCTTGTTTTCCTGAACATGCGAATGAGTTTACTCTTGGCTTTCCTTATCCATATCTTGAGGCCGTCAACGTTGAAGATGCTCTTGTCCTGCACCGCCTTGACAGTAAGCAGCCCTCCTATCGGCGCCAGCACGAAGGCCGATATGAATTTGCCCACGAATGGCGTCACGGTGCCGTTGTTTCCAAGGCGCTCGCCGGTGATGTCCACCACCCAGTACAGCACGAAGAACAGCAGTGAGATAATGGCAGGAGTACCCAGACCGCCTTTTTTGAGGATGGCTCCAACCGGTGCGCCGATGAAGAACAGCAGCAGGCAGGCGAGCGCCGTGGCGTACTTCTTCCAAATCTCCACGTCCGTGCGGCGAATCAGGTTGGTGTAATTGTAGCCTTCCATGCCCTGGCTGTGGAGGAGGTTCTCGAACTGGCGGGCGGCGGTGGCGGCGTTCTCGTAGCCCCTGAGCTTATCCTTCAGGGATGTCCACTTCCTCTCTCCGGGGAGCGGCAGGGTTGTCGATGCCTTCTCCCGCCATGATGTGTCCAGCTGGGCGCGGTAGGTGAGGCTGTTCTGGTTGGAGAACTCCTTCAGATGCTTGTCTGCACCCTCTGCCACCAGATTGGACAGGGAATCGTGCCCGTGCCGGAGATCCTTGAGGCTCATGGAGCGGACCTGTTCACCGTACCGGGCGCTGTCGGAGTGGTGGAAAGCGTAGTTCTCCAGCGGAATCACCAGTTCCTGGCTGCGGAAATGTACCCTCTGGAGCGCCAGGGTGGTGTCCCTGTACTTCCGTTTGTTGTCCTCCTGGTAGTTGGTGCCGTCGTAGAGCTGGAAAGTGAGGTAGTCCTTGCTCTTGGACATCTTTATGACGCCGCTGTCCGCTACCGTTATCCGGGTGTTGCCTTTGCCCACGGTGTGGTCGTAAACCTGTATCTTGTACATCATGCCGGTGCTCTTGTCCCTGTCCTCGACGCGGAGGATGTAGCCCTCGATGCCGTCGTAGAAGGTTCCGGTGGGGATTTTTATCTCCGACTTTGTGCGGCCGATATCGTCCCTCATGGTGTAGATTTGGTTGATGGAATAGGGAACCAGGCGGTCCGTGATGTAGAAGGCGCCGATGGAAATGAGGATGGCCACTATGACCATGGGGAAGAGCACCCTCGTGAGGGAAATGCCCGATGCCTTGATGGCGGTGAGCTCGAACTGCTCTCCCATCTGCCCCAGCGTCATCATGGAGCTGAGCAGCGTTGCCAGCGGTATGGCCAGCGGCAGGGTCTGGCAGCTACCCCACATGAGGAACTCAAGTATAACCTTGAGCTCCAAGCCTTTACCAACCAGCTCGTCTATGTACAGCCAAAGAAACTGCAAGACCAGTATGAACGTAACAATCGCCAGGATCGCGATGAACGGTCCTACGAAAGACTTCAACAAGAACTGGTCTAATTTCTTCAAGCTATGGCGATTTCTACAAGTTTGTCAAGTGCGGCAGGGAGTCCTTCGGTGAGGCGGCCGCCTGCGGTGGCAAGACCGGGCTGGCCGCCGCCGCCGCCCTGAATGAGCTTTGCGGCTTCGCGGATGTCCTTACCGGCGTTCTTGCCCTTGGCAACGAGGTCGTTGGAGTACATGAGCACCAGGTTTGGCTTCTCTGCGTATGCAAAGGCGCCTGCCAGCACAAAGTTCTCCATCTTTTTCTGCAACATGAGTGCCACGTTCCTGGCGATGGCCGGGTCAATGGAGCTGTCGAAGCGGACCACCTTGATGCCGTTCATCTCGACGGCAGCGGCCTCCAGGCGGGCTGCAAGGGCTGCGGCCTTCTCGCTCGCAACCTCTTCCAGCTGTTTCTTGGCCTCGGCATTCTCTGCAACCAGCTTCTCTATGGCACCGGTGAGGTCCGGGACGTTGTTGAACAGGCTCTTAAGGCCTTTCAGGAGGTCTTCCATGACCTCGACGCCCTGCTCCGCGCCTGCGCCGGTGAGAGCCTCGATACGGCGTACGCCGGCAGCCACAGCGCTTTCCGCCTTGATCTTGAACAGGCCGATGGTGCCGGTGCTGCGGGTGTGAGTGCCGCCGCAGAGCTCTACGGAGTCTCCGAAGCGCACTACGCGTACAACATCGCCGTACTTTTCTCCGAACAGGGCCATCGCACCCATTGCGCGGGCTTCTTCCAGGCGGGCGTCACGCTTTTCGCAGAGAGGGTAATCGGCCCTTATGAGCTGGTTGACACGGCGTTCTACTGTGCGGAGCTCATCGTCCGTGACTTTCTGGAAGTGGGAGAAGTCGAAACGGAAATAGTCCGGTCCCACGAAGGAGCCTTTCTGCTCCACGTGTGTTCCCAGGGTTTCCCGGAGGGCCTGGTGGAGAAGGTGGGTAGCGGTATGGTTGTTCATGATGCGCTGGCGGCGCTCCTGGTCCACTACAAGGGTGAAGATGCCGCCCTCTTCGGGAAGGCGCTCTGCCAGATGTATGGTAAGGTTGTTCTCCTTGACGGTGTTGAGGATGGCTATCTTTTCGCCGTCGGCGCCCTGGATGTAGCCGGTGTCGCCTACCTGACCGCCCATCTCTGCGTAGAAGGGGGTGCGGTCAAAGACCAGCTGGAAGAGCTCCTTGTTCTTCTGCTTCACGGTACGCTGCTTGAGGAGGCGTGCGCCTTCTACGGAGAGAACATCGTAGCCGAGGAATTCGACGTCGGTGTCATCGGAGAAGACGGTCCAGTCTCCGAACTCGTTGGCGGTAGCGTTGCGGGCGCGCTCCTTCTGCTTGCCGAGCTCTACATTGAAGCTTTCAAGGTCTACGGTGTAGCCCTTTTCCGCGGCGATGAGTTCGGTGAGGTCGATGGGGAAGCCGTAGGTGTCGTAAAGGACGAAGGCGTCCACTCCTGAGACCACCTTGGTGGCGGCGTTGCGGGCCATGTTGTCCTCAAGCATGCGGATACCGCGGTCCAGGGTGCGCAGGAAGGCGTTTTCCTCTTCGCGGATTACGCTGACGATGAGTTTTTCCTGGGCGGGGAGTTCCGGGTAGGCTTCTCCCATATCGGCAACCAGCTGGGGGATGAGGCGGCAGAGGAAAGGCTCCGTGAATCCAAGGAAGGTGTAGCCGTAACGGACGGCGCGGCGGAGGATTCGGCGGATGACGTAGCCGGCCTTCACGTTGGAAGGCAGCTGGCCGTCGGCGATGGAGAAGGCGATGGCGCGGATGTGGTCTGCGATCACGCGCATGGCAACCTCTACGTTGCCGCCCTCTGCGTACTTGTGGCCGGAGAATTCCTCTACCTTGCCGATGAGGCCGCTGAAGACGTCGGTCTCGTAGTTGCTCTTCTTGTTCTGGAGAATCATGCAGAGGCGCTCGAAGCCCATGCCGGTGTCGATGTTCTTTGCCGGGAGGGATTCCAGGTGACCGTCGGCCTTGCGCTCATACTGCATGAACACCAGGTTCCATATCTCTATGACGTCGTCGTTGTCCGTATTCACGAGCTCGCGGCCGGGAATCTTCGCAATTTCCTCGTCGGGACGGAGGTCGATGTGAATCTCGCTGCAGGGGCCGCAGGGGCCGGTGTCGCCCATTTCCCAGAAGTTGTCGTGCTTGTTTCCGGTGAGAACGTGGTCTGAGGGGAGATGCCTCAGCCATGCGGCCTGGGCCTCCGTGTCAAGGGCGGTGCCGTCTTCCTCGGAGCCCTCGAATACGGTTGCGTAAAGCTTTGTCTTGTCTATCTTGTAAACCTCCGTGAGGAGTTCCCATGCCCAGTCTATGGCCTCTGTCTTGAAGTAGTCTCCGAAGCTCCAGTTGCCAAGCATCTCGAACATGGTGTGGTGGCGTCCGTCATGGCCCACTGCCTCAAGGTCGTTGTGCTTGCCGCTCACGCGGAGGCACTTCTGGGAGTCTGCCGCACGCGGGAATTTGGGGGCGGCGTTGCCCAGGAATATATCCTTGAACTGGTTCATGCCAGCGTTGGTGAACATGAGGGTGGGGTCGTTCTTTATGACCATGGGGGCGGAGGGAACAACGGTGTGTCCCTTTGAAGCGAAGAAGTCCAGAAACTTCTGCCTTATTTCTTTCGATGTCATATAAATATATTTATAGCCTACAAAGATAGTGACTTTTGGGCGTTTTTCCTAAAATACTTATCTTTGCAAACTGTGGCAGGAAAATTAGAGAAATATATCCTCAATCCAAGGACCCTCATTGACGAGCTCCACGAAGAGTCCGGCCGTCCCTTGTGGAAGATTGCCGTAGAGGCCGTCACGGGGGTGGTTCTCTTTGTCCTGTATGTCTGGATTACCGTTTCCGTCCTTGGCAGGGACCTTCCCAAAACGGCTATCCTGCGCCGCCGCAACGCCGACTGGAACACACGTGTGGACCGCATGGCCGGCCAGCTGGACCGCTACGAGGAACTCCTTGATCTGCTGGAAGTCAGGGACGACAAGATATACCGCTCCGTCTACGGCATGGACGAGATCCCCAAGGCCGTGAGACTCTCCGGGTTTGGCGGGGAAAACCGTTATGCAGACCTGGAAGGAACCTCCCTGAAGGGCATTGTCACCCGTCTTGACATCCTGGAAAAACGAGCCTATATCCAGACCATGTCCTTTGACGATGTCACCTCCCTGCAGCGCACGGCCGGCGACATGGCCGCCCATATTCCCGCAATTCCGCCGATGTCCACGGAGAAGGGCAGTTTCCACTTGTCCAGCCCCTTCGGATACAGGTCTGACCCTATCCTGGGCTTCACCAAGCGCCATACCGGCATGGACTTCGCCTGCCCTCCGGGTAACCCTATCTACACCACCGGCGACGGCGTCGTCGTAAAGGTGGCACACGAGCGCAAGGGCTACGGCAACCACGTGATAGTGGACCACGGATTCGGCTACAAGACGCGCTATGCGCATATGTCCGAGATATTTGTGGAGGAAGGCCAGGTGCTTACACGCGGGGACTGCATTGGCAAGAGCGGACGAAGCGGACGATGCACCGGACCGCACCTTCATTACGAGGTGCTCTACCGCCAGGATTACGTGAACCCCGCCCTGTACATGGACCTTTCCATAGAGGCAAAGGACTATTATGAAATAGTGAGGAGGCCCGAGCAATGAAAAAGATAGATTTCAAAGCCCTTGCGGGCAGTGCAGTGCGCTATCTCATAGCATCGGCGTCCATGGCCATCGTCCTGTACCTGCTGTTTGCGCTGGTGTTCTCTTCCCAGGAAGAACGTCTCCTGCAGAAGGAAAACCGCCTTTACGCCGCCAGGTACAAGGAGATGAAAGCGCAGGAAAAGCTCATCGGCGATGTTATAGAAGGGCTCCTGGACAAGGACGATGCCATATACCGTACGCTCTTCGAGGCCGCTCCTCCGATGATTGACGCCGTTACCGCAGCGGAGCTCATCGCGGACAGCGATTCCCTGTCGGAGAGTTTCTACCTGACATCGGCCGCAACCAAGTCCGGAAGCCTTATGCGCATGGCCTCCAACGTAGACCGCAACTGGGAGGAGATTTTCCGCATCCTAAGCGAAAAACGGGAGGTGGTACCCCCGCTCTCGATGCCTCTGAAAGGCGTTTCCTATGTTCAGACCGGAGCCTCCACCGGCCTCCGTCACAACCCTGTCTACAAGGTTGAAATCCAGCACGACGGCCTTGACCTCGTAGTGCCCCAGGGCGCCCCGGTATATGCATCTGCCGACGGAATAGTGACGAGGGTCACTTCTTCCCGCAAGGGCCTGGGAAACACGGTTACTATAGACCACAGGAACGGATACTTCACCCGCTACTGCCTCCTTGGAGAGGTGAACGCAGTTCAGGGCAGGAGCGTGAAAAGGGGACAGAAGATTGGCAGCGTGGGTATCTCCACGCAGGTTGCTGCGCCGCACCTCCATTACGAAGTGCTTCGCGACACCGTTGTCCTTGACCCTGTGAATTACCTGTTTGCCTCCCTCTCTCCCGAGGAGTACGCCAGGATGATGATGATCTCTGTGAACACCAGCCAGTCTATGGACTAATAACCGCTGCGCTCCAGCTCCCTGCGGGTATCCTTTTCTTTAATGGACTGGCGTTTATCCCACTCATGCTTGCCCTTTGCCAAGGCAATCACAAGTTTTGCATATCCATTGTCGGCAATGAAAAGCTTTACGGCAACTATGGTAAGACCTTTCTGCTTGTCCGCCTGGAAAAGGTGACGCAGCTCGCGCTTTGTAAGAAGCAGCCTGCGGTCACGTGCCGGTTCATGCTGTCCCCAACTGCCCCAGTGGTACTGGGCAATGTTCATGCCCCTCACAAACAGCTGATTGCCTGCAAAATAGCAATACGCATCCTGTAGCGACACCTTGCCGGCGCGGATGGATTTGATTTCCGTCCCCACCAGCTGGATTCCGGCCGTATAGGTCTCCAGGAACTCGTAGTCGAACGAGGCCCTGCGGTTTTTTACCTGTATGCTGCTCTTTGCCTTAGGCATAATGCTGCTTGTCCACCGATTTGGCGTTTTTGGTGGACAAGTTGCCGTTTTGCCGGGTTTGTCCACCGAAATGGGGTGTTTTGGTGGATGGGATTGCAAAGATAGTGGTTTTTTTGGTATTTTTGTGGCATGAACAAGTGGAACAGGACACAGCTCTTGCCGGACAGGCCTGGGATTCCCCCTATGGCCAGGATGCCGGAGCCTGAAACCATAGACATCGAGGCGTTGCACCGCTCACTGCAGGCTGGTGAGTATGATTGCATCTGTGTCCTTGGCCCCACTGCTTCCGGCAAGACCAGGTATGCCGTGCAGCTGGCAAAGGAACTGCGCGGGGAGATTCTCTCTGCAGACTCCAGGCAGGTATACCGTGGCATGGATATCGGCACGGGGAAAGACCTGGCCGAGTACGGTGATGTTCCATACCACCTCATAGACATTGCTCCCGCAGGTGCAAAGTTTAATATCTATCAGTATCAGGAGGCGTTTGCCAGGGCTTTCCAAGAGGTGAAAGACAGGGGTGTCATCCCTATCATATGCGGCGGCTCCGGCCTTTATATAGAATCGGTTACACGTGCGTATAAGTTTGAGAAAGGTAACGGAGTGGATCCGGGACGGCTGCCCGGGAAAACATTTTTTATAGGTACTCTCGTCTCCCGTGAAGAAAGGGTTCGGAGAATTGACGTCAGGCTGGAAGAGCGCCTGAAGGAGGGCCTGGTGGAAGAGGTGGAGAATCTGATGAAAACTATCCCCGCGGAGGATCTGATATACTATGGCCTTGAGTACAAGTTTGTCACGGAGTATCTTCTTGGCAAGTACAGTTACGATGACATGGTCATGTTGCTTGGAAACGCCATCCATCAGTTTGCCAAGCGGCAGATGACATGGTTCCGCGGAATGGAAAGGGACGGAGTAACCATACACTGGGTTTTGCCAAATCAAAAATAAGCCGTATATTTGCGGCCCCAAACATATTGTGGACAGATTTATAATTAACTTGCAACCACGCGTTAAAAAATGCTAAAGAATTATCTCTTTACGTCCGAGAGTGTGTCTGAAGGCCACCCGGACAAAGTGGCGGACCAGATTTCGGACGCCATCCTGGACGAGTTCCTCAGGCAAGATCCCGAATCCAAAGTAGCCTGCGAGAGCTTCTGCTCGACGGGCATGGTGGTGGTAATGGGTGAAGTGAAGGCAGAAGCCTACGTAGACATCCAGAACACCGTCCGCGACACCATCCGCCGCATTGGTTACACCAAGGCGGAGTACATGTTCGACGCATCGTCCTGCGGCGTTCTGAGCGCCCTTCACGAGCAGTCGGCAGACATCAACCGCGGCGTGGAACGCGCCGTTCCTGAGGAGCAGGGCGCCGGAGACCAGGGCATGATGTTCGGCTATGCCTGCAAGGATACGGAAGACTACATGCCGCTGCCCCTTTACCTCAGCCACAGGATTCTTGAAATCCTTGCCCGCATAAGGCACCATGAGATTGGCCTCATGCCGTATCTGCGCCCGGATGCAAAGAGCCAGTTCACCATCGAGTACGACGGCGAGACGCATCGTCCCGTAAAGGTTCACACCATAGTCCTGAGCACCCAGCACGATGAATTCGTACCCGCCTCCCTGGGACGCATGTCATACGCCAAGGCGGTGGCTCAGTACGGCCAGGCCAAGGTGGATGAAGCCATGCGTGAAAAGATAGAGGACGATGTCCGCAACATCCTGATTCCCAGGCTAAAGGCTTCTCTTCCCGAGGAAACTTCCGCGCTTATCCATGACTTCATCCTGCACGTGAATCCCACCGGTAAATTCGTCATCGGCGGGCCTCACGGGGACACCGGTCTCACCGGCCGCAAGATAATCGTGGACACTTACGGCGGAAAGGGTGCGCACGGAGGCGGTGCCTTCTCCGGGAAAGATTCCTCCAAGGTGGACCGCAGCGCCGCCTACGCCGCCCGTTACATCGCCAAGAACCTGGTTGCCGCGGGCGTTGCCCAGGAGTGCCTTGTCCAGCTTGCCTATGCGATCGGCGTTGCAAAGCCCGTGAGCGTTTTCGTGGATACTTACGGAACCGGCATTGTGCCGGATTCGGAGATAGCGGAAAAGATCCAGAAGATTTTCCCGCTTACTCCGGCCGCCATTGTAAGGAAATTCGGTCTCAAGAATCCCATCTATGCTCCCACCGCGGCTTATGGTCATATGGGCAGAAAACCCTTCAGGAAGGCCGTGAAGGTGCAGGGAAAGGACAAGATAGTCCAGTTCTTCGGATGGGAACTCCTTGACAGCGTGCCCGCTGTGAAGAAGGCATTCGAAATCAGTTGAAAACTTTTTTACGGAATCTGAACGGGTTCCGTTTTTTTATTCATAAAAAAGTAGTAACTTCGCAACGGTTTTTTGGTAGAAATATACTATCGTATCAATATTTATCATCAAAACTTTATGAAAAACGCTTTCAAAAGCTTTCTGCTCGCTTTCACTACGCTGATTGCGGGCGTGTCTGCGTTTGCGCAGGTCACCACATCAACCCTACAGGGCCGCGTGGTTGACCAGAATGGCGAGCCGGTCATCGGCGCCGCCATCCTTGCGCAGCATGAACCCTCCGGTACCGTTTACGGCGCCGTGACTAACGTGGAAGGCCGCTATACCATACAGGGTATGCGTACCGGCGGTCCTTACACCGTAGAGTTCTCCAACCTGGGTTACCAGAGCGTCAACTACACGGACATCACCCTCCAGCTGGGTCAGGCTTATAACCTGAACGTGTGGCTGCAGGAGTCTGCGGAATTCCTTGAGGCCGTGGTGGTTGTGGCAACGCCCACTTCCAAGTTCGCCGCCCAGGAGAAGACCGGTGCCGCAACCAACGTTTCCCAGCAGGAAATCCTGGCACTGCCCACCGCAAACCGCAGCGTTTCCGATATCGCCAAGCTTTCTCCTTACGGCGGTAACGGAATGTCCATCGCAGGTGGCGACGGCCGTAGCACCAACTTCACCATCGACGGTGCAAACTTCAACAACAACTTCGGTCTTTCCTCAAGCCTTCCCGGCGGCGGCAACCCTGTCTCCATGGACGCCATCGAGGAACTCCAGGTTGTGGTTTCCCCGTTCGACGTAAGGCAGACCAACTTCATCGGCGGCGGTATCAACGCCATTACCAAGTCCGGTACCAACACCGTTAAGGGAACCGCCTATGTCTACCACCAGAACGGCAAGCTCCGCGGCTCCACCCTCAACGGCGGCCAGGAAATCCCCAACAAGGAGGCTAACCAGGCTGAAAAGAGCACTGTCTACGGTGCAACGCTTGGCTTCCCCATCATCAAGAACAAACTCTTCTTCTTCGGAAGCGTAGAGTATCAGGGAGAGCCTGCAAACCAGGTATTTGCATACCGTGCATATGACGGTACTTCCTCCTATACCTACAAGGATGACAATGGCAACGATGTGACTGTCGGCCCCGAGACCATCCTGGAAAAAGGTTACAAGAACGGCTCCATCGCCCGTACCCTGAATTCCGATATGCAGCGTGTCTCGGACCACCTCAAGAACCGTTACGGCTACGACACCGGCGGCTGGGACGACTACGGCAAGGAATCCAACACCATCAAGCTCCTGGGCCGCCTGGACTGGAACATCACGGACAAGCACCATCTCGCATTCCGTTTCAACTACACCACTTCAAAGCACTGGGTAGGCACCAACGGTTCTTCCGGTGACTGGGGTTCAACCAAGGACGGCACCCAGGAATCCCTCAAGGGTACCCGCCTGTCCCTGAACCGTATGTCGGAATACTCGATGGCCTTCTACAATTCAATGTACTCGATGGAGAACAACGTGAGGACCTACTCCCTGGACCTCAACAGCCGTCTCACCAACGACCTCTCCAACCAGCTCCTCGTCACCTACTCCAACATCGAGGACGTCCGTGGTTCCGATTCTGACAAGTTCCCCTTCATCGACATTATGAAGGGCTCCAACTCGGACGGTACCCAGATCCTTGAGCCTTACATCAGCGCAGGTTACGAGCTCTTCACCTGGTACAACGGCGTTCACAACCGCGTGTTCACCGTCAAGGACGACCTCACCTATTTCCTCGGCGCCCACAAGATCACCGCCGGCATCTCCAACGAATACCAGTTCGCAGACAACGCCTATATGCGTGAAGGTACCGGTTACTACCGCTTCAAGAGCGTCGACGACTTCATCAACGGCGCGGCCCCTGAAACCGTGGCCCTCACCTACGGCTACACCAACAACGGTATGGGTGACACCCCGTCCGCACGTATCCAGTTCAACCAGATCGGCCTCTACGGCCAGGACGAGTGGGACGTGAACGAGAAACTCAAGGTCACCGCAGGCGTCCGCTTCGATACCATCCTGTACAACAGCAAGGACCTTATGACCAACAACGCCGTGAAGGCTCTCCACTTCGGCGAGGAACCCGAGGGCGGTCACGCCGACGGTGACGGCTGCCTCCGCATCGACACCGGCTACTGGCCCAAGACCAACATCCAGGTATCCCCCCGTATCGGCTTTGTCTATGACGTGTTCGGAGACAAGAGCATGAAGATCCGCGGCGGCACCGGTCTGTTCGCAGGCCGTCTCCCCCTGGTGTTCATGACAAACATGCCTACCAACGCAGCCATGTTCCAGCACCTGTCCGTCATCACCACTCAGTGGAAGAACGGAAACGTGGAGTTCCGCAATGCCGGCCTGGATAAGTTTGCAGTTGGTCCTGACGGAAAGCTTCCCGTCACCACTGAAGACATCCTCGCCGCCCTCAATGCCATTGACCCGGATAAGAACCCTTACGAGATTTCTCCCGACAAAGGACAGCTGTCATCCAAGATTGCAGGCGTCGATCCCAACTTCAAGATGCCCCAGATCTGGAAGTCTTCCATCGCCCTTGACATGCAGCTCCCCACCGAGTTCCCGTTCAACATGACTGCCGAGTACACCTTCAACAAGAATGTGAACGCAAACCTCATCAAGGATATCAACACCAAGAGCAACGCCGGTTGGTCCCAGTGGGCAGGTCCGGACAATCGTCACGTCTATCCTTCCAACGCTTACTACACGGGTACTCCTGCATACTACCTCACCAACACCAACAAGGGTTATGGCTGGATATTCGTTCTCAGCGCCAACGCACAGCCCATCAAGAATCTCCGTGTAAACGCATCCTACACGCATACGGAGCAGTACGAGGTTACGGGTATGCCCGGCTCCGACCCGGAGTCCGTCTTCAAGGGCCTTCCTACTGTTGACGGTCCCGCATTTGCAACCCTGCAGCCTTCACAGTACGTGAGCCCGGACCGCCTCATGGCCTCCGTCTCCTACAGGATGCCCTGGGGAACCAGCCTGAGCCTCCTTTACAATGCCTTCGTCCCCAGCAACAGCGGTGACGCATACGGCACCTTCAAGTTCGACGGCGACGTCAACGGCGACTCCAACATCACGGACCTCATCTACATTCCTGCTACCAAGGACGAGATCCTGTTCACCGACGACACCAACCGCGACATTTTCTGGGCTTTCGTGGAGCAGGATTCATACCTGTCTTCCCGCAAGGGCAAGTATGCACAGGCATACGGCGCTCACAGGCCCATGGTGCACTACTTCGACATGAAGGTCGCCCAGGACATCAAGGTCCGTATCGGCAACACCACCAATACCCTGCAGCTCAGCTGCGACATCATGAACGTGGGCAACCTCCTGAACGACAGCTGGGGTGTCATGACCACCTGGTCCGATACCGCCAACAACGGCCAGATCCTGACGCTTGACCACTTCAACTCTGACGGCCAGCCCGTATTCTCCACTCCTCTGAAGGAAGGCGCCAAGTCCTTCATGCCTTTAAAGACCATCGGTCAGGCATGGTACCTCCAGCTGGGTCTCAAGTACTTGTTCAATTAATAACAGCGTAATATCATGAAACTGTTCAGATATATTCTTTCTGCGCTCGCAGGTGTCTCGCTCTTTGCCTCCTGTATAGAGGAAGAGCCCGTGGCATCCTACAACCTTGCCATAGACCTTGACAAGAGCATCGTGGCAGTTGGTTCTGAAGGCGGCAGCGCAACCGTTGAGGTCAACAGCGGCGACATCACATGGAAGGCCACTTCCTCCGCCGACTGGATCGCATTCACCCCTGCCACCGGCAGCGGTACCACAAAGGTTACCATTACCGTCGGAGCATCCGACGAAGACCGTACCGGAGAGGTTTCCCTCCAGGCCGGCAAACTGGAAAAGCTCATTACCGTAGTTCAGACCGGTGACCCTCACGGCCTCACCGAGGATGATCCTCTTACCTGTGCAGAGGCTGTAGTGCTCTGCGGCAAGTTGGCAGACAAGGCCACAACGCCCAAGAAGTACTATGTCAAGGGTATCATCACCGCTATTGTCGAAGAATTCGGCACCCAGTATGGCAACGCCACCTTCTGGATGGGCGACGCCGAGGGCGAAAAGACTTTCGAAGCCTACCGTATCTACTACTTCGACAATGTCAAGTATGACGATCCCACCAAGCAGAACATCAGCGAAGGTGACAACGTTGTAATCTATGGTGTCCTTATGAATTATGGCGGCCAGGCAGAAACCAGCCAGAATGCCGCTTACCTCGTCAAGCTGGATGCCAACACCGCTCCCACCATCTCCTGCAAGGAGCCCGAGAAGGTTGTAGCCGCTTCCGAGACCGAAGCCACCTTCACCATCGCTCCCAAGAACCTCACCGAGGGCTGGACCGTAAGCACCGATGCTTCCTGGATCAAGGACTACACCAAGTCCGGCGCCAAGGATGCCACTGAGATCAGGGTTTCCTTCGATGCCAATACTGAGACCGAGGCCCGCGAGGCTACCTTCACGGTGAAGAGCGCCGGTGCCAAGGATATTACCCTTACCCTCAAGCAGGGCGGATATTCCGCAGTTGGTACTCTTGACAATCCTTACACAGTAGCTCAGGTTATCGAGGCCATCAAGAATAATAGTGCAGCCGGTAACGTATACATTAAGGGTATCGTCTCCAAGGCTGTCTATACCTACAGCGAAAGCTACAACACCGGCACCTTCTGGATTTCTGACGACGGCGTCTTCAACGATGACCTCAACAAGGACTTCGAAGCTTACAGCGTGTACTGGCTCGGCGGTAGCCTTGACGCTCCCGTCGCTGCAGCAGACATAAAGGGCAACTATTCCGTAGGCGACGAAGTCATCCTCTTCGGTGCAGTCACTGCATATACCAAGAACGACGTCACCACATACGAGACCGCCAGCAAGAAAGCAAAGATCTACAGCATCAACTGGGCAACCACCGATGCCAACGGTCTTGGCAGCGTTGACTATCCTTTCAACATTGCCGGTGCTGAGAAGTTCATCGACGACACCCAGGCCGCCGTCAAGGCAGCCAGTGATGCCGGTGCTACGCTCACTCTCCCTGACGTAGCCGTCAAGGGTAAGGTTTCCGCGGTCCTCTATGAGTTCAGCGCCAATTATGGTACCGGTACCTTCTGGATTTCTGACGATGGCACCGCCTACGGTGTATCTGACGACAAGAAGAGCACCACAGAGCCCGCCAAGGACTTCGAGGTTTACAGCGCCTACTTCCTTGAGAACAAGCCTTGGGAAGAAGGCAATGCCCAGGTGGCCGTCGGTGACGAGGTCATCATCAAGGGCCAGCTCACTCTCTACAAGTCCACTTACGAGACCTCCAGCAAGAAGGCCTATGTCTACAGCCTCAACGGCGTAACCGAGGCTACTCCTGCAGAGGTGGTTCCCGAGCTGTATCTCAACGAGTTCGACTGCCAGAACAAGCAGATCGAGATCTATAATGCCACCGACGCAGAAGTGGATATGACCGGTTGGATAATCCTCAAGAACGACGGCGAAGAAGGCGAGAAGGATACCTTCTCTATCCCGGCCGCCCTCGCAAAGGTTCCTGCAAAGGGTTATGCAGTATTCACTTGCAAGCAGACCGATGCCGCCAACGGCCCTGTGTTCGGCCTAAGCGGCACCAAGGGCTTCAAGATCGCCCTCAAGAAGGGAGATGCAGTTGTGGATGAGGTTGATAACCTGACCAATATCGTTACTATCGAGGACGGCAAGTCCTGGGGCCGCGAAACCGACGGTGCCGATAAGTTTGTCATCTTCGACACTCCTACCATCGGCGCAGCAAACGGATCTTCCAATCCTCCGGCAGAACTTGGTGAGTATGACACCAATGTAAAGGACGGAATAGTCACCGTGAGCAGTGCCTACACTGACGGCGTAGCCACCGTTAACGGTACTGCGGACGTCTTTACCCTCAAACTTGGCACCAGCTCCAAGTTTGGCAGCGCAACTGTCACTCTTCCTGCCGGCACCAAGTCCGTATCTTTCTATGCCGTAGGTTGGAAAGGCGCTCCGGCATCCCTCAAGCTCACGCTGGGCAGCAACGTAATACCTGTGGACATCGCAGCAAATGATGGCGCAACGGGCAGCAGCCCTTATACCATCACTGTTACTGACAGTGACAAGTATGCCTTCAACCTTGGCGGAGCCCTTCCTCAGGATACCCCTGTCACTGTTGAGACCTACGAAGGAACCAACAACGGCAAGAGGGCCATCATCTTCGGCATCCAGGCCTCCACTGAGGAGATAGCTGTCGCCCCCAAGGGCATCACCATCGACGGTGACCTTGGCGACTGGGATGCTGTTGAGACCAAGTTTGAAGGCGTTAACAACCGTATAGTTGAGTGGAAGGCCACTTCCGATGCCAGCAACGTGTACTTCTATTACAAGATGACAGCAGAGAAGATCAAGACCGACGGTTCTTCATCGTTCTACATCGGCTTCAATCTTGACAACGATGCCTCTACTGGCAGTCAGGGAGAGCATGGTGCAGCCGGAAACAATGCCGGCCTCGAGGCTCTTGCGTATTTCTATCCTTGGACGTCTGCTGCCAATGCGGTAATTACTGCCGGAGAGGACCCTGCAAGCTGGATTGACAATCCTGTGGGTACCAAGGTTGACGGTGCCAAGCTGAAAGTCGGCGGAACCATCTCTGGAGATTTCGCTTATATCGAGGTGAGCGTCCCCCGCTCTGCTCTTGGTTCACCCGCATCAGGAGCTGAAATAACCGTTAAGACGGCTGTTCAGTACTATCCTACCAACGCGGAAAAAATTGCTCTGAAGTAAGAGTCTTTAGAACTCTCTTTCTACGGCTCCCGGACTCCGGGAGCCGTTTTTACTATGTAAAAATTGAATAACCGAAAAAGATTGTTATATTTGTGAATCAGAAACAATCAACACTAATCTATACTATGAAACTGAGACATTTATTCATGGCAGTGATTGCGGGCGCTTTTGCGTTCACAGCCTGCGAGGAGATTGAGGAACTTGGTGCCCCCATGATCAATATCAATCCTACCGAACTCAATTTTGAGGCAGGTGAGGGCTCCCAGACAATTACTCTGAATGCAACCCTTAACTGGAGCGTAACCACAGACCTTGCCGGCAAGTGGGTAGCCCTTGGTCAGGAAAGCGGCAATGCATCCAAGGATCCTCAGACCGTTTCCGTGTCCGTTGAAGAGAATACCGGCTTTGACCGCGAGATTGATATCGTCTTTGCAGCCGGCGGCGGCATGGTCAAGGCAACCCTGAAGGTAAAGCAGAAGGGCAGCCAGGGCACATTCGTTGCTGAAGAAGGCGACGGCTCCAAGGAAAAGCCTTACAATGTAGCCCAGATTGCTGAAGTTGTATCAAGGCTCACATGGACCAGCACTACTGAGTACGATAAGGTTGGTCCTTTCTATGTAAAGGGCAAGATCGCTTCCATAAAGGAGCCCTTCGGAGCGGAATACGGCAATGGCAATTTCACCATTACTGATGACGGAAACGCTACCGACCCCAAGTTTGTTGCTTACAGGGTTTACTATCTTGAAAACAAGAAGTGGCAGGAAGGCAACACCCAGATTGCTGTAGGTGATGTAGCCGTGGTTTATGGCGAGGTCATGAACTATATGGGCAACACTCCGGAGACAGTACAGAAGGGTTCTTATCTCTACAGTCTCAATGGTGAAACCGTGGCAACTGGTGGTCAGGAGGTAGACTACACCAAGGCTGAGGCCAAGACCGTTGCTGAATTCATTGCACTTGCAGATACCAAGACTCCTTATAAGCTTACCGGTGAAGTTACCGGCAGTATCAATACCCAGTATGGCAACTTCGACCTCAAGGATGCTACCGGTACAGTTAAGATTTACGGTGTATCCAACTGGTCTGCCGTTCAGGATAAGGTCAAGAAGGGTAGCATCGTCACCATTGCTGGCGTATTCAAGGATTACAACGGTACTCCTGAAATGGTAAACGGCTACATCCTTGACGTACAGGGCGGCGAGGAAATCGACTACAACAATGTTCCCGCCAAGACTGTCGCAGAGTTTATTTCTGCTGCCGATAAAGATAACTATTACAAGCTTTCCGGTAAGGTCTCCGGCTTTAACGCCAATTACTGCAGCTTCGACCTCACTGACGCAACCGGTCTTATCTACGTGTATAGCGTTGACAACAAGTCAGAGTGGAGCTCCAAGATTAAGGACGGCGGTACCGTAACGCTGGCCGGCAAGTATGATTACTATGCTAACAAACAGCAGCACGAGGTCGTAAATGCCTACATTCTTTCCTTCACCGAAGGTCAGACCCAGGATGAGACTGCAACCGGCAACGGCACACTTGAGAGTCCTTATAACCCCAAGGCCGCTTCCGACGTGGCTTCCGCACTTGAAGACAAGGGCAAGACTGATGATGTGTACGTAAAGGGTAAAATCTCCTCTGTAAAATACACCTTCAGCGCCCAGTATGGCACTGCTACGTTCTACATCTCCGAAGACGGCTCTACCAACGGAACCCAGTTCCAGGTATATAGCGTCTACTATCTTGGCAATCGTGCCTGGGTAGACGGAGATGCACAGGTCGCCGTAGGTGACGAAGTGATTATCTGCGGTAAGCTCACCAACTATGGCGGAACTCCCGAAACCTCCAGCAAGGAGGCTTATATCTACAGCCTCAACGGCCAGACCAGCATTGACCAGGGTCCCGTATTCGGCGTTGAGAAGGCACAGATCAGCGTTTCTGCAAGTGCAACCAGCGCGGTGATCAAGGTTACCGGCAACGTTGCCTGGACGGCCAGTACTGCCATTAACGCTTTGACTCTGTCTCCCGCTTCAGGTCAGGGCGCCGGTGAGATCACTGCAAATTTCCCCGCCAATACTGATACGGAGAATGTCGTGACCTATAATCTCATCGTGAAGACAGATGCAGATGTGGCAACCAAGGAAATCGAGGTTATGATAGTCCAGGCCAAGGCAAGTTCCGGCAATGCCAGTTCCATAGTCATACCACTCAACAACGAGACTTCTTTTGCAGAGGATAACGGCGGCGATGTGCTCAAGAATGGCTTCTCTGCAACTGTTGAGGGATTCAAGGTGGCCACTTACAAGTATAAGAGCACTTCAAATCCTGTCACTCCTGACCAGTACAGCATGAGGGTATATAAGAGCGCAGTGTTCTTCATTGAAGCCCCTTCAGGAAAGACCATCAAGGCCCTTTCCTTCAAGGCTAACAATCTGAACAGTGGCCAGTATATTCTTGACTTGACAGGAGTTGAGGGCACAGAAGGTACTGCAGTTGCATCCAAATCTGACGAGACCATCAAATGGGAAGGAAGTGCAAGCACCGTCATTCTGCAGGCTGCTGCCGGCCAGACCCGTCTGGTAAATGTAGAAGTCTTCTTTGAGTAAGTTCATGTCTAAACTCCTAAAGGCTGCCATGGTATTGGCTATGGCAGCCTGCATATCTTCCTGCGACAAGCTTCCGGAGCTGCTTTATGGCACCTCCGGAAGCGGTGGCGATGATATGGTGGAGGAAACAGTCGTCCCCAGAAAAACCACCCTTGAACCAGGGGCTGGCAGCATGTTTGTGTCCATAACCGCTTCCGGAGAGTGGACACTGCAAACGGAATACCCTGCCGATGTGGAACCGTGGGTTACGCTTGAGCCCGCCCAAGGCACCGGCTCCAAGGGCGATATCCGTTTCCGCTATGGGGAGAACCCCGGAGCTTCACGCAGCGTTACCCTGGCCCTTGCCACATCCGGCGGCGTCAGAGCAACAGCGGTGATAAAGCAGTTGGGGAAGGATGAACAGCAGCAGAGTATCGGACAATATGGTTATGATGTGGCACCTATGGACTGGCTTGAGTTGCCGGCATGCAAGGCCGGAGACGGGCGCGATGTGCTTGTCCATAGCATGACGGGCGGAAAATACTCTTCCAAAGGTGTCGACGGCACGCGCAACTGGTCCTGCTACTGGGATTACGATGAGCACATGTCCCTATGGGTCGCATATCCCTTGAACAAGTCTCTGAGGGGAAGCGGAAGCCGTACCAACACCTGGGGTTACGATGCCCTTCTGCCCGTTTCCATACAGCCCAATATCGTCCAGGGCTCATATGGCGGGGGCTGGACCCGTGGCCATCAGTTGCCGTCGGCAGACCGGCTTAAACCGGAATCGGCAAACATCTCCACCTTTGTCCCTACCAATATGACTCCTCAGGACTATGATTTCAACTGCGGGATCTGGGCTAACCTGGAGCAGGCAGTGAGGAATTACTCGGACAAATCTGATACATTATACGTGGTTACAGGCTGTCTGTTTGACAATTCCACAACCACAAGCGGAACAAAGAGCGGCTTTGCCGTAAAGATTCCCACCTACTACTTCAAGGCTCTGCTGTACCGTGGAAACCAGTCGGCCGCCACAGGTACAAAGGGCTATATGTCTGCGGGATTCCTGCTTCCCCACACCTCCAACATCTCCGAAGGCAATTACAAGGAGTATATTATGTCCATTGACCAGTTGGAGGAAAAGACAGGTATAGACTTTTTCCCCAACCTTGTCACAGCAGTTGGCAAGGAAACCGCCGATGCCGTGGAGTCTACAGTACTCTCATGGTGGAAATAGACACAGCAATTAATATCAGATCCATATGAAAAAATACCTGATCACTCTTCTGGCCATTCTCCTGCTGCTTCCGCTTAATCTGGATGCACAGAAGAAGAACCGTTCCCACGTGATTGGCTTTTACAATCTGGAAAACCTCTTCGACACTTTCCACGATGACGGGAAGAACGACTATGAGTACCTTCCTGACGGTGCCAATCAGTGGACTCCGGAAAAGTATGCCAAGAAGCTCCGCAACATGGCTCGCGTAATCCAGTCCATGAAGAAGGACAATGGCGTATGGCATACGGTGCTTGGCGTATCGGAAATTGAAAACCGCCATGTCCTGGAAGACCTGGTGATGGAACCCGCAATCGCAGAGGCCAATTACCAGATTGTCCACTACGACGGCCCGGACCGCCGAGGCGTAGACTGCGCCCTCCTGTACGACCCCACCAAGATGACCCTGGTGGAGAGCGAGTCCATTCCCTTCACCTTCGCTCCGTCGGCCATCAAGTTCGACATGACCAAGGAGGAGCAGGACAACTTCCGCACACGTGACATCCTCATGGTACACGGCATAATCGACGGTGAGCATTTTGCCTTCTACGTTTGCCACCTGCCTTCCCGTCTTGGCGGCAAGGGTGCCGACAACCGTGCCCGCGGCGGAGAGATTGCCTACGAGCACTCCCGCAAGATGATGCAGAAGTATCCCGGCATCAAGTGTGTGATTATGGGCGATATGAACGACAACCCCTACGACCCTTCCATGGCAAAGTACATGCATGGTCAGAAGGATATAAACAAAGTAACAGATCAGGATTACTTTGCGCCTTTCTGGAGCATGCTTGACGCTGGTTACAGCTCTTTGTATTACAGGGGAGAAGGCAATATTTATGACTGCATCCTGGTCAACAATGCGCTGGCCCATGCCCCTAAGGGGACCTTCCAGATCCAGAAGATTACCAAGAAGAAGTTCTACGGACGTGTCTTCAACAAGCCTTTCATGACCAACCAGACCGGCCAGTACAAGGGTACTCCGTTCCGCACCTTCTCAAACGGTGCGTTCGTAGGCGGATACTCGGACCACTATCCCACTTATATAATAATCAAAAAGAAATAGCTTATGGCCAAGAGAATCCTACTCACTATAGCGGCCATGTTTTCTGCAGCCCTCCTGTTTGCACAGACTGGAGGCGTGAAGGGAACGGTCATAAACCGTAACGGGCGTCAGGGAGTTGAGAAAGCCAAACTGGTGCTTCTGAAAGATGCCGCCACCATTGGGACAACGGTTTCTGACAAGGATGGCGAGTTCGTTTTCAGAGGGCTCCCGGACGGCATGTACTCACTGGTTGTCACAGCCCCAGATTTTCTGGAGACCCAGATAGATTTTGCCGTTGTTGACGGCCTGGTAAAGAACCTGTTCAATGTTGGCCTTACCTCAATCCAGCACGTGACCGACCTTGACGATGATTCATTCGCTGCCTTCGATATGGACGACAGCGGCTTCAACGACAACCCCACAATCCTTTTCGGCAGTAACGACGTATTCAACAATATCGCCGGATACAATTTCTCCTCCGTGCGTTTCCGCGCCCGCGGTTATGCCTCAGAGAGCCAGGAAGTTTATCTTGCAGGCGTAAAGCTGAATGACGCAATTACCGGTTACGGTCCTTTCTCCCTGTGGAGCGGCCTTAACGAGGCCACCCGCAGCAAGGACACGGTAAACGGCGCTGAGTTCGCAGATTTTGGCTTTGGCGGATATAACGGAGCCACCAATATATTCGGTACCGCATCACAGATGCGTAAAGGCCTTCGCGGAAGCGTTCTTACCAACAGCACCCTGTACAGGTTGCGTCTTATGGGCTCTTATGCCACGGGCATGCAGGACAATGGCTGGGCTTTCGCCGTAAACGTCAGCGCCCGTCTTGGCGGCAACGACTGGATAGACGGTGTTTACTATAAGTCTCTTGCCTATTACCTTGCTGCAGACAAGGTCTTTGACGATGCCAATATGCTCAGTTTCGTCTTCTTCGCCACTCCCGGCGAGCGAGGCGCACAGAATGCATCTACCCAGGAGGTGTATGATCTCATGGGTGACAACATGTACAATAGCAACTGGGGTTACCAGGGCGGCAAGGTCCGCAATGCCCGTGTCCGCAAGACCAACGAGCCCATCGCTTTTGTGAAATGGGAGTACAAACCCAGCGAGGAATTCGAGAGCAACCTTACTTTGCTGTATCGTTTTGGCAAGAACGGTTACACCGCCCTTGACTGGTACGATGCCCAGGATCCGCGTCCGGACTACTACCGCAACCTTCCAAGCTACTTCTATGGGACTGTAGGTGGTGTGTATAATGACGACCTCAACCGTAACAACCCCATGAAGTACGGTTGGAGCCAGTGGGTATGGCAGCACTCAGGGCAGTACCCGGAGCTTACTCACATTAACTGGGACCGCCTCTACAACGTGAACTACCTTCAGGGTGGCCGTTCCAAGTATATTCAGGAGCAGCGTCACGTAGACCAGAGTGATCTCAATATGGCTTACTCCTTCAAGTATCGTCCTCTCGCCAATGTGGATGTGGCCGGTGGCCTCAGCGCCAGAATCAATAATACCGAGTATTATAAGAAGGTGGCCGATCTCCTTGGTGGCGAGTACTTTGTGGATGTGGATAATTTTGCCGAGCGTGAGTTTGCCGCAACTCCTTACAAACTCCAGAATGACCTTGACTACTATCTTGCAAACGGTCAGGCCCGTACCCTTCACGAGGGAGACAAATACGGATATGACTACATGGCCAAAGTTCGCAGCTTTGGCGGCTGGGTCACCGGAACCACCGTCCTTGGCAAACTCAGCATTGCCGCCGGCGGACGTCTGGGCTATGAGAGTTTCTGGAGGGAAGGCCTCATGAGAAAGGGTCTCTTCCCCGGGCAGCCGGAGAACGACGCCATGGCAGCTCAATGGATAAATGAAGGCATAGAACCCACCGCAGAGACCTCCTACGGAAAGTCCAATGTGGCAAAGTTCATCACGTATGCAGGTAAACTCAACCTCAATTATGTCATAGGCGGCAACCGCCGCATGTACGCCAATGTGGGTTATTTCTCCGATGCGCCCAAATTCAACCAGGTGTTCCTGAGTCCGCGTACCCGCAACTCCATGGTACAGGATCTCAAGACCGTGAAGACGTTCTCTTCCGATGTCAACTGGCAGTATAGCGCCCAGGGGATAAACGTACGCGCAACCGCATACTACACTACAATCAAGGATCAGAGCAAGGTGATGAGTGCGTTCGATGACCTTCAGAACGCTTTCTCCAACTTCGCACTGAGCGGTATAAACCAGAGGCATATGGGTGTTGAACTCGGATTCAAGTTCCCTACCTATATTATCCCTGACCTAAGTCTGCAGGGCGTTGTCGCGTATGGCCAGTATGTATATACTTCCAACCCTGTGATGACCCAGACCGTAGACAACAATGCAGAAATAATCCAGTACCCCATAATCTCCCCTGACGGCTGGACTAATTCTACTGTTGTCCCAGTGCGCTATTGGGCACAGACCAATCTGATGGATGGCACCAAAAAGCAGCATTACGTACCCACTACTCCCCAGACCGCCATTTCCCTGGGATTGGCCTGGAACCATAATTACTGGTTCATAGACGGGGACGTAGAGTACTTCGACCGCGCATATCTTGACATGAACCCTCTGTACCGTACAGATTATGCCGTGGCTGGTCTGGACAACGCAATTACAAACGAGGAGATTGAATACATGACAGAGCAGGAGAGATTTGCCCCGGCGGTGCTTTTCAACATTTCCGTGGGTAAATCCTGGTTTATTCAGAGAAAGTACCAGCTTGGCTTCTCCTTCAACGGAAAGAATCTTCTTAATAACCGAAGTGTGAAGACAGGCGGTTATGAGCAGACAAGACTTGTGGACAACACCGTCTCCAAGGAACGTTTCTACCGTTTCGACCCCAAGTATTTCTATATGGCGGGAACCAATTACATGCTTAACATTTACTTCAGATTCTAAGAGCCATGAAAAAGATTATCGTAATCCTTGCGGCTGCAGCCGCCCTCGTTTCCTGCCGGAGTCTGATAGAAGAATGGCAGCCAGTGCTTGGTGATCCGAAGCCGTCGGCACAGTACGTTCCATACACGGATTCCAACCTGCCCCCCAACTCTCCGGCCATCGGCAGCTACAAGACTATCAAGGAGCTTAAGACCCTGTACAAGGGTACTCCTCTTTCCGTAAGCGGCAATGTCTGGATAAAGGGTAAAGTCATTTCCTCGGATGTCACCGGCAATATTTACCGTGAAGTGTACATCCAGGATGAAACCGGTGGTATCGACCTCAAACTGGGCAAGTCCTCCCTTTACAGCGAGTACGCTCTTGGCCAGACACTTTATGTGTACTGTGACGACCTCACGCTTGGTGCATATAACGGCATGCCTCAGCTTGGCCTGGCTGCTGACGAGACCTCCAGCAACGAGTACGAGACATCGTACATAGACCTTCAGACCATCATCGACCAGCATGTCTTTAAAGGAGAGGTGGGAACTCCCATTGCTCCAGAGGTTGTCGATGAGGCTAAAGTAAAGGCAGCCATCTCCGCCGGTTTTACCGGAGAACTCTGGGGCAAACTTGTCACCATCAAGGGCCTCAAGTACGGAAACCAGATTTTTGCACTGGTCTATCCCAACCCCAACCTTCCTCACAAGAGCGCCAACCCGGAGAACCGCGTGTTCCTCTCTGAGTCCACATGGGGTATCAAGACATGGTCGCTGTCTAAGGCCAAGTACATTGAAATGCTGGACAGCGGCGCCCTTGACCAGGCAGAAGTTGGCTCCGGTGCTACCCGTTACGGCCCCGGATCTGTCTGCTTCGTGGTGCGCAAGGCCCTTACCGGTACAGCACAGGAAAGCAGAATCGAAGCTTTTGGCATGGATGCAGACTTGACATATAAAGAGGTGATGAAGAAATATGCCACCGCAAACTACGTCTCCCACTACTTCAAACTTGGCTCCACGGATATCCAGGTGCGAACCAGCGGATACGCAAAGTTTGCGGACCAGGTTCTTGACGCCGGACTTCTCTCCGGAGGCAAATCGGCCGACATAACCGGTATCATGACAATCTACTCCGGTGCGGCCCAGTTTACGCTGGTGGATGCTCCGGAAACTTCAGTGAAGGTCTATTAAATGTAAAAGGTTCGGTATTTTTTGCCGAACCATTTACATAAAACGGCACTGCAAAGCAAATAACGTGGAAGGTTCGGCCAATAAAACCGAACCTTTTACAAAAACCCAAATACAAGATGCGTAAACTGTTTGTTTTAACTTGCACGGCACTTATGGCTATGGCATGTACAGAAAAGAATCCATTCTACCAGGAATGGGACACCCCTTACGGAACGGCACCGTTCTCACAGATCAGGACAGAGCATTACCTCCCGGCATTCAAGGAAGGCATAAAGCAGGAAAAGGCGGAAATCCAGGCAATCATAGACTGTAAGGAAGCCCCCACATTCGAGAACACCGTTGCGGCATATGACCGTGCGGGGGAACTTCTGGCAAAGGTTTCCGGCGTGTTCTTCAACCTGTCGGAGAGCGATTCCACGCCCGAGATGCAGGCCATAGAGGAGGAAGTGATGCCCCTCATTACCGAGGCGGAGAATGAGATACTCATGAACGAGGACCTGTTCAAGCGCGTAAAGGCCGTTTATGACAATATGGAAGGCCTTACCCGCGAGCAGCAGATGGTTACAAAGAAGCTCTATCAGGCTTTTGAGCGCAATGGCGTGGGTCTGGATGCAGAAGGCAAGAAGCGTTTTGCGGAGATTTCCACCCGCCTGGCATCCCTGTCCCAGAAGTTCGGTCAGAACCTCCTGGCAGAGAACAACGCGTTCAAGGATGCAACCGGAATTACCGTCAGCGAGTATTACGACTTCATGAGCTCCTGCCCTGACCGCGCAAAGCGCGAGCAGGTGTTCAAGGCCTACAGCGCCCGCGGAAACAACGCAAACGACAAGGACAACAATGCAATAGTGCTGGAAATCCTGAAACTGCGTGCAGAGCAGGCCGCGCTTCTTGGCTATCCCAACTTTGCGGCCTACCAGCTCTCCAACAAGATGGCCGGAACTCCGGAGACCGTTGACAACTTCCTTCAGCCCATAATGGACGCCGCCATGGCAAAGGCGAAGGAAGAGATGAAGGACATGCAGAAGATTGCCGGCCACAAGATAGAGCCTTGGGATTACAGCTATTATGCAGAAAAGGTCCGTGCGCAGAAATTTGCCCTTGACGAGAGCGTTACCAAGCCCTATTTCCAGGCCGACAGCGTCCTCAAGGGCGTATTCACCGCCGCCGAGACCATCTACGGGATAAAGATAGAACCCGCTCCGGAGGTTGAGGTTTACAACCCCGCCGCAAGCGCCTGGAAGCTCTCCGAGCCGGACGGCAGCCTCATCGGCATATTCTACAAGGACTATTATGTGAGACCCACCAAGAGGGGCGGTGCATGGATGAACAATTTCCGGGACCAGGCCGGCGACGTGCGTCCTGTCATAGTCAATGTGTGCAACTTCCCGGCTCCCGGGGAGGATCCCACCGACGCCAAGCCCAGTCTCCTTACCATAGACAATGTCCAGACCGCTTTCCACGAGTTTGGCCACGCCCTTCACGGTTTCCTCACAAAGTGTAACTACAAGAGCGTCAGCGGCACTTCCGTTGCCCGCGACTTTGTTGAGATGTTCTCCCAGTTCAACGAGAACTTTGCCTTCGTGCCGGAAATCCTGGCGGCCTACGCCAACGACTACAGGACCGGGGAGCCCATCCCGGCAGAGCTTGTTGCAAAGATTCAGAAAGCCCTCAAGTTCAACCAGGGCTTCACTACGGGAGAACTCTGCGCCGCCTCCATCCTTGACATGAAATGGCACGAGCTTTCCGCAGAGCAGCTTGCAGCCTTCAACGGCCCGCAGGATATCCGCGACTTCGAGGCAAAGGTGTGCAAGGAAATGGGTCTTGTGGACGAGATTATCCCCCGTTACCGCACAACCTATTTCAACCATATCTTCAACAGCGGTTACAGCGCAGGCTACTATGGCTATCTCTGGAGCGAGGTCCTGGCTGTAGACGCATGGGAGAAATTCTTGGCCGACGGTGTCTTCAACAAGGCTACCGCAAAGGCTTTCCGCGAGACCTTCCTTGAGAAGGGCGGCAGCGAGGAACCCATGGTCCTTTACAAGAGTTTCCGCGGCTCTGAGCCCAATCCCGAAGCACTCATGAGGGCAAGGGGGCTCAAATAGGATGGAGACACCGCTTTACACTCTCAGGTTCTCTCCCTGGTTCCGCACCATGGTGTGGGGCGGGGAGAGAATTTTGCCTTGGAAAGGCGTCTCCGGAAACCTTCCAAAGATAGGGGAGAGTTGGGAAATCTCCGGTTACGGGGAGCACCTTACTCTGGTTGATAACGGCCCTCTGCGTGGTCACAGTACCATCTGGCTGGGCTCTGTGTACAAGGAGCAGTTGCTTGGAAAACATGTCTACAAGGAGTACGGAGACCAGTTCCCGCTTCTGATAAAATTCATAGATGCACACTCCGACCTTTCCATCCAGGTTCATCCTGACGATGAAATGGCAAAGCGCGTCCATGGCCCTGAGTTCCGTGGCAAGACGGAAATGTGGTATGTGATTGCCGCTGCCCCGGGTGCCGCCCTTTACTGCGGCCTCTCCAGGGATGTTACCCGGGAGGAGTACCAGCAGCGCGTTGCCGACGGCACCATCACGGATATACTTGCCCGATATGAGGTGCAGCCCGGGGACGTGTTTTTCCTGCCCCCAGGCCGAATCCATGCAATATGCAGCGGCTGCCTTCTGGCAGAGATCCAGCAGACATCGGACCTTACCTACCGCATTTGGGACTACGGCCGGCCGGGCCTTGACGGAAAGCCCCGCCAGCTGCATACCGAGCTTGCCCTGCAGGCCATAGATTTCCGTGTCCTGCCAACTTACAAGACCTCTTACCAGCCTCTGAAAGATACTCCGGTGGAGCTTGTGAAATGCAAGTACTTCACAACAACGCTATATGACCTTACCAGGCCGTTTGACGTGCCCACGGACGACTCTTTCCTCACGGTCATCTGCGTCCAGGGCTCCGGCCTTGTTGACGGCGAGCACATCCACGCAGGCGAGACCCTCCTGGTCCCCGCATGCCGCATTGCTGCCAGTTGCATTCCCTCTTCAGAGGGTTTGAAGCTCCTTGTGAGCCGCTGTTAGGAAATGTTGTCTTCTACAAGCTCGTAGTCAAGCAGTTTCTGCTCAAGAGAAGTACCTTTTACGCGAATCCGCAGGGGATCTCCCAGGCGGATTTTGCGTTTTGTACGCCTGCCCACGGCGCGGTAGTTGTCCGGGTCGTAGTCGTAAAAGTCGCTGCGGATGGTGCGGTAGGGGACCATGCCCTCGATCTTGGTGGGCTCTATCTCAACGTAGATACCCCATTCCGTTATTCCGGACACATGGCCGTCGAACTCCTGGCCAATCTTGTCCTGCATGAATTCCACAAGCTTGTACTTGGTGCTTTCACGCTCTGCTTCCGCTGCCACCACCTCGCGCTCCGAGGCGTGCTTGCACTGCTGGGTGTAGTAGTCCAGGTCCTGGGAATCGGCCCCGGCCATGTACTTGGCAAGGAGGCGGTGCACCATGAGGTCAGGATATCGCCTGATAGGCGATGTGAAATGCGTGTAAAAGCGGAACGCAAGGCCGTAGTGGCCTATGTTGTCCGTGCTGTAGCAGGCCTTTGCCATCGAGCGCAGGGCAAGGATCTGGATTGCGGCCAGTTCCGGCTTGCCGTCGGCCTCTTTCATGAGGCCGTTCAGCGCCACGGCAACGTCGCGTCCTCCCTGCAGCTGGCCCACTTTGTAACCGAAGTGCCCGGCGAAGTCCCTCAGGCCCGATATCTTTTCCATGTTGGGCTCATCGTGCACACGATATACGAAGGTCTTGGCCTTTGACAGGGCTTTCCCGCCCATCTTTCCGCCGGTGGCCACGTATTCCGCCACATTGCGGTTGGCAAGGAGCATGAACTCCTCTATGAGCCAGTTGGCCTCGCGGGAGAACTTCTGGTGCACGCCCACGGGCTTGCCGTCGGCGTCTATGTCCACCTTCATCTCCGGCCTGTCAAAGTTCACCGCTCCGGCCTTGAAGCGCCTTTCCCTGAGCTTCAGGGCAATATCGTTCAGTACGAGGATGGCCTCTTTCACCTCCGGCGGAACTATGCCGCATTCGCTGCCTTCCCCGAAGTCCCGCTCCATCGCCTCCTTGGGTCCGGCGTCGATGATTTCCTGCGCCAGCTCGTAGGCGAAGCGGTAGTCGGAGACTATGTTGGTGCGGCCGAACCAGGGGTTGAAGACCTTGGCCTGGGGGGTAATCTCGAAGACGGCGCTGAAGGTGAGTTTCTCCTCCCCGGGGCGCAGGGAGCAGAGCTTGTTGGACAGTTTTTCCGGCAGCATGGGCACGGTGCGGTCCACAAGATAGACCGATGTTCCCCTTTCCTGCGCCTCCTTGTCCACCGCGCTGCCGGGCTTGACGTACCAGGAGACATCGGCAATGTGGACGCCTACCTCGTAGTTGCCGTTTTCCAGTTTGCGGAAGCTCAGGGCATCGTCATAGTCCTTTGCATCTGCGGGGTCGATGGTGAAAGTGAGGGTTCCGCGGAAGTCCCTGCGGTGGGCGCGGTCCTTGTCCGTAATCTCTTCCGAAATGCCGTCGGCCGCGTCTTCCACCTCCTTGCTGAAGCGGTAGGGGAGGCCGAACTCCGCCAGGATGGCGTGCATCTCCGTCTCGTTCTCCCCGGGCATGCCAAGGATGTCCACCACGTGCCCGTGAGGAGCGCTTTCACCGCGCTCCCAGCCGTCCACCACGGCCGCTACCTTCATGCCCTTGACGGCGCCTTCCGGAACGGGAACCTCAATGTCGTACGGCATGGTCTTGGAGCTCATAAGCACCCATGCCTGCTTTCCCACAATATGAAGGATACCCACAAACGGCTTAGTGGAACGCTCTACGATGGCAATGATTTCACCGCTGCGCTTCTTGGCCCGGCCGTCCTTCTCCTGGGTCACGGCAACCTTGACGATATCCCCGTTCAGCGCGCCCCTTGTCTTGGACGCTTTTACGTAGATGTCCTCTTCCTGGCCTTCTACGGCCACGAAGATGAATCCCTCACGGGACATTCTTGCCGTTCCTATGTACTCGGGAACAAACTTACGGGCTTTTTTCTTTCCGCCACGCTTTTCGCCGCCGCGGCTCTTGGATTTTCTCTTTGACATGGTACAAAAATACAAAAAAAAACCTCACCCATCCACCAAAACACCCCATTTCGGTGGACAAACCCGCCAAAACGCCAACTTGTCCACCAAAAACGCCAAATCGGTGGACAAACCGGCCAAAACGTCAACTTGTCCACCAAAAACGGCATTTTGGTGGACGGGAGAGAGGTTACGGGAGGGTGATGGAGGGCTGAAGGAGGGCCTGGTGAAGCTGCTCGTCGTAACGGAGCCGGATACGGATCCCGGCTTCCTGGAAGTAGTAGCGCACTACGATCTCTTCTTCAATGAACGGCACAATCTCCTCTTTCTTGAGACTGAGGAATGTGGCCTTGTCCATTTCCAGGGCCTTCTGGAGAGCGTCAAGCTGAGGCATCATGGCCTCTTCAAGACCGTCTTCCTTAAGGGTGCCGCGCATCTGGTCAAACATGGCGCGGGCGGTGGAACGGTAGTCGAACTCCTTGTCCTGCGCAAATGCCACGAAGTCTTCGAATTCCGTGAAGTGGAAGTCTTCGGGTACGGACTGGTGGCGCATGACGTAATCCAGGGCATACTGCTCCACAATGCCGCCAAGCACCAGGGAGTACGTGAGACGGGAATACTTATGGGGCTTTACTTCGAAGTCCGGGGTAATGCCGCCGCCATCGCGTACCGTGCGTCCGTGGAGGGTCTTGAACTCATGGGTAAGCGAGTCCGGGATGTGGCCCACGGAGCCGTCCTCGTTGCGGTGGGAGTAGTCTATGGCCTGCACACATCGGCCTGAGGGAGTGTAGTATTTTGCAGTGGTCACCTTGATCTGGCCGTCATACGGGAGAGGCCTTATGCTCTGGACCAACCCCTTTCCGTAAGTGCGGGTGCCTATTATGGTTGCCCTGTCAAGGTCCTGAAGCGCTCCGGACACTATCTCGGAGGCCGATGCGCTGCCGGAGTCCACCAGTACAACTATGGGTATTTCCGTATCGACAGGGTCCGTCGAAGTACAGTATGTGGCATTGCTGCCGGGAGTCTTGCCCTTGGATGAAACCACCACGGAGCCTTTGGGAACAAACAGCGACACAATGTTGACGGCTTCCGCCAGCAGGCCGCCGCCGTTGCCTCGAAGGTCAATGACAAGGCGTTTCATGCCTTTGGAACGCAGTTTCATGACGGAATTTCTGACGTCCCTCCAGACGCCGTCAGTGAACTTTGTAAGCATTATGTAGCCGTCGCCACTGTCCAGCATTCCGGCATACTCTACGGAAGGGAGTACTATCCTTTCGCGGAGAACTTTCACTTCCACAGTGTCCCCCGTGTATACTTTCTTTACTTTGAAGGTAACTCTTGTTCCGGGCTTTCCCCTCATTTTCTCCGAGCTCTCGGAGGCAGTGAGACCGTGCGTGGAGACGCCGTCGATGGAAAGAATCTGGTCTCCGCAGCGGAGGCCGGCCTTCGCTGCGGGGGAATTGGCGTAGGGCTCGTTTATGAACACATTGCCGTCGGTCTCCGGTTTGTATATGAGCGCACCTATGCCGCCGTAGGCACTTGAAAGCATCATCTGGAAATCTTCCTGCTCCTCTTCGGGAACATACATGGTATAAGGATCCAGGGCCCCAAGCATGGCGTCCACGCCTTCCCTCTCTATGCGGCCTACTTCCAGCGAGTCTACATATGAGCGGTTAAGCTCCTTCAGTATTGCGTTATGCAGTTCCACCCACTGTCCCAGGGTGAATTCCTTGCTCTGTGCCTGTGCGGAAGCCCCCGCGGCCATAAATACCGCCACGGAAAGGGCATATACGATTCTCTTCATGATACAAAGATACATAAAAAATGACTAAATTTGCGGGGCAAAAGTCGTACCATCATGAAACTTGTATTTGCAACGGCCAATCCCGGAAAGGTCCGCGAGGCTGCGGAAATCCTGGGCCCAGGCTTCCAGATAATAACCGCCGCAGAGGCAGGCATCTCGGAGGACATCCCCGAGACGGGCAACTCCCTCCGTGCCAACTCCCTCCAGAAGGCGCAGTATATCTACGAGCGCACCGGCCTGGACTGTTTTGCCGATGACTCCGGCCTGGAGGTAGACATCCTGGGCGGGGAGCCCGGCGTGCATACCGCCCGCTACGGCGGCGTGGCCCACGACGCAGACCGCAACATGTCCAAACTCCTCTGGGAGATGGGCAGGCGGGAGAGGGAGGCATCGGTAATGAGGGAGATGGGCATATCCACGCCCCGTGCCACCAGGAAAGCGCGTTTCCGCACATCGGTAACCCTTATCATCGGCGGCGAAAAGCACTTTTTCGACGGAGTAATGGAGGGTTCCATAGCCAGGGAAAGGCGCGGCGACGGCGGATTCGGGTACGATCCAGTCTTTATCCCGGAGGGCATGTCCCAGACCAACGGTGAGCTTGGAGAAGCATTCAAAAACACCATTTCCCACCGCGGAAAGGCCCTCAGGGCCATGGCCGCCTTCCTTCATGAACGGGAGCATTGAGCTCATAGTCCTGGGAACCACCAAGATTGGCGAAGGTGCCCTGGTGCTTCACACGCTTTCCCGTGAGATGGGGCGGCGCGGGTTCATCGTCCGTCCCGGGAAAAAGGCATCGGCCTCGCTTTTCCTGCCCCTGAGCATACTGGAGGCCGATGTGGTGGAAAATCCCAAAAGCGAACTTTGGGGGCTCAGGAACATATCGGCCAAGGACTCGCTGGAGGGGATTCGCGGGAACATCCATAAGAATACGATGACCCTTTTCCTTTCCGAGGTCCTTTTCCGGACGCTGCGGGAGGGGGTTCTGGAGGACGGCCTGTACGAGTGGTGCATCGGCAGTATCCTTACGCTGAATGCCCTTGAGGGAGATTTTGCAAACTTCCATATAAGGTGGCTCCTTGAACTGGCGGGAGCGCTGGGCTTCCGGCCGTCGTGGGAAGATGTGGCTCCCTTTGCCGGGGATAACGCACAGGCGCTCAGGCAGATGCTTACATCGGATTTTGGGGAGAGCATGCTGCTGCCGCTGAGCGGAGCGGTAAGAAACTCCATGGCAGAGAGCCTGGTGCGGTATCTGGAGTTCCACACAGAGCAGCCCATACGCGTAAAATCCCTTGCCGTATTGAGAGAACTTTACAGATAAAGTTGTATCTTTGTGCCCGCTAACCACTGACTTAAAATGAAAAAACGTTCCAGGTCTACTATAGAGGCCCTTGTGCTTCTGGCGGTAATGGTGCTGATATTCACCCTGCTGGGTTCACGCATGGGCGGTGCCAACATGATAAAGACCATCATGAACACAGCCCATGACCTCCTTCTGAACACTGTCTTCTACCTCATGGGCATTACCGTGCTTACCGGCGCCCTTTCCAAACTCATGAGCGAGTTTGGCGTGGTTACGGTGCTTGGAAAGCTGCTGAGGCCTCTCATGAAGCCCCTTTACAACCTTCCGGGCGTAGCTGCCCTCGGAGGGGTGATGACCTTCCTGTCAGACAACCCGGCCATTATTTCACTGTCCAAGGACAGACGTTTCAGCTCCTACTTCAAGAAGTACCAGCTGATATCCCTGTGCAATTTTGGAACGGCATTCGGAATGGGATTCGTGGTAATAATAACCATGGTCGGTTATGTGCAGATAACAGGTGCGCTGGTAGGGCTTTTCGGAGCTTTCTGCGGTTCCATAATCTCTACGCGCCTCATGCAGAAAAGGTGCCTCAAGGCATATCCGGAGCTTGATTCCCCCGTACTGGACCACGTCCAGGAAGAAGGTACCATGGAGTTTCCTGAAGAGAGCAGCGACAAGAGCATCTTCATGCGTTTCCTCAACGCCCTCCTGGACGGCGGAAAGAACGGCGTGGAACTTGGCCTTCAGATTATCCCCGGCGTTCTTATCATAACCACGGCCGTCATCATGCTCACCTTCGGCGCGGGTCCTGACGGCATTTACGACGGCGGCGCCTCGCAGGGCGTTCCGGTCCTGCCCTGGCTGGCACAGAAAGTACATTGGGTGTTTGAGTGGCTCTTCGGCTTCGAGCACATGGAGCTCATCGCCTTCCCCATGACAGCCCTTGGCGCAGTGGGAGCAGCCCTTGGCCTTCTTCCCACGTTCAATGCAGCCGGCATCCTTGACGGCAATGCCATTGCGGTATTCACTGCCATAGGCATGTGCTGGAGCGGTTTCCTCTCCACCCACACCGCCATGCTGGACTCCATGGGCTACCGCAAGGTCATCTCCAAGGCCCTCGGCTCCCATGCTATAGCCGGTCTCTGCGCCGGTGTCATAGCGCACTTCACGTATTTGCTGATCTCCCTTATCTAGCGCCAGATGTAGACTTTGTCGCCGCGGCGGGGGTGGAAACGCTCGCCGGGAGCCATGTCCGGGCTTTGGTTGGCGTGGTCTACGGGCATGGAGTCAAGCGGAACGGCAACCGAGCAGCGCTGTCCCTGGGGGCAGACGTCGGCAGGGTTGTAGTCTACGCGTAAATCGTCCACGGTTATCTGGACTATTCCGGTAGAATTGCCGATGAACATGAGTTCGTCGCCCCTCCGGAGTTCCGTGGCCTGGACTTCGATTTCCGCAACGCCAAGGCGGCTGAACCAGTTGGTGACCTTGCCAACGAAAACCTTGCGTTTTGTGGCCTGGGAGCCGTAGATGGAGCTCCATTCGCCCATTTTGGCACCAAGGTAGTAGCCGTCCCAGAAGCCTCGGTTGAAGACCTCAGCCAGCCGGGACTTCCACTCAATGGCCTTTTCCTGGCTGTATGTGCCGTCCGCTACGGCGTCAGCTGCGGCGCGGTAGCATTCCACGGCACGCCTCACGTACTCTGCGCTGCGGGCGCGGCCCTCTATCTTGAAAACCTTCACGCCGGCCTCCACGAACTTGTCCATGAATTCTATGGTGCAGAGGTCCTTGGGGGACATGAGGTATTTGTTGTCTATATGGATCTCGTTGCCGGTCTCGTAATCCGTGACCAGATAGCCGCGGCGGCAAACCTGCAGGCAGGCGCCACGGTTGGCGGAAGCTCCCCACGCAGCCAGCGACAGGTAGCACTTCCCGGAAACGGCCATGCAGAACGCTCCGTGTGCGAACATCTCTATGCGCACGGGCTTTCCGGCGGGGCCCACAATGCCTTCACGCAGTATTGCCTCATGGATTTCCTTTACCTGGAACAGGTTCAGTTCGCGGGCCAGAACAACCACATCGGCAAACTGGGAGTAGAAGCGCAGGGCTTCGATGTTGGAAATGCTCAGCTGGGTGGAGATGTGCACCTCCAGGCCAATCCTTCGGCAGTAGAGGATTGCGGCCATGTCCGTTGCGATGATGGCGTCAACCCCGGCGGCCTTGGCGGCGTCAAGGGTGTCGTATGCGGCCTGGAGGTCCTCTGCGTACAGGGTGATGTTGAGCGTCATGTACGCCTTTACGCCGTATGCGCGGCATATACGGATTATCTCCGGCAGGTCTTCGCGGGCAAAGTTGTTTGCCGAGTGCGACCGCATGTTGAGGTGGCCTATGCCAAAGTAGACTGAGTCCGCTCCGCCCTGTATTGCGGCAAGCAGGCAGTCGAAACTGCCCGCAGGGGCCATTATTTCAAGTTCTTTCCTGTCCATTATACGGTGCGGCCGACGAGTGAGTCTGCAAAACGTTTCAGGGCTTCCTTGCCATCCGTGTCCATGGCGGCGTCCGACCCCTTGGTAATGGCGCCGGCGCTGAGGTCCGATATTGCCTTCCTTGCCTCATCGGCAACCCCTGCGGCACGGTAGATGTCCATCACGCGGGCGATCTTTTTCTCCGGGGCGAGGTCGGTGTCGTTCAGGGCCTCCACTATCTCCGTGGCACCTTTTTCATATGCCTTTACCGTGAGCCAGGACTTCTTGCAGTTGAGGATGTCCCCGCCGATGGGCTTGCCGAAGACCTTCTGGTCCCCGTACGCGTCCAGATAGTCGTCGGCAACCTGGAAGGCAAGGCCAAGCTGGTAGCCGTACTGGTACAGGCACTCCTGGCTCTTTTCATCGGCACCGCCTATCATGGCGCCAAGCTGCGCTGCGCAGGCAATGAGGACGCCGGTCTTGAGGCCGATCATCTCCATGTACTCATTCATGGATACGCTGTCTCTTTTCTCGAAGTCCATGTCCAGCTGCTGGCCGTCGCAGACCTCGCTGGCGGTCTTTGAGAACAGGGACAGGACCTGGGGCAGCATGGCTGCAGGGGCCTGGGCAATGCGGCGGTAGGAGTCTATGAACATGACGTCGCCGCTGAGGATGGCGGTGTCCTCGTTCCACTTTTTCCACACCGTTGGATTTCCGCGCCTGAGGGGACTGCGGTCCATGATGTCGTCGTGGATGAGGGTGAAGGTATGGAAGACCTCCAGGGCGGCGGCCGGCTCCAGGATGTGGGGGCCAAACTCATCGGCCCAGATGCCGTAGGTTGTGAGGCACAGGCGGGGACGGATGCGTTTTCCGCCGATGGCTATCATGTAGCGCAGGGGATCGTACAGGCCGGCGGGCTGGTCCTGGAACTTGATTCCTTCAAAGAGCTGTCTTACAGCGGAATCTATAAGGGTATCGGAAATCATCTTTAAGCGTTTTCGCAAAGGTAGTCAAAAAATATAGGTTATCACGCGTTTTTTTGTTAACTTTGAAACCCGCAAGGACAAAAACCACAAAAATTAACACTATAACTATGAACAATGCCATCATCAATTTTCCCGTGCCCGCCAACGAGCCGGTGAAATCCTATCTGGAAGGTTCTCCGGAGCGCATAGCCCTGGACGCAGAACTCAAACGTCAGTATAACACCGTTCTGGATATCCCCATCATCATCGGCGGAAAGGAAATCCGCACCGGGAACACCGGCAAGGTGGTGTGCCCCCACGAGCACGGCCACGTACTGGCAACTTTCCATAAGGTTGGCGAAAAAGAGGTCCGGATGGCTATCGACGCAGCCATGGAGGCCCACAAGATCTGGAGCGAGACCCCCTGGACAACCCGCGCTGCCATAGTCATGAAGATGGCGGAGCTGCTGGCCACAAAATATCGTCCCATCATGAACGCTGCCTGCATGCTGGGCCAGAGCAAGAACATCTACCAGGCAGAGATAGACAGCGCCTGCGAGACCATAGACTTCTTCCGCTACAACGTCCACTACGCCTCCAAGATCTATAACATGCAGCCCAAGAACGGCGCCGGAAACATCAACAATACGGAGTTCCGCCCGCTGGAAGGCTTCGTGCTGGCAGTGACCCCGTTCAACTTCACTTCCATCGCCTCCAACCTCTGCATGACTCCCGTCCTCATGGGTAACGTTGCCCTCTGGAAGCCGTCAACCACTTCTACGCTAAGCAATTATTACCTCATGCAGCTGTACAAGGAGGCCGGTCTTCCGGACGGAGTCATCAACTTCCTGCCCGGCAGCGGAGCCCTCATCGGCAAGATCGCAACTGAGTCCAAGTGGTTCAGCGGCATCCATTTCACCGGCTCCACCGGCACTTTCAACAGCCTCTGGAGGCAGGCAGGGGAGAACCTGGGCAAGTATGTGAGCTATCCCCGTCTGGTGGGAGAGACCGGCGGCAAGGACTTCATCTTCGTCCATCCTTCTGCCGATGCAAAAGCCGTCGCCACCGCCGCCTTCTGCGGAGCATACGAGTTCCAGGGCCAGAAGTGCTCTGCCGCATCCCGCATGTACGTTCCCAGGAGCCTGTGGCCGGAAGTGCTGGGCATCATGAAGCAGTATGCATCCGAGGTGAAGATGGGAGGCGTCATGGACCACTCCAACTTCATCAACGCCGTAATCGACGAGGCCTCCTGGAACAACATCGACGGCTATCTCACTTACGCGGAGCAGTCCCCGGACGCAAAGATCGTGATGGGCGGCAAGAGGGACAAGAGCGTTGGCTACTTCGTTGAACCCACCATCATAGAGACCGCGGACCCTCATTTCAAGAGCATGGAAGAGGAGATCTTCGGCCCCGTCCTCACCGTTTATCCTTATGACGATGACAAGGTGGACGAAGCCGTTAAGCTCTGCGACGAAACTTCTCCTTACGGCCTCACAGGCGCGGTGTTCGGCCGTGACCGCCTTGCCGTGGAGAAGATTGCCCACGGCCTCCGTTATGCCGCCGGCAACTTCTATATCAACGACAAGCCCACCGGAGCCGTGGTTGGCATGCAGCCCTTCGGCGGCGCCCGTGCATCCGGCACCAACGACAAGGCCGGCGGAGAGTTCAACCTCATCCGCTGGGTCATCCCCAGAGTGATCAAGGAAACCCTTGTGAGCCCCACGGACTACAGGTACAGTTATATGAAATAGTAATATTAAAAATTATTATTAACTTAGCAGCTCAAAACTTATTGAAAAATGTCAGATACTGTTAAGAAAACCCTTCGTGACTCGGCTGCAATGCGCTGGACGGCACTTCTGCTGCTTGCCCTGGCCATGTTCTGCTCCTACATATTCATGGACATCCTGTCCCCCATCAAGGACCTGATGCAGGAGACCCGCGGCTGGGATTCCACGGCATTCGGAACAATGCAGGGCTCGGAAGTGTTCCTGAACGTGTTTGTGTTCTTCCTCATCTTTGCAGGTATCATCCTGGACAAGATGGGAGTGCGCTTCACGGCTGTCCTTTCCGCAAGCGTGATGCTGGTGGGTGCCGTTATTAAATGGTATGCCGTTAGTCCTGCTTTCATGGGAAGCAGCCTTGAGGCATGGTTCACAAACAACCTCAATTATATACCGCTGTTCGACGAGCTTGGAGTGTCTCCGTTCTACCGGGGCATGCCCGCATCGGCAAAATTCGCCGCCTGCGGCTTCATGATCTTCGGATGCGGCTGTGAGATGGCCGGCATCACCGTGAGCCGCGGTATCGTCAAGTGGTTCAAGGGCAGGGAAATGGCCCTGGCAATGGGTTCCGAGATGGCCCTTGCCCGCCTTGGCGTCGCCACCTGCATGATCTTCAGCCCCTATTTCGCAAAGCTTGGCGGTCACGTTGAGGTGTCCCGCAGCGTTGCCTTCGGCGTAGTCCTCATGTGCATCGCCCTCATCATGTGCATCGTCTACTTCTTCATGGACAAGAAGCTGGACGCCCAGACCGGAGAGGCAGAGGAGAAGGACGATCCCTTCAAGGTCTCCGACATCGGCAAGATCCTTTCCGACGGCGGTTTCTGGATTGTGGCCCTTCTGTGCGTGCTTTACTACAGCGCAATTTTCCCGTTCCAGAAGTATGCCGTGAACATGCTCCAGTGCAACCTTACGCTCACTGCGCCTGCCGCAGACTCCTTCTGGGCCGGGTCCAGCGTAACCATCGTCCAGTATGTGATAATGCTGGTTGTGGCCGCCGCCGGATTCATCAGCAATTTCCAGAAGGTGAAGTCCCGCCAGTATATTTTCCTGGCTATTTCCATCGTGGCCCTGATTGCTTACTGCTATATGGGTTACATGCGCCAGAGTGCGGAGTCCATCTTTGCGGTGTTCCCGCTGCTGGCCGTCCTCATCACCCCCATCCTGGGCAATTATCTGGACAGGAAGGGTAAAGGCGCTTCCATGCTTGTGCTGGGCGCAATCCTGCTCATTGCATGCCACCTTACCTTCGCGTTCGTGCTTCCTGCATTCAAGGGTAATGCCATCGGCGGAGCCATCGTCGCATACGTGACTATCCTGGTGCTGGGTGCAAGCTTCTCGCTGGTTCCCGCATCGCTGTGGCCTTCAGTTCCCAAGCTGGTGGATGCAAAGGTTATCGGCAGTGCATACGCGCTCATTTTCTGGATTCAGAATATCGGCCTGTGGCTCTTCCCTCTTCTCATCGGCAAGGTTCTGGACAAGACCAACCCCGGCGTAACTGATCCTACCCAGTTCAACTACACCGCCCCGCTGGTGATGCTTGCCTGCCTTGGCGTGGCCGCCCTTATCCTTGGCCTGGTGCTCAAGGTGGTAGACCGCAAGAAAGGCCTTGGCCTGGAACTCCCCAACATTAAAGAAGACTGATAATGGTAGCAAATACCGCTAAGAAAAAGCATGCGTGGCTCCCGTGGGCCGCGCTTGCTTGTTTAGTAGTGCCGATGTTCGCATCGTACTACTTTGACGACATGTTCTCCAGCATATCTTACCTCTTTGAGAACCCGTCACTTACGGCTCTGGGGTGGGATTCGGCCGGTTATGGACTATATGCAAGCGGCTACAGCGTGCTGTGCGTGTTCGGCGGCCTGGTGATTGGTGGCATACTGCTGGACAAGTGGGGTGTGCGCGTGAGCGGCTCCCTGTTTGTGGGCATGATGGTGCTTGGCGCCGGCCTTGTGACCGTTGCACTTCTTCGTGGCGGGTCATCGGCCCTTACTGTGGCCTATGTGGGTGTGATGCTCTTTGGCCTGGGATCCGAGATTGCAGGCACTGCCGTGACGCGGAGCATTGCCAAATGGTTCCGCGGCGGCCCCATGGCCCTTGCAATGGGCCTCCAGCTTGCCATCGCCCGTCTTGGCACCGCCTTCGCCCTGGTGCTGAGCCCCCGCCTTGTGCAGCAGCTTGACGGCCACGTGTATTCTTTGGCATCAACCGCCCGTCCCGCCATGGTCGGCATGGCCCTCATGGCCCTGGGGCTCATCCTGTGGGGCGTTTTTGTGGCAATTGACGCTAAGGCAGAAGCTCCAGAAACAGCCGCTGCCTCCGAAGCTGACAGCGATGCTTTCCGCTTCAAGGACGTCCTTGGCGTGCTGGGGAACCGCAATTTCTGGCTCCTGGGGCTTCTGTGCGTGCTGTTTTACAGCAGCATCATAGCTTTCAAGAAGTTTGCGGGGGCTATTCTGATACCACGCTTTGACATTCCCGCCCAGGCAGCAGGCTGGATGGTTTCCATGCTGCCGTTCTCCACGGTAATCTTTGCACCGCTGTTCGGCATGCTTGTGGACAAGGCCGGCCGTGGAACACGGTGGATGGTCATCGGCGCAATCCTGGCACTGGTTGCGCATCTGCTTTTGGCTTTTGCGCCACAGGGCGTTCCTTTCTGGGGATACCTTGCCATGGTGTTCCTTGGCTTTGGCTACTCTCTGGTGCCCGCAGCACTGTGGCCATCGGTCCCCAAAATTGTCCCGGACAAGGTGCTGGGAACCACGTTCGCCTTGATTTATTGGGTGCAGAACCTCGGTCTCATGAGCTTCAAGTGGGTTGCCGGCGTCATTCTTGGCAAGTCTGAAAGCTCCGGACCCGTGTCCGTGGAACTCATGTTCGTGCTGCTCTGCGTCGCCGCCCTTGTCACTGCCCTGGTCTTTGCCGGCATCTCCCGCAAACATCCGGAGCTGTGTCTTGACAAACCCAACAGCTAGCATAGCCCTTGTCACCCCAGGCCACGGAAACGCGGGAAAACGTGGCCTCGCATGACCGGCACGTCACCCCAGGCCACGGAAACGCGGGAAAACGTGGCCGCGGGTGCAAGCGTGTCACGCGAGGGCTACGAAAAGGGCCAAAATAGCGGCCGGCGGGCCACTAATAGCACTGCCAAGGTAGCAAAAATGCCTGAAATTGCTGCCGTGGCGGTGCTGTGTTAACATTATTGGAAGAAGTTCGTCATTAATAGAGTACGCGGCAAGAATCTTGCAAAAAATTTAAAAAAGATTTGGAGGAAAGAAAAATCCGTTATATCTTTGCAGTGTAATAGGATACTAATACAGTGAATAATATGGCGCTCATAGAGCTCAAAGACGTAAACAAAACCTACCAGGGAGCACAGCCGCTTCATGTCCTCAAGGGGATTAACCTGGACATAGAGAAAGGAGAATTCGTTTCCATCATGGGGGCGTCCGGAAGCGGGAAATCCACGCTTTTGAACATTCTTGGCATTCTTGACAACTATGATACTGGCACTTATCATCTTGACGGTACGCTCATTAAGGATCTTAGTGAGAAGCAGGCGGCGGCTTACCGCAACCGAATGATCGGTTTCATCTTCCAAAGCTTTAACCTCATCAGTTTCAAAACGGCTGTAGAGAATGTGGAGCTCCCGCTCTATTACCAGGGCATGAGCCGTCACAAGCGCCGCCAGCTTGCTATGGAATACCTTGACAAGATGGGCCTCACGGACTGGGCAGGCCATTTCCCAAACGAGATGTCCGGTGGCCAGAAGCAGCGTGTGGCCATTGCCCGCGCCCTCATCACCAGTCCCCGCATCATCCTTGCCGATGAACCTACCGGCGCCCTTGACTCCAAGACCAGCGTAGAGGTGATGAACCTCCTCACAAAGCTCAACAAGGAGGACGGCATGACTATAATAGTGGTAACGCACGAGAGCGGCGTGGCCAACCAGGCCGATAAGATAATCCATATCCGCGACGGCGTCATCGGGCAGATAGAAGAGAATGTAAGGCACGACAACTGGGATTCCGCACTTATCAAGTAGCCATGAGAGACCTCTTTGGAGAAATATACAACTCTATCCGCAACAACAAGCTGCGGACCGCGCTTACCGGCTTTGCGGTGAGCTGGGGAATCTTTCTCCTTATATGCCTCCTTGGAACAGGAAACGGAATCACCAATTCCCTTCAATCCAACAGCGGACAGTTTGTCCAGAATTCCATACAGGTCTATGGCGGACGCACCTCAATGCCCGCCAACGGCTACAGGGAAGGACGATGGATCCAGCTGGACAAAGGAGACATAGAACTCACGAAGGATTATTCAGAGAATGTGGAGAAGGTCGCCCCCATCACAGACGGGACCATGGGTACCATAGTCATGGAGGACAAGACCGTGTCTGCATATATGATGGGCGTGACGCCCGAGTACTCGGAGATTCAGAAGGTGTCCCTCAAGGAAGGCCGTTTCATCAATCCTCTTGACCAGAGAAACGCCGCCAAGGTGGCCGTCCTCAGCACTACTCACCTCAAGGACCTCGGTGACGATGTCATGGGCAAGTGGATAACAATCCAGGGCGTGGTATTCAGGGTAGTGGGCGTGTACCATGGCGATGAGAACGACTTCCAGTCCAACTTGTACATCCCTTACAGCACCTACAAGGGCATATTCGACCCCTCGGACAAGATAAGGTCTCTTATCATGACCTTCAAGGGCATAAACAACATAAAGGAAAGCGACGAGTTTGAAAACGGATACTCCCGAAGCCTCAAAACCCGCCACCAGGCCAATCCGGACGACCCTTCCGCCATATGGATATGGAACCGTTTCAGCCAGAATGTGCAGATGACCCAGGCTCAGGGCATCCTGAGAATAGCCCTTTGGATAATAGGCATCCTTACTCTCATCAGCGGCATAGTGGGCGTTTCCAACATTATGCTCATTACCGTGAAGGAGCGCACCCATGAGTTTGGAATCCGCAAGGCCATAGGCGCCAGGCCCGGCAGTATCCTGTCCCTTATCATAGCGGAAAGCGTAACCATTACCGCGCTGTTCGGATACATAGGGATGTTCCTGGGAATGGTGGCCTGCGAGGTGCTGGACAAGACTGCAGGCGCAAAAGCCGTAGACATTGGCTTCACCCAGATAAGGATGCTTGAAAACCCCACAGTGGGCCTGGACATAGCCATAGAGGCAACTCTTCTCCTTATCATAGCCGGTACCATTGCCGGCCTGGCACCCGCCCGCAAGGCAGCTAAAGTTAAACCCATAGAAGCACTCAGGGCAGAATGAGACTGGACCGTGACACATTCAGGGAAATCCTGGACAGCCTGCTGCGCAACCGCAGCCGGAGTTTCCTCACGGGTTTCGGCGTGTTCTGGGGCGTATTCATGCTCATGCTGCTTGTAGGAGGCGGCCAGGGCCTGAGGCAGCTTCTGGAAAAGAACTTCGAGGGCTTTGCCCAGAACACCTGCATAGTATACCCGGAGCAGACCTCAAAAGCCTACAAGGGCTACCAGAAAGGCCGATGGTGGGGTATGACGGAGACCGATGTAGACAGGGTAAGGGCCATGGTCCCCGAGCTGGAAATAGTGACCCCCATCATCTCACGCTGGGGCCAGAGCGCCGTTAACGGAGAGAACACCGCCTCCGCCAGCATGAAGGGCGTCACTCCGGAGTACGCCGGCGTGGAGACTCCCAAAATCAAATATGGCCGGTACATCAACCAGATGGACCTTGCCGATGAGAAAAAGGTCTGCGTGATAGGAAAGCGCATCTATGAGCAGCTTTTCCCGGGAGGCGGTGACCCCACGGGCCAGAGGATTGCCGTTTCCGGCATTTATTACACAGTGGTGGGCGTAGACTACAACGAGGGCAACATGAGCATCAACGGCCGCGCCACCGAGGCCATTTCCGTTCCGTACACAACCATGCGGAAGGCCTACAACTTTGGAAAAAGGATCAATCTGCTGTGCGTCACCGCAAAGGAAGGGGTGGAGATGTCGTCCGTGATACCCAGGATAAGAAGCATAATCCAGAGGGCTCACAGCATCTCTCCCAAAGACAACCAGGCCGTACAGCTGATTAACACGCAGCTGATTTTCGGAATAGTGGACAACCTGTTCAAGGGAATCAATTTCCTTATCTGGCTCATAGGCCTGGGAACCCTCCTGGCCGGAGCGATAGGCGTGTCCAATATAATGATGGTCTCTGTCAGGGAGAGGACCGTGGAGATAGGTATACGCCGTGCCATAGGCGCAACTCCAAAGCAGATCCTTGGGCAGATTATGAGCGAGAGCGTGATTCTTACGGTAGTGGCGGGAATGCTAGGCATAGTCGTAAGCGTAGGAATCCTTGCGGTGGTAGAGCTTGCCATGACCCAGGACGGCATCCTGAAGGCCGCTTTCCAGGTGCCTTTCAACACCGCCGTCATGGCGGCGCTGCTCCTGGCCGTGCTGGGAGTCCTTGCCGGGCTTATGCCTGCAGTCCGCGCTATGGGAATCAAACCCGTAGACGCCATGAGAGATGAATAATAAAACAATGATGATATGAAAAAACTTGGTAAAATCCTTCTTGTAGTGCTCATAGTGGCAGTCTTTGCCGGCACTTTCGCCTATCTTTTCCGCCGCTCGAAGCCAAAGGAGATACAGTATGAGACCCTTGAGGCAAAGATTGGCACCATCGTGCGCAGCACCATCGTCACCGGCAAGATCCAGCCCCGTGACGAGGTCAACATCAAGCCGCAGATAAGCGGTATCATCGCAGAGCTCTACAAAGAGGCCGGCCAGAAGGTGAAGCAGGGGGAAATCATTGCCAAGGTGAAGGTGATTCCGGACATGAACCAGTTGTCATCGGCCCAGAGCCGCGTGCGTCTGGCAGAGGTGAACGCCAAGCAGGCAAAGACGGACCACCAGCGCAACAAGACCCTCTACGACAAGGCCCTCATCAGCGCCGACGAGTATGAGAAATCCTACCAGCAGCTGCAGCAGGCAAACGAGGAGTATGCATCGTCAAAAGAGGCCCTGGAGATTATCAGGGACGGTGTTTCGTCGTCCAATGCGTCTGGCAGTTCCACCCTTATCCGCTCCACCATTTCCGGGCTTATCCTGGATGTCCCTGTGAAAGTGGGTAACTCCGTGACCATGTCCAACACCTTCAACGACGGTACCACAATTGCCACCGTGGCCAATATGGAAGACCTTATCTTCGACGGCAACATAGACGAGACTGAGGTAGGCAGGCTACGCAGCGGGATGCCGGTGCGTATAACCATCGGTGCGATACAGGATTTCAGCTTCGATGCTTCCCTGGAGTATATCTCCCCCAAGGCTACGGAGAACAACGGCGCCAACCAGTTCGAGATAAAGGCCTCCGTAAAGGTCCCTGCCGATGTTACCGTCCGCTCCGGCTACAGCGCCAACGCGGAGATAGTCCTGGACCAGGCCGTCGACGTGGTGGTAATTCCGGAATCGGCAATCCAGTTTGAGGACGAGAACGCCTACGTCTATCTCCGTACCGGATTGGACGATGAGAGGCGCGATGTGACCACCGGCATATCGGACGGAATAAACATAGAGATAAAGAGCGGCCTTTCCCAGGGTGACAAGGTACGCGGAGCACAGATTGTGGATATTAAAAAGAAGTAGGCCATGACAGCACTGTTGACATTGGCACTGGCAGTGGCGGTTGATACCGTGGCCGTGCCGGACCTTTCGCATCCATGGGGCCTGGAAGAATGCATTTCATGGGCCCTGGAACATAACCTGAACGTGGTCCAGCAGGAGATGAGCCGGCAGAATTCGGAGATAGAGCTCAATTCCGCCCAGTGGTCGCTGGCTCCGTCCGTGCAGGCATCGGCCTCCGAGAACTGGAGCTTTGGCCGCGGCCTTGGCGGGGACAACACATACGCCTCCGGAAATTCTTCCACAACAGGATTCTCCATCGGCGGGGGAGTGAACCTTTTCGACGGCCTGGCAACGCCCAACCGCATCTCGCAGGCACGCCTGAACCTTGACGCCGCCACCGCAGACCTGGAAAAGGCCAGGGACGATATCCGCGTGGCCGTAGCGCGAGCATACGTGCAGATCCTCTACAACTATGAGATCGTGGACGTTGCAAGGCAGCAGATAAGCATCGACTCCCTTCAGGTTGCCCGCCTGGAAGGCATGATGGCCTCCGGCAAGGCGTCATCTGCACAGGTGTCCCAGCAGAAGGCCTCTCTGGCACAGAGCCAGGTAACCCTGGTGCAGGCGGAGAACAACCTTCGCGTGGCCATCCTGGACCTTGCCCAGCTGCTGGAATTCCCCACATGGGATGGCTTCGAGGTGGTCCGCCCCGATGTCCAGGTTGACGATTTCTACCTTGGCCACCCGGACGACATCTATGACGAAGCCTGCGGCCTGCGTCCCGCCGTCCGTGCGGAGCAGCTGCGCCTGGATGCATCGGAAAAGACCATCGCCATTGCAAAGGCGGGTTACATGCCGTCACTCTCGCTCAGCGCCGGACTTGGTACAAACTACTACTCCAACTATGGCGGGAAAGGCTTCTGGGACCAGATGAACGACAACTTCAGCCAGTACATAGGGCTGTCGCTGAACATTCCCATCTTCAACAAGTTCTCCACGCGCAACCAGGTGCGGAGCGCGGAACTTAACCGTACCGCCCAGAAGGTGCGTCTCCGCCAGGTGCAGCAGCAGCTGTACAAGGAAATCCAGCAGGCCTGGAACGGAGCCGTGGCCGCCCGTGCCAAGTACGACGCCTCCATGATGGCGGCAGACGCGGCCAGGGACGCTTTCGAACTGGTCCAGGCCAAGTACGAGAACGGCAAGGCCACTATCACGGAGTTCAACGAATCCCGTTCCCAGATGCTCAAGACCCGCTCGGACGCCATCCAGGCCACATACGAGTATGTCTTCCAGACCCGCCTTGTGAACTTCTACCGCGGCGGCACCATCAACCTGTAGGCAATTTCTGGAAATATTGCTATCTTTGTACGATATGTACAAGATACTGGACCACATCAGCAGCCCTGAAGACATCAGGAAGCTAAGCGTAAAGAAGCTTAAAACCCTCTGTGAAGAGGTTCGGGACTATATGGTGCAGTGCTGCGCGGAGAATCCGGGGCATCTTGGGTCCAGCCTCGGGGCGGTGGAAATCATAACTGCCCTGCATTATGTTTACGACACTCCCAAGGACAAACTTGTCTTTGACGTAGGCCATCAGGCCTATGCCCACAAGATTCTCACCGGCCGCAGGGATGCGTTCAGGGAGAACCGCAAGGCAGGCGGCATAAGCGGATTCCCCAAAATGGCGGAAAGCCGGTACGACGCCTTCGGCGCGGGGCACAGCTCCACTTCCATATCGGCCGCCCTGGGCTATGCGGAGGCGGCAAGGATAAACGGGACCGGCGAGAAGGCGGTGGCCATTATCGGCGACGGCGCTCTCACCGGGGGGCTGGCCTGGGAGGGCCTGAACAACGCCGGCAATTCCAAGGCAAATATCCTGGTAGTCCTCAATGACAACAACATATCCATCGACGAAGCCCGCGGAGGTCTGCACAATTACCTCCTGAAGGTCACCACATCGTCCTTCTACAACCGCCTCAAGAACAGCGTGTGGAACCGCCTCGGAGAGAGCCGTTTCAGGAACTGGATGCAGAGGGTGGTAATCAATTCCAAGTCCAATCTGGTGCGGGGCAGCGGCGGTGCCGTGTTCGAGAGCATGGGCTTCCGGTACTTCGGTCCCATTGACGGACACGATATGGACCAGCTTATAGCTGTCCTGGAGCGTCTCAAGAAACTTCCCGGCCCCCGCATCCTGCACATAATCACCAAGAAAGGCAAGGGTTACGCCCCTGCGGAGGCCGATCCCGTTACCTGGCATGCGCCGGGAAGGTTCAATCCCGTAACGGGTGAGAGGATAAAGACCGTGTCTGCAATTGACCGTTACCAGGATGTGTTCGGAGAGGTGCTCGTGGAGCTTGCGAAGATGGACCCGAAGGTGGTGGGCATCACTCCCGCCATGGCCACTGGCTGCGGCATGAACCGCCTTCAGGCCGCATTCCCGGAGAGGTTTTTCGACGTGGGAATCGAGGAAGGCCATGCCGTGACCTTCAGCGCCGGCCTCGCAGCGGCAGGCATGAAGCCTTTCTGCAACATCTACTCCTCCTTCTCCCAGCGCGCGTACGACAACATCATACACGATGTCGCCCTGCAGCGCCTCCCCGTCGTCCTCTGCTTTGACCGCGGCGGCCTGGTGGGGGAGGACGGCGCAACCCACTGCGGCGCCTTTGACATGGCGGCATACCGCAGCATTCCCGATACCATAATATCTGCCCCCTCCAACGAGACGGAACTGAAGAACCTGATGTATACGGCCATGTCGCAGGCACACGGACCTTTTATTATAAGGTACCCGCGCGGGTATGGCGAGGGCACGCCCTGGAAGGAATCGGCCTTTGAGGAGTTTCCCGTGGGCAAGGGACGTAAGCTTCTGGACGGCAAGGGAGTGGCCGTACTGGCACTGGGTCCGGTTGCAAACCGCGCCCTTGAGGCGGCCAGGCGTCACAAGACAGATTACTGGAGCTGCCCTTCTGTATACGACATGCGTTTCCTGAAGCCTCTGGACACGGAAATACTGGAAGAGGCGGCAAAGAGCAAAGTGATGGTTACAGTTGAAGACGGGACGGTGAAGGGTGGCCTTTTCGGAGCGGTCAGCGAGTACTTCGCCGGCCGTGCCGATGCCCCTGTAATCAAGGCAGTTGGCATTCCCGACCACTTTATCCCGCAGGCCACAAGGGACCAGCAGATGCAGGAGTGCGGCCTTGACACCGAAAGCCTTTTCGATCTTTTCATTGCATTGATGAAAAATATTTGAAAATCTTTTGGTGAATTCAAAAAAAGTATCTACCTTTGCAGTCCTTTCAGCGATTGAAGGATTCATTGAGCTGCCGATATAGCTCAGTTGGCCAGAGCACGTGATTTGTAATCTCGGGGTCGTGGGTTCGAATCCCTCTATCGGCTCAAAGGGCTTTGAAATAGCTTTTGGGAGGATCGCATAGCGGCAATTGCGGCGGACTGTAAATCCGCTCCCTCAGGGTTCGGTGGTTCGAGTCCACCTCCTCCCACAAAACAAGGTTTGCGGAAGTAGCTCAGTTGGTAGAGCATCAGCCTTCCAAGCTGAGGGTCGCGAGTTCGAACCTCGTTTTCCGCTCCAGAAATACAAAAGCCGGTGTAGCTCAGGGGTAGAGCGCATCCTTGGTAAGGATGAGGTCATGAGTTCAAATCCCATCACCGGCTCTTTTTAGGTTTTAGAGACAACACAAATTTTAAACATAATATTATGGCAAAAGAAACATTCCAAAGAACCAAACCGCATGTCAACATCGGTACTATCGGCCATGTTGACCACG
>JAFRPW010000026.1 GCA_017428945.1 Bacteroidales bacterium | reverse complement strand
GAGATGGTGATGCCTGGCGATAACGTGGAAATCACTGTGAAGCTCATCACTCCTGTTGCAATGAACGAAGGTCTCCAGTTCGCTATCCGTGAAGGCGGCCGTACCGTTGGCGCAGGTCAGGTGATCAAAGTGATCGAGTAAGATTTCTCGAAGCCATTTACAAAAGTGAGGGCTCAGACGTGAGCCCTCACTTTCCCACAGGGGAATAGAACAAGGGTAGTTCAGCGGTCTCCAAAACCGTCGATGTGGGTTCGAATCCTGCTTCCCCTGCCAATATCAAAGGTTACGATTTGGTAAATGTTTAACTAAGGTCCGGGATTCCCGCTTCCAATTTTCCCAGACCCATTGTAAGCAAAGATGAGTAAGTTCATTAACTATCTGAAAGAGTCCGCTACGGAACTCACCAAGAAGGTCACCTGGCCCACTTGGCCCAAGCTGCAGAGCTCTGCACTCCTGGTCCTGGTCGCCACAGTGATCCTTGCAATCGTGGTGTTTGCCATGGACTTTGCTTTCCAGCATCTGATGGAGTTTATTTACGCACTGTAACTGATTAACAACCCTTATGGCTGACAAGAAATGGTACGTCCTTCGTACCGCGGGAACCAAAGAAAAGAAAGCCGCCGAATACCTGGTCAAGGAAATTGAAAGACACGCTGATCTGCAAGCAATTGTGGACCAGGTTCTTGTGCCTGTCAAGAAGGAAATCGTGACTAAGAACGGCAAGCGCAAGGAAGTGGACCGTCTCCTCTTCCCCGGCTACGTACTCATTCACGCCGAACTCAACCCCGACCTCGAGTATGTAATTCGCAACGGCATTCCCGGCATGTCCGGTTTCCTCACAGAGAAGACCGGTAACGGTACAGACCGCATTCCCGTCCCCATCCGCGACGAGGAAGCCCAGCGCATCCTTGGCGTCCAGGACGAGATGGCAGTCAACGCCGCCGAGACGGAGGTCAACTTCACCGTCGGCGAGAGCGTCAAGATTACCGACGGTCCTTTCAGCGGTTTCAGCGGAACAGTGGAAGACATCCTTCAGGAAAGGAGCAAACTCAAGGTAGTGGTTGTGATCTTCGGAAGGAAGACACTCCTTGAACTCAGCTTTACACAAGTAACTAAAGAGTAAATTATCATGGCAAAAGAAGTTACCGGATTCATCAAGCTCCAGATCAAAGGCGGAGCAGCGAATCCCGCGCCTCCGGTGGGACCGGCACTCGGTTCCAAGGGCCTCAACATCATGGACTTCTGCAAGCAGTTCAACGCACGTACCCAGGATCAGGCCGGCAAGGTCCTCCCTGTGGTCATCACCGTGTACTCTGACAAGTCCTTCAGCTTTGAGGTAAAGCAGCCCCCCGTGGCCGTTTCCCTGAAAGAAGCCGCTAAGATCAGCAAGGCTTCCGGAGAGCCCAACAGAAAGAAAGTGGCAACCGTGACCTGGGACCAGGTCCGCGAGATTGCCCAGTCCAAGATGCCTGACCTCAATGCATTCACTATCCAGAGTGCAATGAAGATGGTTGCCGGCACCGCCCGTTCCATGGGTATCAAGGTGGAAGGCGAATTTCCCGAGAACCTTTAATAAACGCATGAACAATGAGTAAGTTAACCAAGAATCAGAAAGCAGTCCTTGCCAAGTACGACAAGACTCAGGTATACTCCCTCACCGAAGCATGCGCACTTCTGAAGGAGATCTCCTATACCAAGTTCGACGCCTCCATCGAAATCACCACCAATCTGGGTGTTGACCCCCGTAAGGCCAACCAGATGATCCGTGGCGTTGTCACCCTCCCTCACGGAACAGGTAAGGTTACCCGCGTCCTGGTACTCTGCACCCCCGATAAGGAAGCCGAGGCCAAGGAAGCCGGCGCCGATTACGTCGGACTGGACGAATACATCAACAAGATCAAGGAAGGCTGGACCGATGTAGACGTTATCATCTGCACCCCTTCCGTCATGGCAAAGGTTGGCCAGATTGGCCGTATCCTGGGACCCCGTGGCCTTATGCCTAACCCCAAGACCGGCACCGTTACCATGGAAATCGGCAATGCAGTCAAGGAAGTGAAGGCCGGTAAGATCGACTTCAAGGTGGACAAGACCGGTATCATCCACGCCGCTATCGGCAAGGTGTCCTTCACCCCGGAGCAGATCGAGGCAAACGCCCGCGCATTCGTCTCCGCCGTCCTGAAGCTCAAGCCCCAGACCCTCAAGGGTACCTATTTCCAGGGTTGCACCATCTGCTCTACCATGAGCCCTGCAATCAAACTCGACCCCAAGGCTTTCAGCGCCGAATAATCTGACAGGAGGATAGAGATATGAAAAAGGAAATGAAAGAGCAGGTTATAGCCGCCATCAAAGCTAACATCGCAGAGCGCCCTAATTTCTACATCGTTGACATCGCCGGCCTCAATGCAGAGGAAACTGCAAAACTCCGCCGCGACTGCTTCAACGACGGCATCAAGCTCACCGTCGTGAAGAACACCCTTCTCCACAAGGTGATCAAGGACGCCCAGAACCCCGAAATGGACCTCCTGGTTCCCGCCCTCGAAGGCAACACCGCCCTCATGTACACCGAGGCTCCTGCAGTCCCTGCAAAGCTCATCAAGAAGTACAACAAGGCTGGTAGCGAAAAGCCCGCCCTCAAGGCAGCTTACGTCCAGGAATGTGCCTTTGTCGGTGCAGACAAGATTGAAGAGCTTGTCAACATCAAGTCCCGCGAGGAACTCATCGGCCAGATCATCGGTATGCTCCAGAGCCCTCTCCAGAACGTCATCAGCGCTCTGCAGAACGGTGGCGGCAGCACCATCGCCGGCCTCGTCAAGACCCTCGAAGAAAAAGAAAACAAATAATAAACAACAATTTAACAATTTTCAATTATGGCAGACGTTAAGAAACTCGCTGAGGAACTTGTAAACCTCACCGTCAAAGATGTCCAGGAACTCGCTAAGATCCTGAAGGAAGAATATGGTATCGAGCCCGCCGCTGCAGCAGTTGCAGTTGCCGCTCCCGCTGCTGGTGCAGAAGCTGCTGCCCCCGCAGAGCAGACCGAATTCGACGTTATCCTCACCTCCGCTGGCCAGGCTAAGCTCCAGGTCATCAAGGCTGTGAAGGAGAACGCAGGTCTTGGTCTGAAAGAGGCCAAGGAGCTTGTTGACAAAGCTCCCGTCGCAGTTAAGGAGAAGGTCTCCAAGGCTGAGGCAGAGGCCCTCAAGGCTGCCCTCGAGGAAGCCGGCGCAGAGGTAGAACTCAAGTAACTCCGCCCGCTCCCCTGGAAGGGAGAAAAAACACAGGTTTAGAGCCCAAGGAGGCTCTAAACCTTTTTTCCGTCTTAAAAATTTTCCCCATAACGAAGGCAGAACATGTCTAATAAGACTAAAAACCCGCGAATAAATTTCGCAACATCCAAAATTCTGGAATATCCTGACCTTCTGGAGGTTCAGCTGAAGTCCTTCAAGGATTTCTTCCAGCTGGAGACCACCCCGGACAGCCGTCGCGGGGAAGGCTTGTTTCAGGTTTTCCAGGAAATTTTCCCGATCGAGGATACGCGGAACAACTATGAACTCACCTTCATAGACTATTTCATCGATCCGCCCCAGTACTCGATTGAGGAGTGTCTTGAGAGAGGACTTACCTACAACGTTCCTCTGAAGGCAAAACTCCGCCTTTCATGCACGGACCCGGAGCACGAGGACTTTGACACCCGCGTGCAGGACGTTTACCTTGGGAACATCCCTTATATGACTCCCGCCGGTACGTTCATCATCAACGGTTCCGAGAGAATTATCGTCTCGCAGCTTCACCGCTCCCCGGGCGTATTCTTCGATCAGAGCATGCATGCCAACGGCACCAAGCTCTACAGCGCCCGCATCATCCCCTTCAAGGGTTCATGGATCGAGTTCGCAACGGACATCAACAACGTGATGTACGCCTACATCGACCGTAAGAAGAAGCTGCCTGTGACAACCCTTCTGCGCGCCATCGGCTACAGCTCCGACAAGGACATCCTGGACCGTTTCGGTCTGGCCGACGAGGTCTCATCGGACCGCGCCGTCCTGGAGGAGAACAAGGGCCGCAAGCTGGCCGCCAACGTCCTCAAGACCTGGATCGAGGACTTCGAGGACGAGGACACCGGTGAGGTCATCCCCATCGAGCGTACCCAGGCCATCGTTGAGCGTGGAGAAATCCTGGAGGACGATACCATCGACCGCATCCTGGACACGGAGGTCAAGACAGTCCTCCTCCAGAAGGACGAGGCCGTCTCCGCAGAGAACTCCATCATCTACAACACCCTGCAGAAGGACCTGACAAATACGGAAATCGAGGCTGTGAACTTCATCTACAAGCAGCTCCGCAATTCCGAACCGCCGGATGAGGCAACCGCACGCGACGTCATCGACAAGCTCTTCTTCTCCGAGAAGCGCTATGACCTTGGCATCGTGGGCCGTTACCGTCTGAACAAGAAGCTGGGCCTTGACACCGACCCGGGCGTCCGCGTTCTCACCAACACGGACATCGTAGAGATTATCAAGTACCTGATCCAGCTCATCAACAGCCGCGCCACCGTGGACGATATCGACCACCTGAGCAACAGGCGCGTCCGTACGGTCGGCGAGCAGCTTGCAAACCAGTTCAGCGTGGGCCTTTCCCGTATGGCCCGCACCATCAGGGAAAGGATGAACGTCCGCGACAGCGAGCAGTTCAACCCCATCGACCTCATCAACGCGAAGACCCTGTCTTCCGTAATCAACTCCTTCTTCGGCACCAGCCAGCTGTCCCAGTTCATGGACCAGACCAACCCTCTGGCAGAGATTACGCACAAGCGCCGTCTCAGTGCCCTGGGTCCCGGCGGTCTGTCACGCGACCGCGCCGGCTTCGAAGTCCGAGACGTACACTATACCCATTACGGCCGCCTGTGCCCTATCGAGAGCCCTGAAGGCCCGAACATCGGTCTTATCAGCTCCCTGTGCGTGTATGCACGCATCAACAGCCTGGGCTTCATCGAGACCCCGTACCGCGAGGTCCACGACGGTAAGGTAGACCTTTCCGATACAGGCTGGAAGTACATGAGCGCAGAGGAGGAGGAAGACCAGCACGTAGCACTTGCCAACGTGAACATGTCCGATGACGGCGAGCTCCTTGACGAGCGCATCCAGTGCCGTCTTGAGGCAGACTTCCCTCTGGTATCCAAGGAAGAGGTCAGCTATATGGACGTAGCTCCTAACCAGATGGCTTCCGTGGCTGCTTCCCTGATCCCGTTCCTGGAGCACGACGACGCCCACCGCGCCCTAATGGGTGCCAACATGATGCGTCAGGCAGTTCCGCTCCTTTCCCCGGAGAGCCCCATCGTGGGTACCGGCCTCGAGGAGAGGGTCTGCATCGACTCCCGCACCCAGATCATCGCCGAGCGCGAGGGCCTCGTGACCTACGTCGACGCCAACGAGATTCACGTCAAGTACGACCTCACCGACGACGAGAAGTTCGTAAGCTTCCTCCCCGAGGAAACCGTTTACAAGCTTCCCATCTGGCGCCGTACCAACCAGAGCACCTGCATCAGCCTCAAACCCCTTGTCCGCAAGGGTGAGCGTGTGAAGGGTGGCCAGGTCCTCACCGAGGGCTACGCCACTGAGAAGGGCGAACTTGCCCTTGGCCGCAACCTCATGGTCGCTTTCATGCCCTGGAAGGGTTACAACTATGAAGACGCTATCGTCCTCAGCGAAGAGATGGTCAAGTGGGATATCCTCACCTCCATCCACGTTGACGAATACCTCACGGAAGTCCGCGAGACCAAGCGCGGTATGGAAGAGCTCACCTCCGACATCCCCAACGTCTCCGAGGACGCCACCCGTGACCTTGACAAGGACGGTATCATCCGCATCGGTGCACACATCGAGCCCGGTGATATAATGATAGGTAAGATCACCCCTAAGGGAGAAAGCGATCCTTCGCCGGAAGAGAAGCTCCTGAAGGCTATCTTCGGCGACAAGGCCGGAGACGTCAAGGACGCTTCCCTGAAGGCCAATCCTTCCCTGAGCGGTACCGTGATCAAGACCGCCCTGTATGCAAAGGTTTCCAAAGACAGCGGCAAGCGCGGCGCCAAGAGCGAGCAGAAGACCCGCCTGGAAATCAAGCAGCAGGAGGCGGAGGCCTCCCTGGCAAAGCTCCGTGCCGGTTTCATCGACAAGCTGTGGAGCCTGGTTCAGGGCAAGAAGAGCGCCGGCGTAAGCGACCTTTACGGCGTAGAGATCTTCCCCAAGGGCAAGGAGTTCACCCTCCAGGGCCTCAAGGAAGCCGACTACCAGAACATCTCCACCGCCAAGTGGTGCTCTGACGCCAAGATCTCCGCAATGGTACGTTCCCTCATCAGCGGTTACTGCATCGCCCACAAGGAGGCAGAGACCCGTGCAAAGAGGGAACTGGACAAGATCAAGGTAGGTGACGAGCTTCCCAACGGCGTGATGCAGATCGCAAAGGTCTACGTTGCCAAGAAGCGCAAGATCACCGTGGGTGACAAGATGGCAGGCCGTCACGGTAACAAGGGTATCGTGGCAAAGATTGTCCGCCGTGAGGACATGCCGTTCCTTGAGGACGGTACTCCCGTGGACATCGTCCTGAACCCTCTGGGCGTGCCTTCCCGTATGAACCTGGGCCAGATTTACGAGACCGTGCTCGGCTGGGCCGGCCGCGAACTTGGCGTCAAGTTCAGCACCCCTATCTTCGACGGCGCATCCATTGACGAAATCTGCGACTATACAGACAAGGCCGGCGTGCCCCGCTTCGGCAAGACCAACCTCCGTGACGGCGGTACCGGCGACTGGTTCGACCAGCCCGCCACCGTGGGAGTGATCTACATGATCAAGCTGGGTCACATGGTTGACGACAAGATGCACGCCCGTTCCATCGGTCCTTATTCCCTCATCACTCAGCAGCCTCTGGGCGGTAAAGCACAGTTCGGCGGCCAGCGTTTCGGTGAAATGGAAGTCTGGGCCCTGGAAGCCTACGGCGCAGCAAACGCCCTCCAGGAGATTCTCACCGTGAAGTCCGACGATGTGAACGGCAGGTCCAAGACCTACGAGGCCATCGTCAAGGGCGATCCCATGCCCACTCCCGGTATCCCCGAGTCCCTGAACGTGCTCCTGCACGAGCTCCGCGGCCTCGGTCTCAAGGTAACTTTGGACTAGTCAAGGATTAAAGAAAGTAACAGCTATGCCTGCTTTTAATAATAAGGAAAACAAGCAAAAGAGCAATTTCTCCCGCATCTCCATCTCGCTGGCTTCCCCGGAAGACATCACCGAGCGCTCTTGCGGAGAGGTCCTGAAGCCGGAAACGGTCAACTACAGGACCTACAAGCCGGAGCGTGAAGGTCTGTTCTGTGAGAAGATCTTCGGTCCCACAAAGGACTACGAGTGCTACTGCGGCAAGTACAAGAGGATCCGCTACCGCGGAATCGTCTGCGACCGCTGCGGTGTGGAAGTGACGGAGAAAAAGGTTCGCCGTGAAAGGATGGGTCACATAACCCTTACCGTTCCGGTAGCACACATTTGGTACTTCAAGAGCGCCCCCAACAAGATCAGCGCACTCCTGGGCATCCCGTCCAAGAAGCTTGAATCCGTAATCTACTATGAGAAATACATAGTGGTGAATCCCGGCCTGCTTGACAGTGAAGAGGTTCCGGAAGAGTATCGTCTTCACAAGATGGACCTCCTCTCCGAGGACGAGTACTTCACCGCCAAGGACCGCCTCTACGACATCCGCAAGAAGAAGGAAGAGGAAGGCCTGGTTTGGGAAGACAGCATGAACCTTGTGGCCAAGATGGGTGCAGAAGGCCTCTATGACCTCCTGAAAGAGATTGATGTCGAGGAGCTTGGACGCTCTCTCCGCCGCGCCATGCGCACAGAGAGCTCCCAGCAGCGCAAGACAGAGATCCTCAAGCGCCTGTCCGTGGTAAAGTGGTTCCAGGAGTCAAAGGACGTGAACCGTCCGGAGTGGATGATCATGAAAGTGATCCCCGTCACCCCGCCGGATCTCCGTCCCCTTGTCCCGCTGGACGGCGGAAGGTTCGCAACATCGGACCTCAACGACCTTTACCGCAGGGTTATCATCCGTAACAACCGCCTCAAGAAGCTCATACAGATCCAGGCTCCGGAAGTGATTCTCCGCAACGAGAAGCGCATGCTCCAGGAGGCAGTGGACAGCCTCTTCGACAACTCCAAGAAGTCATCCGCAGTGAAGAGCGAAAGCAACCGCGCCCTCAAGTCCCTTTCGGATTCCCTCAAGGGAAAGCAGGGCCGCTTCCGCCAGAACCTCCTTGGTAAGCGCGTGGACTATTCCGCACGTTCCGTTATCGTCGTAGGTCCCGAGCTCAACATGCACGAGTGCGGTCTGCCTAAATTCATGGCAGCGGAGCTCTACAAGCCTTTCGTAATCCGCAAGCTCATCGAGCGCGGCATCGTGAAGACTGTAAAGAGCGCAAAGAAGATCGTCGACCGCAGAGATCCCGTCATCTGGGAAATCCTGGAGAACGTCATGAAGGGTCATCCGGTGCTCCTGAACCGTGCACCTACCCTGCACCGTCTGGGTATCCAGGCTTTCCAGCCCCGCATGATAGAAGGAAAGGCCATCCAGCTGCATCCTCTCGCCTGTACCGCTTTCAACGCGGACTTCGATGGTGACCAGATGGCTATCCATCTGCCGCTGGGCAACGCAGCCATCATGGAGGCCCACCTCCTGATGCTGGGTTCCCACAACATCCTGAACCCCGCCAACGGCTCTCCTATCACCGTTCCTTCACAGGATATGGTGCTTGGTCTGTACTACATCACCAAGGAGCGCCCCGGCGCAAAGGGTTCCGGCATGCGATTCTACGGACCGGAAGAGGTAATCATCGCCTACGACGAGAAGGTAATAGACATGCACTCTCCCATCGAGGTCCGTCTCCCCGTTGACAAGCAGGATCCTTCCAAGGGAACTCACATGGTGAAGACCACAGCCGGCCGCATCATAGTGAACCAGTACATCCCCGAGGAGGTTCCTTACGTGAACGAGGTTCTGGGCAAGAAGAGCCTCCGCAGCGTCATCACAAACGTGATCAAGTCTACCGGCGTAACCCGTACCGCACAGTTCCTGGACGATATCAAGAACCTTGGTTACGACCAGGCGTTCCGTGCCGGTATCTCCTTCAACCTGGGCGACGTCCTCATCCCTGAGGAAAAGACCGCCCTCATCCAGAAGGGTTACTCCGACGTCGAGGCCATCAAGGCCAACTACGCAATGGGCTTCATCACCAACAACGAGCGCTACAACAAGGTCATCGACCTTTGGACCAGCATCGACAACCAGCTCACTTCCATCGTGAAGAAGCAGATCTCCGCAGACAGCGAGGGCTTCAACCCGGTGTACATGATGCTGGATTCCGGTGCCCGTGGTTCAACCCAGCAGATCAAGCAGCTCTGCGGCATGCGAGGCCTCATGGCCAAGCCCCAGAAGAGCGGCGCTGCAGGTGCAGAGATCATCGAGAACCCTATCGTGTCCAACCTTAAGGAAGGTATGACGGTGCTGGAGTACTTCATCTCCACGCACGGTGCCCGTAAGGGTCTGGCCGATACCGCCCTCAAGACCGCAGATGCAGGTTACCTCACCCGCCGTCTTGTAGACGTGTCCCACGATGTGATTATCACCGAGGAAGACTGCGGAACCCTCCGCGGACTCATCGCCACAGCCATCAAGAACAAGGACGAGGTTGTGGAATCCCTTGGAGAGCGCATCCTGGGCCGTACTTCGGTGCACGATATCTTCAACCCGCTCACCGGTGATCTCATCATCAGTGCAGGAGAGGAAATCCGCGAGGACGTCGCAGCCCTCATCGACACCCTCCCCATCGAGCAGGTCGAAATCCGCAGCGTTCTCACCTGCGAATCCCGCAAGGGTGTCTGCGCCAAGTGCTACGGCCGCAACCTGGCCACTTCCCGCATGGTTGAAACCGGCGAGGTCGTTGGCGTTATAGCAGCCCAGTCCATCGGCGAACCCGGTACCCAGCTTACGCTTCGTACCTTCCACGTTGGTGGTACCGCTTCCGGTGCCGTTGCAGACTCCTCCATCGAGTCCAAGTACGAGGGTAAACTCGCATTCGAGGAACTCCGTACCATCGACCGCGTGAACGAGGACGGCACCGTGAACCAGGTGGTAGTGTCCCGAATGACGGAACTCCGCATCCAGGACGAGCGCACCGGCATGACCTACTCCCAGTACGATATCCCTTACGGTTCCGTGCTTTACTTCAAGGACGGCGACACCGTGCACAAGGGAGACCTCATCTGCGAGTGGGATGCCTACAACGCCACCACTATCGTTGAGACCGCTGGTACCGTACGCTTCGAGAACATGGTCGACGGCGTCACCTTCCGCGAGGAAAGCGCCGACGAGTTCTCCGGAGCATCGGACAAGGTCATCATTGAAGGACGTGACAAAACCAAGAGCCCCGCGATGCTTATCGTGGACGGCAATGGAGTAGTCCTGCGTCAGTACAACCTGCCTGTGGGTGCGCACATCATGATTAATGACGGCGACAGTGTGAAAGTTGGCGACGTCATCATCAAGATCCCCCGCGCCATCGGCAAGGCAAGTGATATCACCGGCGGTCTGCCGCGCGTTACAGAGCTCTTCGAGGCCCGTAACCCTTCCAACCCTGCAATCCTCTCGGAAATCAACGGAGAGGTCCTCATGGGCAAGGTCAAGAGGGGCAAGCGCGAGATCGTCATCAAGAACCGTACAGGCCGCGAGGCCCGTTACGAGGTCCCTATGACCAAGCAGATCCTCGTCCAGGAGAACGACTACGTGAAGGCCGGAACCCGTCTTTCCGACGGCGGTACTTCTCCTACCGACATCCTGAACATCCTTGGTCCGGTGAAGGCACAGGAGTACATTGTCAATGAGATTCAGGCCGTGTATCGTCTGCAGGGCGTGAAGATCAACGACAAGCACTTTGAGATCATCGTGCGCCAGATGATGCGCAAGGTCCAGATCAACGATCCCGGCGACACCGAATTCCTCCCCGAGGAACTGGTGGACAAGTGGGAGTTCATGGACAAGAACGATGAGATCTTCGGCAAGTACTATGTCGAGGATGCCGGCGACAGCACCAAGTTCGAGGAGGGCGATATCATCAGCGCCCGTGATCTCCGCAGCGAGAACGCATCCCTCGAGCGCCAGGGCTCCAAGCTCCTGGTTGCCCGCCCGGCAAAGCCTGCAACGGCTTCTCAGGTGCTCCAGGGTATCACGCGTGCAGCACTGAAGACAGGCTCATTCATCTCCGCCGCCTCCTTCCAGGAGACTACGAAGGTGCTCTCTGAAGCCGCCATCCGTGCCCGCGTTGACTACCTCGAGGGCCTTAAGGAGAACGTTATCTGCGGCCACCTCATTCCTGCAGGAACGGGCCTTGCCCGCTACCAGGACATCGTGGTTGGCTCCAAGTCCGACTACGCCGCAGCAATGAACGGTCTCTAGCAGATCCTCAACCCCTTTTTCCAGCGCCCCGGGCATTCCCCGGGGCGTTTTTTGTTTTGGCCGGGATTTTGCATAACTTTGCATAAAGGAGACAGAATTATGAAAGCTTATAGATTATTGTTTGTCGTGGCCATAGCCATTGCGGCACTTTCAGGATGTCGTAAACATGACCGTCCGGATCGTCAGCATCCCGGTGGCGGCAGCAACGAAGGAGATGGCAACGGCCACACTACGGAACAGACCATTTTCCAGCTCAAGGAAAACAAGAACTGGGTCATCAGCTACGGTGGAAAGGACGTCAGGGATGGCGCCAAGGTAGAAGTCATCAACATTGACAACGTCCCTGCAAACATTATCTACATAGTGAGCGTCATCAACCGTGACAATTATGACACTTACAAAGGAAACGTTGAGAGTTTCATGAAGAATGAGCTTGAAGCAGCCGGGGATTACATCTACGAGGGCTCTCCGGAAGAGATCCTCTTCGACCCCTTCCGCCACGGCACCTGGTATGCATTCATAATGGCCCTGGACAGCAATCACAAACTCACCGGAGAATATGCGTACTCCAAGTTCACCGTAGAGGAGGAAGAACCCACGGCAGAGTTCAACAAGTGGATAGGCACCTGGACCGCTACCCAGGGTCAGTATGCCTACGACCTTACCATAAGCAGCCTGGAAGCCAACTACATATATAAGGTAGAAGGCTGGGAGACCGGTAATTATTTGGACGAGCAGATGAACCAGGAGTACCTTGAGACCTTCTTCGACAATGGCCGCATGTACTTCGTCTCACAGTACATCCAGTCCTACGAAGAAAACGGAACCACCATGGAAGAGTGCTTCCTGGGAGAGGTTGATTACGACGGCATCCTCCATGAGATGGGCCTGTACCTCATACAGGATGAGGGTATAGACCTGGCATATGCCTCATTTGAGGACGAAAACAATGCAATCATCACCCCCTGCGAGGTCACAACAGACATAGACGGCGAGGAATTCACCACTAACTTCCATGACATGAAATACTTTGTGTGGAGTGTTGGAGAGCAGCAGTGGTTCCACTTCAACGATGTTGTTGCCACCCTGCCCATGACCATGAAACGCGTGGAAGCCGAACCTGCCGGCACCAAGGCCACTGCTGTGATGCGCGGCCGGAGCACAAGGCCTCTCCGCGGCAAGGTCTTCGTTCCCAAGGATCAGAAGAAAGCCGTCAGGGCTGTGAAGATGTAGCTGTTTATCTGCTTGCGAGGAAGCACTCCAGAGTGTTTTCCATGAGGCAGGCGATGGTCATGGGGCCCACACCTCCCGGAACAGGAGTGATGGCGCCGGCAATGGGTGCGACGGAGTCGAAATCCACGTCACCGCAGAGCTTGCCGGTCTCAGGGTCTCGGTCCATTCCAACATCGATTACTATTGCACCGGGGGCTACCATGTCCCCGGTGACCATTTTTGCCCTGCCTGCAGCCACGACCAGGATCTCCGCCTGGCGGGTGACTGACGGAAGGTCAACCGTGCGTGTATGACACAGGGTGACGGTGGCGTTGGCGTCCAGTAGCATCTTGGCCACGGGGAGGCCCACAATGTTGCTGCGGCCTATCACGACGGCTCTCTTTCCCTTGGGATCCACACCTATGGCTGCAAGCAGTTTCATTATGCCGGCGGGAGTGCAGGGGGACACGTGGGGCGTCTTCTGCCAAAGTCCGGCCACGTTGTATGGATGGAATCCGTCCACGTCTTTCTCCCGGGCGATAGTCTCTATTACCCTGGCCTCGGAAATGTGTTTCGGGAGGGGAAGCTGCACCAGGATGCCGTCTAAGGTGTCGTCGCCATTGAGGGCTTCAATAAGGCTCAGAAGTTCTTCCTGTGCCGTGGTTTCTGAAAGGACGATAGTGGAGTTTCTGATACCCACGGCCTCGCAGGCCTTCTCCTTATTGCGCACATAGACTACGCTTGCGGGGTCTTCGCCTACTCTCACAACTACAAGATGCGGAACCCTTCCATACTTTTCAGGGAGTTCTGCCACGCGTTGCCTTATGCTTTCCTTAAGAGCCGCTGAAATGGCTTTTCCGTCAATGATTGTCATACACATTACGCTCTTTTCCGTGCAAAAATAGCATTTTTTGAGAAATTATTCATATATTGCAAATCCTTTAATGAGTAGTGTATCAATAAAGCAACAATAAGTATGATAAAAAACCGTTTCCTGGCAGCCGTGATGGCTGTCCTCGCCGGAGTGTCAGTCGTCTCCTGCGATGAGATTCAGGAGGTCATCGACAAAGTCATTGAGGTAAGCATCTCTTCGGATAACGATGCTTTCAATGCTGATGGCGAGGCCGTCGTAAAGCTTTCCCTGAATGCTCCGTCCAATAAGGACATCAATGTAATTTTAGGCGTGAGCGCAGAGGCGCAGAGCGGTTTCACCGCAGTCAGTTCTGACGCCCTTGTTTTTGAAGGTTCCGTTACCATTCCGGCCGGAACAGACCTTGTTCCAGTTACCGTCAAGCTCAACGATAAGGCCAAGGCCGGCCAGCAGGCCGTGATTACCATAGCTTCCGCAAATGGTGCATCCGTTGGCAAGGATGCCGTGGTTTACCTCAAGGTCCCCGCAGAATATAGTAATGAGAATAATCCCGGTGGCGGTGATGAAAAGCCCAATCTTGCAGGAGCAGACGTCTGGTCCATCATCGGCGCATTCAACAACTGGGCAGGCGATGTGGAACTCACCAAGACCGGTTCAGAAGTGTGGACCATAAACGGCGTCGCCCTTTCCGGAGAGTTCAAGTTCCGCGGCAACAAGGAGTGGGGGAACTACGACCTGGGTGCGGCATCGGGCGCAAAGATTGTCTTTGGCGAAGCCCTTCCGCTTATCCACAAGGGACAGAACATAACCATCGCAGAGGGCGTTTACGACATCGTCCTCTATCCTACTGAGCTCAAGGCGGTATTCAGCCAGGTGGAGACCCCTCCTTCTGATTCCGTGCTTGACTGGAGCCTTAAGTACATGGGTTGTACCTGGGTTGAAGGATATTACGGTGACGGCCAGATGGAGAGGTTCGAGGTAAGCAACACCGATGTCACCAAGTACTATTTCCCCATTGTCCAGGATGTTGAAGAAGATGGTGACGTCGAGGCGCAGATCAAGGCAGACCCCGCCGCATTCTTTGCCGCCCTTCAGGAAGACCTGAATTATACTATCGACCTGTACAGTGCCTTCTATGGCTATACCCGTGAAGAGCTTATCCCTCTACTGTTCTACAATGAGACTGCTGACGGTGTAAATGTTATTCAGGATGGTCTTGAGGCCGGCAAATACCAGTTTGCAGTTTTCACTGCCGATTCACAGGGAATCTTTGACCAGAAATACGCAGTCCTTTCCTTTGAGAAGACAGAGGACGCCGCCTCCGTCTACGACTGGAATATCAATGCTTACGTCAACCCCGAATGGAAGGCCGAATGGGATGGCTGGGAGCCCGGCGATGAAGGAGAGTCCTACTGGGTTGCCGGCAAGGCCCCCGGTGCTCCATATGTATATGTAGAGGCCTATACTGACGAAGAAATCGAAGATTACTTTGAGAATGGTATACAGGAATTGTTCAACAGTCTGCAGTCCAGTATCAAGGATGCACTGTACAAGGGCTATACTATTCAGGAAATAGTTGAGAGCAACCTTATTACCGTTGACAGCGATGGCAACTTTGAGGCCCTCCTGGACACCTATGATGAGTTTGGCGAAACCAATGTCTATGTTGTGGGCATTGACGTCAGCGGCAATGTGATAGGCGGTTACGGCAAGTCTCCCATCGAGATCCCCGAGTACGTGGAAGAGCCTATCGACTTTGTAGAGCGCACAGACTGGGCAGTGGCGTACGACGCAACCGTGGATACCGGAGATGCCGACTATCCTTACGCAGTTGTAACCACAGCCTGCGATGCAGTATACTATGTGGTTGAGGTTTATCCCGAGGGCTACTGGGAAGATTCAGAGCTTGACGAGATCTGCGAAGACGCCATGTACTATGTGGATAACTACGGCCTTGACGCATGCCTTGAGGCGGGAGTCGCCTTCGATTCCGTTCCCGGAGTCTATACCGTGAGCAAGCTCAAGAATGGTTACGAGGCTTATATCTTCGGTCTCAACGAGTATGGCAAACCTACCGGCGAATGGCATATGGAGGTTCTTACCGGAATCGGAGAGACTGTTGCAGCCCCGTCGGTCCGTAAGGCCGCCGTGGTGAACGCTCCCAAGCTTTCCGTCGCAAAGAAGGAAATCAAGGGTAAGAGCTTGCGTTCCAATATCAAGGCTGCTGACAAGTGTGGGTCCGTCAAGGCTTCCTTCAAAAATGAGAAGCCCGCTCTCCCGCTTAAGAAAGTGACCAGATAATGAGACCTCTCTTTTTGACAAATACCCTTTCCCGCCAGAAGGAACTTTTCAAGCCCATTCATGAGGGCAGGGTTGGCATGTACGTGTGCGGGCCCACCGTGTACGGTGACGCCCACCTGGGCCATGCCCGCCCGGGAGTAACGTACGACGTGCTTTTCCGCCTCCTCAAGTACCTTGGCTACAAGGTGCGTTACGTGCGCAATATCACCGATGTGGGCCACCTGGAGCACGATGCCGACGAAGGCGAGGACAAGATAGCAAAGAAAGCCCGCCTGGAGCAGCTGGAACCCATGGAGGTTGTCCAGTACTACACGGAGCGCTACCACGAGGCAATGCGCCTTCTGGGCTGCCAGAGCCCGTCCATCGAGCCCCGTGCCAGCGGCCACATCATAGAGCAGATAGAGGCCATTAAGAAGATACTTGCCTCCGGCTATGCCTATGAGAGCAACGGCAGCGTGTACTTCGACGTCCAGAAATACAACAGGGACCATCATTACGGTGTTCTCTCCGGCCGTACCCTCGAGGCAACGCTCGAGGGCACACGTGCCCTGGACGGCCAGAGCGACAAGCGCGCCCCGTACGACTTCGCCCTATGGAAGAAAGCTGAGCCGGAGCATATCATGCGCTGGCCCAGCCCCTGGGGAGACGGCTTCCCCGGCTGGCACCTCGAGTGCTCCGTGATGGGAGAAAAGTACCTCGGAGAGGAATTCGACATCCACGGCGGCGGCATGGACCTCATGTTTCCTCACCACGAGTGTGAGATTGCCCAGAACGTGGCATCCCGCGGCACCCGCGGCGTGCACTACTGGGTGCACAACAACATGATAACCATCGGCGGCCAGAAGATGGGCAAGTCCCTGGGGAACTTCATTACGCTTCCGGAGCTCTTTGCCGGCAGCCACAAGCTGCTTCAGCAGGCCTACAGCCCCATGACAATACGCTTTTTCATCCTGCAGGCCCACTACCGCAGCACCCTTGACTTCTCCAACGAGGCCCTTCAGGCCGCAGAGAAGGGCTACCGCCGGCTCATGGATGCATGGAAGGCGGTTTCGGAGGAAGGCTCCGATTCCTCCGCGTCGCTTTGCGGCCCTATCCGTGAAAAGATAGAGGACGCCCTCTGCGACGACATGAATACGCCCGTTGCCATTGCACACCTGTTCGAGGCCGTGAAGCTTATCAACGGCGGAAGCCTTTCCGGCGAGGAAAAGGCCGCAATGAAAAAGCTCTTTGACGATATCGTGGGCGGGGTCCTCGGCCTGGTGGACGATGAAGCCGCCGGCGGCAGCGCCAAATGGGAAAAAGCGCTTGACGCTGCTATGGACATCGTCCTTGAAGCCCGTGCCAAGGTCCGTGCAGAGAAGAACTGGGCGGAGAGCGACCGCATCCGCGATACCCTTGCCGCAGCGGGAATAAGCGTGAAAGATACTAAGGAAGGCGCCACATGGACCTTAAATTCATAAGCTGGAATGTAAACGGCCTCAGGGCCGTAGCCTGGAAAGGCTTCGCGGATATATTCGCGGAGCTGGACGCGGACTTTTTCTGCCTGCAGGAAACCAAACTGCAGGCAGGCCAGCTGGACCTGGAATTCCTGGGATACGAATCGTACTGGAACTATGCGGAAAAGAAGGGCTATTCCGGCACGGCGGTGTACACAAAGCACACTCCGCTCAGCGTCCGTTACGGTATGGGAATCCCTGAGCACGATACGGAAGGCCGGCTCATCACGCTGGAGTATGAGAAGTTCTTCCTGGTTTGCGCCTATGTCCCCAACTCACAGGACGGGCTCAGGCGCCTGGACTACCGCATGCAGTGGGAAGATGCCCTACGCGGCTACCTCTCCGCACTAGGGAAGCCCGTGGTTTTCTGCGGAGACCTCAACGTGGCGCATGAGGAAATAGACCTGAAGAACCCGGCCACAAACCACTTCAACGCCGGTTTCTCCGACGAGGAACGTGCAAAATTCACGGAACTCCTTGCCGCAGGCTTCACGGACTCCTGGCGCTTCCAGCACCCCGCGGACGTGAAGTACTCCTGGTGGAGCTACCGCATGAACGCACGTGAAAGGAACGCCGGCTGGCGCATAGACTACTTTGTGGTCTCCAACGCCCTCCGGGGCAACATAGTCTCCACGGAGATACACAACGAGATTTTCGGCTCGGACCACTGTCCGGTAGAACTTAGAATGAATATATAGACAAGATATGGCAATTACAGATTTGAACGAACAGGAACTTGGACGCAGGGAATCGCTGCAGAAGCTTCGTGAACTTGGTATCAACCCCTACCCGGCACCGCTATATCCGGTGAACACCACAACCGTGGCAATTGCAGAGGGTTACAAGCCGGAAGAGAACAACTTCCAGGACGTGTGCATAGCCGGCCGCATCATGAGCCGCCGCATCATGGGCGCCGCCTCCTTCATGGAACTCCAGGACAGCGAAGGCCGCATACAGGTGTATGTGAAAAGGGACGAGATCTGCCCCGGCGAGGACAAGACCATGTACAATACCGTCTTCAAGAAGCTGCTGGACATTGGCGATATCATCGGCATAAAAGGCTTCGCCTTCTTTACCCAGACGGGACAGCTGTCCGTTCACGCCAAGGAGCTGACGGTCCTTTCCAAGAGCCTGAGGGTCCTTCCCATCGTCAAGACCGATGCCGACGGCACCGTGCACGACGGCTTTGCCGACCCGGAGCTCCGCTATCGTCAGAGGTACGTAGACCTGGTGGTGAACCCCCAGGTGAAGGAAGTGTTCCTCAGGCGCACCCAGATAATCAATACTATGCGCCAGTGTTTCAACGCCGAGGGCTGCCTGGAGGTGGAAACCCCCATCCTGCAGGCCATTCCCGGCGGCGCAACGGCACGTCCGTTCATCACGCACCACAATGCTCTGGACGTGGATATGTACATGAGAATTGCCAATGAGCTTTATCTCAAGAGGCTCATAGTGGGCGGGTTCTCAGGCGTTTACGAGTTTGCCAAAAACTTCCGCAACGAGGGCATGGACAAGACCCACAACCCGGAGTTCACCTGCGTGGAGATGTACATCGCCTACAAGGACTACATCTGGATGATGGAGTTCACGGAGAAGATGCTGGAGAAGGTGGCAGAGGCTACCGGCGGTCTGGAGAAGACCATCGGCGGGCAGAAGATTTCCTTCAAGGGGCCTTTCCGCAGACTGCCCATCCTTGACGCCATTAAGGAGTATGCTGGCGTAGACGTCAAGGGTATGGACGAGGCTCAGCTGCGTGAGACCTGCAAGAAGCTTGGCGTTGAGGTGAGCCCGGAAATGGGCGTTGGCAAGCTCATCGACGCCATCTTTGGGGAGTACTGCGAGAAGAACCTTGTGCAGCCCACATTCGTCATTGACTATCCCGTAGAGATGAGCCCCCTTACCAAGCGCTGCAGGCATGACGATACGCTCACGGAGCGTTTCGAGCTGTTTGTAGGCGGCAAGGAACTGGCCAATGCCTACAGTGAGCTCAACGACCCCATCGACCAGCTTGAACGCTTCGAGGAACAGGCCGCCCTCAAGAGCAAGGGTGACGATGAGGCCATGTACATCGACTATGACTTTGTCCGCGCCCTGGAGTACGGCATGCCGCCTACCAGCGGAATCGGCATAGGCATAGACCGCCTTACCATGTTCATGACCGGTGCGGAGGCCATCCAGGACGTCCTCTTCTTCCCCATGATGAGGCCTGAAAAATTCTAGATGGAACAGATAACGTCGGCATCCAATCCCAAGATCAAGAATCTGCTGCTGCTCCAGGAGAAATCCAGGGCAAGGCGGGAGCAGGGGCTCTTTGTGGTTGAGGGCCGTCGCGAGCTGGAGCATTGCATCGCCGCGGGCTTCAAAGTAAGAACGTTGTTTTATTGCCCGGATATTATGGAGGCCCCCTCCCTCAACTCTGCGGAAAATTATTTTTTTGGACGGTGCCCAAAAAACCAATTTTCCGCATCGTCCTTCCTTCGTCACCCCTCGCACGGGGCCTCAATCATTGAAATCCCGGAGGCGGTGTACAGGAAGGTGGCGTATAGAGAGGGTACGGAGGGCGTTATCGCGGAGGTGGAGGCAAAGCATATCGGCCTTGAAGAGCTTCAACTGCCGGATAATCCGCTCATAGTAGTGCTGGAGGCCGTGGAGAAGCCGGGGAATCTGGGTGCGGTGCTGCGGAGTGCAGACGCCGCGGGGGCATCGGCCGTGATAGTGTGCGACCCTCTCACGGACCTGTACAATCCCAACCTGATAAGGGCTTCCATCGGTGCCGTGTTTACCGTGCCTGTGGTGGCGGCATCGTCGGAAGAGACAATAGGCTTCCTGAAAGAGCGCGGGATACAGATCCTGACGGCGCAGCTTCAGGATTCATCCCTTTACTACGATGTGGATATGCGTGGTGGCACCGCCATAATCATGGGCACGGAGTCTACCGGCCTCACGGACGCCTGGCGCCAGGCCGCCGACGCCCACATCCGCATCCCCATGCTTGGCAGCCTGGACAGCCTCAACGTGTCGGTAAGTGCGGCAATCCTGCTGTTTGAGGCGGTGAGGCAACGAGAGGGTGTGATGGTAACTGATTAAAACACAATACTTTAACCAATCGTCCCTGGGTAGAATTGACTAGGGACAAAAGCTTAAATAGATGATAATGAGGAACTTACGTAACACGCTCATTTTGGCCGTCGTTGCCATGCTGAGCATCTCCTGCGGGGAAAAGAAAATTGACCTTCAGGCACACCGCGGCGGTGCGGGGCTGATGCCGGAGAATACGGTATCGGCAATGAAAAATGCCATTGATTTGGGCATCAAGACACTGGAATTTGACCTGCAGCTCTCCGGGGACGGGCATGTGGTGGTGTCTCACGACAACTACTTCCATCCCAGGTACGCAACCCGTCCGGACGGCACGCTTGTTATGCCGGAAGACCCCAAGGAGTACCTCTATACCATGACCTATGACCAGATTCTCAAGTACGATGTAGGTCTGCGTCCCGTGGAAAGATGGCCGGAACAGAAAAAGGTTGCCGAGGTGAAGCCTCTGGCAACAAACCTTATAGATTTCTGCGAGAGCTATGCGGCAGAGAAAGGATTCAAGCCCGGATATAACATTGAGATCAAGTCCAGGGCCGGCGAGGGCGAAGGCACCCTGTGGCCGGACTATGTGGAGTTCTGCGACAAGTGCGTAGACCTGCTTCTTTCCAAGAATCTTGGCAACAGGCTCATTGTCCAGACCTTCGATACCCGTGCCCTGGAGTACATACATGAGAACTGGCCCAATGTTATTCTGTCATATCTCACAGAGGACGAAACAGACATTGAGACCATCCTGGGCCAGATTTCCTTCAAGCCTGAGTGGTGGAGCCCCAACTATGAGGTTGTTACCCCGGAGAATGTGGCCTACTGTCACAAGCGCGGCATAAAGGTAGTGCCGTGGACGGTTGACGATCCCGCCGAAATCCAGCGTATGGTTTCCTGCAAGGTGGATGCAATCATCTCAAACTACCCTGACAGGCTCCTTGCAACCGTGAAATGACGTCCGGGCACTACTTGCGTCATTCCGGGCACCGCTTGCGTCATTCCGGGCTTGACCCGGAATCTTAACTGCCAAATATGTGAAAGGTTCGGTTTTTTGTTCCGAACCTTTTACATTATATGGCGTGTAGTGCCGTTTTGTGTGAATGGTTCGGTAATTTTTTCCGAACCTTTTACATTTTAGAATGGGAGATCGTCCGTTGGGGCGTCTGCGGGGGAGATTACGGGAGCAGCCGGAGCGGGCTGGGGAGCGTAGGCAGGAGCTGGCTGCTGGGCGGGGGCTGCTGCCGGGGCTGCGGCCTGCTGCTGTGGGGCGTAACCTCCGGCGGGCTGGGCATATCCGCCCTGCTGCGGGGCGTCGTCGGGGCGCTTGCCCAGGAGCTGGAGGGTATCCACAACTACCTCCGTGGTGTAGCGCTTGTTGCCGGTCTGGTCCTGCCACTGGCGGGTGCGGAGACGGCCCTCGATATACACCTGGGTGCCTTTCCTGATATATTTTTCCGCTACGTCGGCGTTGTTGCGCCAGGCAACTATGTTGTGCCATTCCGTGTTTTCACGGACATCGCCGCTGCGGTCACGGTATCTTTCAGAGGTTGCCAGGGGGAAGGTGGCTACTTTGGGGTTTGCTCCTGCATTCTGGGGATTGGATTCAAGGTAACGTACTTCAGGGTCTTTTCCAACGTTACCGATAAGCATTACTTTATTCAGTGACATATATCAATAATTTAATAGTTTTTTACTGCAAAAAATGCTCCAAGGCGACCTCCATTACTGCTATGGAAGGCTCTTCTCCCGTGAACAGGCCATAGCCGGCAACCGCCTGGCCAAGAAGCCATTTTGTTCCGGGAATGTATTGCCTGCACGGAGTGAGAGCAAGCTGCGGATCCCTGTAATTGGCCTCCAGTACCACTGCCCCGGCAAGAGGCAGCCCGGGAGGCACCGGAGCGCTTCCGGGAAGGGTGTAGATGACAACATCCGGTTCTGCGGGTGCCGGGCCAAGCCCGAAGAGCTGCTCAAGGGCTGATACTTTGTCCTGATACCTGCCCATGACGCCAACACGGAATCCAAGCTTTGCCGCACCGGCAACTGCCGCACGTGCTGCTCCACCGGTTCCCACCACCAGCGCTGAGCCGACCCGGATGCCCTTCAGAGCGTACATTACGCCGTCAACATCGGTATTGAACCCCCGGAGGCCGTCCTTGAGTACAAGATTCACGGCACCGGTAGCGGCAGCATGGCCAGAGAGTTCCAGACACCTGGAGTATGCGTCCTGCTTGTATGGGGCGGTGACATTGATGCCGGAGTAACTGCCCAGGAACTTCTGCCAGCACTCTGCAAATGACGGGCTGTCAAAGAGCTCGTAGGAATGCCTGTCACCGTAGGCCGCACCGAAGAGGACAGGGCTCAAAGACCCGGCCACAGGATGCCCTATGAGTGCGAATTTCATTTCCTGAAAAAGTTTTCGTGCAGGTATGAGGCCAGCCCGCAGAGCCCCTGGGTGATGGCCTGGGACTCATGGGCAAGGGTTGCGAATATCATTCCCGTCCCGATGGGGATGTTCCATATGCTGAGTAGTGCCCCGGCCACCACGCCGTGGTATGCTCCGAACCCGCCGGGAACGGGAACTACGGAGGATATGCTGCCAATTACAGCGATGAAGAAGGCATCGGCCATTGTAAGGGACCGGAAGGCCTCGACATCCCTTAGAGCCCATACCACGCAGGCGGTCATGAGCCAGTAGAACACCCAGATGACTATTGTGTGAAGTATGAAAAGCCAGGCGTTTTTCATGTGAAGGAAAGTACCCAGGCCGTCCCATATTCCACGTATGAAGCCCCATACCTTTCCCCAGACGCCGCCTTTATTGCGTAGCGCCCATGATAGTGCCAGAAAGCCTGCAAGAAGCACGATGGCCCCGCCGAGGGCCCACCATACTTTGCTGCCGACAGCGGATAAGGAATAATTCCCGGAGAAGGCCTTCCCGAAGGTTTCCCACCCGGTAACCAGCACCACTGCGGCGAGGCCGAGGGCGGTGACAGCATCCCAGACGCGCTCTGTAAGGAGCGTACCCAGCGCCTTGTCAAAAGTGAGGAGGCGCTTCCCCTCTGCGTCCTTTGACGAGTGCTTTACCACGTATCCCAGCTTTACCACCTCTCCGGCACGGGGAAGGGCAAGGTTCACCGCCATGCAAATATTGTAAGAGTTGAAGCAGGTGAGGCGGGAGGTGGACGGGTCTATGGGGAGAAGGAGCATCCTCCATCGGCATCCCCTGATATAAAACACAAGGGCTCCCAGGAACATGGACAGGATGATGTATTCCCACTTGCAGGTTTCCAGAGCCTGCCAGAACTGTCCCCAGTCAACACTTTTGAGGCAGAAGTACACCAGTACTACCGCCACGGCACCCCAGAAGGCATAGGAGAGTATATTCTTTACTTTCTTGTCCATACTCACACAAAGGTAATGGAAATTCCGCAAATATTGGTTATTTTTGTATGTTAAATACATGAGCCCATGAAATCTATTCTTGGCATAGGCAATGCCCTCACAGACATCCTGGCAGTCCTCCCGGACGACAGCCTTCTCCAGAAGTATCACCTCCCCCTTGGCAGCATGCAGCACGTAGACATGGAAACCGGTGACCGCATCTGGGAAGCCCTAAAGGAATACGGCGTAAAGTATGTCCCGGGCGGCAGCGCGGCCAACACCATCACCTGCACCTCCATCTTCGGGATGCCCTCCGGCTTCCTGGGAAAGATAGGCAACGATGACCTTGGAAACCTCTTCAAGAGCACCATGGAGCAGTATGGCGTGAAGGCCCAGATGCTCTACAGTAAAAAGTCATCGGGCCGGTGCATGGTCTTCATCACCGGGGCCAACGCGGAGCGCACCTTTGCCGATTACATGGGCGCCACCCTTGAACTTGGTCCGGACGACCTTGAACCGGAATTCTTCCAGGGCTACGACTACTTCCACATTGAAGGCTACCTGGTCCAGAACCAGGAACTCATCTCCAAGGCCGCCCGCCTTGCCAAGGAAGCCGGATGCACCATTTCCATAGACATGGCTTCTTACAACGTGGTGGAATCCAACGACGCCTTCTTCCACAACCTGGTGGACAATTACGTAGACATCGTCTTTGCCAATGAGTCGGAGGCCAAGGCCTTCACCAAGATGGAGCCCCGCCAGGCCATCGACGACCTTGCAAAACGCGCAAAGATTGCCGTTGTAAAGGTAGGAAAACAGGGTTCCATGGTCAAATCCGGGGACGAGTACCACTTTATAGAGCCTTGGCCTGCAACGCCCGTGGATGCCACCGGAGCAGGGGATACCTATGCTGCCGGCTTCCTCTACGCCCATTCCCTGGGTCTTCCGCTCAGGGCCTGCGGAGAGGTTGGCTCCATCATAGCCGCAAAAGTTGTGGAAGTAATCGGTACCAAGATAGACATTCCCCGCTGGAGGGACGCCAAGGCAGAGATAAAGGACCTCATCGCCAAGTATGCTTAAATCATGAATAAGATATTTCTCCACTACCTTATAGTATTCCTCATCTCTATGGTTCCGCTCATCGAAATCCGCGGGGCCATTCCCTATGCAGTGGGCTTTGAACTGCCCCTGGTGCCGTCCATCATAGTTGCCGTGTTAGGCAATATGCTGCCCGTCCCCTTCATCTTCCTCTTTGCGCGCAAGGTGCTGGAATGGGGTAAGGACAAGAAGTACATAGGCAAGTTCTTCACCTGGTGCCTTGAGAAAGGCCACAAGGGAGGCGAGAAACTGCAGGAAAAGGCCGGCCGCGGGCTCTACATAGCCCTGCTGCTGTTCGTGGGCATTCCGCTACCCGGCACGGGCGCCTGGACTGGCACCCTTGCCGCGTCGCTTCTGGACATGGATTTCAAGAAGAGCGTTATATATATCATGGCCGGCGTCCTTCTTGCCGGAGCCATCATGCTTGCAGCATCGCTTGGCGTCTTCGGGGCCATCTCACTGGCAAAATAGCTCTCTGCCCACCCCATAACCCCAACTTGTCCACCAAAACACCCCTTTTCCGTGGACAAACCCGCCAAAACGCCAACTTGTCCACCAAAAACGGGTGTTTCGGTGTACAAGTCAGGTAAGAATTGTGAATTGCCGTCTACTGAAGCTTGGCAGCCTTTTTGAGCAGCTCCACGAACTCTGCGCGGAGGCCGTAGGGATCTTCTCCAAGAGAACCCTGGGCAAGCTCCTGGGCCATGGACAGTGATGCGCCGCCCTTGTACTGGGAATCACGGAGCCACAGGCCGTAGGCGGCTATTGCCGATGCAAACTGAAGGTTCTCGGAAGTCTGGTCACCGGCGGCGGGAAGTTCCGCGGAGAGAAGCTTGCTGTCCTCTCCCAGGGCATCCTTGTAGCGGAAATCGAACTTGCCGATACTGCCCTCACCTGCCATCTCAAGCTCGTAGAGGGCGGTGATGGTCTGGCCGGCGCCAATCTCTGCGGCGTCAACCTTGTTGTTCTCAAAGTCGTCGTTCTGGAGCATGCGGTTCTCATAGCCGATGAGACGGTACCTGGACACGACCTCCGGATTGAAGGTAATCTGGGTCTTGCAGTCGTTGGCCACGGAGATGAACTTGGAGCGCTCGTTCACGAAGACTTTGGTGAGCTCGTTCTCAGAGTCTATGTACTCATATGTACCGTTGCCGCTATTGGTAACTTTCTCCATCATGCTGTCGTTCAGGTTGCCCGAGCCGAAGCCGCAGATGGTGATGTAGATGCCTTTATTGGCATAGTTCTGCACGAACTCGCAGATGGCGTCAGTGCCGGTGATACCCACATTGAAGTCTCCGTCCGTGCCCATGATGACGCGGTTGTTGGCACCTTTGATGAAGTTCTTCTCCGCCTCTTCATAGGCCATCTTCATGCCGCTGGCACCGGCGGTGGAGCCGCTTGCGGCAAGGGCCTTGATGGCCTTGACGATGGTGCTCTTCTGGGAAACAGGAGTGGACTGAAGGACCAGTTTCTCTCCGCTGGCATAGGTGACAAGGGCCACCCTGTCGTCCGGACGCATGTAGTCCAGCATGGTAATTAGGCCTTGCTTCAGGAGGGGAAGCTTGTCCTGGCTGCTCATGGAGCCGGAGACGTCCACAAGGAATACAAAGTTTGCCTGAGGTATCTCCGAGAGCGTCTTTCCCTTGATACCAAGGCGGAGGAGCCTGTGCTCCCCGTTCCAGGGGCAGGGGCCGGCCTCTGCATTCAGGGCCACGCCCTCGCCGTCCTGAGGGTCTGAATAGTTAAAGGTGAAGTAGTTAAGGTACTCTTCTATGCGTACGGAGTTTGCCGGCGGGAGATACCCCTCTGCAATACATCTTCTCATATATGCATACGCCGCGCCGTCGGCGTCTACGGAAAAGGTGGAGACGGGCTTCGTGGCGGTCTCGATGAAGGGATTCTCCACAATCTTGTCAAAGCGGTCTCCTGCGGGTTCTTCCGGATAGCCGTCGTCGGCACCGGCCATCTTGCCGTTCATGTTGTCATAATACATGCCGGACGGCATATCGTACATGGCCGCTTCACAGGACACGACCAGTGCAAGCAGCGCAGCTAAATATATAATATTCTTTCTCATACGCTATAATAGATGCATCCGGGGGGCGAAATGTGACAAAATGTTTGTATATTTATAGCATGAAACGTTGTATACTCATAATCCTCACCGGGTTAGTGCTCGCTTCGTGCGGCCACAAACCCACCAGGGCACAGGCAGAAGGCCCCGCATGGCTTTTCACCGGGAAAGCCCCTTATATTCTCAATACCAAGGTAAACCTCACCGGTCCCGCGAAGCTCCAGCTGGTCACGGACCTGTCCCTCATGGCCCCGGAGCCGGAAATCGTCCTTGAAAAAGACGTGGAAGTGGGTCCGGACAGCCTTCTTAACGTAGACCTCGGGAAACTTGAGCCCGGCTTCTATGAGGTCCGCCTGTCTCCCGACGTCCGTTTCAACATCGGCATACGCCCGGACGACGTGGTGAGCCCTCCGGACAGCGCCCCGGACTTTGACGCCTTCTGGGAGAGCACCCTCGCCGCCCTGAGGGAAATCCCCATGGACGCAGAGCTGACAGTGGTCCCGGAGCAGTCAAACGAGCTCAGGACCACCTACAGGGTCACCTACACTTCCCTTGACGGCGCGCTTGCGGGCGGTATTCTATGCGTTCCCAATGCAGAAGGCCATCACCCCGTCCTTCTCAGCTACATGGGCTACGGCGCCCCAATCTACTACTTTGACCCTTCGTCCAATCCGGACCGCATCGATTATATGGTAAGCGTGCGCGGCCAGGGCATCTTCCGCGAGGACCAGGCCAGGTGGATAGACCGCGGCCTCTCCTCCAGGGAAACCTTCTACTACCGCGGCGCCTTTGCCGATGCCGTCCGGGCCATTGACTTCGTGGCAGGTCTTGAAAAGGCCGATCCGGAGCGCATCACCGCCTGCGGCGAAAGCCAGGGAGGCGCTCTCACGGTAGCCGCTGCCGCCCTTGATTCACGCATCAAGGCCATCGCCCCCGCAGTTCCCTTCCTTGGAGACTACCGTGACTACTACAAGATTGTCTGGTGGCCCGTCCACGAGGTCATGGACACCGCCGATGCAGAAGGCCTGGACCGCGAAGAGGTCTACGGCATGCTTTCCTACTTCGACATCAAGAACCTTGCGCCAAGGGTAAAATGCCCTGCCTACATGGCCTTCGGCCTGCAGGACCCCACCTGCCCGCCGCATACCAACTTCGCCATCTACAACAACCTGGGTTCCAGGGAAAAGCATTACTGGTGTGTTCCCACCTGCGGCCATGCAATGTGGATGGAGCCCTCCTGGCCGCCCATCCGCGACGCCTTCCTTGACCAGTACATGAAATGAACCTCCTGCAGCTCTTCCGCAGCATCAGGCCGTTTGTAAGGCCATACAGGTGGCTGGTGCTCATTACCCTCATCCTTACCCTGGCGGGCTCTGCCATGCAGCAGGTGAACGCCATCGTGCTGGACCGCACGGTAGACGCCATAAACGCCCTCATCGGCACGGATTTCACCTGGAACCAGGCGGCCAGGATACTTATTATCATATCCTGCGTGCTCCTTGGCAAGGAAATCCTGAGCGCCCTTGTCACCTTTGCCCAGAACTACTACGGAGAGCGCATGCGCATCTTCGTCTCCAGGGACCTTTCACAGAGCGTGATAGAGAAGGTGCTCACCTTCCGCATGGCCTATTTCAGCGCCGATGAAAACGCCACCGGCAAGGTCCAGGCCCGCATAGACCAGGGCGTGAGCAGTATTTCCCGCACGGTGCAGAACTTCTTCATAGACCTGCTGCCCCTTTTCACCAGCGCCCTCCTGGCCCTTATCCTCATGTTCGCCGCCAACGTGTACGTGGGACTGGTGGCCCTTGGCATCGTGCCTATATATTTCTGGATCACCTACCGCCAGGCCAGGCGCCTCAAGGGCTGGAGAAGGGAGATGCGCGGCTACCTGGAGAGTAAGAGCCAGGGCATAAAGAACATAATCGACTCCATCAACGTCATCAAGTCCTTCAACCGCGAGGGCATAGAAGCCGCCAAGCAGCTGGACCTCCAGAATCAGGTAACCGCAAACCAGGTCAAAACCCGCCAGGTAAGCTTCTACTACAGCGGCGTCAAGAGCTTCGTGAAGCAGGTGGGAACGGTTCTGGTCATTATCCTCACCGCCTACCTGGTCCTCACCGGCTACCCCGGCATGACCATAGGTAAGATCATGTACCACGTGATGCTGTTCTCCAACGTGATTGCCCCCATCACACAGCTCCAGAGGATATTTGACGATGTGAACGACGCCCTCATCTACGCGGAAGGCTTCTTCAGCATCCTGGACTCGGACAAGGAGGTGGAGCCCAGCGGAGACTACCGCCCGGAGAGCATCCGCGGCAGGTTCGAGCTCCGCGGCGTAGACTTCACCTACCCCAACGGCAACCAGGCCCTTTGGGATGTGAACATGGTTATAGAACCCGGCAAGATTACCGCCCTGGTGGGCCTTTCCGGTGCCGGCAAGAGCACTATCGTGAACCTTCTGGACAAGTTCTACGAACCCCAGAAAGGCCAGATTCTACTGGACGGGGTAGATTTACGCGAGTACGACACACAGTATCTTCGCGAGAACATAGGCCTTGTACTGCAGAAAAACCATATCTTTGACGGCACCATAGAGGATAACATCCGCTACGGCAAGCCTGACGCCACTTTCGAGGAAGTTGTGGAGGCCGCGAAGAAGTCCAGCATCTACGACCAGATAATGGCCCTTCCAAAGCAGTTCCAGAACAAGGCCAGCGACCTTTCCGGCGGCCAGCAGCAGCGGATTGCCATAGCCCGCATGTTCCTCAAGAACCCGCCCATCATTTTCCTGGACGAGCCCACGGCCTCCCTGGACGCCATTGCCACGGAACAGATAAAGAACAGCATAGACGCCATCAAGGCCGGCCGTACGGTGATAATAATCTCCCACAGCATATCCCAGATAATAGATTCAGAGATGGTCTATGCCCTTCAGAAGGGCCGCGTAGAGCAGTCCGGCCACCCGGACGACGTCTACCGCGCCGGCGGCGTGTACAAAGACATCATAGACGCCAGCGCCCGGTCACTGAATATTGAAAAGATTGCCAGGACGGTCTCCGGAAGCTGAGTTATTCACATTTTTTACCTGACTTGTCCACCGAAATACCCGTTTTTGGTGGACAAGTTGGCGTTTTGGCGGGTTTGTCCACGGAAAAGGGGTGTTTTGGTGGATGATATGGCAAAAATTGCTATATTTGTTATATAAATTGTTTAAGCCATGACACTTATCATTGTTATTGCAGTCATTGCACTGCTGGTAGTGTGGGTAATAGGCCTGCAGAACACTCTTGTAAAGTCCGACGAAGTTTGCAACAATGCCCTCAAGCAGATAAACGTTCAGCAGATTTCCCGTTTTGACGCGCTTCAGGCACTGGTAAAGCTTACCCGTGAGTATTCTTCCTATGAGGCAGATACCCTGCAGAAGATTGTGGATGCCCGCAAGATGTCCACCAATCCTTCCGTAGCGGACATCAACGCAAACGAGCAGCTCCTGAGCCAGATTGGCTCCAAGCTCATTGCCGTGGCGGAGGCATATCCTGACCTCAAGGCCAGCACCAACTACCAGGAAACGATGAAGAGCCTCAAGGAGTATGAGGAGAACGTCCGTCTCTCCCGCATGACCTTCAACGACACCGTAACCCGCTACAACCAGCAGGTGCGCGTGTTCCCCGCCTCCCTGGTGGCCGGTCTCCTGGGCTTTGCCAAGCGTGACTACCTGGAGGAAGACAAGTCTAAGAAGGATTATCCCATTATATAATGAGAAGGCTCCTTGCCATACTGGCGGCGGCGCTTCTTGCACTGCCGCTTGTTGCACGTCAGCAGGTTAAGGACCTGGATATCAAGGTTACCGTCAACAGGGACGGAAGCGCCGGTGTGGTCCAGACCTGGAGCGTGTATGTGAACGAGGGTACGGAGTGGTATATCCCCGTGCAGAACCTTGGCCCAATGGCCGTAGAGAACCTGCATGTGTCGGAGGGCGGTACTGTTTTCGAGAGCGTGGGCCGTCACTGGGATGTTGACTGGACCCGGGCACGCAAAACCGGCAAGTGCGGCATGGTGCCCAAGGGCGACGGCGCCGAGCTCTGCTGGGGAATAGGCGAGTACGGAGACCACGTCTGGACCGTCAGCTTCACCCTTACCGGCCTTGTAATGGGGTACGATGATGCAGATGCCCTTATCTTCACCTGGATTCCCGCAGGGATGGGCGCATCGCCGGAGCACGCCAGGGTAACCATCGTCCCGGGGTTTGACTGCCCGGAGTGGACCTACGACAACACCCGCGTATGGGGCTTCGGCTTTTACGGTGACATCAACGTTGCCAATGGCGCCGTGGTGGCGGAGACATCGGAGAGCATGGGCTACAGCAGCAAGTTCATTACGCTTGTGAAGTTCAATTCCGGCGTCTTTCAGCCAACCGTGGTCAGGGGCGGCCCCGTTCAGGACATGATAGACAGGGCACTTGACGGCAGCTCCTATGGGGAGGACGATGACGACAAATTCTTTCTGGGCCTCTTCGGCCTGCTTTTCTGCGGCGGCCTTCTCCTCCTCATCTGGGCAGGCATCGCCAGTGCCCTTGGGTATAAGTGGAAAAAAAGCCTCTTTGGAAAGACCAAGATTGAAGGCTGGTACAGGGACGTGCCGCTGGAAGGCAGCCTCCCGGCAGCTTATTACCTTTTAAGCAAGGGCAAGCGCTTCGAGGTGAGCGCCCCGGCAAACAGCCTCATAGGTGCCTACTTCCTCAGATGGATTCTTTCCGGCGCCGTGCGTGTGGAAAACAGCCTTGACTCAAAGAACGTGAATCTTACCTTTCTTACGGATACGGTGTCTTTTGATTCCGTAGAGGAAGACCTTTTCCGATGGGCCCGCATTGCCAGCGGAGGCAACCTTGTGCTGGAGAAAGGAGAGTTTGAGAAATGGTCCAAGAAAAACTACCAGAAGCTTATGGACTGGCCAAACAGGGCATCCAGGGCCGGCAAGGACTGGTTCCGGGACCATGGCTACTTCGTGCGCTCCGGAGAATGCAATACAGACGGCCGGAAGGAAGCCTGCCACCTCATAGAGTTCCAGAACTTCCTCAAGGACTTCACCATCAGCGACCAGAGGGAAGCCGTGGAGGTAAAGCTGTGGAAAGATTATCTGGTCTACGCCCAGCTCTTTGGCATAGCCGATAAGGTTGCAAAACAGTTCAAGAAGCTGTATCCTGCAGAGTTCCAGGAGCTTGCGCAGCAGACCGGCATGGATGTCAATACGCTCAACCGCACTATTCTCTGGTCCAATAGCATGAGTAACAGGGCTTTCACCCAGGCCGTAGCCAAGGCAGGGAGTGTGAGCGGCACCGGCGGCCATACCTCCTTCGGTGGCGGCGGCGGCTCTTTTGGCGGCGGTTTCGGCGGCGGTGCCAGGTAGTCACAGCCCCATATATGCAAATAAACCGATCCTTTTCAGGACCGGTTTTTTTGTGCGGATGGTGAGAGTCGAACTCACACGGGCCAACGCCCACTACCCCCTCAAAGTAGCGTGTCTACCATTTCACCACATCCGCTTTGGGACTGCAAAGATAAATCAAGTTTTTGAATTCGCAAAATAATTTTCATTTTTTTCATTTTTCTTCTTACCTTTGCAGTCCCCCACGAGTTGGGGCAATACGCATTATTAACTTAAACAACAGATTTACAATGGCTGTTAAAATCAGACTCCAGCGCCACGGTAAGAAGAATTTCGCATTCTTCCACATTGTAGTGGCCGATTCCCGTTCCCCGCGTGACGGAAAATTCATCGAGCTCCTTGGCTCTTACAACCCCAACACCAACCCTGCCACCATCGTCCTTGACGGTGAGAAGGCTCTTGCATGGCTCAAGGTAGGTGCCCAGCCCACCCTGGTTACCCGCCGCATCCTCTCCTACGAGGGTGTTCTCCTTCGCAAGCACCTGGCAGAGGGCGTAGCAAAGGGTGCCCTTACTGAGGCAGAGGCAGACGCTAAGTTCGCCGCCTGGAAGGCCCAGAGGGATGAGAAGATTGCCGCCAAGAAGACCGGTCTCAAGAACGAGGCTATCGCAAAGGCAAAGGCCGCAAAGGCTGCAGAGCAGGAAGTAAACGAAGCTCGCGCAAAGGCAATCGCCGCCAAGAAGGCAGAGGCCGAGGAAGCTGCCCGCAAGGCTGCTGAAGAGGCATCCGCTGCTGCTCAGGAGGCAGAACCCGTGGAAGCTCCTGCAGAATAATGCAGAAGATTGCACAGGTCCTCAAATCCAACGGGACAGACGGAGAACTGCTCATCAGTTTCTTTGACATCGACCCGGAGGATATCGACCTTCAGGAACCGGTATTCATCAATTTCGATGGGCTGCCGGTTCCATTTTATTTTGAGTCTCTCGTGCGCCGCGGCGTGAACCGTGCCCTGGTGCACCTTACCGGTGTCCATTCCCTTAAGGATGCCGACGAGCTTGCCGGTTCCGATATTTTCGCCGATTACTTCGAGCTCACCGAAGACTCCGACCTCACCGGCTGGACGGTTTTAAGTGCCGATGGGTCCACCGTCGGCCTTATAGTGGGCTACGAGGACATCCCCGGCAACCTCTGTGTCTACGTTGACACCGCCGACGGCGAGCGCCTGATTCCCCTGCACTCCGATCTTGTGCTGGAGATGGATTCCAGCTCGCGTACTGTGAAACTTCAGATCCCCGAGGGGCTTTTGTAAAAGGTTCGGTGAAAAAAACCGAACCTTTTACATTCTGGCGACATTCAAAATCCAACCTACGTTGTTTCTGTCAACAGGTTACCGGAGACCGATGCTACGTTTTGCCTTCCAGAACGCCGTCATATCTTCAAGTGTCTTGCCCTTGGTTTCAGGGACAAGGCGCCAGACGAATATTGCCGCCACTATGCAGATGCCTCCGTATAGGGCATAGGCAAAGAACGGGCTCCAGGTGTACATGGGAACGAACGTTGAGGATACCACAAAGTTGAATATCCACTGGAACGCCACTGCAACGGCCGTGGCCTGGCTGCGGATGGTGTTGGGAAACAGTTCGCTCATGTATACCCAGCATATAGGCCCCCAGCTGAACATGAAGCTGGCGCTGTAGACCATGATTGAGAGCACCGGGACTATGGCCGGCATCTCCACCACGCTTGAAAGCGCGACGCCGACGGCGCCGACGGCCATTCCCAGCGAGCCGGAAATCAGCAGCGGCTTACGTCCCAGCTTCTCCACGGTGAACACTGCAACCAGGGTGAAGGTTATGTTGATGACACCCATGATGACGGTGAACAGCATGTTGTTGGAAACGCCCATGGATTCGAATATCCTGGGGGCGAAATACAGCACTGCGTTGATGCCGATGATCTGCTGGAAAACGGACAGCATTATGCCTATGAAAACCACCAGGAATCCGTAGGCGAAAAGCTTCTCCGTCTTCTCCACCGCGGTTGCTTTTATCTCTGAGAGAATCTCCCTTGCACGGGCCTCTCCGTTGATGTTGGAAAGTACGGTGAGAGCCTTGTGGTCGTTTCCGCTAAGTGCAAGATAACGAGGCGTTTCCGGTACCAGAAGTATCAAAAGTGCAAACAGCCCGGCCGGTATCGATTCTGATACAAACATAACCCTCCAGCCCACTGCGTTTGTCCATGCCACGATGTTGGGGTCGGAGGCGTGTGAACGGATGATGAGGAAGTTCACGAAGTACACTACAAGCTGGCCGAAAATGATGGCGAACTGGTTCCATGAAACCAGCTTTCCGCGCTTGTTTGCAGGGGCAACTTCCGCTATGTACATAGGGCAAAGCGCAGAAGCAAGTCCCACACCGATTCCACCCAGTATACGGTAGCAGTTGAACGCTACAAGAAGTCCCTTGGACGCTGCCCCTTTCTGGAAGAAAAGGAACTCCGGATAGTAGGATCCGAGTGCGCTCAGAAGGAACAGGATGCCGGCTACGAAAAGGGCTTTTTTACGGCCCAGTTTTGACGACAGCAGACCACTGAGGAAAGCTCCTATTATGCATCCGATAAGCGCGCTTGACGTAGTGAATCCGTGCCATCCGGCAGTGTACGTAAAGTCCGCCGCCCCCTGGAAAAACGCCTGCAATCCCCGCTCCGCTCCCGATATCACCGCAGTGTCATATCCAAACAGCAGTCCGCCTATAACGGCCACCAGCACTATCCCGAAAAGATAGGCCGGTGACCCTTTCTGTCTATAGGTTTCCATTACTTTGCGTATAGGTTAAGGAGGGTCTCGTAAAGTTCCTGTTTGCCGGAGGCGGCAACGGGATTGCCATTCTTTTTGGCATACTCATAGAGGTCTTCAAGAGTGGCTTCGCCTTCCTCGAACTTCTTGCCAAGACCGCTGTCAAAGCTGCTGTAGCGCTTTGCAACCATCTCGCACAGAGGACTTTCCTCAAGTACGGCGGCGGCGTTAAGGAGAGCGTGAGCCATTGCGTCCATGGCGCTTATGTGGGCGATGAAGATGTCCTCAGGGTCTGTGGAGGAGCGGCGCAGCTTGGCGTCGAAGTTGGTGCCGCCGTCCTTGAAGCCGCCGTTACGGATGATCTGCATCATGGCCTGGGTGAGGTCGTAGGGATCTACGGGGAACTGGTCTGTATCCCAGCCGTTCTGGGCGTCGCCGCGGTTGGCGTCGATGGAACCCAGGAAACCGTTGTCCACGGCCACGGTGAGTTCGTGCTCGAAGGTGTGGCCGGCCAGGGTGGCGTGGTTCACCTCGATGTTCACCTTGAAGTCCTTGTCAAGGCCGTTGGCGCGCAGGAAGCCGATGACGGTCTCCGTGTCCACGTCGTACTGGTGCTTGGTGGGCTCCATGGGCTTGGGCTCGATGAGGAAGGTGCCCTTGAATCCCTTGGCGCGGGCGTAGTCGCGGGCTGCGGTGAGGAGCTTTGCAAGGTGGTCCTTCTCCCTCTGCATCTGGGTGTTGAGGAGGGTGTAGTAGCCTTCACGGCCGCCCCAGAACACGTATCCGGTACCGCCAAGCTTGATAGTGGCGTCGATGGCGTTCTTGATCTGGGCTGCTGCACGGGCGACGATGTCGAACTGGGGGTTGGTGCCGGCGCCGTTCATGTAGCGCTTGTTACCGAACACGTTTGCGGTGCCCCAGAGGTTCTTGATACCGGTCTCTTTCTGCTTCTCCAGGAGGTAGTCTGTGATGTCCTTCATGCGGGCCTCGTACTCATCAAGGTCTTCGCAGTCCTCTACGAGGTCTATGTCATGGAAGCAGTAGTACTCGATGCCAAGCTTCTGCATGATCTCGAAGCCGGCGTCGGCCTTTGCCTTTGCGCGGCAGTAGGGGCATTCGCCTTCGTCCCATGCGTAGGAGCGGGTCTGGCCGCCGAAGGGGTCTGCGGATGCCTGGCCCAGGGAGTGCCACCAGGCCATTGCAAACTTGAACCAGTCCTTCATGGGTTTCCCCATGACTTTCTTGTTGGCGTCGTAATAGTGGAATGCAAGGGGATTCTTGCTTTCGGGGCCCTCGAAGGGGATTTTCCCGATACCAGGGAAGTATTCTTTCATATTATAAGGTTAGTTTGGATTTCCAAAGATTATAGGCCTCACGGTACTCTTCCTCGTGGGAGGGCGTTACCACGGCAAGGCGCTCCAGGGTGGAGAAAGCCTCCCTGGAGTTACGGTAAATGCCCGCGCCAAGCCCGGCACCCTTTGCAGCACCGGCGGCGCCGTCGGTATCGTAAAGCTCTATCTGGGCGCCGGAAACGCCGGCAAGGGTGTCCCTGAAGATTGGGGAGAGGAACATGTTTGCATTGCCGGCATGGATGGTGTCCACCTTCATGCCCATTGCCTCCATTATCTCTATGCCATACTGGAAGGAGAAGACGATGCCCTCCTGGGCGGCCCTCACCAGGTGCGCTTTCCCGTGGCGGTTGAAGTTCACGCCATGGATGCTGCAGCCGGTGTCCCTGTTCTGGAGCATGCGCTCCGCTCCGTTGCCGAAGGGGAGGATGGAGACGCCGTCACTGCCGATGGGGGCTTCTGCGGCGAGGCTGTTCATGTCGGCATAGGAGATGCCCTCCGGGGCAACCGTGCGGCGGATCCAGGAATTGAGAATGCCGGTGCCGTTGATGCACAGGAGCACACCCAGGCGGGGATCGGCGGCCGTATGGTTCACATGGGCGAAGGTGTTCACGCGGGAAAGCGGGTCATAGTCCACATTGCCGATTACCCCGTACACCACGCCGGAAGTGCCTGCCGTGGACGCTATTTCCCCGGGGTTGAAGACGCCAAGGCTGAGGGCGTTGTTGGGCTGGTCTCCGGCACGGTAGGTGACAGGGATGCCCTCCTTGAGGCCAAGCACATCGGCGGCATCCTTTGTGAGCGTGCCCTGCAGGCCGAAGGTGGGTTTCACCTGGGGGAGGATGGTGCCGTCAAAGCCGAAGTAATCCAGAAGTTCCTTGCAGGGACGGTTGTTCCTGAAGTCCCAGAAAATGCCCTCCGACAGGCCGCTGACAGTGGTGCATACGGTGCCGGTGAGCCTGGCGGCGATGTAGTCTCCGGGGAGCATTATCTTCCAGATGCGGGAGTAGAGCTCCGGCTCGTTTTCCTTTACCCAGGCCAGTTTGGCGGCGGTGAAGTTGCCGGGAGAATTGAGCATATGCTCCAGGCAGAAGTCCTTTCCAAGGGCTTCCAGTGCCTTCTGGCCGTAGGGAACGGCGCGGGAATCACACCAGATGATGGAGGGACGGAGGACATTGAGGTCCTTGTCCACGCATACCAGGCCGTGCATCTGGTAGGAGATTCCTATTGCGGCAATGCTGTCTGCAAGGTCCAGCCGGGCGCGATGGGGGATTATTTCGGCAAGCTGATGGAGAACGTCCTCCGTGGCGAGCTTGAGGTTTCCCAGCCACATTGCAGGGTCCTGTTCCGCCCAGCCGGTTTTCTTTGAGATGATTGGAGCCTCTGTCTTGGGGTAGAATGCGCTGGCGACGCATTTCCCGCTTTCCGCGTCAACCAGCGCGGCCTTTACGGAAGAGCTGCCTATATCGTATCCAAGAAAGTACATTATTATGTGTTATTTATTGTTACAAAGATAATAAAAAAGGGCACAAATAAATTATCAAATAAATATCTATTCTTATCTTATATAACAAAAAGCAGGGCCGGGCGCCGTGCGCTCAACCCTGCATAAGTACGTTGTCGGGGTGATGTGACTCGAACACACGACCCTCTGGTCCCAAACCAGATGCGCTAGCCAACTGCGCCACACCCCGAGTTAATGGACTGCAAATTTACGCAATTTTTGTATCTTTGCAAACGGTATGGTTATCAAGGCAGACAATATCCGCAAGAGTTTCGGCACCCTGGAAGTGCTGAAGGGAGTGGATTTCACTGCCCGCAAAGGAGAAGTCGTGGCCATCATGGGTGCCTCCGGTGCCGGCAAGTCCACTCTGCTCCAGATTCTGGGAACCCTCCTCACGCCGGATTCCGGCACTCTTGAAATAGATGGCATGAACCCTCTTTCAATGGGTTCCAAGGCGCTTGCGGCCTTCCGTAACAAGCATATCGGCTTTGTCTTCCAGGCCCATCATCTGCTTCCGGAGTTCAGTGCCGTGGAGAACGTGATGATTCCTGCCCTCATAGGCGGCATCCCAGCCCGTGATGCCCGTGCCCGTGCAGAGCAGCTGCTTGGCATGGTTGGGCTGGCAGACCGTTTTTCGCATAAGCCAGCGGAGCTTTCCGGCGGCGAGCAGCAGCGCGTCGCCATTGCCCGCGCCATAGTCCAGAGCCCCGCCATCCTCTTTGCGGACGAGCCCTCCGGCAACCTTGACACCCGTACCAAGCAGGACATCCACGCCCTGTTCTTCCGCCTCCGTGAAGAGCTGGGCCAGACCACGGTCATCGTCACTCACGATCCCTCTCTCGCCGCCCTCTGCGACCGCACCTGCAACATGCAGGACGGCCTTTTCCTCTAGCAGCCTTCGTCCCTCCCATAAATGGGCCCCTCCCACTCGTGAGCCGTGGGCGGCACAGGTTTCTTGCATCAATGCTTCCCGCCGTCCCTGAAAAAGGCCGTTTTTGCGGACGGAGACCAGCTTTGGCCCTCGCCGTCCCTGAAAAAGGCCGTTTTCCCGGACGAAGGTGACGGAGGGGTGTGAGTTGGTGGAAAAAATGTTGTATCTTTGCAAACTATGAAGAACATCCGCAACTTTTGCATAATAGCGCATATAGACCATGGCAAATCCACCCTGGCAGACAGGCTGCTGGAACTTACCCGCACTCTGAGCGACAGGGAGATGGAAAACCAGGTGCTGGACGACATGGACCTGGAGCGCGAGAAGGGTATCACCATCAAGAGCCACGCCATCCAGATGGACTACGTGCGGGGCGGTGAAACCTATCGGCTCAACCTCATCGACACTCCCGGCCACGTGGACTTCAGCTACGAGGTCTCCCGTTCTATCGCCTCATGCGAGGGCGCTCTGCTGGTTGTGGACGCTTCACAGGGCATCCAGGCCCAGACCATCTCCAACCTCTACCAGGCCATTGACCACTCACTGGAGATTATCCCTGTGCTTAACAAGATAGACATGGACAGCGCCCAGCCGGACCTTGTCCAGGACCAGGTATGCGACCTTCTGGGCTGCGATCCGGAAGAGGTCCTTCGTGTATCGGCCCGTACCGGGGAGGGCGTGCAGGCGGTGCTGGATGCAATTGTGGACCGGGTGCCTGCGCCTAAGGGGGACCCTTCCAAGCCCCTCCAGGCCCTTATCTTCGACTCCGTGTTCAACCAGTTCCGCGGCATCATCGCGTACTTCAAGGTGGTGAACGGAAGCATCCATACCGGGGACAAGGTGAAGTTCTTCGCCACCGGGAACGAGTACGAGGCGGAGGAAATCGGCAACCTCAAACTCAAGCTGAACCCCACCGGAGAGGTACGTGCCGGGGATGTGGGTTATATTATCACGGGCATCAAGGCGGCCGTGGAGGTGAAGGTGGGAGACACCATCACCCAGGTGGAGAACCCCTGCAGCGAGGCCATCGCCGGCTTCGAAGAGGTTAAGCCGATGGTCTTTGCCGGCCTGTACCCCGTGGACGCCTCCAAGTTCGAGGAACTCCGTGCAACACTGGAGAAGTTCCAGCTCAACGACGCATCGTTCACCTACGAGCCGGAGAGTTCCCTTGCCCTGGGCTTCGGTTTCCGCTGCGGCTTCCTTGGCCTCCTGCACCTGGAGATCGTCCAGGAGCGCCTGTTCCGTGAGTTCAACATGGACGTAATCACCACCGTTCCCAACGTATCCTATAAGGTATATACCACCAAGGGAGAGGTGGTTGACGTACACAACCCCTCCGGCCTTCCTCCGGCAACCCTCATAGACCACATTGAGGAGCCGTACATCCGCGCCCAGATAATCACTAAGGCGGATTTCTACGGCCCCATCATGAAACTCTGCATGGACAAGAGGGGCACCCTCATCGGCCAGCACTACATAACCACTGACCGCGTGGAGCTCAATTACGACCTGCCTTTGTCAGAGGTTGTATTCGACTTCTACGACAAGCTGAAATCCATCTCAAAGGGCTATGCCTCATTCGATTACCACATCACGGATTTCCGCCCGGCGCGCCTTGTAAAGCTGGACATCCTCCTGAACGGGGACCCTGCCGATGCCCTGAGCACCCTCATCCACGAGGACCACGCCTACGACTTTGGCCGCAAGATCTGCCTCAAGCTCAAGGAGCTCATCCCCAGGCAGCAGTTCGACATTGCCGTGCAGGCGGCCATAGGCGCCAAGATCATAGCACGCGAAACCGTGCGCCAGGTGCGCAAGGACGTTACCGCCAAGTGCTACGGCGGCGATGTCACCCGTAAACGCAAGCTTCTGGAAAAACAGAAGGAAGGCAAAAAACGCATGCGCCAGATAGGTACCGTCCAGGTGCCCCAGAGCGCATTCATGGCAGTTCTAAAACTGGATTGATGAAAGCAGCTATAAAATCCATGCGCCTCCGCACCCTGCCTCTTTCCATGGCGGGAGTGCTGCTGGGCATTCTGCTTGCCGTGGCAGACTACAAGGTAGACTTCTGGGCGGCAGTGCTTATTGTCCTTACTACCATTTGTTTACAGATTCTCTCCAACCTCTCCAACGAGCTTGGCGACGTCCTTCGCGGCACAGACACCGCGGAGCGTGAGGGCCCAGGCTATGGCCTTAACACCGGAGAGATGACCGTGGGGCAGATGAAGGTGCTCATCGGCGTGTTTGTGGGGCTTTGCATGGTATTTGGCGCACTCATGACGTGGCGCGCCTTCGGCACCCTCTGGGGCCTTACACCCATCCTGGTGCTCATGTTGGGTGCCGCCGCCATTGCAGGTGCAATGAAGTACACGCTTGGCCGCAACCCTTACGGCTACAGGGCTAAGGGAGACATCTATGTATTCCTGTTCTTCGGGCTTGTGGCAGTGCTTGGAGCATATTTTGTGTGCACTCAGGGTATAGGGCTCACCTGGAAGCTTCTGCTTCCGGCCACCGGTATAGGATGCTTCAGCGTGGGAGTCCTCAACGTAAACAACATCCGTGACATGAAGACCGATGCCGCCAACCGCGTCACCGTTGCCATAAAGCTTGGCGAACATCGTGCAAAGATATACCAGACCGTGCTTATCTGCCTTGGCTGGTGCTGCATGATTGCCTTCACCCTTCTGAACTGGCCAGACTGGCGTCACTGGCTGTGGGTGGCAACCCTGCCGCTTTACATCGTCCACCTTCGCGGCGTCTGGACCCGCACCGGCCGTGCCCTTGACCCCATGCTCCCTCTCCTTGTCATGAGCACCTTCGCCCTCTCCCTCCTCATGGGACTAGGCTTCTGCATGTTCCTATTATAAGATACCATGAATAAGTTTACCCTTATCGCTGCTGCAGTGGTTCTTGCTGCGAGTTGTTCAAAGAAGCCTGAAACCGGCATTTATAAACTCTCCAACGCAAACGGCATGGAGGTTACGGTAACCAACTTCGGCGGGCGCATAACCTCCGTCCTTGTCCCGGACCGTGACGGCAAGCTCCAGGACGTGGTGCTTGGCTTTGACAAGGTGGAAGACTACTTCCCGGAAAACCACCAGACAGACTTCGGCGCAGCCATCGGCAGGTACGCAAACCGGATTGCCCAGGGCCGATTCTCTATCGACGGAAAAGAGTACCGGCTTCCGCAGAACAACGGCGCCCACTGCCTCCACGGCGGCCCCACCGGCTGGCAGTACCAGATATATAAGGCAGTTGAGGCCGATGCCTCCCATGTCCGCCTCCTCCTCGAATCCCCGGACGGAGACAACGGCTTTCCCGGCAACGTAAAGGCGTATGTAACATACACCCTTACTGAAGACAATGCCATCGACATTGACTATGAGGCCACTACGGATGCCCCTACGGTCATAAACATGACCAACCACTCCTACTTCAACCTCTCCGGAGACCCCTCCCGCACCGTCCTTGAAGACATCCTTTACGTCAATGCATCAAACTACACTCCTGCGGACAGTACTTTGATGACAACCGGCGAGATTGTTCCCGTTGCAGGTACGCCCCTGGATTTCACTTCTCCAAAGCCCATCGGCCAGGACATCGATGCGGACTGTGAGGCCATCCGTAACGGCCACGGCTACGACCACAACTGGGTTCTGGACACCGCCGGAGATATCACGAAGCTTGCCAGCGAGCTCTGGTGCCCCTTAACCGGAATATGCCTCAAGGTCTACACGGACGAGCCCGGCATCCAGGTCTATACCGGCAACTTCCTGGACGGTTCCGTCACGGGAAAGGGCGGCGTAGCGTATAACCGTCGTGCCGCCATATGCCTTGAGACCCAGCACTATCCGGACTCACCAAATAAAAAACAGTGGCCGTCAGCAGTTCTCCGTCCCGGAGAAACCTACCGCAGCCACTGCGTGTACGCTTTCAGTGTGAAGTAATCTTACTGCTGGTGCTGGCCACCATGGCCAAACTTGCCAATCTGGTTGTGGCGGAAGCGTTCCTCGGAAAGGACCAGTCTTGCCACCTTTTCCTTGGGAAGTACCTTTGAGTACTTCTTAACGGCATCGTTATCAAGGTCCTGGATCTTCTTTTTGGCGCTAAGATACTTATCCAGCGACTTTCCGGAATCTCCACCTTTGTCAAGGTCTTCCTTGAGGGCCTTCATGGCATCAAAAGACTCCTTGAAGGCTTCGCGGCGCTTGGCCTGGATGTCTTCATATACCGGCCAGAATTTCTGGGCTTCCTCGTCGGAAAGCTTGAGTTCCGCCTTGATGTAAGCGGTCTGCTCGGCGCGGACCTTTTCACGCCACTGTTCCTTGTTGCCTTTTTCCTTCTGTGCAAAGGCGGCGGTGCAAACCAGCACCGCGAGTGCTAAAACGCTAATAATCTTCTTCATAATTAACCAATTCTTCTAAAGTGAGACCGTCGTATGTGGTGAGGTCCGGATCCAGAGACTGGGCCAGATACGACACATATGACCATTCCTCGGACGATTCCTCCGTCACTGCAGTCCTGCGGAGGATGAAGGTGCCGGCAAGGGCAAGGACCACCAGAGAGGCGGCGTATGCGAAATACGGAGCCAGGTGCACTCTGCGGGGGCTCTGCTTCTCCGGGATGGAGAGCAGCCTTTCCTGCAAACTGGCGAAGTACCCGTCCGGGACCTTTATGTCTGTGTGCTTGGTCATAACTGCTTATTTTGACAATTCTCCGGCCTTAAGGTTTAATGCGGCCTCCACTTTTTCCCTTGCAAGGTGGTACGATGCCTTCAGCGCCCCCACCGTAGTCCCGGTTATGGCCGATATCTCCTCGTATGGAAGTTCGTCCCACCAGCGCATGATGAAAACCTGGCGCTGCTTTTCCGGAAGGCGGGCCACGGCCTTGGCGAACTCCCTCTCCGCGGCGGTGCCGTCAAAGAAGGGATCGGCCATGATTCTTCTTTCCATCTCCGCGTCTATGGACGATAGCCGGATGGCAGCGCGCACCTTTTCACGACGGAGGAAGTTGAGGGTCTCGTTGGTGGCGATGCGCCATACCCAGGTACCAAACTGCGCCTCCCCCCTGTAAGAGGGAAGCGCAGTCCATACCTTTAAGAATATATCCTGAAGGAGGTCGTCGGCATCCTCATGGGAATTCACCATGCGGCGCACGTGCCAGTACAGCTTTTCACTGTTTTCCCTGACGATGCTGTTGAATATTTCCTCCTTGGTTTGCACGGGAGCCTTTTCTGCATAACCCGTGCCACGCCGCTTAAAGCTTAGTCGGCGCGGGAGAGCTGAGCCTTGACGATATGCCTGCCGCCATTGCCGGTTGCCTTTTCATTGACAGGCTTGCCTGTATTCCTGACGGCTTTCCTTGAAGGTGCGGCAGCTTTCTTTACTGCAGGGGCACTTGTGGGCACTGCATCGGGAAGCACAAGCTTGAATGCACTGTTGTTGTTGGCATAGTACCATGCGCCGCCGTCATAATTGGCCATGGAGGTCAGGAGTTTCTGTGCTCCGAAGCTTATTTCACCGTTTTCGAGGACACCGAAATCTTCAGCGCCGATGCTGTCGATACCGGTTCCGTTTTCAATCCTGTATCCTGCCATGGAAGCTATGCCGAACATTCCGTATCCCCAGTCTATACCTATCTTCTGGGGACGGATGTAGACGTGGTTTGCATCGGGGATCACAATCTCTATGTCGTACGACTTCTGGACATCCCAGGCTCCTTCTTCGTTATAGCCGTACTTTCCGTCGTAAGGATAAACCATGCGGATGCGGGTGGGATCCTGGTCGCACTGCTGGACTTCCACTTCCCAGGTCAGATTCTCCACCTTGAAGATGGTGGTGACAAAGTCATCGGTATACAGGCCGGTGCCAAGGGATGTCCAGGTGTAGTTTGACGGATCTGAATAAGGTTCAAGGTAGAACCAGTAGTAGTACCAGAAATACCACTGGCCGGCAGCATCAAGGCCAACGGCAACTACTGTATGGTAGCCGGGCACCTGAGCGGTATAGGTTACAGTGGCATAGAAACTCCTGCCGTCATCGGTAGCGAACTGGTCTATGTAATTGTAGTCGATGCTGCCTTCTACAAGCTTCTGGGCAATGTCAAGAGCCTTTCCATCTTCATCAATCTGCTCATCTACAAAGACGTAGCGGACAGAGGCAATGTCCTTGCCCACATTGAACGTTACGTCCCTGTTTCCCTGGATTGCCGGACCTACGGAAACGCTGCCGCTGTAGTCATGGCGCTCGTAACCGTTACCTTCGGCAATAACATCATGTGAGCTTATCTTGAATCCAAGGCCCGCCTCCACAAACAGATACCACTCAACTCCGAAGTAGAAACCTCCATTGCCGTCGTAGTACCCTTCGGGATATGAAGGATAATTGTTTACGAAGTCGAAGTAAGTGCCAAGATCGGGATTGCTGGCTGCGGCTAATACTCCATAGTAATAGTAAGGTGAAAGGACCGTGGCCTCTCCATATTGCGAATCCACAAAGCCACTGGGCTGGATGGGGAGTTTAATGAGATTGCTGTCCGTGTACCATACGAAGTACCATTCACGGTTGTTGTTGCCGCCAAGGACGCCGGCGCCATTGGTTTCAGTCTTACATGTCCTGACTCCGTTTACTTCATAGTACTTGATCTTTCCTGTGACGCTGGTCTCAAACTGGGTGGAGTTGAACGTCACTTCCGATACGGAGCCGTCCGGGTTCAGGAAGTACTGCCAGTTCAGGTCCTCTGCAGGATAGAACTGCAGTTCTCCCTTGTCCGGTGTAAGATAAATATCCCAGTAACCGGTCCATGGAAGGGTGATGTTGGGACCCTTGGCCACGGCAGTGAGTACGTTAGGTTCAGGGAAAATGATGGGACCGTAACCGTATTCAAGGCCGTCCCAGCTATGGTTGGCGCGAATCTTAAACTCCTGACCGTCTTCATAATACAAGCGAGCGTGGTAGAAGTCTCCGCCGTTATCCATGTCAAAGTCGGTGTCCCAGTTGGTGCCGTTAATTGTACCGATGAGGCTCCAGACATCTTCCTGAGGGGGTTCCGGAGGATTAGTGTTGCCGCCCTTGATAACAGCGGTCTTGGCATTCACATCCAGGATGATGCTAATGGTACCGCCGTTCTCAAAGTAGAGGTTGTAACCGCCTTCAATCAGGTTCACCACCTCTTCTGCCTTTATGGCGGGAGAATTGTTGTCACCTACATCGCCCTTTGTGGTTGCACCAAGGTTGACTTCCCAGTTCTTGTCCTGAATGAACTTGAACTCTGCGTAGGTAGGAACATCTATACCCAGAGTGAAGATTCCGTTACCTTCAGGGTGCATCTCCATGGCTTTGTCTGCCTGCCATTCAACAAAGTTGCCGCAGACATACCATTTGACATTGGTATCCGTTGAGTCTGTAGGAGGAACAACAGGGCCGTTGCCTTCGCCCGCAGCCTGGGTAACCTGTACGCTTGCGCGGAACTTTGCGGACTCTACCACAACGTCAGCTGAACGTTCCTTGTCCGTCTCGTTAGCAGCTGCGGCAATGGTGACTATAGTCTCTCCGCTCTTGCCGGCAGAGGGGTTGATAGTAATCCAGTCCTGAGAGCAGGAAGCGCTCCAGACATCGGGTGCGGTGAAAGCGATGGTTGCTTCCCCGCCTTCGGCTTTGATGGTCAGCTTGGCAGGAGTGACGGAGAAACTGGTGATCTCAGTGCCACCGTTTTCACCTCCCAGGTCCCCCACCATTTCCATAATGTCGTCGCAGGAGACGGCACAAAGAAGGGCCGCTGCAACGCTAAGGATGGTCAGAAATACTTTTTTCATTGCGTTTCGATTGGTTATTTGGGCATAAGATAGACATAATATCCTGAAAATCCAAGCATTACCAATAAAAAACGCAGGTTTGGATTATAGCCAAATAATGACTACATTTGTGAATACGAACAATCACATATCTTCATATGCAAACAAAAGATCAACTCAAGGCCATTTCCACCCAGGTTCGCAGGGATATCCTGCGCATGGTGTGCATGGCAAAATCCGGCCATCCGGGCGGCTCCATGTCCTCTACGGACATCCTGGTTTCCCTGTACTTCAATCACATGAACCAGAGCCCCGCCACCTGGAGGCGTGACGCCAAAGGACAGGACGCATTCATCCTTTCCGCCGGTCACCTCACCCCCGTCTATTACTCCACCCTTGCCCGCGCCGGATACTTCCCGGTGAGCGAGCTCGCAACCTTCCGTCAGATGGGCACCCGCCTTCAGGGCCACCCTTCAGTGCGCAAACAGCTTCCCGGCGTGTTCCAGGCATCAGGTTCCCTGGGCCAGGGCCTCTCCGCCGCCGCAGGCATAGCCCTGGGCAAGAAGCTGGACAAGGAAAACAACTTCGTCTTCTGCCTCTGCGGAGACGGTGAAAGCGAGGAAGGTCAGATTTGGGAAGCCGGCATGTTCGCCGTACACCACAAGCTGGACAACCTCATTGCCTTTACGGACTGGAACGGCCAGCAGATAGACGGTCCCGTAGCGTCCGTTGCCGGAGAGGGAGACCTCGCCGCAAAATGGGAAGCCTGGGGCTGGAGAGTAATTGTGGCCGATGGTCACGACTTCGAGTCCATAGACCAGGCCTTCAACCTTGCAAAGGCAGGCCTTGGCAGCGGTCAGCCCACCATGATCCTCTTTAAGAGCGACATGGGCCACGGCGTAGACTTCATGGCCGGCACCCACAAATGGCACGGCTCTGTGCCCAAGCCGGAGCAGCTTGAAGATGCACTCAATCAGCTTGGTACAACACCCTTAGGAGATTTTTAGTATGAAAAAGTATACAGATACAGGTAAGAAAGACACCCGCAGCGGCTTTGGCGTGGGTCTTCTCAAGGCCGGTCAGGCCAATCCCAACGTGGTTGCCCTCACCGCAGACCTCAAGGGCTCCCTCAAGATGGACGCCTTTGCGGCCGAGTTCCCGGAAAGGTTCATCCAGTGCGGCATTGCAGAGGCCAACATGGTAGGCGCCGCCGCAGGTCTTGCCATCACAGGCAAGATTCCCTTCATCGGCTCCTTCGCAGAGTTCGTAACCGGTCGCGTGTATGACCAGATCCGCCAGGAAGTGGCCTACGGCTGCACCAATGTCAAGATTGCATCGTCCCATGCCGGAATTACCCTGGGAGAGGACGGCGCAACGCACCAGACCATGGAGGACATCGCCCTCATGCGCGCCCTTCCCGGAATGGTGGTGCTGAACCCCTGCGACTTCAACCAGACCGTGCAGGCAACCCTTGCCGCCGCAAAGTACAACGGTCCGGTATACCTCCGCTTCGGCCGTCCTTCCGTCCCCAACTTCACCCCTGAGGACGAGGAGTTCGTGATTGGCAAGGCCATCGTCATGAATCCCGGAACCGATGTCACCCTCATCGCCACCGGCCACACCGTGTGGGAAAGCCTCCTCGCTGCGGAAGCGCTTGAGGCAGAGGGTATAAGCGCCGAGGTCCTGGACATCGCCACCATCAAGCCCCTTGACGAGAAGGCCATTCTGGACAGCCTCCGCAAGACCGGATGCGCCGTGGTGGCAGAGGAGCACAACCACGCCGGAGGCCTTGGAGAGGCAGTTGCCGGTGTGCTTGCCGCCCAGCTTCCCCGCCCGCTTGTGTTCGTGAACGGAGAGGACAAGTTCGGACAGTCCGGCACCCCCGCCGCCCTCATGGCCGCCTATGGCCTTGACGCCGCCCACATCGCAGAAGCTGCAAAGAAAGCCATCGCCCGCAAGTAGCTTTGTGGCAGGTAAGCTGCTGATATATAGCCTTCTACAGAACAATACGCATGAGCCCCCTCATGCGTATTGTTGTTTATATGATTGATTTTCAGGACGATACGTGCCACACTAAATAACTTTTGGAGCCGGATGCTTTTTGGGGGGTCGAAAAAGATAACCGATATGGTTTTTTTTAAAAAGAGATTTATTATATTTGCTTGACTGACCGATAGTTATTAAAACTTATTATTATCAATATGGGTTTCAAAAAAACAACATTTCTGTCTGGAATGCTTCTGGCGCTGTTTTTCGCCGTATCGTGCGACGAAAACGGTACCATCCAGATTCCGGTGATCAACATCGACACCAAGACGGTGACAATCCCCGCCGAAGGCGGACAGGTCACCGTGTCGGCAGACATCCCCCTCGCCTGGTCCGTTGCGCCGGGCGCGGCATGGTTGAATGTCAATCCTTCCAGCGGAGCGGCAGGTGCAGTGACGCTTGTGTTCTCCGCTGAGGCCAACGAAACGGGTGAAGCCCGTGAGGCCAATTCTGTCATTTCCGCCACGGGTCTCTCACCTGTGACCATCACGGTTTCACAGCCCGCCATGGAAACTCCTCAGCCGCCCACTCCTTCCATAGAGCTGTCGGCAGAAAGAATGTCCGTCCAGGCGGAAGGTGGCGAGATGAGTCTTACCATCACCTCCAACGTTGCCTGGAAGGCGCAGGTGGACGTGGACTGGATCACTCTCACTCAGAACTCCGGCGAGCAGGGAACAAGCACGATTGTGGTCACCGCAGCGGAGAACAAACAGACCGAGCCCCGTACATCCACGGTAATCATTTCCGGCGACAGCGTCCGCAAGACCGTTACCGTTAGTCAGGCAGCTGGCAAGGCGGATCCTGATGACATCGGCGTCGGCGGCGGCGTGAACGACTGGGGCGAAGGCGGAAGTATTGGTTTTGAACAATAAAATTTGCGGCTATGAAAAAGTTATTATGGATTGCATCGGCCATTATGGTCGCAGCGGCAGTTTCAGGCTGCAATGAACTTAAGGAAGAGTTCAAGGACCTGGCGCCTCAGGAGATAAGCTTCAGGGCGGGAATAGGCCAGTACACAACCAAGGTTACGGACAATGCCTTCGAGAAAGGTGACACGGTGGGCCTGTTTGCCGGAGCTCCTCTTGACATAGTCAATGAACCCCTTGTCTGGGACGGTCAGAAGTTTGTTCCCGACCAGAAACTCTATTGGGGAGAAGGCCAGACCTCAAAGTCAAAGTTCCGTGCCTATCATCCTTACAATGGAGCGCTCACAACCCTGGACGGAAAGTTTTCCTTCCCCGTCAAGACAGACCAGAGGGAGCGCAGGCATTATGTAGACTCTGACCTCATGTTCGCACAGGCGGAGGCTGCACCTCAGGACGGCGAGGTGTTCCTTGGCTTCGACCACATGCTCTCAAAACTTGTCATCACGGTTGACAACAAGAGCGGAGAGGCCATCAAGGACGTCTTCCTGAGCGGTTTGAAGACTGAAGCTGAGATTGATGGAGTGGAAGGAAAGATTACCTGTGCCCTGGGAGGTGCAGAAGACATACTTTATCCTGCAGCGGTATCGGTTGCCGGAACGGCGGCGGACATGTACGCCATAATCGTCCCGCCCCAGAGTGCAAGATTCGGCTTGGCAGTGGTCCTTTCTTCCGGCCGGACGGAGGTTTTCTCTTCTGAAGCCACCATGGAATCCGGAAAACAGTACCGCGGCAGCGTGGAGATTCCGGAGCAGCCTGTTGGATCTGAGGTTCAGTTCACCGTTTCCGTTGCCTCCTGGGTGGAGGGCGGCAGCTTCCATTTCAAGGACCCCAGTTCTTCCGTCGAACGCACAGGATGGAGAATGGTTTACTATCCGGTGGGAATGCAAAGGGTCATGGAACCCATGGAACAGACCCTTCCGGGTGCCTTCAAATACCATTTTGAGGACTGGCGTGAAGGAGACCAGTTCTTCCTCCTCAGTGACAATGACAATTACATCTTCGGCTGCAACCTTGCCTATCCTCAGCAGGTTTGGGAGAACAACAACACCTGGCCGGTGGAGAACGGCGGCTATTTCAGCCTCGCCGGTTTCGAGGGAGAACTCAACGTGTGGTTCTACCCGGACGAGGGCACCCTCACATATGAACCCGTCTATGAGGAATGGAGGAGCCTGGGCGAAGGAGAGGTTGTACAAGGTATACAATCCAACCTTTTCAATACCATTCCTTTCGTTGCAAAGACGGAGATTTATGAGGATAAGGCTCATCCCGGAGTCTATTCATTTAACGTGCCTACATACCCTGAAGAGAATTATAGTTCAAGTAACTATATGGTCGTAGATGCGCGCAATCCTGAAAAGGTGTGGCTGAGAAAGAGCTATTATCATCCGGCCTATGCTGACCAATACGCAGATCCGTTCTATCTGGATTCCCCTGTGCCGGAGAACCGTGTATTTGATTATCAGTATCCGGACTATGCTTATGGCCACGTTGAGAACGGAGTTATCCGTTTGGGAGACTTGAGGAGAACAGGCGTCTATGACGGTGTGGTCAGTTATGTTTATCCTTCCCAGTTCCAGCTGGTACTGCCTGGATACAACAGGCAGCCCATATTTGGACTTGGTTGGAGCACATCCAGTGACGGCGTGGAAATAGACGGTGTCATTTACAAACGGTATGTGCTTAAGCCCTGGCCGGATGTAGAAAACATCAGGTATGCCCTTTATCCCGGCAAACTTTCTACTTCGGAAGCGAGAGAAGAAGGACTGAAACTTAAAGAGGGTGCTGGCAATTCGATAGGATTCAACCCCGGAAGGGAGGTGGAACTCCTGATACCTATTTCAAAGTCCGGTGTTTACGGTATTGTTTTCTATTATGACGCCCCTTCACTGGGAAGCGATTATTGGAATTATTCCTCATCGTCCTTCTCGATCACTGTCGACGGAGTAGTTCCGGAGGCTTCCATAACCCTTTCCGATGCAAAACCTCACCCGGTTTTCCCTGAAAAGGCAGCAACGGTCCATGTGGACTTCCCCAATGCCAATATAGTGTATGTTAAAGCCATCGCCAAGGATGCCGGCCTTCCGGAAGAGGAGTATTTCAATTACGCATGGGAATATGGTTACGTTAACGGCCAGGCTAATTTCTTCAGCGGTGTTAAAGGCCAGGACTTCGTGTTTACGGACCTTCAGCCGGAAACTGAATACGTTATCATAGCGGCCGGAAGAGATTTGTTTGGTCAGGAGACCTGGGCTACAACAACTGTTACTACAGGAAGCGAACCCACTTCCTGGGAGAACGTTGGAACAGGAACATGGGTGGATTCCACCTTTATGACGGGTGGATACCAGAAGGAGGTTCAGATCCTGAAGGCTTCCGGAACTGAGCGTTACCGTGCCGTAGAGCCGTACTCTGAGTTCTGGCCGGCCCTTGAAGCCAGTGATCCCGATACATATGCAGAATCATATATCGGCTACAGCACTGACTTCGACTTCTTCTTCAAGGAAGACGAAGGCACATCCTACATCTATTACGTCACCTATCGTAACGGACGTGTGGAACCCGGCTTCAGGATGGATGATGGTTCAGATTACGGATATCTGGATTTCTTCCACTACAATATCCTTGAGGAGCATCCCGGTAATAATTCTTACACATGGAATAATATTGCAGTTTCTGAAGGTGTTTACAACATTGCACCTTATGTGAGACTGCATGACACAACCTGGATTTATAGCTGGTGGCAGATATGGGGAGGACTTACCCTTGTGATGCCCGGTTATAACTATATAGAGTATGCTCCCAAGGCGGCTCCTCGCGCCAATTGCGTACAACTCAAGGACGGAGATCCCGTGCCGCCTGTGGTTAGCGCGGATCATAGCGTCAAGCCATTCAAACGCCATCCTATCAACATGGGTAAGGCTATTGTCAAAACCCTCTAAAGAAGACAGGATATGAAAAACTACAGATTATTCATAATTGCAGCGGCGGCCCTTGTAATTGGCGCATGCCAGGAGAAAGAATCCCTTGCTCCCCAGAAGCAGGCCATCCGCTTCACAACAAACCTTGGCGCATACACCAAGGCCACAGACACCAGTTTCGAAGAGGGTGATGCAGTGTCGCTTTTTGCAGAGGAGCCCATCAATGCCCTCAACGTAAAGATGGTATGCAGCGGCGGAGAGTTGATACCGGAGACTCCAGTTTATTGGAACGAAGGCCAGCCCGCAAACCAGTACACCAACTTCTTTGCAGTTTATCCTTACAGGGATGACTGGGAAGACCTCAGCGACCTTTCTGTCTTCAGCGTCAACGCAGACCAGCGTACGCATGCGCAGTACACCGCATCGGACCTTCTGGGCGCCTCCTACATGGCATATCCGGACTGTGAGACCGTCCCCCTGAACTTCACCCACAGGCTTTGCCGGCTCAACGTTGAAGTCTACACGTACAGTTCAGACCTTTCCGTTGCCGATGTCTACCTGAAAGAAGCCTACGGCAAGGTCCGCGTCTCCATTTTCCATCGCATGAATGTGACAACCGTCGGTGCAAGGGGTGCAATCCGCATGGGCAAGTTGTATGATAACACCTGGAGCGCCATTGTGCCTCCTCAGGCGGTTGACTTCCCCGTGGTCGTTGTCATGAGCGACGGAACCATGTACGAGTTCGCCGCAGAGTCCTGGTCTCAGGTATATATGGAGTCCGCCAAGTCTTACACCGCCCACATCGAGATTGATAATCAGACGACAACCATCAGCTGCAGCATCGCCGTCGAGAACTGGACAGCGGACAATGACGCCGCGTTCGGTAATTATATTGCCGATGAATATCATACCGAAGGCTGGTGGTATATTAAAGAGGTCGGCACAGACAATTATCAGGAACTCATCTACAACACGTTCGATGGAGTGCATTTTGAGGCTGGACTAAACACTGCCGCAGGTACGAAGTATGAACTTGTTTACCAGAACGGCCGCAGGGAACTTACCTTCGGACTGGAGAATACTGCTACGGCATCTGTCGGTGGAGAATACATACTTAAAGAAAACGGATCTGCTTTCAGTTTCAGCGCCGCAGGTGAGTGCGTGGTGAAGGTGTTCCCTTACTCCGGCCTCGTAGTCATAGCGGCCGATGACGAAGTCTGGTCCGTAGTTGGAGACTTCGGTGACAATCCATGGAACACCGACCTTGACATGGTCCGCGAGTCTTCCGGTATCTATAGCATAGACTTCGAGTCCTATGGCCAGGAATTCAAGCTCCGCGCCAATCATAACTGGGAAAAGAACCTTGGATACCAGTACCAGTTGTGGACCGGGAACAGTTACTGGTTGAACTATGGCGGTAACAACATTACGTTGGGTGAAGCCGGCAAGTATCATCTTGAACTTGACTCCCGCAGATGCAGCCTTTCAGTCACTTTGCTTGAGAGCTATGCGTCCGAGGATGCCTTTGCTCAGATTCTGGGCAGTTGGCAGTGCATGGATACCAACGGTAATAATTACAGTGTTGCTATATACGATAATGGATATCCCAACTGCACGGTCCGGCTCTATGATTTTGATATAGCAGCAACGTATGATCTTTCCAAAGGTAAGGTAAAGGTCTGCTTCCAGCGCCTTGGAGAATGGAATTGGAATAATTATGGTCTCGTTTATGATTACTTCCTTGCTCATTCCGGGGACCAGAATTTCTTCCTGCAGGAAGATGGTTCTGTTGTCCTTTTCTATCTGGAAAAGACGGCCGACGGAAATATCCTTGTTTCTCCCGGCAGTTATGACGGAGAAGTCTTCGATTCGTTTGAATTCATAATTATGCTTCAGGAAGGGGATTACTTGGGCTCTTACGCAAGATATGGAGATGTCTTTCCTCTCCCTATGACCTGGACTCCTGCAAACTAATTAACCATAAGAAATGAAGAATATGAAAAAGTATTTGTACATAGCATTAGCTGCAATCCTTGCCGCAGGCTGCTCATCTCTTATGGAACAGAGGAATGAGAGCCCCAATGAGGTTCGTTTCTCAACGAACATCTCCTCGTTTGTTACCAAGAGCATTAATCCTGACGCCGGATTTGCGAATGGCGACGCCATAAGCGTCTTTGCCATCGAGCCTTTTGTGGTAGACAACGTCAAGTATACCGTTGACGGTAATACCCTTAAGTCCGACACTCCTATCTACTGGCCGGAAGATCTTACGGAGGAGGCCTATTTCGGAGCCATTTATCCTTACAAGCCAGATATGTCCTTGGTAGATTATTCCGGCCTGGTGTTCTCCGTCAAGACAGACCAGAGCACCCAGGAAAACTACCACGCCTCAGACATGCTGCTTGCAGAGAACGAGGCTGAACCCGGAGAGGTTGTGGATCTGGAGTTCCATCATTTCTTCACCAGGGTCGATATCACTATCGACGGTGAACTGGAAAAGGAAATTTCTTCAGTAAGCCTTGGCGGAGTGTCCAACAGCATCGACATGAATAAGTATGAGATTGTCGGTGAAAAGGTTCCCATCAAGACAGGTCAGATTCTCCTTGCCGACGGTACCAAGGCCTGGTCCTGCATAGTGGTTCCTGAAAGAAATGTGACCCCTGAACTAATTATCACTTTTACAGACGGAACTTCCGCCACATACCCGGTTTCAAAAGCCGTAGATCTGCAGGAAGGCTGCCGCTATCGTGCCTCCCTCTCCCTGAGCGAGGACGGTTCACTTAAGGCAGAATTCATATTCAAGATCTTCGACTGGCTTAGCGGCGACTGGATCTGGATGGAAGCCGTAGGCGATGGCGACTGGCAAATTTGCGCTAATTTCACCGAATGGGATGCTAGCCGCGCCATTCCTATGGAAAAGATTGATGACGGCATTTACCAGGTGGAGTACCAGCTGCCTCGTGATGCGGAATTCAAGTTCATCTGCAACTGGAGTTGGAACCGCAATCTTGGCGGTGTGGAATATGAAGGCGCCGGGGAATACCGCACTCCCGCTCTTTCCGGCAACGTAACTGTTGAGCTTGCTTCCGAAGGATATAACCTTTATTATCCCAATGGCGGCCGTGTCCTGATTACCCTTAACGTTAATAAGGAGTATGCCACTATTGAGGCCCTTGACCTTAATCATGTCTGGTCCCTGATAGGAACCGTAGAGGGCACGAATTGGGATACTGACCTTGAAATGGAGCAGATTGCTGAAGGGGTATGGGTTCGTCGCTGGATGCCGTACCACGAAGGAGAGGAGTTCAAGTTCCGCATGGATGGCAGCTGGGATGTCAACTATGGTGCGGGCTACGAGGTATATATGGAGGAAAGAATTGGTTACAGCCTGGTTCGCGATGGCAGTAACATTAAGATTGAGCAGCCCGGCTATTACAGCGTTTATATCAACCTGAACAGCATGATAACCTATGCTGCCTGGGAAGGCGCTTTTGAGACGGAACTTGACCAGATTCAGGATATAGTTGTTTCTCAGGATGGGACACAGGTAGAGTTCACATCTGTGGTATATGCTATCTCCGGCCGTGGTTTCGTACTGTATGACGGGAAGTATTCAATCTTTGTCTATACTGCGGAATATCCTCAGTGCAACGTGGGTGATGCTGTTCACGTAACAGGTGTCAAGACCACTTACAACGGAGTCCCTGAAATTGGCAATACCGACCTTCAGTATGAGGTGGTTGAAGAGAATCAGGGTGTGGATACACCCTATTACAACAATATTACAAGAGACATCGACAACCAGTTCGCAGACATTACCATCCCTGTTGAGATGGAAGGCGTTGTATCATACAATGGATCCGAGTATCTTATCAACGTCGAGGGAGCAAGCAATGTGGGTGCCGCCTACTGGCCCATTGACGACCTTGGCTTTGACCAGCTCGTGAACCATATGGTCCATGTCTGTGGCTTCTACAACGGAACAAGGGGCAACAAGGTTTACATTGTGGTCACCGGCGTAGAAGACTATGGTGAGGTTGAAGTTCCTGAGTATTCCGCCCAGGGCGACGGAAGCTTTGAGAATCCTTTCAATGCTACCGGAGCGTATACCATTCTTTCAGGATATCCGGATGGTGCAGGTCTCTCAGGTGTCTATGTACATGGAATCATTAGCTCCATAAAGTACACGTTCAGCGCCAACTACGGTACTGCAACCTTCTTCATTTCTGACGATGGCTCTACACAGGCTCCCCAGTTCCAGATTTACGGTGTGTACTACTTCAACAACACGCCCTGGAAGGACGGAGATGTCCAGATTGCCGTTGGTGATGATGTGACTATTTACGGTAAGATTACCAATTATAAAGGTACACCGGAGTCCGCAAATAAGGAAGCCTGGCTGTACAGCCTCAATGGCTGGACCGGCCCGGAAATCGTAGACTACAGCGGCTGGAGTTTAGTAGGTGATATTTACGGAACGGCGTGGGATTCAGATTTTGCATTGACTGCCAGCAATGATAATCCTGCTGTCCAGTATGCCTACCTTGACTACGTCGAAGGTCAGCAGTTCAAGTTCCGCAGGAATGGTGCCTGGGAAGAGAACTACGGCCTTGGCGACCCTGGAACAGTCTTCACGGCTGCAGCCCAGGCTGAATACGGACTTGTCGAAAGCGGCGGAAACATTCAGCTTGAAAGCAGTGGCACGTGGCTGGTTGCCATAGACCTGGAAAACCTCCTCTTCTCGGCTCAGCTGATTCCGGAAGGAGGTCAGACTATTGAGGTTAGGCTCAGACAAGAGGGTCTTGCCAGTTTGGCTGCCGGCGGCACTCCTGTTTCATTGGCAGACGGCGTCCTTACGATTACTAACAGTTCCAATTATGGTACTACTGCTGTTACAGAGATGCGTATATATAAGAGTCAGACCCTTACGCTTTCTGTTCCGCAGGGCTATGCCATCACCGATGTTGAGATGACTTGTACTTCATCCAATCCGGCTACCGGTTTTGGATCTGGTGCACCTGAAGGATTTGCTGACGGCGTCTGGAGCGGAAACGCCCAGAGCCTTACTTTCACGGCAGTGGATAAGCAGGTCCGTATTACTGCAATGACAATCAAAATAGCGGTTCTTTAACCGCTATTTTGATTTACAGCAACTTGGCTGCTATTTCTGACAGATTGCTCCGCTCGCCTTTCTTGAGGAAGATGTGCTCGAAGAGGGGCTGGCCGGCCATCTTTTCACCCAGGTGGGTGAGGCCGTTGGACCACTCGTCAAGGTAGGGCTGGTCAATCTGGAATATGTCGCCGGTGAACACCATCTTGGTGCCTTCGCCGGCGCGTGTTATGATGGTCTTGACCTCGTGCGGGGTAAGGTTCTGGGCCTCATCGACGATGAAGTATACCTTGCCCAGGGAACGGCCGCGGATATAGGCGAGGGGCGATATCACAAGCTTCTCCTCCTTGAGCATGGCTTCTATCCTCTGGGCCTGCTTGCTGCCGGGACGGAAGCAGTGGCGAATGACGTCAAGGTTGTCCATGAGGGGCTGCACGTACGGGCTCATCTTGGATTTCTGGTCTCCGGGAAGGAAGCCTATGTCCTGGCCTCCCAGCACCACGGTGGGCCTGGAGAGGATAATCTGGTCGTAGTCCTGGGCCTGTTCGATGGCTGCTGCAAGGGCTATGAGGGTTTTTCCCGTACCTGCGCCGCCGGTAAGGGACACGAGAGGGATGCGCGGGTTCAGGCAGGCGTCCATGGCAAAGCGCTGCTCGTCGTTGCGTGGACGTATCCCGCAGGCCTCCAGGTTCTTCACAAGCACCACCTCATTCCGGATGGTATCGTACCTTCCAAGGACGATGGCGCCTCCGTAGGTGAACTTGTACAGCTGGTTGGGAGCGGGTTCCTTTACGGCTATCTCCTTCCAGGGAATGCTGGAGGTTGGGCCGTAGGCAAGGCTCTGCATGGCCTCGGGCTCCGCTTCCATGCAGATGACCTCGCGCACCATGTTGTCCATGGCCTCGTCGTCCACGCGGTCCGTGAGGTAGTCCTGCACCTCCATGTCAACGGCCTTGGCCTTGAGGCGGAGGTTGAGGTCCTTGGTCACGAGGGCGACGAACCTGTCCGGGTTGTTGTCCCGGACCCACATGGCGGTTGCAAGGATGCGGTGGTCCTGGATGTCGTCCTTGAAAAAGTCCTGCATCTCGGGCGCGAAGGGGTGGTTGGGCTCAACCTTGATACGACCCATCCTGGGGCCGATGGAAATGCCCTTTGGACCCAGTTTGTGCCCGTCGATGATGGTGCTGATTTCCCGCATGAAGGCGCGGGCGTTGAAACTAAGGGAGTCGTTTCCCTTCTTGAACTTGTCAAGTTCTTCGATGACGGCCACGGGAATTACAATGTCGTTGTCCTGGAACTGCCGGATGGCATTGTGGTCGTGCAGGATGATGTTGGTGTCAAGGACGAAAATCTTCGACCCGGACTTCTTTTTGGCAGTTTTGCTAGTCCTCACCCTCTTTGGTATTTAACAGTGTTTCAAGTATATCGGGGATGTCTGTTTTCTCTGAAAGGACGACGTCCGGCTTTCCCGGCGTGGGGTGGCCGATGGGGTAGAACACCACGTCCTGAAGCAGCAGTTCCGCGTCTACGTAGTCGTAGTCGATATCGGCAATCTGGATCACGACGCCCGGGACCTCGGCGAACAGGACGCGGACTGGGAGCTCGTTCCCGGCGGCCTTGCAGATGTCGCGGATGCAGACATCGGCGCCGGTTCCCTGGCGGGACATATTGCGCAGGGCGGTCATGAGGCCGCCCTCTCCCACGGTTGCCCCTGCCTTGACGATGCCGTCTTCCACAAGTTCCCGGACCACCTCGTAGCAGTCGGTAAAGTAGTCGGCATCTGCGACGTCGGCCGGAACGGAGGGGCTGGCACCCACGGCCTGTGCAAGGGAGGACCCTCCCAGGCGGTATTCGCAGGTGTCGAAAGGTATGTATATGAGCCAGTCCTGTGCCGATGCCTGGAGCTCTCCGGGGCACTTTCTGCGCCTGGATATGCGGGGGTTCACAGTCCTGGTGGTGTCTTCGAAGATGAGGTCGTCGTCCTGGTCCATGGGTTCTCCCTCCACGTTGGCGGCCTTGAAGGAGACGGCCGGGGTGCCGGAAGTAAGGTTGTACCGGGAAAGCCTGAGACCAAGGGCGTCGATGTATGCGCAGGCCTCTTCCACGGAGCTGTAGAAGGCGGCGGCGCTGCTTACCTCACGGCTGTTCCAGCGCCAGTCGGCCTTGATGGTGAGGTCCCCCAGACGGAAGTGGCCGCTGCACCAGATGGCGTCGATGAGGGCCTGGGCAACCTTTCCCGCGGTATATGCCCCGGCAAAGGGAATTGGGACGATGCGTTTGGCAACAGGCAGAAGGGCTGCGTACCTGGCGATGTCGCTTTCGCTGAAGGGGAAGCGGTCCGGCGCGGGGTCACGGTGCTCGTCCGCGAGGGTGCCGAAGTCCCCGTCCGGGCGGATGGGGGGCTCTGCGGTGCAGCCGTCAAGCATGTCGGCCGGGGAGAGCGCCTGCGGTACGCCGTCTATGATGTACGCGCTGTAAAGAAGGTCAGTCTTTTCTGCCATGTTTCAAATTTAGTAAAAAAATATATTTATTCAAAAAAAAGCGGCAGGCACTCCTCCCCAAGAGTGCCTGCCTAGTGTATAAAACGAACTTAATAAATAGACACGAAGCGTACTTCGTAATCCATGGGCAAAGTTATAATCTTTTATCTTAACTTCCAAATTTTATAGGGGTTGGAAGCAAATTAAAATATTTTAATTTCAATTTATTACACCTAAACAATTATTCTACACGCACTTGTTGCTTTGGAAAATTTTTGCCCTTGCGGCAAATATTTCCTATCTTTGCCTCCAAATGAGCTCGACAATATCAAGAACTTTCTATAAAATGCCGGTCATCACGATGTTCTTCATAGTGATTCCGGTATTCTATTTCCTCTTTGTGGTGTGGGCGGAACCCTTCGGCATGGATGAATTCCTCTCTCTGGGAAAAGATCGCTATACCTTCAATCTCATAATCACCACCGTCATCCTGCTTGGCGTGATTGTTCTTTCCAGGATGCTCATGTTCATCCTCCGGAGGGTCATAGACCTCAACTGGCCGCTGTATATCTTCTGGTGCGTGTGTGAGATTGTGTTTGCCGGGTTCATGTTCTCCATCCTGCTGGGCATAGGCTGGGCCGGTGAAAAGTCGTACCTGAACGTGCTCACGCAGTGCATTATGAACCTGGCGGGAATCCTGATATATCCCATGACCATCCTCACGATGGCGGTCCAGATGTATGTTATGCACAGACGCGCCCTGGCACCCGCCGTGGACGACAAGTCGCTGGTCCGTTTCCATGACTCGGAAAAGCGCCTCAAGCTCATAGTGTCTTCAGACGCCGTATATTATATAGAGGCAAAGGAAAACTACGTCCACATAATCCATCAGGACAATCTGCGTATCAAGGACTTCAAGCTGCGCTCCTCCATGCTTGCCATAGAAGACCTGGTCACCAGGCACGGCCTTGTGCGCTGCCACCGGTCTTTCTTCGTGAATCCGCAGCATGTCTCGCTGGTGCGGAAGGACCCTTCCGGCTATGCCATGGCCCAGCTGGACCGCGAAGGCCTCCCCGGCGTTCCGGTCTCCAAAACCTACTATGACAGCCTTGCAGCCCTGCTGTAAACAGTCATCCCCGACCTGATCGGGGATCTTTTTTTATTGTCATTTTCATAGAAAAATGCTATATTTGCACGTTTTAGACGGAAACAATTTAAAATTATTAATAATCAAGCATTATTTATGGCAGAAATCAAGAAAAGAGTCTATCGCTTTGGCGGAAAACACGCCGAAGGCGACGGCAAGATGAGGGAACTGCTGGGCGGCAAAGGTGCCAACCTGGCAGAAATGAATCTTCTGGGCATGCCTGTTCCCGCAGGCTTCACCATCACCACCGAGTGCTGCACAGAGTATTATCAGCTTGGTGGCGGTTACACTCCTGAACTCAGGGCAGAGGTTGCTTCCGCCCTTGAGGCAACGGAGAAGATCATGGGCAAGAAGTTCGGCGATCCCGCAGACCCGCTCCTCGTCTCCTGCCGCTCCGGCGCACGCAGCTCCATGCCGGGCATGATGGACACCATCCTCAATATCGGCCTTTGCTCTGCAACTATCCCCGGTCTCATCAAGAAGACCGGCAACCCCCGTTTCGTGTACGATGCATACCGCCGCCTCATCATGATGTACTCCGACGTTGTCATGGAGAAGGCAGAGGGCATCGAGCCGGAAGACGGCCAGGGCATCCGCCAGCAGCTTGACCGCATGATGCAGGACGTCAAGGACGCAAAGGGCTACAAGAGCGACACCGAGCTCACCGCAGAAGAGCTCAAGGACCTCGCAGAGGCCTTCAAGGTACGCATCAAGGAAGTCCTCGGCGTAGAATTCCCGGACGATGCAAAGGCCCAGCTCTGGGGCTCCATCGGCGGCGTCTTCAAGTCCTGGAACGGCAAGCGCGCCATCCGTTATCGTCAGATCGAGCACATTCCGGACGATTGGGGCACAGCCGTGAACGTCCAGTCAATGGTGTTCGGCAACATGGGCGAAACCTCCGCCACCGGCGTTGCATTCTCCCGCAACCCTGCAAACGGAGACAACAAGTTCTATGGTGAATGGCTCATCAACGCCCAGGGCGAGGACGTGGTTGCAGGTATCCGCACCCCCAACCCCCTGAACGAGGCCACCAAGAGCGAGAAGAACAAGAACCTGGCATCCCTCGAGAAGGCCATGCCTGAGGTTTATAAGGAACTGGACGATATCCGCAAGCGCCTCGAAGACCACTTCCAGGACATGCAGGACATCGAGTTCACCATCCAGGAAGGCAAGCTCTGGATGCTGCAGTGCCGTATCGGCAAGCGCACCGGCCTCGCTGCCCTGCAGATGGCAGTAGATATGGTTGAGGAAGGCCTCATCGACGACAAGACCGCCGTCATGAGGGTAAGCCCCGCCCAGTTGGACGAGGTCCTTCACCCCATCCTTGACCCCGCTTCGGAAAAGAAGGCTGCAGTTCTTGCACAGGGTCTGCCCGCATCCCCGGGCGGCGCCGTGGGCCAGATTGTCTTCACCTCCGAGGACGCTATCGAATATGCCAAGAACGGCAAGAAGTGCATCCTGGTCCGTGAAGAGACTTCCCCTGAAGACATCGACGGCATGCACGCCTCCGTGGGTATTCTCACAGAGCGCGGCGGCATGACCTCCCACGCCGCCCTCGTGGCCCGTGGCTGGGGCAAGTGCTGCATCGTAGGCTGCGACGCCCTCAAGATCAACTTCAAGACCAAGAGCGTCAAGTTCGCCGGCATCGACAAGGAGTTCAAGGAAGGCGAGTGGCTGTCCCTGAACGGTGCCAAGGGCCTTGTTTACGAAGGCGCAATCGAGACCATGGACGCCAGCGAGAACCCTCTGTTCGCAAAGTTCATGACCATGTGCGACAAGTACCGCAGGCTTGGTATCCGCACCAATGCAGATACCCCGGAAGATGCCGCCCGCGCACTCAAGTTCGGTGCACAGGGAATCGGCCTGTTCCGTATAGAGCACATGTTCTACGGCAGGAATTCCGAGCTCCCTCTCAGCAAGCTCCGCAAGATGATCCTCTGCGACACCGACGAGGAGCGCAAGTCTGCCCTTGAAGAGCTGGAGCCCTTCATGAAGGCCGCTGTAAAGAGCACCCTCAAGGTTATGGACGGCAAGCCCGTTGTGTTCCGTCTCCTTGACCCGCCGCTCCATGAGTTCGTTCCTCAGGGAGAGGAGAAGAAGAAGGAACTTGCAAAGGATCTGGGAATTTCCGTGAAGGAAGTCGAGAAGCGTGGCGAGAGCCTGCACGAGGTGAACCCCATGATGGGTCACCGCGGCGTACGTCTCCACGTCTCCTTCCCTCTCATTGCTGAAACCCAGTACCGTGCAATCTTCACCGCTACTGCAGAACTGCAGAAGGAAGGCCTGCACCCTCATCCGGAAATCATGATCCCCGTCACCATCAGTGCACGTGAGCTCAACTTCCAGAAGGCAATCTGCGACCGCATCAAAGCACAGGTAGAGGCCAACTCCGGCCAGCTCATCGACTACCAGTTCGGTACCATGATCGAAATCCCCCGTGCAGCCCTCACCGCAGACCGCATGGCCCGCACCGCAGAGTTCTTCAGCTTCGGTACCAACGACCTCACCCAGATGACCTTCGGCTTCAGCCGTGACGATATCGGCACCTTCATGGGCGACTACCTTGGCAACAAGATCCTCGACAGCGATCCTTTCCAGACCATCGACGTCAAGGCAGTGGGCCAGCTTGTCCAGATTGGTGTAGAGCGCGGCCGCAGCAGGCGTTCCAACCTCCAGTGCGGTATCTGCGGAGAACACGGCGGAGATCCCAAGTCCATCGAGTTCTTCAACACCATCGGCATCGACTACGTGTCCTGCAGCCCGTTCCGCGTGCCCATCGCACGCCTCGCCGCGGCACAGGCCGAAATCACACAACAAAGATAGAATGTTGAGATACAATAAGTTAAGCGGTAAAGTTCTGATTAAAAAGGCTTTGCCGCTTTTCTTTTGCGTACATTTCAACAAGGTTTATTTGTAAAAATGTGTATTGAATTCCGCGAGGGTTTAGCGTTTAGAGAACCAGCCGTTTAGAGTGATGTTTAGAAAATCAAAGATATGGTAACAATGGCAATATGCGTGCAGAAGCAGCGCAAGGACGGGTACTGGCCCGTGTACATCAGAGTGACGCAGAACAGAAAGATTGCGTACATAAAGACATCGAAGATGGTGAACGCGAGGGGACTGAACTCCAAAGGCGAGGTCCGGGATGCTTATGTGGTCCGCGCCCTCTCCGACACCATCGCGGACTATTACGACCGACTGAACCGAAGGGACATTGATACGTGGACAGTCCGTCAGGTCGTGGAGTTTCTCCTTCACGAAAGGGATGATGTGTGTTTCTCCGATTACTGCCGCCAGCATATATCCCGGCTCATTGAGAACGGTCAAGAGCGGACATCAAAGAATTACCGGATGGCCCTTCAAAGCATGGAACTCTATGCCGGGACCAACCGCATCATGTTTTCCAATCTCACCGTCGCATTCCTCAACGCCTGGATCAAGACGATGGAAAGGACGCACAGGGCGAAGGAGCAGTACCCAGTCTGCATACGGCAGGTGTACCGCGCAGCAATGAAGGAACTCAACGACGATGAAGCAGGCATCATCCGCATTCATCATAATCCGTGGCTCAAGGTGGAGATACCAGCAGCAGACCGCAGCGAGAAACTTGCAATCACGCCGGAGGCTTGCCGGGCTTTCTTCTCCGCACCACTCCCAGAGAGCAAGTTCAAAGAGCCGCTTCCGGAGCTGGGAAGGGATGTCGCAAAACTCTGTCTCTGTCTGGGAGGCATAAACACGGTGGACCTATACCAGATGCGCAAGGCCGACTACTACGACGGCATCATCCACTACAACCGGAGCAAGACGAAGAAGTTCCGCGCCGATGGTGCGTACATGGAGATGAGAGTGCCGGACATCATCAAGCCACTGTTCACGAAGTATGCAGCGGAGTCGGCAGACCCACTGCTATTCTGCTTCCACCAGCGGCACACAACCCTTGACAGCTTCAATGCAAACGTAAACATCGGCATCCATAAGGTGTGCGAATCAATGGGAATGGCGAAGGAAGACCGTTACTGCGTCTATACCTTCCGGCACACGTGGGGCACTGTCGCCCAGAATGATTGCGGGGCATCCATATCTGATGTGGCATTCGGCATGAACCATTCAGCCGGGCACACCGTCACGCGGGGCTATCTCAAACTGAACTTTGAACCAGCATGGACGCTCAACGAGAAAGTGATTGAATATATCTTCTTTTCGGAGGGAACATCCCACCGCCAGCAGAACGAGCAGCCGGAGCCGTTCTCGCGTTTCTCCCCGGCCCAGATGATAAAAGGCACTGTCTATTTCCGTGGCCGCATCCTTGGCCAGATCCAGGACATCGGATTCCGCAACGTTGATGATGTCGTTCGCCGCCTGGTGCCGTTCATCCCTGACGATGTTCCCGTCCGCTCCATCTGTCAGTTCCGCATTGAGAATCTTGACAAGCATCAGACGCAGGTTTACGAACGCCAGAAAGGAAAAGGCTTCTGATGGGAAGGGGGTAGGGGGATGGGTATCCCGCGCTTCGCGTCCTCTACACCCTTCCGGCGCAGTCGGATATAAATATATTTTTATATAAAAACCAGTTGTTTGTTCTTTTTCCCTTACGCGCGTGTACGCGCAGTAAGAATAATACTCTCTTGTACTCTCTTTACTCTCTTTCTTTCGCGCGAGAGTGAGCGACCTAAAATGTAACATCGGGACGCGCTCAACGACAAAAATGTTTACATTGAAGGTGCTTGAGTGAAAGAAATGTTTACATTTTCTTCGCTCAAATACCGCGATTGCATACATTTATATTTAATAAGGAAGCCGACCTTCCACGACGGAAAGCCGGCATACGTGCTCTAAATTAGACGATTGTAGATTATTTCCCCTTCTCCTTCTGCTCCGCTGGCTGCGAGAGAGCTGCCAGACGCTCTGTTGTCTTCTGCGTCTTGCTGCTTACCTCTGCCTCAACGGCAACGGACTGCATCTTCGGTACAGTGTACTGCATGAGTTTCTCAACAATCTGTAACCGTTCATAGGGTTTCACCATCAGAAGGTCCTTCTTTATGAGGCCGTCTCTTATTCCTGGATCCTCCGATTCCGGGTCACCGTTCATATACCAGTTGAGGAAATCACCGATGACCGCCTTGAACTTCGCATTCGCTTTGTTTGGCGTGCCCTTCTGCCTGCCGCCAGTCTTGTTTCCGTCTTTGTCCATTGGAATTGTAATAATTAAAATGCCGAACCAAAGATAAGCCCTTAAATTGGTCGCAACTTTTTATGTATTACCAAACGAGCATTTGATATGATTGGTGCAATAGTCGGTGCGGGATTGAAAGCTGCTGGTGCAATCGCTGGCGGTATCATTCAGCGCAATGCAATGAAGAAGGTCGAAAAGAACCTTGAAACCCAGCAGCAGCAGAACCAAGACTGGTACGACCGCCGTTACAACGAGGATGCAACCCAGAGGGCAGATGCCCAGCGTCTTCTTACGATGACGGAGAATTCCATCCGAGAGCGTAACAAGCAGGCCGCTGCCGCCGCTGCCGTCATGGGAGGCACGGAGGAATCTGTTGCCGCCGCGAAGGCCGCGAACAATCAGGCACTCGTGGATGCCACATCCAACATCGCTGCATCTGCCGATGCACGCAAGGATTCCATTGAGCAGCAGTTCATGGCAACCCGGGCGAACCTCTACGGCCAGCAGAACGACCTCACCATGAAGAAGGCAGAAGCGACCGGGCAGGCAGTCCAGGGCGTTGCCGATGCCGCAGGCTCCATAGCAAGTGCTTTCTAATCCCTTTGCCCTATGCCCGACGAGACTTACAACGACATCCTCGGTGTTCCCCCTGCTGGTGGCAAAGCTGTCGCCGGCATGGCTCCCGAACTCCAGCAGCAGGGAGCGGAAGAAACAAGAACCGGAAAGGAAGTTGCCGGGGTAGCCCCGGAAAACCGCAACAATACCACTTCCCAGCCGCTTGAACCAATCACTGCCGCGCCAGTTGCGCAGGCAGTTGTTCAGAACCCTACCACACCTAAACTCGCCGGGACCCCGGCCCAGCCGCAGACCATGACCTACACGGAAATGATTCAGCGGCTCTCTCCTTATACGCCGCCCACCCCCGAAGAACTGGAAGCGGAAAGAAAGCGGGAGAAACGTGAACGGCTCTGGTCGGCCATCGGTGACGGAATGGCAGCAGTCGCAAACCTCTACTTCGCCAGCCAGTCGGGATTCAGCAACTACAACGCAAAGAACTCCATGTCTGCGAAGACAAACGCTCGCTGGGACCAGCTCCGCAAGGAGCGTGAAGCCAATAGCCAGCGTTATCTATCCCTGTACATGAACGCACGGCAGGCAGACGATGCCGCAGACCGTTGGAGACGTGACTTTGAGTATAAGACCCAGAGGGATAGGGAGCGTGCCGATGAGGAAGCCCGCCGCTGGAATGAGCAGTGGGAGTACCGTAAGGAACGTGATGCCGTTGCAGATGAGCGTTACGGTGTCGAAGCGGAGCGCAAGGCAGCAGCCGACGCAAGGGATGAAGCCCTTAACAATGCTCGCATCGCTACCGAGACCTCGCGACAGTCGGCAAACTATGCCCTCGCTCATCAGCGCAGGCATGGTGGCGGCTCCGGCTCCGGCTCTGGCTCAAGCAAGAAATACACCCTGCAAATCGGTGATGAGAAGCACGAATACGCATCAGTCACCGACTATAACCGTGACGTTGAGGCATGGGCCGAGTACTACGGCATTGACCTGTACACGTATGAAGGAACCGGACGAAGGAAGACGCAGAAGCGCAAACCGACTGCACAGCTCGCCGCAGAGGTTGAGAAAGCCAGCGGAGTAACGAAGAATGGCCCTCGCTCCGCAACCAACGACGAATGGGAAGGAGTTGACGGTGGCGGCTCCGGTGATGAGTGGGATGGTGTTCAATAAGCAGAACTAATCAATTATGCCTAATCCGAAGAAGTATTACCAGATTACTTTGCCCTCCGGCTCTACCCAGATATGGGATGAGGACAAAGTGAACCGCAATAAGAAGTGGCTTGACGATAAGAAAGCGACATCAGAGGAAGTGAACTCGTTTGAAGTTACACTTCCTTCCGGTTCTTCCCAGACATGGGATGCAGAGAAGTACGGTCGTAACATCGACTGGCTTGATGAGCATAAAGCGCAGGTGCGCGGCAGTCTCATTCAAGACCAGACCGCAGATGTCCGTCCGCAGGAGCCGGCAACTCCCAAAGTTCCTGCCGCTACTGAACCCGTGGAGACCCCGGCCCAGCCGGAGCAGCCGGAAGAAACCCCGCAGGCCGGAAACCGCCGCAGCCCGTTCATGCCGTTCAATCCGGGAATGCGCGGACAATACTACCGTTTTCAGCGTCCCGGCTACGAGACTTCACCCATGCCGGAGGAGTACCGCACCAAGACCGAGGAGGAAGACCCGCTGGAAAGAGGGTTTGACGATGAGCCGCAGGGACCTACGCTGGAAGAAAGGCAGCAGGCCGGGAACCGCAAGCAGGTAAAGAAACTCTCCGGGCAGATTGATTCACTTCTCAACGATGCAGTCAATGCATCCGTTGCCAGATACCGCCAGCAGCAGGAGGAGGCACAGAAACTGCCGCTCATACAGAGGGTCCTCCGCTTCATTGGGGAAAACTACGCGCCTCACGGTGATGTAAGTATCCCCATGATGAGGGAATTCAACAAAGAATACCGCGGCATGGGAGACCCCGAACTCCAGAACCGTATTTCATCCCTCAACGCCGCCAAGCGTGCCATGACGAATGCCGAGCGCATCATCAACGAGGCAGAGTACGCAATCAACAAGGGTGATTATTCATCCTTTGAGCGCAGTTTCTTCGGTGGTGCTGCACGTGGTTTCGGTCAGAAGCTGTTCGACGTTTCCACATGGGACATGGGAATGTCAGACCTTGAAGACGGTCTGGCAATGACGCAGGCCCTTGATGCCTACGACAAAGGAACGCTCACGGAGGCGCAGCAGGCACTTCTGGATGCCAAGGCCGTGGAACTGGCTACAAACGCCTATTTCGGTTCGTATATCGGCCGCGGTTACAAGGCAGGCGGTGTCACTGCTGAATCCATCCCCTTCATGTTGGAGATGTGCATCAACCCCGCGTCCACCGTCGGTGAAGCAGCTACCAGCCGTATGGCAAGATATGCCATCAGGCGTTTCGGAAAGGAAGCAGCCAAGTCCGCAGGCCACAAGGCTCTCCGTGCCGCAGGCCGTGCTGCTGCCGATTTAGCCGGTGCTGCTGCCATGTCTGCAACCACCGGGGCAATCGGTGTCGCTGCTGATGCAGTTGACCGCATGAACGGTCAGGTTCTGTTCGATGAGGACCGTCCCGGGCACAGTGCTTTTGCCGGGATTGAACCCGGCTCGCAGGAAGCACCTGCCGCAGCATTCGCAAAGGCATTTGCAGGCCGCACCATTGAGAACTATTCCGAAATGGTGGGTGAATACTTCTCGCCCATCCTCGGTGCTGCTGGCAAGGCCGCTGGCCGCGGACTGGAGAAGATTGGTCTTGGCAAGGTCACAAGGTTCATTGACGATGTGGCCGCGTCAGACGTTGGCCGTCTTGTTACAGCCTTTGAGCACAATGCGAAGTGGAACGGTGTCTTCGGTGAATATGCCGAGGAGGTCGTAGGAAACATGATGAACGCACTTGTTGTCAGAGACCAGACCTTTGACGCAGCGGAGGGAACCGGAGTGTTCAACCTTGACCAGAACATAGATACCTTCCTTGGTGTGGCTCTGATGGGTGGTTTCATGTCCACTGTCAAGACCGCACTATACCGCACGCCCAAGTACAGGACCCGCAAGGGACTGGAAAGAGCGGACAAAGCCGCCAGCGCAGCCTTCGCCGGTACTGACTGGTGGGAAGATGTGCGTAACGAGATCCAGGCGAACCCGGATGTCGCCCTTCGCAATGTACTCTCATCCGAAGCATTCTCTCCGGAGCAGCGCAGGGCGGCACTTGAGTATGCAAAGGCATATCAGGAGTACGACGGTGTGTTGAGGGCAGAGCAGAAACGCCGCACTGACCCAGAGGCAGACCCGCGCATGACTGACCTTGAGACTTCCTTCGATAACGGTTACCAGCTCGTGAGCGAGCAGGAGATGAACGATGCGAAGAATATGTACCAAGGCCAGAAAGGCAGGCTGAAAGCTATTGTCGGCATTGACGATATAGACGAAGTGCAGGCCCTGCAGACCGATGACCTTCCTTATTCCCCGGAGGAAAAGCAGGTCATCATGGACTATCTCAACGCCAAGGCTACCTATGAGGGAATGATTCAGCGTGTCCGCGATGACATTGACAGTCGCATCATGGCGGCAGAGACGCAGATAGACCTCAACACCAACGCCACAACCGGACGTATCCATACCGCAGTAACCGCCGATGACCGCAAGGTCTATATCACCGGAGGGAATATCGTTCTGACGGATGACGGCTCTATCGACCGCGTGAACTCCGACAAAGACATCATCATCCGCGATGCCGATACCGGAGCCAAGGAGTTCTGGGATATTTCCATGCTCAAGCACGTGGACGCACCCATTGACCCCGTGGACGAAAAGAACACCGCTGCCAAGGCCGCACGTGAGGAGGTTGCCCGGCAAGCTGCCGATAAGATTGACGGAAAGTTGCAGTTCCAGATGGGCGATGTCTATATGCTCACCACTCCCGAAGGAGGTCAGTTCCCTATTGAGATTACCGCCAACGAGCAGGGAATCATCGACAACGGAGACGGAACGGTCAATGTCATCCTCAACGGAGCGACCATTGACGGCCAGCCGGTCATTTCCCAGATGTCGAAGACGCAGATCCAGGAAATGGCTGATGCGACCAATATCGGACGTCTTGCGCAGTTCCAGCAGGAGAAAGACGCGGCAGAGGCGGCAAAGCCCGCCTATGAAGTGGATGATACCATCACACTTACTGTTGACGGCCAGCCAGTCAGAGGCTCTGTTACCGCTGATGCGGATGCGGACGGACGCTATGAGGTGTACACCGAAACTCCCATCGCCGGGAAGAAGGTAAACCTTTTCACCCGGGAGGAACTTGACGGAATGGTATCCGATAGGAACGGCCAGCCGGTCACACCCCATGCGGCAGAAACTTACGCGAATAGCACGGAAAACGGCCAAATTGGTACGGTTTCTCCCGAAAATAGCACAGATTTGCCCCAAAATAGCACGCCAGCCGGCCCTTCTGATACAGGTACGGCACTCTCCCGTATCCCCGTGGATGAGAACAACGTGCCGCAGTTTGAGCAGGCTCCGCTGAACGAGAGCTGGGATGCCCTTATAGAACTGAACGAAGGCAACGAGCAGGACACCATTGACATGGCAAACGACATGATTGCCAATGCTCATGCAGAACTGCAGAAGGCCCAGAAGCAGAAGCCCAAGGGTACGAATCCCCTTGAAATCAAGCAGAGCCGGGATGAAATCCGCGCCAACATAGCCGCACTGCAAAAGAAGGTGGACTATTGGACCAACATAGCCGGTTATCCGGACATCCGCCGCAGGGAAATGGAAGCCGAGGCCCGCCGCCAGAAGCGTGCGAGACTTGCGGAAGCCCGCAGGATTCAGCGCGAACAGGGCAGGTTTGGCAAGGAAGACCGTGTTCTGGGAGACGCGCTCTCGTTTGAGGAATACGTGATGCGCACCATTGCCAACGGTGCAATCCGCTTCAAATGGGGCAACGACCCGAACAATGCTGCCATCAAGGGTCTTGGCTCCCATTTGGGCTTTACCGACAATCCTTCCGAACGCAACCAGCGCATCTGGATGTTGAGCAATGCCGAAGGTCTGTACCCGGAAGCAGCCGCAGAGGAACTACTCCAGGGCTACGCCGAGCACCTTGGCGTGGACGAAGTGCCCGGGATGGATACGATGGATGCTTTCAGCACACTGCTGGATGTTGTTCTGTCGCATTCTTCCTCCCGCGCCATGTTTGACGCTGCGAAGGAACTGCACCAGAGGAATGACCCGAACTTCCTTGCTGCGAAGGAGGCCGAAATGGCCGCTGCTTTGGCAGAGGATGAAGAAGCCGCCAACGAGGAAGAAAGCACTACGCCGACTGAAAGTAACACCGTTCTCACTCCTGCCGATATGTCTGCGTTCTATGCCGAACGCGAAGCCACGATGGAAGCAGATAAAGGCAAGCCGGGACGGAAGGAAATCATTGAAGCACTCTATCAAGCCAACCCGGAAATGGTTCAGTTCCGCAATGAGCAGGACCAGCAGAACGCAATCTCTGATGTCATTGAACTGGCACGGGCTTACCCGGAACTTGAAATATCAAAGGCCATCCTTGGCCGCATAGGTCAAGATGCAAGCCCTGTCAATCCGACAGTTGACGCGATCCAGGCGGCACGGCAGGAAGTGAACACCGAACCGACCGACGCACAGAAGGAAGCGGGCAACTACAAGAAAGGCCATGTCAAGATTGACGGCTACGACATATCCATTGAGAACCCGAAAGGTTCCGTCCGTCGCGGCACATCGCAGGACGGGAAGCAGTGGGAGACCGAAATGCACAACGACTACGGTTACATCCGCGGCACTGAATCCGTGGACGGAGACCACATCGACGTGTATCTGTCCGACAATCCAACGGAAGGTAACGTCTTTGTCGTTGACCAGATTAACCCGGAAACCGGAGAGTTTGACGAACACAAGGTCATGTACGGCTTCCCGGATGCGGAGACCGCCCGTGCTGCCTATCTCTCCAACTACGAGGAGGGCTGGGCCGGACTTGGTAACATCACCGAGGTAACAAAGGATGAGTTCCGCAAGTGGGTTGACAGCTCGCACCGCAAGACGAAGCCCTTTGCCGAGTATAAGTCCGTCAAGCCCGTGGAGGCTGCTCCGGCAGGACCGAAACGGGTCAACGTGGAGAGCCTTATGGGTGCTCTGTCCGCTCACGGTCAGGCAAAACTGTCAGACCATACCGAGGACAAAGTGAAGGAGCGTGCCGACGCTCTGGCCAAGGAACTGAAAGTTGGTGATGTCCTAACCAATGACGTTGACTGGCAGGGAGGAAAGAACGGCAAGGAAGAAATTGAACTCCTTGAGAAACGCCCGGGAGGATTCCTCGCAGAAATCAACAACCGCGCTTTCGGTGGTACTGTTGAAGTGTCGTTCGAAGACCTCGCGCAGCGTGTCATGAACGAGGGATACTACCTCCGTCCGGAAGGCGAGACCCCCGCAGCAGAGCAGGAGCCGGCAGCACCAGCCGCCGATTCCGTCTCCATTGAACCCGCCCAGTACACCACAAAGGCAGGAAAGACGCTCAATATGTTCCGTGTCAATCCCGGCCGTGATGTCACTCACGAGGAATGGAGCGCAGTTTCCAAGTTCCTCAAGGAGAAACGCGGCTGGAAAGACCGCGAGAACGGCGGCTTCATGGTCCGGAGCGAGGAGGATGCCAATGCGCTGGCGAACCTGCTGCGTGACAATGATGCCATGAACGAGGCCCGTCCCGTCTCCTTGACCGATATGCAGCAGCTTGGCTCCGTCTCTATTGAGACATCCGAGGTTGAAGCACCGAAGGAAGACCAGAAGGAGCCGGTATGGAAATACGAACTCACCTCCGTTGAGGGAGGACGCACCTACTTGAGCCGTTCGCAGGTCCTTGCCGACGGCACTGAAATCTATGACGGCCACTTTGATGTCCGCGCAGACAATCCGGAGGAATTGAAGGGCATCCTTCAGAACAACGGACTGTATGACACATTGTCAGATTTTGACAAACACATGCTTGAGCGCAAGATTGAGCACTGGCAGTTCCGTCAGAGGGTGCAGAACGAAGGTATCAATGGCCTCCACCTTGGCGACAAAGTGATGTACAAAGGCAAGGAAGCCACCGTGTACGACTTTGAGGAATACGGAGAGAACCGCCCGGTACTGGATACCGGACATGCCCCGGTACTGGATACCGGACATGCCCCGGTCCTCTACGAAGTCGCAGAGAGCTGGGATGCAGTCACAAGGCCCGAATCCCCTGCCGTTGCAGAGCAGTCCCAGAATGATGGCCGTGCCACTCGCCCGGTCAATCCTTCCGGCAACAAACTCGTGACGGATGAACGCTACGCGGAACTCCGTCGCAAGATGATGGAGAAACTGAAAGGACAGATGAATATGGGCATTGACCCGGAGATACTGGCAATCGGTACTGAAATGGCCGTTTACCACATCGAAAAGGGTGCCCGCAAGTTCGTTGAGTATGCGAAGGCCATGATTGCCGACCTTTCCGACGCTATCCGGCCTTACCTCAAGTCCTTCTACAATGGTGCTCGCGACCTTCCCGAAATGCAGGAATCCGGCCTTGCTGCCGAAATGGATTCCTATACAGACGTGCAGGCCGTTGACGTTGCTAACTTCGATAAAGAGACCGCAAACGTCATGGACACTGTTGATGCCATAGAGAAGGAAGCAGAAGTGGAGGAACAGGCCCGGGAAGGAGCGGAGAAACTCCAGAAGGTGCGCAACACCGTCGCAAAGGATGTTCCCACGTCCGAGCAGGAAGCCCGCCGGACATTCTCACGTGCCGTCGCCACTGAAATGATTGAGGCCGTTGCCACTGGCAAACGCCCGTTCGATAGCATTCTTGACCTTCGCAAGTTGGCAGAGAAGTGCGGAATGACCCTTGACAAACTGGGCACATCCGACATTCTCTTGCAGGAACTTGTTGAGGACGGACTTGTGACCGCTGCCCGCGACATCATCGAAAGCAAGCGTTATGGCGGTGCAAAGAGCAAGGAAGCCTACGATGCCATCGTACAGCTTTACGACATGCAGCCCACAATCTCCCAGCGCAGCAGCAACCGCATCAAGATGCAGCAGTATTCAACGCCGCTGCCTATGGCCTTTGTCGCTGACATGTTCGCCTTCCATCCAGGCCGCACCGGCTCCGTGCTTGAACCGACCGCCGGAAACGGAATGCTGGTGTTCGCCATTCCGGCCGACCGCGTACACGCCAATGAACTGGACCAGACGCGCCTTGCCAACCTGCGTGAGCAGGGATTCCGCGAGGTGACATCGCAGGATGGTGCGCTGCCCTTTGAGGGAACCTACGATGCAGTAATCGCCAATCCTCCATTCGGAAGTGCCGAAGCCAAGGAGTACGACGGTGTGAGCATATCCGGCCTGGATCCGCAGATTGCTTTGAATGCCCTTGAGAGCATGAGCGACGAAGGGAAGGCCGCTATCATCGTCGGCGGTAACATGGAGTATGCCAGCAACGGTGCAATCAAGGGAGGGAAGAAGGCATTCTTCTCGTACCTCTACGACCACTACAACGTGAAGGGCATTGTTGACATGTCCGGAGATATGTACAAAAAGCAGGGAACGAAGTTCCCCACTATGATGATTCTTATTGATGGTCGCAGGAGTGAGGAGGAACGTGCCATGACGAAGGTGTACCCGCCCGTCAAGTCTGCCGCTATTGCGAAAGTAAATAATTTTGACGAACTTTACGACACTGTTATAAGTGTCCTACAATCAAAACAGAAGACAAATGGATACGAAACTGTACGCACCCAAGAATTGGGGTTGTTTGACAATCACGGACCATCCGGGGAAACTGCGCCGGACGGACCTCGTGTGGAATCTAATGCGAATGATTCTGATGTCAGACAACGACCTGAGCGCGGAGGAAGCAATAGACCTGCTGGACGAAATGGAGGAGCAGGAGTTCAACGCCCTGCGGGAGAGAGCGGAGGCAGAACTCCAGGAGCCTCTGATGCAGTCGTATCTGGAACGCCAGAGGATAAGCCCGGGAACCGCCCTGCATCCGATAACACTGGAAGAGGTGACGGAACTGCTGAACCAGTGGCCCCTGCGAGCGTTCCAAGCGCAGGAACTCCCGGAAACGGAGTGGGAGTAAGCCAGCCCGCCAAACCCAGAGAGAAACAACCCAAGGAAGAAAGGAAGCTGACCGATGAGAAGTTGCACTACGTGCAGCACTCATCCGCATTCAGCCTGCAATCCGTTGCCCCCGCCGCAATGGTGGAAGCGATGGATGCAACCCTCTCCAAGATTGAAACCAAGTACGGAAAGAGCATTGACGAATTTGTAACCTCTGAACTTGGTTACGATTCCGTTGAGGCCATGCACAACGCCCTTGCTGCAGAGCAGGTGGATTCCGTAGCTATGGCAATCGACCAGATGAAGCAGGGGCAGGCCCTTGTTATCGGAGACCAGACCGGAGTAGGAAAAGGCCGTCAGATGGCCGCACTCATCCGCTGGGCCGTCCGTCAAGGCACGCAGCCTATCTTCATCACCCAGAAGCCCACACTGTTCACAGACATCTACCGCGACCTCGTGGACATCGGCAGCGGTGACCTCAATCCGTTTATCTTCAATTCCGTAGAGACATCGAAGGATGCTGAGACCGGAGAGACCGTCGTTGGCGGTGGCGTAATGAAGGATGCCAACGGAAAACTCGTGCATCGTTGCCCGGGTGCTGCGGCACTGGCTGAAATCTTCAAGTCCGGCGAACTCCCCGCAGAGTATGACTTTGCCGTGCTCACCTACTCGCAGGTGAACACTGGTGACGCACAGTCTGCGATGGATGCGTACAACGAGAAGAAAAAGAACGGAGCCAGGGCAGCGAAACCGAAGGACATCCGGGTCAATCCGAAAGCGGACTTCCTTCGCAAGCTGGCCAAGGATAACTATCTGTTCCTTGACGAAAGCCATACCGCAGCAGGCGATAGCAAGTCCGGTTACTTCCTCCAGTCCCTCGTGAAAGACGCTGCCGGCGTTACCTTTGCGTCCGCGACCTTCGCAAAACGTCCGGACACCATGCCCCTTTATGCGCTGCGCACGGCTATGAGCAAGGCACAGCTCGGAGAGGGGAAGAGCCTCATCGGCATCATCAAGCGCGGTGGAGTGACCTTGCAGGAGATTATGTCCCGCGCCCTTACCGCTGCCGGACAGATGGTACGTCGCGAACGTGACATGTCCGACGTACAGACCGACTGGGTAACCGTCACCGACCCCGCGACGGTGGAGAAGGCCCGCGTGAACTACGATAAGACCATTGAGGCATTCAACGACATCATCAACTTCCAAGCGAAGTACGTCACCCCGCTCATTGAAATCCTTTCCGGGAACATCGCCCTTACCGGCAGTTCCGCAAAGAACAAGAAAGGCACAAAGAAGATGGGCATTGACAACGTGCCGTTCGCTTCCAAGACCTACAACTACACCAAGCAACTCATGCTTGCGCTGAAGACAGATGCCATTGTTGACCGCGTTGTCAGTGAGATCCAGGCAGGCCGTCATCCCGTCATCGCTCTTGAGAGCACGATGGAAGGTCTTATCAAGGATGCCTACGTCCCCGGTGATGAAGTTGAGAATCCCACCTTTGCCGCCAGCCTCCTCCGTGGCCTTGATACTGTCATGCAGTACACCGTGACGGACGAAAACGGCAAGGATACGCACCATACCTATTCCCCGGCAGAACTGGGAGAGGAAGGCGAGCGTGCCTATTACGACCTGCGCGAGAAAATCATCGAATCAACCAGCGACATCTTCATCAGTCCGCTCGATGCCATCATTAACGGCTTGAAGGAGAAAGGTTACAAGGTCGGCGAACTGACCGGACGAAGCCTCTGCACGGAGACCGACGCGGAAGGCAACACCGTTGTCCGTAAGCGCACCGACACCGACAAAGTGAAACTCATGCAGGACTTCAACAGTGGTGCCCTTGACGTGCTTGTGCTCAACAAGTCCGCTTCCACCGGTATCTCCCTGCACGCATCAAGCAAGTTCAAAGACCAGCGTCAGCGGTCCATGATTATTGCCCAGCCCCTTTCGGACATCAACGACTACATGCAGATGATTGGCCGTATTGACCGCACAGGGCAGGTGCACCGTGGCTACTACATCAACCTTGCATTGCCGGTGCCGGCAGAGCAGCGGTTCAATATGATGCTGGCAACCAAACTCAAATCCCTCAACGCCAACACCACCACCTCGCAGGACAGTGAGACCAACAGTGTTGACGCTCCAGACCTCCTCAACAAGTACGGCAGTCAGGTCGTAGTGGAATATCTCCGCGACAATCCGGACATCTATCGCAAACTCGGTTCCCCGCTCAAGGATGCGAAGGGAAAGGTACGAGCCGTTGACCTTGACGAATACAAGGCCAGTGAGGAAGATGCCCGCAAGATTACCGGATACGTTGCCCTTCTCTCTACCAAGGAGCAGCAGGACTTCTACGATGATGTCATCCGCAGGTACAACGACCTCATCAACTACCTTAACGAGACCGGAACCAACGACCTAAAGATTACCGTTATGCCTCTGGAGGCGAAGACCCTTGAGAAGTCGGTGTCTTCCGAAGGAACGGAGCCGGACGGTGACAACCCATTCGCCCAGCACGCCTTTGTTGAGAAGGTTGAAATGAACGTATTGAGCAAGCCGATGACAGCTGACGAAATCCGCAAGGCCATGAAGAAACTCTCCGGAGACAAGACCGGAGCAGAACGCCGTCAAGAGATTATCGTGCAGCTCCATGAGGAGGCCGAATCCCGTCTCAAGTCCGAGGATGAGCGTTACGAAGCCGCCAAGGAGAAAGTAGAGGAAGACATTGCGAAGCGTACCGCCCTCATAATGGCAAAAGAGAAACTGTCTGATGAGGAAAAGGACGAAGCGATAAAGAATTTCTCTGCCAACCTCCGGGAGAAAGCGGAAGAAACGCACGAGGAGAACAGAAGCAAGATTATTGCCCGCGCCAATTCTCTGGCGAAAAGGATGCGTGATTTTGTTGTAGAGAAGACCTACATGATTCCCGACACACTCGGCTCCAGCGGTCCTTCTCTGTTCTCGTCACCGGCCATCTTCTGCGGCTTTAAAGCAAAGGATAGCAAGATTACCGCATCGACCACTATTGCCGTCTTCGCTCCGCTTGACGGTCGCAGGCGCATTGAGGTGAAAATGTCGGATTCCTTCGCCTGCGCCCAGATTATCGAACTTACGAACCTGAACGCCCATATTGCGATAGACTACGACCTTTCCAACTGGGATACGCAGATTCCGAACGAGAGCCGCAAGACCGGATACATCCTTACCGGGAACATTCTACAAGCCATTGCGGACACCTCCGACGAATACGGCAACTATACCGGGCAGCTCGTTTCCTTCACTGACGATGAGGGCAACGTGCGTGACGGTATCCTTATGCCGGAGCAGTGGACCCCCGCCCTTCTTCCGAGTTCCGGAGTTCCCATCAATGCCCGCGCAGCGGAAATCATGAAGGGCAAGACGTTCACCAGTTCCGACGGAAGCGTGACAATCAAGACAGGATTCTTCCGCACTGCCGGGGAGCCGATGTACTATGAGTTGTCAGTACCAAAGAGCAAGCAGAAAGGCGGCAAGTACTTCCTCAACGAAGAATTGCTCTCCCTCCTGCATGGTGGTGAGTTCTCAACGCACAACGGCAAGATGCAGGCAACCATTTGGCCGGATTCCATCAAGCCCGTGCTCAACCTGCTTGCACAGATGGGTGTGCGTGTCGCTGATGCCCCGAAGGGCAAAGAAGACACCCGCCGTTACCGCGATGCCTATCACGGCAGCATTGCCAACTTCGATGCCTTTGACATTTCCCATGCAGGAGAGGGAGAGGGCTTCCAGTCGCACGGATACGGCCATTACGTGGCATTCAACCGTGAGACCGGGGAAAGCTATGCTTGGAATAACGCCTTTGACCATCTTGACAAAGAGGGTCTTATCAGCCCCGAACTGAACAACATCCTGCGTAACGATGAGTTTGACAGTTACGAGCAGATGGTTGAGCGTTACGATGCCCTTCTGAAAGACCGTCAGCAGAAAGCGAAGGATGAACTTGAGCAGGCAAGGCGTGAGGAGCCGGGCGATACCGCCCTTATCAACGGATTGCAGCACGACTATGAGCAGATGATGTCCTATCGTCCGCTCGCTGACCTACTGGAAGGAACCAGGTATCTTTACACGGTAAACATCCCCGAGGACACCGGAGACAACTACATAGACGAAATGAAAACGCTCTCCAAGGAAGGTCGCCGACGGATTGCTGCCGTTGTTCGCGAGATTTCCGCGGAGAAACTCGACCGCACTCTGCATGGCCCGAACTGGCTCCCGCAGGGATTCCAGACCCTTGCCAACGTCATTGAGCGCGAGCAGTATGCTGGTCTTGAGATTCGGCGGAGACTGGAGGATGCTCTGGGCAACACAAATGCTGCCCGTAAGGAGGTATCGGAGATTCTCCACAAGGCCGGGTTCGTTGGAATGACCTATGATGGCCGTTCCGATGGTCAGTGTGCCGTAATCTTCAGCAATGAGGACTTGAACATATCCAACAAGGAACGTTTCCGCATCCGCGAGGCAGAACCTCCGACCAAGACCGGAACGGGCTATAAGGTTTTCTTCTTGGGTAAGGATGGCAAGCTGTACCCGCCTATGGTAGCCAATGCCGACGGAGCACCCACCCTTACCGGACTGTGGCTTGATGCAGAGGAAGGAGCCGCAGCAGCACCCAGCAAGACCGGACGAAGGAAAGTGAAGGCCGGTGGCAAGGGAACGCAGGGAGGAAGCGGCACACTCGCTTACCGCCCCGGCTGGCATCTTGGCAAAATCCCTTACGCCCTCCAGTTCAACCGCGGCGAGAAGGTGGACAACCCTCTGGGTATTACGAACCAGAACGGAGAGATTATCAAGGTCGGGAAATACTTCCCGAAGGACTTTGTGTGGGCAGAGGTGGAGTACGCCAATGACGTGGACTATCAGGATGAGGCCATGTCCTACGGCTACAATGAGGCTGGCAACTTCCAGCACTCCCTTGCCGGACTGCCTCGCATCCCGGAGAATGGCTCGTACACTTACCGCACCAACGCTAATCCTGCTACTGACCCCTGGATTATAACCGGAGCAATGAAGGTGAAACGCCTGCTTACCCCGTCCGAAGTGGATGACCTTGTAAGGAAGGCAGGCCGTGAGCCGCAGCTACGAGAGGAAGGCGCAGTGACCGACGAACAGATAAAGAAGCTGAACCGCGAAATAGAATCCTTGGCCAGCACGGACACTGCCGACATCCGCAAGGAAGTGGAGGACCTTGCAGGCCGTCTGGGTGAGAACGTCCGCATCGTTGAGGACGTGAACGAACTGCACGATGCCAACGCAACGACGCAGAAAAGGATGCGCAACGCCCTCGGATGGTATGATACCGAGACCGGGGAAGTGGTTGTTGTCCTTCCTAACGCCCGCAGCGTTGCCGACGCGAAGGCAACCGTTTTCCATGAGAGCGTAGCCCACAAGGGCCTGCGCGAACTCGTTGGAGAGGACCGCTTCACGAAGTTCCTTGATGATGTCTATGACGGTGCTACCGTGAAAGTACGTGAGGCCATCAACGTCCTTGCGAAGAATCACGGCTGGGACCTCAACGAAGGAACGGAGGAATATATCGCCCGTCTTGCCGAATCCGGCTTTGATGAGCGGGAAAACCGCACGTTCTGGGGAAGGGTCCGCGGCTTCTTTGAAGACATGCTCAACGAAGCGAAACTCCGTCTGGGCTTCCGCATCACCGATAACACCTTGCGTTACGCCCTCTGGCGTAGCTACCAGATGAGGCAGAGCAAGGGAGCCATTGCCGTGGCAGAGAACGTGGAGATGCAGCAGCGCATGGGAGTAGGCAACTACCGTGGCAACGGACGCAAGTTCCGCGACCCGGATGAGGTGCTGCACGACCGCGCACTGGCCCGTGACGCATACGAGAAGGCCACTGCCTCCGGACTGTATCAGTTCCGCGAGGCCGCGCAGGATTCCATGCTGGGGCTGCGCACCCTCATGCAGTCAATCCTTAAGGCAGAAGGGAAAGGCAAGGTGAACATCGAAGATGTGGATGCCTACGAGAATGCCTACCTTGCAGAGAACGCCATGTCCTCAATGAACAAGGCAGAGCAGGAGGCATACTACAAACTCGTGATGTCACCCCTTCTGAAAGCCGTATCCGACCTTGGAGTTCCCCAGCAGGAAGTGACGGAGTACATGATGGCAAAGCACGGCCTGGAGCGTAACCGCCTCATGGCAGAGCGTGCCGCAAAGGCAGCGGAGCAGGCAGATGAGGAGCACAAGAGGACCTACGACGAATGGTATGAGCATTTCCGTAAGACCGACTATGCCGGCCTTATCGGACTGACCGGGAAGAAGACCGTCCGGGATGCCGAGAGTGAGGCCCTTCGCATGGTGAATGAGTTTGAGGCAGACCACAATACCACCGACCTCTGGGAGAAGACAAATGCCGCTACAAAAGCATCCCTGCGGAAACTCTATGAATCCGGGCTGCTCACAAAGGCAGGGTTCGACAGTATCTCCGACATGTACGAATACTACGTGCCTCTCCGTGGCTGGGATGAAACCACCAGCGACGAGCTGTACGGATACCTCGCAGACCGCAAGGGAGTGATGAACTCCCCGCTGAAGAAAGCGGAAGGCCGTAGGAGCAAGGCAGATGACCCGCTTGCCTATATCGCCAGCATGGCCGATACCGCCATCATGCAGGGCAACCGCAACCGGATGAAGCAACGTTTCCTCAACTTCGCCCTCAACCATCCGTCCGACCTCGTGAGCGTAAGCGACATCTGGCTTTCCTTCGATGAGACTACGGACGAATGGAAGCCCGTGTTCGCAGACCTGCAGCCGACCGATACTGCCGAGGAGGTGGAGCAGAAGATTGCAGACTTCGAAGCCAAGATGCAGGGGTTGGCAGAATCCGACCCGGACCATTACAAGGGCGGCAGGGATGCAAAGAACATCCCGTTCAAGGTTGTGCATAACAACCTCAAGGAACACCAGGTGCTTGTGAAACGCGGTGGCAGGACCTATGTCCTTACCATCAACGGCAACCCTCGTGCTGCTCAGGCCCTCAACGGCCTTACCAACCCCGACACGGACATCAGCGGCTTTGTCGGCTCGCTCATCAAGGGTGGGCAGTGGGTGAACCGCAATCTCTCCGCTGCGTACACTACGCGCAACGTTGAGTTCGTTGCTTCCAACTTCCTCCGTGATATGCTCTATTCCAACTGCATGACGTGGGTGAAGGAGAAACCCAGCTACGCACTGCGCTTCCATAAGAACTTCGGGAAGATGAATCCCGCGCACATGCTCTCCCTGTTCACCAAGTGGGAGAAAGGCACGCTGGATGAAGCCAACGAGACCGAGAAGATGTTCAAGCAGTTCATGATGAACGGTGGCGAAACCGGATACACGACCGTGAAGGACATTGAGAAGCAGAAGAAGGAGATTGCCGCACAGATAAAGAAGTACGGCAAGACCATGCCCGTCACAAAGGCGTGGGAGTTCCTTGGAACATCCTTCGACATCCTCAACCGTGCCGTTGAAAACACCGCCCGTTTTGCCGCATTCGTGACATCCCGGGAGATGGGCCGCACGCTTGAACGCTCCGTCTATGACGCGAAGGAAGTGTCCGTGAATTTCAATAAGAAGGGAGCCGGTGATAAGTTTGCCGGTGCCGTCGGTCAGACGCTGCTGGGCCAGATTGGTTCCTATGGCAGTGCCGGAGGCCGCCTGCTCTACGTGTTCTGGAACGCCGGAGTACAGGGCCTTACCAACTTCGGACGTGCCGCCAAACGTCACCCGGTCAAGGCAACTGCCGGAATGGCATCCATGTTCGCCCTCGGTATGGCCGTCGCAGCCCTCGCTGGCAGCGGTGGAGGTGATGACGATGATGAGAACGCCTACTACAACCTTCCGGAGTACGTGCGCCGCAGCAACATCTGCTTCCGTGCAGGAAACTCCTGGATCACCATTCCTCTCCCGATTGAGTTCCGTGGTATTTACGGCATGGGTGAGCTGGCCATGGGAACACTCACCGGGAAGGAGCACTACTCCGATGGTGAACTGGCCTTCCAGATTGGCTCGCAGGTGTCGCAGGTGCTCCCGCTCGACATGCTTGAAGGCGGTGGCGGTCTTTCCCCGCTCATCCCGAGCGCAGCGAAACCCGTCGTTGAGGCGTACATCATGAACAAGAGTTGGACCGGCCTTCCCATCTACAAGGACACCTACTTCAACAAGGACCTGCCGGAATGGACGAAGGCATACAAGAGCGCGAACAAACAGCTCGTCGGCCTTGCAGAAGCCGCCAACGCTTTCTCCGGAGGTGATGAGTACACCAAGGGCGCGATTGACATCAACCCCGCCCGCGTGGAATACATGCTCAACGGCTATTTCGGTGGCTACGCAACCCTCGTGAATAAACTGGTGAAGATGGGTGAAACCGCAACCGGGCAGCGTGACTTCGAGTGGAGGAACATGCTTGTTGCCAGCCGCGTTGTCAAGAGCGGTGATGAACGCACCCAGCGGAGGAAACTCACAATCGAGTTCTTCAACATCAAGGATGAGGCAGAGCAGACCCAGCGCAGGCTGAAAGGGTATGAGGACAAAGCGGACGAAGGTGTTGCCGAGTACGCGGAGAAACTGGACTTCCTCCTCAACTCCCCGGAATATCTCCGCTACGAGATTTACGATGAGTACAAGCGCGACCTCAAGGACATCCGCGACGAAATGAAGGAGGAGACCGACCCGGCCCTGTACAAAGACCTTGAGGACGAATACTACGAACTCATGCGCGAGATGGTGGATAGCGTCAACGAATCCCGAAAGAGTAAGAAATAAAAAAACAGGATGCCTGCGGTGACATATCTTTGTGTCATACCAGGCATCCATTAACCATTTCACCTATGGCCGAAGAAAGAATCAGACCGTTGAGCCGTGTCCATAAGCCCATAAGCATGGACACCGTGAAGACCGCGAAGCAGAAGCGCGGTGACGTTCGCGGCTTCGATATTATCTGGGAGGCCATGCAGCATTACACCAACTCCCAGAGATTCCGTGAAGACCGAGAGCGGAACAAGAAATACACCTACGGCAAGCAGTGGGATGATGTCATCATAGACGAGAACGGCCAGAAGATGAAGGAGGAGGACTACATCAAGTCCCAAGGCAACGTGCCTCTGAAAAACAACCTCATCCGCAGGCTGGTCCGCAACGTGATTGGCGTTTACCGCTCGCAGGCAAAGGAACCGACGTGTGCCGCCCGTGACTCCGAGGAAAAGAAACTCGGGGAAACCATGAGCACCATCCTCCAGTGCAACCTTCAACAGAACAAGGCAACGGAACTCAATGCCCGCACGCTGGAGGAGTTCCTCATCAGCGGCTTTGTGCAGTACCGTCTGTGGTACGGATGGAAGAATGACAAGCTGGACTGCTGGATTGACCCGGTGAACGCCAACAATGCCATTCTTGACAGTAACATGCGTGATTTCCGTGGCGGTGATGAAAGCATCATCGGCGAAATTCACGACATCAGTTTCCTCACTCTTTGCCAGAGGTTTGCCAAAAGCCCGCAGGACTACTACAAACTTGCGGAGATTTACCGCGCAGCCAAAGACCAGTCAAGACTACCCCTATACTGCCAGACCTTCGGATACGCGGAAAACCGCGCCAATCATGATTTCCTTTTCCCGAAGGACCCGACCCGCTGCCGCGTGATTGAGGTATGGCGCAAGGAGAGCAAGCCCCGTTACCGCTGCGTTGACTACAACAACGGCGAGATATTCAAGTGCGAGATTGAAGACCTTCAGGAACTCGTTCTTGACGTGAACGCCAAGCGTATGCAGCTCGGTGTGCAGCAGGGCATAGACCCGCGCGAGATGCCGCAGATCCAGGCGACGTGGTTCATGGACGAGTACTGGTATTACTATTACCTTTCCCCGTTCGGTGACATCCTCGACGAAGGAGAAACCCCATACGAACACAAAGGACACCCCTACGTGTTCAAGGCATATCCGTTCATTGACGGAGAGATTCATTCCTTTGTTGCCGATGTCATCGACCAGCAGCGGTACACCAACCGCCTTATCACGATGTATGACTGGATTATGCGTGCAAGTGCGAAGGGTGTGCTCCTGTTCCCGGAGGATGCCGTTCCGGAAGGATACGACATCAACGACATTGCCGACGAATGGAGTCGGTTCAACGGTGTCATCCTCGTGCGCAAGCGCAAGGACAATTCCGTCATGCCGCAGCAGATTGCGAACAACTCCACCAACATCGGCATTTCTGAACTCCTCAACCTGCAACTCAAGTTCTTTGAGGACATATCCGGTGTCAACGGGGCACTGCAAGGCAAGCCCGGCTACTCCCAGACTTCCGGAGCACTCTACGCCCAGCAGACGCAGAACGCAACGACATCCCTGCTCGATGTCCTCGACACGTTCTCGTCGTTCGTCGTGGATGTGGCATACAAGTCCGTGAAGAACATTCAGCAGTTCTACGACACCAAGCGTGTGTTCAACATCGCAGGCAAGGCAGCAGGACAAATCGTTTACGAGCCTAACAAGATTCGTGACGTGGAGTTCGACCTTTCCATCGTGGAAAGCACCTCAACGCCCGTCTATCGTCAGATGGCGAACGACTTCCTCATGCAGATATGGTCTGCCGGACAGATTTCGCTGCAACAGCTCCTTCAGCATGGAGACTTCCCGTTCTCCGACGAACTGCTCCAGAGCATCCAGAGCCAGCAGGAGCAACTGGCAAAGGGCGAAGTTCCGCAGGGACTTTCCCCCGAACTCATGCAGCAGACCCAGCAGGGCGCGAACATGCAGAACGTCAACAAAGCACATCAGATGCTTACCGGACAGTACCGGATGGCAGCGTAAGAGAAAAGGGGGCCGCGAGGCTCCCTTTCTTTATATCGTTGCAGCGGTCATCGGTCTGTTGTGTGACCGTGCTGACATCTGCCCCGGCCGGACACGACGGACAACCCTCGGACGGTCCATTTCGTAATAACAGATGTGCATACCGATGGCGCGTGTCATAAGAAGGTCATCATGCTTGCCTTTAACAGCTCCGTATGCTCCGTTCTGCTTCTTTTCGTAGGTCAGGTATTCGTCAAGGCAGCGTTTGTCGCGCTCAATGTATAGCTGCTCACGGATGACCTTTCGCATCGTGTCAACAAGTTCCGGCTTGGTCTTCACGTTGGTGTGGTATCCGTACAACTCCGTATCGCCCTCATCCTGCGATTCGCTGGACTTCTTACGTGCATATAGGTTCTCGTAGTACCCCTTGATGCGCCGGAGAACTGATGCCCCGTGGTCTGCCTCCGGGTCCTCCTTCTCTTTGTCGTGCGTCTCAAGGGTGTTGCTCTCAATCACCAGCAGCGCATTGTCATAGTACGTCGCAATACGTGCGGCCTCCCATGCCAGCAGGTCGTAGTCATCCGTATGTCCGTACCACTGCGCAACCACCGTCGGCAGGTCGTTGTCCATCAGTCCGAGACGGTCAAAAACCGCTATGACGGACCAGTCGGCCTTGTTTGACTTGCCGCCAATATCCACGACAACCAAGTATCGGTCCGTTATCTTCTCGTATTCGTCTATCTCCGGAGGCGACCAGATCCAGAACAGTCCTTGGTGGTCCTGCATGAAGCGGACGTTCCGCAGTCCGGCTTCGCCTTCTTGAGCGTCGGCATACACGTCGCCAATCATCTGGGGGACGCGGCAGGTCTTTTTGAATTTCTCCACCTTGTATTTGTCGAAGACCATGTGTCCGGAGTGTACGAACGCTTCCACATCGTCGGAAGGGAACTCGGATGCCATGACGGCATGGGAGTTCTTACCGGCTCTCTCTTGGATGTACCAGTTGATTGCTTCGAGGGTTGCGCCCTGCTCCCAGAGCCACCACAGATAACGTCCCGGCTCCTCACGGTCGGACATCGCATTCTCATTGTTCCTGTTTATGAACAGATTTCGTGCAAAGTCATAGACGCTTCCTTCAATGGGCAGGGAGTATTCGTCAATCTCGTACCAAGCAATGAACAGTGCTTCAAACAGGGACTTGCCTTCCTTCGCAGCATCGTATTCCGTCTGGAAGAAATTGCCGGTGCCGTTGGCCGTAGATTCGTACACAATCATCGTGTACGGCTTTAGCAGCACGCCGGAGCAGGCAGAGCGCACAATGTCCTCCGGGGACTTGTGGTCCGTTGTTTTCCATAGGCCGACCTCGGACAGATGCACAAGGTTGTAGTCACCACCACGGGAGGAATCCGGACGTTCGGCAGTACCAACCTTGACCTTGCACATTCGCTGCGGTACGCGGTGGATGCTGCCGGAATGACCTACACCGACCCACTTCGGGTCCTTCTCGTTGTAAGCGTCTCCAAGTTTGTTGAGGAGGCGCAGCGGGTAGGACTTAATCATGCGGTCGAACATATCCTGGATCTCATCGGAGGCAGTGCCCTGATGAGCGACGATGAGGGAGTTGAGGCCGACACGGTGGCAGAGCTGGAGCCATGCCATGTAGAGCTGTATGCAGGTGGAGCCGCCCCACTGGCGGGCCTTAAGGAGAATCAAGCGGATGGGCTTTCCGGCTCTCCGCTTGGCTTCCAGTCTTTCAACGAGCCGTCTTTGCGGACGGCTTAACCTAAAAAGGACATCTTCTCCACCGCCCTTTGGCTTGATGAAGACATAGAATGCCGCCCAGAACGCGAAGTCATAACGGCAGCGCAGGCGGCAAATCTCGTCGGTTATGTCTTGGATGGCTTCGTCAACATCGTCCGGGTCATCCAAATCGTATTCCATGTTCCCCGCTTCCACCTCCGCTTCAATGAACGCACGGATACTGCCGTGCTTGAGCACTTCCTTAATGAGCGGGATGCGCATCATCTCCTTCGGGATGTACCAAGCATAGGTAAACTCCGGGAGGAAGATACGCACGCGGTCACGCATGAAGATGGAGCCCTCGCCGGTGATGGGGTCGAACTTCGCGTTGATGACGTTCAGTCTCCGCTGGTTCTCGGCGATGATTTCAAGGACTTTCTTATGTATTTCCGCTTCTGACAGTACGGGAGGAGCGGCTACATGAACAAGTGCCGGAGTTTCTTTTTCCTCTGCTCGTACCATTGTTTCTTGATGTAATGAATGAGCACCCGGGTAGATTCCGGAGTGAGATAGAACTTGGGCGCGGGCTGCTGGACAACCTCAAAGGTCAAGTCATAAATAGAATCGCCGGGCCTCTCCTTCTGGAGCAATAAAACCCGACGGTAAATCTCCTCATACATTTCCCTTTTGTTTGCACGCATGTTAGCTATACTTCTGCCCTTGTGTATGTTTGATATGACGATTGCAGCCCTTTCCTCGCTTACATAGAAGCGTTGGGCCGGCATTTCTGCAACTTTACGATACACATCTGCTGCGCTTCCTCCGGATTCGGACAAAGCCTTCTTATATGCACGCATGAGGTCTTCATTGCGTGCATCCTCGTATTCAAATGTACTACCGACGTTTTTCATTGCAGTTCTGCATCCTCGCAAATTTAATAATTCTTATGTAATAAATAAAATAAACCTTACAAAAGCCAAATTTATATTTGTGCAGTAAAGTTACATAAACCAAACAGATAAGATATGGCAGAACAAGCAAAGTCCAAACGAGACGCCTTCCTTTCCGGCAGGTATCCCGACCGTCAGTTCGCCAACGATGACGAGATATTCGACCAGGTAGGTCAGGACTTCGAGGCTCTTGAGAACGAGAAGAACACTCTCGCCCAGCGTGAGCAGGATTTCTCCAACTTCCTTTCAGCAGACCCGCGCAACTCCGGTCTCTTTATGCGTATCAAGCGGGGAGAGGACCCTATCCTTTGGCTTGTTCGCCAGTACGGCCCGGACATCGCCGAGCGTGCCGAGGACCCGGAATTCCAGAAGCAGCTGGAAGATGCCCGCAAGGACTATCTTGAGCAGCTAAAGGAATCCGAGAAACTCAACAAGGAGTATGATGACAACATAGAGGCAACCGGAGCCAACATTGACGCTTTCGCTGCGGAAGTGGGAGATGAGGCGAAGGATGCCGTGATGAATGCCCTTTCCGGAATCGTCCACGACTACATCTGCGGAAAGGTCACTCCCGAGACATTGAAGATGGTTGCAAACGGCCTCAACTATGAGACCGATATTGCAAATGCATCGAAGGACGGAGAAATCCGTGGCCGCAATTCCAAGATTGACGAGAAGTTGAAGAAGGGTGCAAAGGGTGACGGTACTGTCCCTCTCGGCGGCACTGATGCTACCGCAGGCGGCACGAAGCGCAAACGCTCCAATCCCATCTTCGACATAGCAGAACAAGCAAAATAAATCATTCCATCAACCTATAAAATCAGTTTATTATGGCAGAAACAGCAACTGTTGTGACTGGTGAGGTGGTGCAGCCGACTTCTGTAACCCCCACCCCCGGACCCGGTTCTGCGGGTCTCCCTTCACAGGTTCCCGGTCAGCCCACTACCGTCAGCGGCGCAGCGGCTGCTCAGGGTGGTATTGACCCCGGAAACCTTATCGTTCCTGACATTGACGAAGACCTCTTCGAATTTGAAAAGGACGATAACCCTCTTATGCAGCTGATGCTGAAAGCGAAGAAAGTGACTGTCACTTCCCCCGAGGTGGACCACTACATGCTGGACGAGCCGGCCGACGGCTGCGAGACCAGTGCCGCGCTTGCAGCATCTTCTGGCCAGACCGCCGTTCTCCCCGTGGACGCGAAGTACCAGAAGTATTTCCATCCCTACGACACCGTGCTCGTCAAGGACGTTGACGGTTACACCGAGGACGGACAGTCCGCCACTCCCGGTAAGGACCTCATGCTCTTTGTCACCGGCGTTGACCCCGTGTCGAACAATCCTATTGTCCGTGCCGTAAACGGTCCAAAGGACAACGCCACCGACGAGTTCTGCAAGTGCCCCGCCATCCCTGCCGGCACCTATCTCGTGTTCCTCGTGAATGCCCTCTACGAGACCCAGAAGGAAGTTGAACCCGACCTCATCCTGCCCACTCCGGAGCGTCTGTACCTCCAGAAGTCCGGTATGAACCAGGTGGTGTCCGACTACTTCGATTCCCAGAAGAAGCGCATCCCGTTCAACGAGGCAGTCATCGCCGAGAAGGCCATCCGCAACTACAAGCGCAAGGCCAACCGTACACTGTGGGCTTCCCGCAAGTCCAAGTTCCTCGTGAAAGCGGACAAGAACATGGGCAACCAGTACGTGTACACCTGCGAGGGTGTCCGTTGGCAGTTCAAGCGTGAGCTCCAGCACGAAGGCGCATGGACCATCGAGGAACTCATCGCCCTCCTGAAGATGTTCAAGAACGGCGAGGATGTTCCCGAAGGAGGCGTGTTCCTCGTGGGCACCAACCTGCTTGAGCAGCTCCAGTGCATCGACTACTCCAACCACCCGGAAATCACCATCACCTCGGCGATTAACCCCGTCGGCTGGAAGGTGACCCGCATCACCTCCATCTTCGGTGACCTCGACATCAAGCAGGAGCGCACCCTGGATCGTCTCAAGTGGTCCAACTCCGGTGCAGTCATCGGTTACGACCGTCTCGTGCACTACGCACGCACCGCGGAGCACTCCTTCGAGGACCGCATCGAAGGTCAGGAAGCCAAGCGCACCGGCATCCTCAAGTGGGATTGCCTCGGCCTCAAGGGTTCCTGCCATATCTGGGTGGACGGCGAAGGCTCTGCCGCCAACGCAGATGCCGTCACCATCGTGTACTGGGATGCCGCAACGGCTCCTACCGGAAACGACCTTGTTGACGGTCGTGTTTACTACCTGCTGCAGGACTGCCCGGGCATTGCCTCTAACGCACAGTTCGGTCAGATGTGGCAGTACCACGCAGCCACCGTTACTCCTGCGGCTAATGCCTACTGGGAGGAATACAACGGTTCGTTCTACGCAGGCTAATCGGTTTTGACAAAGCCGCCCTTATTGGGGAGGGTGACGCAAAAGTCCCCTCCCCTTTTTAATTGAAAACTCAAAAAACGAAGCAAGATGAAAATCTTTAGAAAGACCTACGGAGTACGAAACCTTGTCGAATGGCAGGCCATTCTTCCTGCGGGAAGGGGCAAACTCATTGTCCACTTCACCGGAGGAAGCATCACCGCCTATGGCGTTACTCCCGCCACATACAGAACCGACAACCCGGCCCAGCAGGCAATCATTGAGACCAGCAAGCACTTCCGCACGGGAAGGATTATCCTTGTAAAGTCCGAGTTCGTGAGGGAAGTTGCCGACCCCAAGCCCGCTTCCGCTCCCGTTGTGGCCGCTACACCCGCACCGGCTCCAGTTGTTGAAGCCCCCAAGGTGGAGACACCTGCCCCCGCAGCCGTTGAAACCCCTGCTCCCGTTGTGACTGAACCCGAACCGGAGGCCCCGGCTCCTGCCGCTACACCCGCACCGGCTCCAGCAGAGCCAGAGAATACCGAGAGTTCAGAAGGAACGGAATCCGAGGATGACAACTCACCCAAGGTGACCGGAACCGATGAGAACGGATTCGCCATCATTGACGTTTCCTGCTTTGAGGATGCCCGCCAGTACCTCATCAAGAATTTCGGTTTCACCCCTTCGGCAGTTCGCACCAAAGCTCTGGCGAAGCAGAAGGCAGCGGCTAACAAGATTAAGTTCACCATCAATGGGGCAGAACTCTAAAGGAGGATAGCCGTATGCAGTACTCGGTCAGCGAACTGAAAGAGGACATCCGCATAGTCCTGGATCAGAACATGACCAGTGAGCAACTGTTCCAGACGGGCGACATTGACACGCTTTCCCTTGAGGAAATCATCGAAAGCAAAATAGTCGATGCCGCCCGGCTTGTTGAAGGAACCGCCCCTTTGCACCTCCTTGACGGAGGAAAGCACTTCGGGGATAGCGTTGACTGGGACAGTGCCCACGGTTATGGAAGCGGGAGAATCCTTCTCCCGGATGACTTCATGCGCCTTGTGTCCTTCATGATGAGCGACTGGGATTATCCCGTAAGCGTCGCAATCACGGAGGATGACCCCGAATACGCCATGCAGCGCAGCCGCTACCCGGGTATCAAGGGGAACCCCCAGAGGCCCGTCGTAGCTATCACTACGCAGCCGGCCGGGCAGGTGCTGGAGTTCTATTCCTGCACCGCAGGAGATTCCGTGTATGTCCGTCGTGCACAGTACCTGCCAATCCCCGCCATCGTGGACGGGAGTATTGACTTGTGCGAGAAGCTGCGCCGGGCAATAGTGTACAGGGCAGCGAACCTTGTTGCTTCTGTCATAGGACAGACGGAGGTTGCTGCGGCATTGTTGAACACTTGTAATGAACTTATGCAATGAGTGATTTGAGAAACCTTGGCGTATTCGCCACCATTGACGCTCTCTGGGCCGAACACCCGGAGGGAGGCAAAGAGGGTGACTACGCCTTTATCGGTGCTTCTGAACAAGACGGGACGAAGTACCGCTGGAATAAATATGAGCGCATCTGGGAGAATGCAGTGACCGTGACCGAGACCACCGGTCGGCATAACGAGGTCATTGACGGAGACCTTACCGTCAACGGCAAAACGAATGTCGGCGGTGACGCGACAGTGGAAGGCAATCTCAAGGTGAAGGGTACTCTTGATGCTTATAAGGTGAAGCAGCCCTGCAAGGGACTGTTCGCTACACTTGCCGCTTTGCAGGCCGCTTATCCGAATCCGGAAGCGGGATGGTGGGCCATCGTAGGAAGCGAGGTCCCTGGACCTCTCTACGACGTGGTGGATGGCGAGTGGCACAGTACCGGCGAAGAAGGTGGCGGCACTGAACTGGACCTTACCCGCGTCACGGACTTGGAGGAAGACATGGACCAGGCGCAGGAAGACATCTACGATTTGGAAAATGATGTCTCTGCTCTCCAGACGGCTCTGAACACCCTCTTGAACGGAGACCCCACAACGGCCATCGAGAACTTCAACGAGGTAATTGCCTTCCTTGCGGGCGTGACGGACGATGCGACCCTCACCGGACTGCTTACGAATCTCCAGACGCTTGTCAAGACCGGATACAAGTTCATGGGCGTTGCTACGCCTACGACTACTCCGAACACCTCTGACCAGCCGAAATTCTACCTTGCAACCACTGCGGGCACGTACACTAACTTCCATTCCGGCTTATTCCTCATACCGGTTACCGAGGAGTTGGAGGAAGAACCGGAGGAATCGCCTATAACCGTAGCGGCCAACCGCGTGGCAATCATTACGACCAGGAGCATTAACAACAACTTCTGGAACGTAACAACCCTCGACCTCGCGACCAAGACCTACGTGGATGCGCAACTCGCGACCATCAACGACCGCTTGGATAACATCGGCGATGAGCTGACCGCACTGGACGTTCCTGCTGCCATCTACAATCCGACCGTGGAGAATCCCCTGACCGGCGGCGGCTTCTACACCCTCGTGGACAACGAGCATCAGAGCCTCTCTGCCGTGCACGTGGCGAAGGCCAACGACAAGGCGGTGAAGGGCCTTATGATGTCCTTCGCTATCTCCGCTACGGTGTGGAAGACCTACCAGTTCGTCGGCCTTACCACTGACGATGTGGACTGGCTCAATCCGGACAACTGGAAGGACTTCGGTTCCCTTGCTGCCGGCAGTGAGAACTACATCATCATCAACAACCTCTGCGGTGCTCCGTCCGTGGGTGACTACTACACGCTCCAGTCTGCCGTTGAGCGTCTCATCGCTTACCAGCAGTCAAGCGGCGTTACCTACGCCAAGCGCGGCCTTATCATTTCCTACCTTGTGGCCGAGAACACGATGGAGACGAAGATGTTCTCCGGCGCGGTCGCGGACTTTTCCGAGGTGGGACTGTGGAAGGACTTCGGCGGTGGCGGCTCCGACCTTGAGGCATCCGACGAGCCGGAGGAGGACGGCACTGACGCTTTCTCCACCGGCGGTGCGTACACGCATCTCCCTGCCGGACTGGAAGTGGATACCGAGACGGCGGGCGTTGTGAAGATTAAGATGGTGAACGCAGGCGGCGAGGACGTGGGCGACGAGGTGCAGTTCAACGTGGGGACCGGTGGCGGTGGCTCCGCATCGGGAACCATCGTGTCAATGGCCTTCCAGAACTCCCCGCTCTACGGCAACGCAGGCGGCTCGTTCATCCTGCACGCTGCCATCAAGTCCGTAACGACCGTGGGCAACGAGGAGCAGTTGAACACCATCGCGACCGTGGACATCTACGACCGCGACACGAACACCCTGCTCCGCACGGTGAACGTCAACCAGGCATCCAGTGCCGACCTCACTACGTATGACTTCTCCTTCGACCTCTCCGAGTACTTCACTGCCGCAGGCGTGAAGCGTCTCCGTCTGGTGGCCACCGACGATGCGGCCAACACCGGAAGCCGTAACATCAACGTCACGGCGGTGGATGTCACTATCTCCAGCGTCCAGACGCTCCAGTACACGCAGTCCACGGCCTTGCAGGTCGGCGGCTCTGCCAAGAGCATCCCTCTGTACAAGTTCGCCAACAACGCTTCCGACCGTGGCATCAACGCCATTACGGAAATCTACCTTAACGGCGAGTGGCAGGTACTTGGGCAGGCGGTTATCACGGATACCTACTCCCACGGCGTATCCATCAATCCGAACAACTGCCTTGGCAGCGTGCTCACCCACGGAGCCTATCCCATCCGCGTACACGGTGTGGACGTGGCATCCGGCGTTGTGGGCAACTACCTCTACACGGGCATCTTCGTCATCAACGAGAGCAGCACCGCTCCGCTGGTTGTGGAGAGCTGGCTTTCCGAGACCGTGAATCCCGTGGTGAAACTCTATGAGACCATCACCGTCAACTACGCGGTCTATGACCCGACCACCACTGCGGCCACTGCCGTTGTCTATCTGGACGGCACTGCGGTATCTACGCATACTGCGTACCGCTCCTCCGCTTACACCTACACCCATCAGGTGACGGGCGTTGCGTCCAACGGTACGGTGTCGCAGGTCGTGAAGGTGGGATGCCGCACGGCCTACGGCGTTGAGGCTTCCTTCCTCGTTTCCGGCAGCGTCATTGATGCGGCCCTCAAGGACGGAGCCATCTACGCCTTTGACTTCTCCTCCAGAAGCAACGACGAAGCGGACCACTCCATCGTGAGCGGCTCGTACAATATCGCTCTCACCGGAGCCAACTACTCCACCAACGGATTCGGTGTCCTTAACGGAGAGCGTGTCCTTGCCATCAAGGAAGACGTGACCGGCGTGCTCAACCACAAGCCCTTCTCCGTTAACTCCATCGAGAACAACGGCCTTGGCATCCAGTTCGCCTTCTGTGCAAAGAACCTCACCGACGATGATGCGGTGCTCATGCAGTGCTTCGACGAAGGCACGGGCGCGGGCTTCTACGTCACCGGACGGCACGTGGGTATCTACTGCTCCACGGGCCAGACGAACGCCAGTGAGGAGCGTGCATACAAGCAGGGCGAGAAGGTGACTGTGGGCATCGTCGTGGAGCCGGTAGCGGAAGGACTGGGCCAGACCCGTCAGGGTACGACCTACTACTTCATCAAACTGTACCTCAACGGCGAGGAGGTCGCTGCCATCGGCTACGTGGCCGGACGAAGCAACCTCATCCAGCAGCAGAACATCACCTTCGACGGCACGGAGGGAGACTTCTATCTGTACTATATGCTCGCATGGGAGGATTACTTCCTCTTTGACCAGGCATTCCAGAACTACCTCGTGAAACTCACGGCCACCGAAGACATGGCCACCGAGTTCGCCTTCGAGAACGTGATGGCATCGCAGGCCGTGACCGAGCTGGGCGTGCAGTCAACGAAACTCCGTCCGCAGGCCGCAGCCCTTGCCGAGCGCGGAATGCCTTACTTCATTGAGGCTCCCTACAACGGAGGCAACATCGAAGGTCTGGACGAGACCACTTCCACCAAGGACCAGATTTACGTGAACCTCTATCACGTGAACCCGCAGCGTCCGTGGTTGTCCTTCATCGCCTACGACGTGGCACGGCGCAATCAGGGAACGACATCGGCCAAGCGTCCGGTGAAGAATCCCCGCTACTACCTTGCCAAGAAGAAAGGCTCTACCTATGTCAAGGCCACCGGTCAAGGCGGCACGTCCATCGTCCCGATGTACACCCGTGCGCAGATTGTCGCAATGGGCTACGACGGCGAACTGTGGGACAAGGCAGCGGCCCTCTTTGCCATCAACAAGATTCAACTGTTCGACAACTCCATCCCCGTGGACATCATCACGGTCAAGGTGGACTACTCCGACAGCTCGAACGCGAACGACTGCGGCATCTGCGACATGATGAACGCAACGTTCCGTGCCCTCGGAGCCAACTACATGACACCTGCGCAGCGTGCCTTCAACGGTACGTGGAAGAAGGGCAGCGTGGAACTGACCGGCCTTGTGATGAACCACTCCACCGCGAACTTCCCGATTGCCATGTTCCGCTCCAAGAGCGACACGGGCAGCGAGCCTTACTTCCATGCCAAGGGCAACTGGAAGGAGGACAAGAAGGAGCAGACGGCCCTCGGCTTCATCGACACTCCTGGATACACCAAAGGATGTCTCAACTACGGTGACTTCATCGAGTTCTACGGACTGTCCGGCGAATCAATGGACGATGAGACTACCCGCTTCCTCGCCACTTCCGGCCTTGACACCTCCAAGGTGTACGTGCTTACGCAGTACTGCGGCCCTTCCTACAAGGTGATGCGGTATGTGGACGGCGCATGGGCAGCGCAGACCGGCTCTATGGTCCAGAACGCCAACGGCAGTTGGACCGTGACCGGAGACGTTGTGAATCCTACCGACGGCTTTGAACTGCTGAACTATCAGGGAATGGACTGGTTCAAGGGCGTTGCGTCGGTATCAGACATGATGGCTCCTTCCGACCAGTTCTCCAAGTGGGTGCAGGCCCTCATCGACGGCGGTGACATCTCCGTCCAGACCGTCCCCGCATGGACCTACTACTACGAGAGCCTCGTGGATGACGATGACCTCGCCATCGCGTATGCCCTCGGCAAGAAGGTCCCGTACAACCTCTACCGCTGGATGCTCTTCTGCAACTCCTGCGACTGGGATACCTATCACGGCACGGACGGTGACGGCGGTGCGGCACGTCTCGCACTCTGGCGCACCGACCTCTGGAAGTATGCCAACCCGTATGCTAACATGGCCTATGATGTCTTCACCGACTATCTGGCGGCAGTGGACCAGCGGGCGAAGAACATGCAGCCAATGTGGTTCCTTGAGGACGGGTGCTCCATCGTCACTGTGAACGGCGTGCACCAGCTCAAGAATGCCGACAATCAGGAATACTCCGTGGCTACGGGCATGATGCCTATGCGTATGTACCCGAACAAGGTGTATGACTGCGATACCTGCAACGGAAAGGACAACGACGGCGGTCAGACCGTTGACCCCGAAGTGGACCCGAACAAACTGACGGATGCCACCTTCACCAACCCGTATGCCGGTTATATGTCGGTACTGTTCCGCAACATCTATCTCCAGCAGGAGGTCTATGTGGACGGGAACGGGACGCTTCTCAACCTCAAGACCGTGGCTGCTGCCATGCGCTCCTGTACTGGTACGGTGGACGGACTGACGCTGCATCCCTTCTCTCCGGAAGGTGCGACGCACTTCTTCGTGGACCAGCGCATCAAGCGTTGGCAGAAGAAGGTATCGTCCTACGACGGCGAGCGCAAGTACATCGACTTCACGGGAACCACTGCGGATACCCTCTACTTCTACGCCTTGCAGGGTCTGGGCCTTACGTCCCTTCCTGCCTTTATCGAACGCAGGTGGAGATTCCGCGACGGCTTCTACGGGACCGGTGACTTCTTCTCCGGCGTGCTCTCCGGACGTATCGCCTGCTCAAGCAACAGTGCCGGAATCACCATCAAGGCGGCAAAGGCAGGATACTTCGGCGTAGGTAACGACAGCTCCGGCTCCCTCGCGGAGAGCGTCTATCTGGAAGCAGGGCAGACCCACCGCTTCACGCAGTTCCTGCATGATGCCGGTACGCTGCTCTACATCTACCAGGCAGACCGTATGTCGAAGATTGACCTTTCTGAAATCACCCTTTCGGACAACTTCAACTTCGGCGTGATGACGCTTGCCGAGGAAATCCATATCGGCAGCGGCTCCTACGGTGTGGCGAGCGGCCTTACCTACTCCCACCTTACGAACCTCAACCTCGGTGAACTCCCGTTCCTCAAGGTGCTCAACGTCCAGAACACGGAAATCACTACGATTGACTGCTCCTCCTGCCCTCGGCTCCAGAGCCTCTATGCAGCGGGAAGCCAGTTGCAGCGTGCCGACATCGCGGACGGCAGCAAGATTACCCTCATGCAACTTCCGGCCACCTACAACTATCTCAAGTTGAGGTATCTGCCGAACCTGCAAATAAGCGGCATCACGCTTGCCAATCCCGCGAGCATCCGCACGCTCATCGTGGAAAACTGCACACATATCGACAGTATGACACTGCTGCGCACTCTCTCCCAGACGAGCGGCACGGCACTGGCCGTCGTGCGTGCAACTCCCATCGTGGCATCAGGAGACGGCTCCGACCTCGATGACCTCGCGGACCTTGCCCTTTCCGGTCTGGATGCGAACCTCTCTGCGCAGGCATCCCCTGCCATCGAAGGCTCCTACCAGCTCACCAAGTATCAGGACGAGGACACCATCGAAGGATGGGAGGATGAGTTCCCCGAACTCACCATCACCAACACGCCTTGCACGGTCATTGAGTTCGACGATAGCGAGAGTGACTGCGAGAACATATCCAACCTCGACAACGAGACCGGATATAAGTACAACGGCACGACCTACGCTCCGTCCGGACATATCAATGCCATCCTTGCCAGAAGGCACGCGGTACTGGGCAAACTCCAGTCCGACGGGGCGATGCTCATCGCTCAGCTCTCCGACGAGGACCGCACCAAGTATGCAGACGGCACTGCCGCCAACCTCAAGGGAGACCGCGACGAGAACGCAGCCGACGAGGGTGACGTTTACATGTTTGAGCCGCACTACTTCTACAAGGGTATCAACGACTACCTCAACAACAAGAAGTACCAGGCTTACTCATCGCTCGCCACCACTCCGCAGGATGCGGGCAAGGATTCCGTGAAGGTGCTGCTCTCTGCCCTTACGACCTTCGAGGGTCGCGGCCTTGCGGTGTCCAACATGTCTGCCGGTGCAACGGTGGAAGACGCTCTTGCCACCTACGCCACCTACAATGTCTATAAGATAGACGTTCAGGGCGTGAGTGTCATCCGTTTCCCTGCCTGCGTGTCCGGTACGTATGGTGCTGCCTTTGCCAACTCCGCAGGAGAGTGCATCAGCACGGTGCGTCTTGGCTCACTGAACGGCTACACCAACGGTGACTATCTCTTTACCAACGTGCCGAGCGGTGCGAAGTGGCTTTACTTCACCACCGTGCAGGCCCTGGATGCGAACTGCTTCGCCAACTACTGCGTCAAGGCTTACTCTACGGACATCGTTGCCGTGGAGCCTGACTGGGTGGAGCACGCGGAGTGTCTCTGCGGTATCTACGAGGCGAACTGCCAGAACGACATCATGCGCAGTATCTCCGGCGTTGCCGCTACCAACAACATGCAGTGCGGCCAGTACACCGAACTCGCTGCTGCCCGTAAGAGCGGCTCCGGCTTCCAGTGCGTTGACTACGAGATGTCCAAGGACGTTGCCAACTTGTTCTATGCCAAGTACGGCACGAGGGATTCCCAGATGCAGTGCGGCTACGGCTCGAACACGACGGCATCCGTCGCGGGCAAGACCGACTTCCTTGGTATGCAGGACACCATCAATCCGAACGGTGCTACCACTCTGGGTTACTACTACAACTCCGGCGGTACTCTGACTTCCCTCGCAGCCGTCAACGTGATGGGCTATGAGAACTGGCAGGGTGACAGTGGTGAGTGGATGGATACCCGCAGGGTGGGTGTTGCCAACGGTGCACGCCTTACTGACAGTCTGGGCACGGCACGTGCCACCAAGACCGGCGTATGGCAAATCAAGATGAACGACGGCACTACCCGCGAGGTCCAAGGCCAGGTGGCAACGTCGAACAACATCACCAAGGTGCACAATGGCCGCTTCATGGATGTAATCGCCACCTACGCGAACTCCACCAGTACATCCGGATACGCGGACTACCACTATTACAGTGGTTCCAGCTCCCGTGTGGTGCTCCGGTCGTACAGCTACGCGAACGCGTGTGGCGGCGTTGCGTGTGCGGTTGCGTCTGACGATTCGTCGCGTGCGGCCTCGTACTATGGTTCCCGTCTTGCCTTCCGTGGCACAATCCGGTGGGCAGCGTCTGTTGCAGCATATAAGGCAGCGACGATGGCGGCGTAGATATGAGGGGGAATGCGGGAGTGCCGCTTTAAGTGGCAGTCCCGCATCGGCTCCCTATAAAACAATAATGGCAGATTCTCCCCAGCTCCCGTGTGGTGCTCCGGTCGAACAACAACGCGAACGCGAATGGCGGCGTTGCGTATGCGAATGCGAATAACGATTCGTCGAATGCGAACACGAACTATGGTTCCCGTCTTGCAAACATTGAGTAAGAAGTAATAGATAAAAAGTGTTAGACGCTTTCGGGACATATCTTTGTCACAGAAGAATGTCTCTATGTGATGTGCCTACTACAAAGGGGACGTGTCCCCACCGCAGTGCACAGGGAGATGAGCCACGGCAGCAGCAGTCTTCGGACTGGAAAGCCGGAAAATATACCACGAGGTAGGGTTTAGTAGGGGCCACTGGCCAGCCGAACAAGCCGGACCTTAAAAAATGAAGGCGTCAAAGTGAAACGGATTGGTAAGAAGGACAATATCATCGCCGAGATTGTCACCGACGAGCATCTGAACTACTCCATTGACATGGTGCTCGACACGAAGCAGAGGAAGCGAAGCCCAGGCGGGCGCAACGTCCTGCGAAACCGAGACCGTATCGTGAAGAAGTTGAGAGAGGAGATAACCGAAGGCACGTTCCATCTGCACGGCTACCATGAACGGCAGGTGAAGGACGGACCCAAGGTAAGAACGGTGCAGTGCACCTGCCTTTATGACCGCATCGGACTGTATGCCATCATGGATATAGTTGAGAAGCACGTGAAGCGCAAGTACATACGCACCACTGCCGCGAGCATCAAGGGCCGAGGGATGCACGACCTTATGAACATTGTCCGGAGGGACATGGCCCAAGACCCAGATGGGATGCGGTACTATTACAAGAATGACATTCGGAAGTTCTATGAAAGCATTGACCAGGACGTGATGATGGATGCCCTCCGTCTCATCTTCAAGGACCGAATCCTGCTTACCATGCTGGAGCGGTTCGTGCGGATGATGCCGACGGGGATGAGCATAGGTCTCCGGAGTAGTCAGGGATTCGGCAATATGCTGCTCTCTGTCTATCTGGACCACCGTCTGAAAGACCAGATGGGCGTGAAGCACTATTACCGCTACTGCGATGACGGGGACGCTCACGCTTCCACCAAGGCGAGGTGTTGGGAGATTCGGGATGCGCAGCACCGCTTCATAGCGGACGCGCATCTGGAGATAAAGGCCAACGAAGCCGTGAGGCCCGTGACCGAAGGTGTGGACTTTCTCGGATTCGTTATGTATCCGGACCATACCAGACTGCGGAAGCGCAATAAGCAGAACGCTGCCCGCAAACTCCATAAGGTCAAGAGCAAGCGTCGCAGGGTGGAGCTGGTAGGCTCGCTCTACGGTCAGTGCAAACATGGCAACTGCCGCCATTTGTTCAGGACCCTTACGGGGATGAGTATGGAAGACTATAAGAGACTGAAATCGCTGCACCTGCGGCCGGAGTATCCCGACGGGAAGAAACAGTTCACCGCCGAGGAGATAAACATGTCCGACCTTCTGGGCGAGGAGTTCCTTGTGATTGACTTTGAGACGGGGATTGTCACGTCTCCGCAGCGAAGGGACTACGAGCGGGCGGTGAAGGATGCCATGATGACCAAGCAGCAGTACTTGGAGCAGGGCCGTCCTCTGCCTCACAACTTCGTGGAGCCGGAGAAGATTCCGTATCCGGAAGGGAAACATATCGTGCTCATCCGTATGCGTAACGGTCATTGCTGCAAGTTCTACACCGGAGACAAGGTGAACTGGGCCATACTGGAGGAGATGCGGAAGGTGGGACTTCCCATGTACGCATCAATCAAGAAGGTAAGCACCCGCTTCGGGGCAAGGTACGTGTTCGACACGGGAGAGGAATCGTAATTGGTAATTGATATGATTAGAGCACCATCTGGCGCGGAGCCGCAATTCCTCCGCATCGCAAACAAACGGCGTGGACGCTATGCCAT
>JAFRPW010000025.1 GCA_017428945.1 Bacteroidales bacterium | reverse complement strand
TTTACGAGTGGTAATAAGTCGCAGTTTGCCAATATGTTAGGCGTAAGGCCACAGACAATTAACACTTGGGAAAACCGCAATACTTTCGACGCTGAACTGATTTATTCGAAATGCGAAACCGTCTCTGGGGACTGGCTTCTGTCCGGTCAGGGGGAAATGCTTAAGAGTTCGCGGGATGCGAAGGCCGCTCTCGCAAATCCGGAAAACAAGTTGTTGGAGTTATGCAAAATGCTTGTGGCGGTGTATGAGCAGAAAGACTTTGTGATGTCGCAGTTGGCGCAGACCATAAAAGCACTTGACGCATGAAGCTATTGAACTACATTCTGATAGTTGCGAGTATCGTGCTCCCTATTCTGGTGTGCTGGAAGTTCGCAGACATAACCGAACTGCCTGCCTGGATCTGGGTGCCCGGCACAATTATCCCGATGGCGGCTTTGTATCTGGTTGCAAAGAAAAGTGAGCAGCCAGAGTGGAAGGGATTGAAAGATACAGGAACGGCGTTCTACTACGGAACGTGGGCCGTTGAGGTCTCCATCCTCGCCGGGGTGCTGGCTTTCTTCCGGACGGACATGGTTGTCCCTCTGATGAAGGCTGCTGCCGTGCTCTACGCCATCACGCTTGTGTGTCGGATTCTGGAATGGACTGGGGTGTTACAGAAGATTGTCGGACGGATGCTTAAACCTTTTGACGCATGAATACGGAGCGACTGAAGATGCTGATGCAGTCAAGCGGACTGAATAAGTCACAGCTCGCCGAGCGGTGCGGGGTATCCCGGGCCACTCTGGACAACGTGCTTGCAGGAGGAGACGCGAAGATGAGTACCGCCGAGGCCATCGCCCGGGAGCTGGGCATCCGTGTTGGTTACCTGTTCGACGAGAGCAGCAGCGAGACGGACGGTCTTCTGGTTGAGATCCAGGAACTGCGCCGGGAGCTGGCCAAGGATACAAGGCCGGCACGGATAACAGTTGAAGTGGAACTAACTCCGGAGGAGCTGAAAGCCGCCGGACTGACAGATAAAATGATTAAAAAATTACGACAATGAGAAAAATGTTTAGAGCGTCCGCCCAACTGATTGATATACATAGACCAATATCCGCGGCACAGGCACAGATCAAGCAGGGAAAGTAAATGCTTGATACCCATCCTGAGAGCTTGTGTTTTTCACAAGCTCTTTTTTTTTGCTCCGCCCAGTGACTCCCCGTGGCGTATAAGATATTGATTATCTTTTATTTGTGTAATAATATGCATGAGTCCCCTCATGCATATTGTTGCATAACATATTGTGTTTTAATGGGTTGAGTGCCACGGCGTTGTGTGCTGTTTTTCTTAGGCGGCGAAGTTCTGGTTTTTTATTATATTTGTAGTATGGAGTACGAGCAGCTGGTTCAGGATATATTCAAGCGTTTCCCTTCCGTGCAGAAGGAGGGGTTCAAGCCCGGGGCGTACAAGCCAGGGCTTGAGGGGATGCGTGACTTTGACGCCGTGCTTGGGTATCCGTCACGGGCAATAAGGACCATTCACGTGGCCGGGACAAACGGCAAGGGCTCCGTGGCCAACATGCTGGCAAGTGCCCTGAGTGCCGCAGGGTATCGTACCGGGTTGTATACGTCTCCGCATCTGGTGGATTTCCGGGAAAGGGCCCGTATTGACGGGGAGATGATACCCCGGGACTATGTGAAGGCGTTCCTTGAGAAGTGGAAGCCGTACTTCGAGGCAGAGAACCTCAGTTTCTTCGAGATTACTACCGGCATGGCGTTCAGGTGGTTTGCAGACTCACATGTGGACGTTGCCGTGATTGAATGCGGCCTTGGCGGAAGGCTGGACAGTACCAACATCATTACTCCGGTGCTAAGTGTGATTACTTCCATCGGCCTTGACCACTGTGCACTGCTGGGGAGCACTCTGGCAGAGATTGCGGCAGAGAAGGCCGGCATCATGAAGCCCGGCGTTCCGTGTGTGATTGGCGAAACCCACCCGGAAACCGCCCCTGTCTTTGACGCTGCTGCCAGTGTGCAAAACCATCCCGAAACGTGGCCTCAGGTGTCTGTCACGTCATGCCAGGCCACAAAAACGCCAAAAAACGTGGCCTCGGACGTCAGCTACATCATGCCAGGCCACGAAAACGCCCAAAAACGTGGCCTGGGAGTACAATTGGTGTATGCAGACCAGGTGGAGCCGCTGCTGTGGGAGCGGAGAGAGGAGATTCTGGCCGCCATGGACCTCCAGGCCCCAGTGCAGCGCAAGAATCTCCGCACCGTTCTTTGTGCCCTGGACCTTGTCCGGGACATGTTTCCGGGAGATGAGCAGAAGTTTATTTACGGCATAGAGCACACGGCTGCCCTGATGCATTTCCATGGCAGGTGGGAACGGCTGCAGGAGAAACCGCTTGTCATTGCGGACATTGGCCACAACGCCCATGCACTGGAGAGCAACTTCAAAGCCCTGGAAGCCATGAACCGGCCCATCACCATAGTGTATGGCATTATGGCCGACAAGGACCTTGACTCCATAATCCCTCTCATGCCGCGGAAGGCAAAGTACATCTTTGTGGCCCCGGACACGCCAAGGGCACTGCCGGCGGAGAGGATTCTGGCGCGGTATAATGAGATTGCCGGTCAAGCCGGCAATGACGCCCGTGCCGGCAATGACGCCCGTACCGGCAATGACGCCAGTACCGGCAAAGCCGCCCATACTGGCAATGACGCCAGTACCGGCAATGAAGCCCGTACCGCACCTTCTGTTAAGATTGGCATAAAAATGGCAATGGAACAGGCCGATGACAATACAGTCATTTACATTGGAGGCAGTACTTTTGTAGTTGCAGAAGCATTATGATGAAACGTATAATAACACTATTTGCAGCTGCGTTTGCGGCTCTTAACCTGTTTGCAATGACAGACAACGGACACAAACTCAACAATCTCTGGGAAAAATATGAGGAAGCCCGCAGGGCGGACAAGCCAAAGACTGAGGCGGAAATCCTTGAGCAGATCAAGGAGGAAGCTACCCAGAAGCGCTATGCCGTTGACTTCTACGATGCCGCCACTCAGTATGTAGAAGTGGTTGCCCGCAGGAATTGGAAAGAACGTGAGCCGGCAAGGCTTGCGCTCAGGAAGGAAGTAGAGGCCTTCGGGGACCCTATGGTCAGTTTCACATACATGGACCAGTACAGCCGCGAAAGTGTGGGCGCCCTCAAGTCTTTCGTAAAGAAGAACGCATTCTCCGGCAGCAATCCCGCCCTCTGGCGCGGTACCGGCGGCTTCCTTGCAGGCGTTCTCAACCATTTCATCAAGGACGATGCCGAATACGTCCTCTGGCGCATACTTGCCCGCGACTACACGGACAAGGAGATCATTGAAAAGCTACGCGAAAACATAGAATACCCCAAGGACGCCGCCCTGGACTACTTCCTGGCTTCCCAGATCACAGACCGTGACACCCGTGAGGAGAAGATGAAGGAACTTGCCGGAAAGTATAGCGGCAAAGCTGCCGGGCTCATTCCCCAGTCCCAGGTGCTCAGATACCGCTTCAGCCATCTGGAAGAGGATTCAAAGGCCGATGACGGCCCTTACAAAATGCTCTACGCAGAGTGCAGGACCTTCGAGAAAAAGCGCGCCGCCTTCCGTGGCGACGAAAAGCTCATCGCGGACAACGTCACGGCAGTAGAAAACCTCATCGGCACCCTTGAGTCCAAGAGCCTGGATATCAGCTTTGACAAAGGAAACGTTGTGGTGCTTTTCCGCAACATTACGGAAGCAAATGTCTCCCTGTTCCAGGAAGGCTCCAAGAAGGCCATGAAAATATGGACGGCCAAGAACACCGCAAAGAGTTTCTTCGTGAGGGATACCGTGAAGCTGGCCCTTCCAGCCCTCCGGGACGGCGACTACAGGGCCGAGGCTAAAAGCGGCAAACTCGAAGACACGGCCTGTTACCAGCAGTACACCCTTTCCGTCGCTACCCGCAGGGACTCGAAGGGAATCAACGTGTTTGTGGCCGATTACAAGACCGGAAAGCCGGTAAAGAACGCTACCGTATACCTCTGCAGCGGTTCCAGCGTAGTGGCTACCGCTTCCATGAGCCTTGACGGATTCACCCCGCTTCCAAGTGCGCTCACAAAGAAGATAAACACCCGCCGGAGCTATCAGCTTTATGCGGAGACCGGGAAGCGCAAATCGTCCAAGATATGGCTTGACACCGGCGAGGACTGGTACGGCGACAGCAGCCACGATGTCCGCTGCAACATTTACCGCGACCGCGGCGCCTACAACCCCGGCGACGAGCTCCAGTTCAAGGCCGTAGTCTACAACGGAGATCCCATGAAGCAGCTCCAGGCCCTGGAAGGCAAGAAGCTCACCGCCATTCTCCGGGACTCCGAGGGCAACGAGCAGGGAAAGCTTTCCCTCAAGACAAACGCCTACGGCTCAGTATCGGGCAAGTTCACCATTCCCAAGGGGCTCCGCAACGGCTACTTCTCCATGGAGATCCTGGACGGCAAGAACCACATAGGCTATTCCTCCTTCAGGGTGGACGAGTTTGTTCTTCCCACCTTCGAAATGGCCTTCGACAAGATTGAGAAGCTGTATCTTCCCGGGGACGACGTTCCCGTGAGCGGCTCCGTCAAGTCCTATACCGGCCACAAGCTCAGCGGCGCCAGGGCAGTCATGACCGTAAACCGCTACGGCACCGCAATCATGGAACAGGAGCAGGAAATAGGGGCCGACAACCTCTTCTCCTTCATCATCCCCAAAGTGGAACCCGGCTGGTACGGAGTCACCGTGAAGGTGATCGACCCCACCGGAGAGACCATGGAGAGAAACACCGGCTTCTACATCGGCACCGAGCTTTCCGTGGAAATAGCGCTGGAAAACGCCGCGGAGGGAGAGTTCACCCTCATGAAGGAAGACCAGGTGCGTCCCTACTGGCGCAGATGGCCGCGCGTGCGCAGGGAAATCGTTACGGAAAACGAGCTCCGTCTCAGCCTCCAGGCCATTGACGACGGCGGCAACGAGGTCCCCCTGGACGTTAAGTGGTCTCTGGCCGATATAGCCTCCGGAACCGCAGCCTCCGGCGAAAGCTTCAAGGTGTCCCTGGAAGGTGTCCCGGCCGGCGTATATACCCTTAAGACAAGCGTTTCCAGCCGGGTAGCCTCCGGCGAAAGCGAGATGAAGATCCTGGTCCTGAGACCGGAAGACAGGACAGTCCCCGCTGATGTTAAGCGCGTGTTCCTGCCGGGTCAGGAGACCGTGAACGGTTCCGTCACCGCCCGTTTTGGAAGCGGTGAAGGCACGGCCTACGCCCAGGTTGCCCTTTACGGAGACAAAAAGGAGCTGCTCCTGGGCAAATCCTTCACCGCCAAGGAGATAATCGACCTCAAGCTGGATTACAGGAAGGACTATCCCGACGCCGTGCGCATGCTTGTATTCTGGTTCAGCGAGGGAGAAGCCGTAAGCTACCAGCAGCAGTACCGCCGGGAGAAGAGCAAACTCTCCCTGCCCCTTGCCTTTACCCGCTTTACCGATGCCGCCTATCCCGGCACCGAATATACCTTCACCCTCAAGACCGCGGCAGGCGTAGAAGCCCTTGCAGCCGTGTGGGACAAGAGCATCGACGCCATTTCAGGCAATTACTGGAACACCGTCTCCCTGGTAGATTTCAGTGTACCCTACGTGAATGTAAACTCCGCCTGCGGATACATTTCCGGAGGAGCCGGCCCCATGTACGATGGGGATGAGGTGCTCATGGCTCCCATGGCCAAATCGGCCGGGGGCGCAAGGGAACTTGGGGCCGTTGCCATGAACCAGATGGAAATGGCGGTGATGGACGATGCCGTGGCTGTTACGGAAGAAGCCGCAGATTCGGCGGCCCCTTCCGGGGAAGAACCTTCCGTGACCCCCCGCGAGGCCTTCGAGAACGCACTTACCTTCCAGCCTCACCTTCTGAGCGCCAAGGACGGTACCCTGAGCTTCAGCTTCAGGACATCGGACAAGCTCTCCACCTATTATGTACGCGTGTACGCGCATACGCAGCAGATGCAGAATGCCATCGTCCAGAAGGAGATGGTGGTGTCCCTGCCCGTCAAGTTATCCCTGCTGGAACCCCGTTTCCTGTATGAGGGAGATACCTACCATGCGGCCGTCACCGTTTCCAGCATTGCCGATGAGCCCGTGACCGGCGTCATCAAACTCGCCGTTCCCGGCGGCCTCATCCAGAGCTCCGGAAGCGTGACCCTGGCTCCCGGAGAGACCAGGACCGTCTCCTTCCCCGTGAAAGTCCAGGCCTCTCCGTCATCCCCGACTCCGATCGGGGATCTCACCCTCACCGCCTCCTTCCAGGCCCCCGAGTTCTCCGATGCCGTACGTGTGAAGATTCCTGTGAAGCCGGCAGCACAGACCCTCACCGAGGCCCACAGCGCAGTGCTTCTTGCCGGAGCAGACCGTGAGAAGCTCCTTGCGCGCCTCCGTGACATGTTCGTGAACGTCTCCTCAGACAAGGCTTCCCTCAAGGAAATAACCGTCCTGGACATGGTCAAGGATGCCATCCCCGGCCACGTGGAACCCTCCGGCCGCGATGTCCTTTCCCTCACCGAGGCCTGGTATACACAGCTGATTGCAGGTATTCTGTCAGAAGCAGACGCTGTTTCCTCCGCGTCGCTTCGCGACCCTGTACGGGCAAATGCTTCGGAAACAGCATCTGCTTCTGAATTACTTAAGCAGATCCTTGCCTGCCGCAACTCGGACGGCGGTTACGCCTGGTTCGAGGGCATGCACTCATCGCCAATAATCACTGCCGTGGTGCTGGAGCGCATGGCAAAGCTCCGCGACCGTGGTTTCGAGATCCCTGAAACCGACGCTTCCGTGAAGTTCCTTGACGGCGTTATGTTCGGCACCCAGAAACCCGTCTGGTGCGGCTGGCTGTCAGATGCCCAGTATATGCACGTGAGGGCGATGTACGCCTCCGTTCCCTTCGAGGTAAAACCTGTCTCCCAGCTGGACAAGAAGCGCATGTCAGAGTTCAAGAAGTACGCTAAGAGCTACCTTACGCCTACCAAGGCCCAGGGCCGCGGTCTGCAGGGACAGATCCTTGCCAAGGCCAGAAGGCTCCTCACCCTGAGGAACCTGGCCGCATCGCCGGAAGGCGTCGCCCTTGCCAAGGCCTGGGGAGTTGGCCTCACCGCAGGAACCAAGCTCCAGAAGTCCATCAAGGCCGATGTTGTCTCCCTGCTTGAGTATGCCGTTGAGCACCGTGACGGCGGCTGGTACTATCCCAACGCCGTAATGCCCTGGCGCGGCCTCCTGGAAAGCGAAGCCTATGCCCACGCCCTCCTCAGCAATCTCTTATCTGACGATTCGCAGGAGGTCGCCGACGGCATCCGTCTCTGGCTCATGCTGCAGAAAGAGACCCAGAAGTGGGACGAGGACCCTGCATTCGTAGATGCCATTGACGCTATACTGAATGGCTCCCAGGCCGTCCTTGATACCCGCGTGCTGGCGCTTTCCGCCACATACGACGCCCCGTTCGCTGCAATTAAAGCGGCCGGCAACGGCTTCACCATCGAGCGCAAGTTCTACCGCACCGTGGTGGGCGGCAGCGAGCCCGTGGAAATCCTGCCAGGAGACCCTGTGAGCGTAGGAGACAAGATCCAGGTACGCTATCACATCTGGAATGGAGAGAACCGTAGCTTCGTGAAGCTCACGGCAGGCCGTGAAGCCACTCTGAGGCCGGTTCAGCAGCTCTCCGGCCTCTCCGGCTGGACTCTCTACCGCAACGTGAAGGCAGAATGTACGGAGTACTTCTGGGAAGTCTGCCCTGAAGAGAAGACCACCGTCGCGGAAGAGTTCTACGTAACCCAGGCCGGCTCTTTCACCGCTCCTGTCATGGTCATCGAATCCCTCTACGCGCCTCACTACCGCGCCAATTCCGCCTTCCGCGGCGTCCTTGACGTGAGGTAGACTCTGCCAATTTGTCAGTTTCCCATACATGGCACGGGCATTGAAGATATGTCCGTGCCATTTGTCATCCCCGGACTTGACATAAACGTCATCCCCGGCCAGACCGGGGATCTTGAACGAACAACTATAAAAACGTATTATATTATGCTTAAACCTTTAGGAACAAGAGTGGTGGTTGAACCCAAAGAGGCAGAGACCATGACCGCCGGGGGCCTTTACATCCCGGACAACGCAAAGGAAAAACCCCAGCAGGGTGTCATAGTGGCCGTGGGCCCCGGCTCCAAGGACGAGCCCATGGAGGTCAAGGTCGGTGAAACCGTCCTTTACGGCAAATATGCAGGCACAGAGGTCACCGTGGATAATAAAAAGTACCTCATCGTAAAACAGTCTGACATTTTAGCAATCCTGTAAGTTATGGCAAAAGAGATAAAATTCAATACAGACGTCCGCGCCGCCATGAAGGAAGGCGCAGATGCATTGGCAGATGCCGTTAAGGTAACCCTCGGCCCCAAAGGCCGCAACGTGGTCATTGCAAAGAAGTTCGGTGCGCCCCAGATTACCAAGGACGGCGTAACCGTGGCAAAGGAAGTGGAGCTGGAAGACCAGTTCCAGAACATGGGCGCCCAGATGGTGAAGGAAGTGGCTTCCAAGACCAACGACCAAGCAGGTGACGGTACCACAACCGCAACCGTGCTTGCACAGGCCATCATCAACGTGGGCCTCAAGAACGTTGCCGCAGGCGCCAACCCCATGGACCTCAAGAGAGGTATCGACAAGGCAGTCGCCGCAGTTGTCGCAGACCTCAAGAAGCAGAGCCAGCCGGTAGGTGAAGACTACTCCAAGGTAGAGCAGGTGGGCACCGTCAGCGCCAACAACGACGCCCAGATAGGCAAACTCATCGCCGACGCCATGGCAAAGGTAAAGAAAGACGGCGTCATTACCGTAGAGGAAGCCAAGGGCACGGAGACAGAGGTAAAGGTTGTCGAAGGCATGCAGTTCGACCGCGGCTACATCAGCCCCTACTTCATGACCAATGGAGACAAGATGGAAGCCGTCCTGGACGATGCCTACATCCTCCTCACGGACAAGAAGATCTCCAACATGGAAGACCTCATGCCCGTCCTGGAACCCGTTGCACGTGAAGGCCGCAGCCTCCTCATCATTGCAGAGGACGTAGAAGGCCAGGCACTTACCACCCTGGTAGTGAACCGTCTCCGCGGCACCCTCAAGGTGGCCGCAGTGAAGGCCCCCGGCTTCGGAGACCGCCGCAAGGAAATGCTCCAGGACATTGCAACCCTCACCGGTGCAGTAGTCATCTCCGAGGAGCGCGGCTTCACCCTCCAGAACGCCAACGTCCAGATGCTTGGCAAGGCAGAGAAGGTAACCATCACCAAGGAAAATACCACCATCGTAGGCGGCGCAGGCAACCAGGCCGATATCAAAGACCGTGCAGACCAGATACGTGCCCAGATAGAGACCACCAAGAGCGACTACGACCGTGAGAAGCTCCAGGAGCGTCTTGGCAAGCTTGCCGGCGGCGTCGCAGTCATCTACGTTGGTGCTACCACAGAGGTAGAGATGAAGGAGAAGAAAGACCGTGTGGACGATGCTCTCAACGCAACCCGTGCAGCAGTTGAGGAAGGTTACCTCCCGGGCGGCGGTGTTGCATACATCCGTGCCGCAGAAGCCCTCAAGGGCCTCAAGGGAGAGAACGAAGACCAGACCACCGGCATCCGCATCATCGAGCGTGCAATTGAGGAGCCCCTCCGCCAGATTGCCAACAACGCCGGCGTAGAGGCCTCCGTCATCATCAACAAGATCCGCGAAGGCAAGGGAGACTTTGGCTACAACGCCCGCACAGATGAGTACGTGAACATGTACGAGGCCGGTGTCATCGACCCCACCAAGGTTGCCCGTGTGGCCCTGGAGAACGCCGCATCAGTTGCCGGCATGCTCCTCACCACGGAGTGCGGCATAGTGGACATTCCGGAGCCTGCACCCGCAGCTCCCGCAATGCCCGCCGGTGGCATGATGTAATTCCCCGGAAATGTGAAAGGTTCGGTAAAAAGTGCCGAACCATTCACACAAAACGGCACTACAGGCCATATAACGTAAAAGGTTCGGCATAAAAAACCGAACCTTTTACATTTTTGTGCCAAAACTATGGAATGGTAACAGTGTATGAGGTGGCACCGTAAGCGGCAAAGTAGCCCAGACCGTCGCCGGTGACGTTGCCGGGAAGATTGGCATCAAGGGAGAAGACTGGAACCCTGGACAGGGCAAACTGCTCTTCGAATGCGTTCCAGTAGCGGTACATGGACTCCTGCATGGTGCAGAACTTGACTTCTACGGTCTCGCCGGAGCGGAAACCAGCGCGTGATTCAGTGTGGTAGATGCTGCCTCCTGGGACCAGGTCTATCTGTGCCTTGCCGCCGGTAATCATCCCGTCGGTAAGGGTGGCCAGGGAGGCGGGGAGATATGTCTTGTCAATATCCCTGATTCTGGTGAAAAAGCGGTAGTAGTCCTCTGTGAGGGGATTGTCCGTGAAAGTGGCGTGCAGCATGTACTCACCGGAAGAGCCGGCGGGAACCGGGGTTATGCTCTCCAGGCTGGCCGGTGGCGGGATGGTGGCGGAAGCAGTGGCAACGGCGCCGCTGTACTCTACGGTAATGGTGTAGGTTTTGCCCACCTGGCCAAGCATCCTGCCGGTGGTGTATGCATACGGAGGGAAGAACCTGTCGGACGCGGTGCCGGTAAGGATTACGCTCTCCGTGCCGTCAGATATGGTTACCTTGCCCCATTTCACAATATGGTCCTGGACGGTGTCTTTCCCAATCTTCTCGCCTTCCTTTACACGTAGCGTGGTGCTCACGTACACTACGGGTGCGGCGCCGTCTTCTATCCAGCCTTCAATGACAAGCTTTTCCGGAGCTGCGGCGGGTTCACGCGTGCAGCCGACAAGAAGGGCAAGGAACAATATGAATAGAGGTTTTCTCAAAACTTGCAGAAATAACTGACAGAAGGCATGAAACGAATCCCCGCGGAGACGCCTTCGTATGTGAAGGTACTTTCCTCGCGGTTGTAGGAGAGTCTTTTGAAGAGCTGGTTTTCAGATCCCGTCACATTATATATGGAGAAGTTGAGGCCGCTTCGCTGCGGGCGGAACCAGTAGTTTACGGAGACATCGGCCCTTACGTATGCGGGGAGGCGGCTGCCGTTGTGGGGGCCCCACCAGCATACGGCGCGCTGGGACATCAGGTAAAGGTACTCCGGAGCCGTGTATGGCGTTCCGGAGGCGGCTACAAGTGTGGCGCCAAGGGTCCATCGGCCCAGATCCCAGGAGGCGACGGCGTCAAGTTCGTGTATGCGCTCGTGGGAGGCGGGGCACTCTCCGGAATACTCCGGGAAGGAGCGGAGGCTTCGGCCCCAGGCATATGCAATCCATCCGGTAAAGGCACCGCTCACCTTGCTCAGGGAAAGGTTTACGCCATATGCGCGGCCGTTTCCGTGAAGCAGCACCTTTCCCAGCGAGTAGGTGCCTGTGGCAATGTCCATGAAACTGCCGCGGTACTCGATCTGATTTCCAAGGAGTCGGTAGTAGGCATCGGCCGCGAAGGTATAGGCGCCAAAGTCCAGTTTATAGGAAAGCCCTGCCGATGATGCTGTCTGTGCATCTCCGTACCTGCCCGCCAGCATCCAGAACTCCGTGGGAAGGCCTATGTCGGACATCCCGGTGCGGAAGAGGTACTGGTGCTGAGTGCCCAGCCTAAGGGCCACCTGCCCGGCGCGGTAGAAGTTCCAGCCAAGGACGATATCCGGGTCCAGGCCATTCATCCACTGCCCTTCGGAGCTGCGGAAGAGGCTTCCCTTGAGCTGGGCTTCTGCGGAGAAAGGCCCGGCAGCAAGGCGGTATCGGCCCCACATGGTGCTTTCCCAGCCTTTCTGGACAGGTTCCGACATGTCTCCTAAGTCAATACTGCCGTCGATTATGCTAGGGCTCTGGGGCTGGACCTTGTGTAAAGCGCTTTCCGCTCCGGCAGACAGCGCTCCGCGGGTGAATCTGGCCTTGTATCCGGCCGTTTTTATGTACGATGGCACACGCGCCTCCGTCTGGTTCAGGAAGGCGTTTACATCCAGATGGTACGATGTGTAATACACGCTTTGCTGCAGCTGCGAGCTGCCGAAAGAATGCTTCCAGTGCAGCGCACCCATTGCATTTTTCCATGTGGCGTCTGCATCCATGCTGAAAGCTCCGTATCCGCCTTTTGCATTATCCCCGCCAAGGTAGAAATCGGCAGTGATGCTGTCCCCGGAGCCGGGATTCCATACTCCCGTAAGGTTGAGGTCCGTGAAGCCGTATTTGATTGCTACCCCGTTCATTGTCAGGAATTTCCCGTACAGAAGGTTCATGAAAGACCGCCTTGCCGACAGCCTCACCCCGGCTTTGCTCCCCACCGGTGCCGTGATACTGCCCTGGGCGGCCATAAGGCCAAGCTGGAACTCCCCGGAAGTCTTTCCCGTGAGCTCCCTGGGAAGCGTCATGTCTATGGCGCCCCCAAGGCGGTTTGCCTCACGTGCCCAGGTTCGGTAGTCCATCTGGCTGTAGTGGGCCGCGTTGAAAACGGAGAAAAGGCCCAGGAGGTGTGATGCGCCGTAAATGGGCACGCCTCCGGCGCTCACAAGGTTATGCTGGCTGTCGTTGCCCTGGATATGTATTCCGGCGTCCAGTTCTGTCTGGGCGCTCATGGACGGCAGGTAATGGGCGTAGGAGAGGGGATCGGCGTTTCCAAGGATAGACGGGAGGGTCTTGAGGCGGGACAGCTCCACTTTTATTCCGCCTGCCGACGGAACGGCCACCGCGTCGGGCCTTGGGGCGGTGAACACGGTGGCGTCAAGATACAATGAATCGGTCTGTGCCGCGGCTCCAAGGGGAAGGAGCATCAGCACAGACCAGATAAACAGCTGTGTGGCCTTATGGCGCACAATTAATTGCCGGCAGGTTGTTCTTCCAGCCCCAGATACTTCATGAGGTCTGCAACCCAGTTCTGGATTTCAGCGGCAAGGTCTCCAAAGCGTTCCTGTGTGAAGTATTCTTCTGCTGCATAGGAGGTGCCGTCGGCAAAGCGGATGACGGGAATCACATCCCAGTAGTTTGCGTCATCGGCAAGTACCTGCTCGAAGCCGATGGTTGCCTGGAGGGTATTCTTTCCATCGTAGTAGACGCCTATGCCGTACAGTTTCTCAAGTTCCTCGAGGGCGGCCTTGAAGGCTCCGTGATTCTCCTCTGCCTCTGCCTGGGTAAGCTTATCGGACACTTCCTCAAGCTTTACGGCATCCGGAACCACAAACCTCATCTGCATCTTGCCTGCAAGGTCTACCATTGCGTTCACGGAACAGGAATTTACGGTGAAATTCTCCGGGTCCTGGGGGCTGCCGGTATAGTTGTACTTTGCGGCAACCTCTGCGCCGATAATCAGCTGCTTGCCCTTGGAGATGCTGGCCTTTGCTGAGGCGTGGTCTGTTGCGTAGTCTGCCTGGGAGAGGTCAAAGGTGTATGCGCCAACCTTGAGGGTGTAGGAGAGGTTGATGACATCGGCCTCGGTGATGTAGCCGTCGCCGTTCATGTCCTTGGGGTTGAAGCGGAGCTCCAGAAGGCCCATGACTTCATTGTTCAGTGAAACGGAAATGGTTGCGCTGCCGGGGATGAAGATGGTGACGTCATCGTCGGAATCGGCAAAATGGGCGGGAGTCTTGGACTCGTCCTTGGCCAGGAAGCTGACGGTGATGGGGGTGGTGCCGTCGAATACGGTGATTGCAAGGTCGTCGGCCTCGGTGAAGTCGAACTTGCCCTCTGCGTTCTCAGTGAAGTGACCCTTGATGTCCGTGAGATGTGCCACGGTGATGGCTACGGTCTGGGGGTCTTCTCCCCTCATGCTTGTCCAGGCGCTGATGATGCCGCTGAGATATGTGCTGATATCGGTGGCGTTAATTTCCTTCTGGCCAATGGCGTCTACGACGGAATTCACTTTGTTGTACTCTGTCTCCCAGCCTTCCTTGTCCATGAGGTCCATGAGGGTGTTGGCGGTTTCCTCAATCTTGACTTTCTGCTGGTCAGGGGTGAGGTCTTTACCCTTGTCGTCTACAAGGCCTTCATCAGTGGTGGTTTTTCCGGTTATGAGGTCGTTGATTTTTTCGCAGCTGGCGGCGGACACGATTGCAGCGGCGGAAAGAATGATAAAAGAGATCTTTTTCATGATATGATTGTAATTGTTTCTTTCGGACAAATGCCATATCAATAGATGCATTTCCTACGGAAAACGTTGCATTTTTTCGTATCTTTGCATACTTATGAAAACAATCCGGAATCAGTATTTTGAAGGAGAGCGCCCGCTTTACGCCTGTCACGGCTTAAGACTGGAGGGCGTAAAGATAGGCCCCGGGGAGTCGTCCCTTAAGGAAGGCTCTGATGCAGAGGCGGTTAACTGCGAGTTCGACGGCAAGTACCCCTTCTGGGAGTACGATGGCTTCACCATCCGGAACTGCATCTTCCGCGAAGGCGCCCGCGCCGCGCTGTGGTACACCAGGGGCTGCAAGATGTACGATACCCTTGTGGAGGCCCCCAAGATGTTCAGGCGCATAAAGGGCGCATACCTGGAAAACGTCAGGATCCCCCATGCCCTGGAGACCTTCTGGGACTGTGACGATGTTACCCTGCGTAACGTTGAGGCCTCCGAGGCCAACTACATCTTCATGCACACGGACAACATAGACATAGACGGCTTCAAGCTGCAGGGGAACTACTCTTTCCAGTATGCCAGAAACGTTGTCATACGCAACGCCGTCATGGACACAAAGGACGCCTTCTGGGAAAGCGAGAACATTACGGTTTACGACTCCGTGATTCAGGGCGAGTTCCTGGCCTGGTACTCAAAGAACCTCCGTCTTGTCAGATGCCGGATAGGCGGCACCCAGCCCCTCTGCTACTGCGAGAACCTTATCCTGGAGGACTGCACCTTCGAGCCCGATGCCGACCTTGCCTTCGAGTACTCCTCTGTCCAGGCCACCGTCAAAGGCCGCATCCATTCCGTGAAAAACCCCCGCACCGGCTTCATCAAGGCCGATGAAATTGGCGAAATCATCTTAGACCAGAACATCAAAAAGCCCGGAGACTGTGAAATACAACTTCGATGAGATTGTCCCGCGCCGCGGCACGGGCAGCGTAAAATGGGACCACTGCGCCCCTGGAGCCATCCCCATGTGGGTGGCCGATATGGACTTCAAAGCTGCACCGGAAATACTGGAGGCCCTCCAGAAGCGTCTGGACCACGGTGTCTTTGGCTACCAGCTGGTGCCGGACCAGTACTTTGAGGCCATAGACGGCTGGTTCACGGAAAGGCACGGCTGGAGCGGGCTCAAGCGGGAAACCATCGTCCCCACAACCGGGGTTATAGCGGCTTATTCCGCGGCCATAAAGGCAATGACCGTCCCCGGGGACAAGGTCATCGTCATGACCCCTTGCTACAATGCCTTCTTCCCGGCAATCCGCAACAACAAGTGCGTGCAGCTGGGCAATCCCCTTCACTATGAGAACGGCCTCTGGAGCATAGATTTCCAGGACTTTGAGGAAAAGTGCAAGGAAGCCAGGGTGCTTCTTCTGTGCAACCCCCACAACCCAGTGGGGCGCGTCTGGACAAGGGAAGAACTGCTGCGGGTGGGCGAGATCTGCCTCCGCCACAACGTCTTTGTGATATCGGACGAGATCCACTGCGAGCTCACTTACCCCGGCCATGACTACACACCCTGGGCCACCCTCCCGGAAGCCATGGTACTGAATTCCGTCTCCTGCATATCGCCCACCAAGGCCTTCAATATTGCCGGCATCCAGATAGCCAATATCTTTGCGGCCGATCCCGCCATCCTGGCAAAGATGGACCGCGCCATAAACGACAACGAGTGCTGCGACGTCAATGTCTTCGGCGTAACCGCCCTCATGGCCGCCTATAACCATGGAGGCGCCTGGCTGGACCAGCTGCGGGAATACCTCCTGGACAACGCCCGTACCGTTTACTGCTTCCTGGAAGACCACCTTCCGCAGGTGGTTGCCAGCCCCCTGGAGGGCACCTACCTGATGTGGCTTGACTTCCGGGAGGTGATTGGCAGTGAACCAGGCGCCAGCGAGCGCCTTGCCTCCGTCCTTGAGCGTCAGGGCGGAGTAAAGCTTTCCACCGGCACCATTTACGGCCCCGTTGCCGAGGGCTGGGAGCGCCTCAACATTGCCTGTCCCCGCAAACTCCTCCTCGAAGGCCTCAACCGCCTGTCTCAGTCCCTCCCTCTCCAGTAACCCCACAATCTGCGGCCACGTTTTGGCGTGTTTTTGTGACCTGGGGTGACATGCCCTGGACCTGGTCCACCTGGTATTGTCATCTGCGGCCACGTTTTGGCCTCCCAAACGTGAAAGGTTCGGTTTTTTTGACCGAACCTTTTACATTATACGCCTTGTAGAGCCATTTTACGTAAATGGTTCGGCACTTTTTACCGAACCTTTCACATTTTTGCAGTGTTTTGGCGGGTTTGTCCACGGAAAAGGGGTGTTTTGGTGGATAAGTTGGTGTTTTGGCGGGTTTGTCCACGGAAACTGGGTGTTTAGGTGGACAAGTGGCGGAATTTTTGTAAATTTGTGTGAGATTCCCGGTCGGACCCGGGAATGACGGAAGAAAAGAGCCGGGAATGACTGGCAACTCCCCGGGAATGACTGGCAACTCCCCGGTAATGACGGAAACAATTAACCATTACTATATGAAAAAAGTATTGTTATGGATGGCTGCGGCCCTTATGGTGTGGGGTTGCGGGCCAAGGAAAGCGCAGGAGCCTGAGGCGGAGTATTTTGCAGAGTATGTGAAGGCATATACGGGCGGTATAGTGGGGGAGGATGCCGTGATTCGCATCCAGCTCATGGAAGAGGCCGCACAGGACGTGGCAAAGGCGGGGGAACTGTTCAGTTTCAAGCCGGCCATTGAAGGCATTACGGTCTGGGAAGCCCCGGACCAGGTGGCATTCACCCCGGCACCCGGAGAACTTGTCCCCGGCCAGAACTACAGCGCTTCTTTTGCACTCCGCAAGGCCATCGAAGGTCCTAAGCCGCCAAAGAGCTCCAGCGTGCCGGCCAGCTTTGACTTTGGATTCACGGTAAGGAAGGCCATACAGGCCGCCCAGGAGCAGGAAGATACCCGCGACGGCTTCCGCGTAAGGAGCGCAAAGCTTACGGAATCCCGCATAGAGATACAGTTCAGCGAGTCTCCCGTGAATGCCGCCCAGAAGGGCATGATAGAACTCCAGGGAGTTGCCAGGAGCTATGTCCAGGTAGAAGACCAGCTGGTGAAGGTGTACTTCGAGGGCCGAAAGGGAGACATGGTCCTTACGGTAGATAAAGGCATTAAAAACGCAGGCGGAGATGCCCTGGGGGAGGATTACACAAAGACTTACAAGGAGAATGAGGAAAAGCCCGCCGTCACCATTCCCGTCAGCGGCAACATCCTCCCGGACAAGCGGAACCTCATGCTTCCTTTCCGCGCCGTCAACCTGAGCGCCGTAGAGGTAAGGATAGTAAAGATTTATGAGAAGAACGTCCTCATGTTCCTCCAGGAAAACAGCCTTGGCGGCGCCAGCAGCCTAAGGCGATGCGGCCGTCTCATCTACAAGGCCGATATCCCCCTGGACACTGACGGAGACCTCCACGACTGGAACGACCACTGCCTCTACCTTGGCAACATCATAAAGCAGGAGCCTGGAGCCATCTACAGCGTCACAATCGCCTTCCGCCAGGACCAGAGCCTCTACGGCGGCAAGGAGCCCGTCAGGATCACATCTGCCCAGGGCGGCAGGCCCACAAAGGCCGATGACGCCATCTGGGACGTCCAGAACCCCTGGATCTGGGACAATTACTACGACTGGAGCGAGTACAACTGGCAGGAGGCCGATGACCCGGACAAGCCCTCCTACTACATGGACGCTGACCGCTTCCCGTCCATCAGGCTTCTCTCCTCCGACATCGGCCTTGTGGCCGAGTACGCCGGCGGCGACGACCTCTGGATTGCGGCTACGGACCTTGTGACCGCAAAGCCCATGGGCGGCGTCCAGCTTGAGGTGTACGATTACCAGCTGCAGAGCATCGGCACGGCAAAGACCGGCGGCGACGGCCTGGCACAGCTGAAGTTGGACCACAAGCCCTTTGCCATAGTGGGCAAGGCCGGCGGCAGCACCGCTTACCTCAAACTTGGCACCGAGCGTTCCCTGAGCCGCTACGACGTCGGCGGTGAGGTCCTGAAAGAGGGTCTCAAGGCCTTCGTATACGGAGAGAGGGGCGTCTGGAGGCCCGGCGACACCCTGCACGTGGCGGCCATCGTCCAGGACAAGGGACATTCCCTGCCGGACGGCCATCCCGCCACCCTGGAGATATATACTCCGGAAGGCCAGTTCTACAGCAAGGCCGTCCGTAAGAGCAAGGACGGCTTCTTCTCATTCGAGATCCCCACAAAGGCCGATGACCCCACCGGCTACTGGAACGCCTACCTGAAAGTGGGCGCCGGCAGCTTCCACAAGACTCTCCACGTAGAGGCCATAAAGCCCAACCGCCTCAAGATAAGCACTTCCCTTGAAGACGAGAAGGTGCTTCAGGCAGGGAAGGCCGTGAACATCTATACATCGGCAAGGTGGCTTTCCGGCGGTGTGGCCGGGGAGTGCCCCGCCAATGCCAGGATGACCCTCAGAAAGGCCTCCAAGACCACCTTCAAGGGCTTTGAGAAGTACTGCTTCACTGCACCGGCGTCCCAGTTTACATCGGCGGAATACGTGCTTTATGAGAAGCGTCTCAGCGGGGCAGGAGACCTTAACGTGCCTGTGAAGATGCCCGATGCCTCCGGCGCTCCCGGAATGCTGCAGGCGTTCATCGTCACAAGCGTGCAGGAGGCCGGCGGCGACGAGAGCTTCACCACCGCCTCCATCCCGTTCTCCCCTTACAGCTCCTACGTGGGCATAGGCATCCCCGAGGGCGATTACCTTGAGACGGACAAGGACCACCAGCTTGCCATAGCCGTGGTCAATGCCGATGGCGTCCGTGTCAAAGGCCACCGCGTAGAGTACGCCGTTTACAAGACCGGCTGGAACTGGTGGTGGGACAGCCCCGGCGGAGAGCTGGACGCCTGGATAAGCGGATCGTCCGTGCAGAAAGTTGCAAGCGGGACGATTACCCCTGAGGACAAGGACGCCTTCGTCAAATTCCGTGTGGACTATCCGGACTGGGGCCGGTACCTCATTCTGGCTCGTGACCGCGCATCGGGCCACGTGAGCGGAAGCTTCTTCACCGTAGACTGGCCGGAATACCGCGGCAGGGCAGACCGCAAGGACCCCGAGGCCCTTACCATGCTCACCTTCTCTACTGACAAACCGTCATACAAGGTGGGAGAGAAGGTGAAGGTGTTCATCCCCGCTTGTGCCGATGCCCAGGCCCTGGTGTCCCTGGAGAATTCCGTCGAGGTCCTGCACCGCAAGTGGGTGTCCGCATCGGACAAGGAGACCGTCTACAGCTTTACCGTCACCCCCGATATGGCTCCCAACTTCTATATCCATATTACCATGGTGCAGCCCTACGGAGCAACCGCAGACGGCGTTCCCATGCGTATGTACGGCGTCCAGAGGGTGCTGGTGGACAATCCTGACTCAAAGCTTGAGCCGGTTGTCAAGCTGCCTTCAGTGATCCGTCCGGAAGAGAAGTTCACCGTGAAGGTGTCCGAGAAATCCGGCAAGCCCATGACCTACACTCTTGCAATAGTGGACGAGGGCCTTCTGGACCTCACCGCCTTCAAGACTCCGGACCCGTGGGCCTGGATGTACAAGCCGGAGGCCCTTGGAGTAAAGACCTGGGACCTTTACGACAGCGTGATAGGTGCCCGTAACGGCAAGTTTGCATCCGTTGCGGCAGTTGGCGGTGACCAGGATGCCCTGGTGAGTGCCCGAAAGGACAACCGCTTCAACCCCGTGGTGCTGTATGTTGCGCCAAGGACGCTGGCAAAGGGCACGGATAAGCTTGAGCTTCAGCTTCCCATGTATGTGGGAAGCGTCCGCGTGATGGTTATTGCAGGCCATGACGGCGCTTATGGCGCCACGGAGGCCACGGTGCCCGTACAGAGCCCTCTGATGGTTATTCCTACGCTGCCGCGCGCCCTTGGTTCCGGAGAGGAAGTTACCCTTCCCGTCAACGTGTTTGCCTTGGAAGACGGCCTCAAGGATGCTTCCGTAGAGGTCAAGGTGGACGGCCCGGTGGCCGTTGTGGGGGCATCGGCACAAAGCGTGACGTTTGACGCTCCGGGAGACAGGCTGCTGCATTTTGCCCTCAAGGCCACGGAAGGCGAGGGCGTTGCACATATTACCGTAAGCGCCAGGGGAGGCGGCCACAAGACCTCCGAGACAGTTGCCCTTACGGTTGCGAACCCCAATCCGGAGGTGACCAGGGTGCAGAAATTCATGCTGGCCGCCGGGGCATCGGCAACCGTCAGCGAGGGGTCTCTCCTGCAGCTGGCAGGCTTCCCGGCCCTGGATGCGCACCAGATGTTTACGGACATGAAGAACTACCAGTACAACTGCTCCGAACAGCTCAGCGCAAAGGGACTTACCTATCTGCACCTTCTCCCCATGCTTGGCGAGAAGGACGCTGCAGAGGCCAGGGAGCTTATACCTCAGGTTATTACCGCACTGTATGCCAGGCAGAATTCCGACGGCGGCTTCTCCTACTGGGGAGGCGGCAGCTCGTCCACCTGGGTATCGTCCATGGCGGGACAGTTCCTCTCAGAGGCGTCAAAGGCCGGATTCAAGGTGGAAAGCGGCGTTCTCAAGGCCTGGAAGGGCTATCAGGACAAGATGTCCAAGGCCTTCCGCATTGCCGGAAACAGCGTATTCACCAACCTTGACCAGGCCTACAGGCTGTACAGCCAGGTGGTTGCCGGAGTGGATGCATCGGCAGGCCTCAACAGGCTGCGCGAGGCTTCCGGTCTGGACGAACGCACCCGCTGGATGCTGGCAGCGGCATACGCACTTTCCGGTAAGCAGCAGACATCGGCAGCCGTCCTTGACGGCATTGGACGCGGCTTCCCCGAGTACGAGCCCGATGTGCTCACCTATGGCGGAAGCTTCCGTGACAGGATGGTGGCCCTGGATGCCCTGGCCCTTTGCGGCAGGGTGGCGGACGCCCTTGCCCTGGCTCAGGAATCCCTGCCGGAGCGCGGCCTCTCAACTCAGGAAAGCGCCTTTGCGGCAATTGCCTACGGGCATTTGCTGGATAAGATACCCACCCAGGCCATAAAGGCCACCATCGACGGCAAGGAAGTGGTTTCCACGGCATCAGTGCTCACACAGGCAGTGTCCAAGACCTGCGCCGTGGTGAACGGTTCTGACGGCCCTCTGTACCTTACTGCATCCAAGACATACCGTGAAGCCGTTGCCAAGGCTCTGTCCAGCGGCCTCGGGGTTGAGGTGAAGTATACCGATGCCTCCGGCGCTGCCGTCAATCCTGCCTCGCTTCAGCAGGGAACCCGTTTCCAGGCCGTGGTGAAGGTGACTAACCTTGGCGGCATTGCCCTGGACAACCTGTCCCTCAGCTATGGCATCCCTTCCGGCTGGGAGATAGTGAACGACCGCATGGCCGGCGCCGCCTCCGAGGGCTACGACCACAAGGACATCCGTGATCTTCGCGTAGACTGGTTCTTCGGCCTTCCTGCAGGCAGGTACAAGACCTTCACGGTACAGCTCCGAGCCGCGTACGAGGGCACCTATGTGCTGCCCGCCACCGTTGCCCAGGCCATGTACAAGCCCGCCGTCTCCGGCTGCACCGCCTCCGGCAAGGCCGTGGTTATCCGATAGCGGTCCAGAATGACCAGCCGACGTGCAAAAACGGCCCAAAATGCGTTACGGGTGGCTCAACCGAGCCACCCGATGCGCAATAATGGCCTGAAACGCGTAATGGCTGGCTCCAGAGGGTGGCTTTTCCTGGGACTGCTGGCGGCACTGCTGCTTTGGCTGTTCGTGATGCCCATGAGGCTCTTCCGCGGCACTCAGTACTCCACGGTGGTGGAGAGCGCGGAAGGGGAGCTCCTTGGCGCCCGCATCGCCGCCGACGGCCAGTGGCGCTTCCCCTCGTCATTGCCGGCTGCGACCGGCAATCCCATCCCCGAGCGCTTTGCCAAGGCCCTGGTGCAGTTCGAGGACAGGCACTTTTACTGGCATCCGGGGGTAAACCCCGTGGCTATCGTGCGTGCGCTCCGGGACAATATAAAAAGCGGTCATGTGGTCAGCGGCGGCAGTACCATTACCATGCAGGTCATAAGGCTTTCCCGCGGGGGAAAACGCAACATCTGGAACAAGCTTATAGAAGCGGAGGAAGCTGTACGTCTGGAGTGCCGGCACAAAAAACGTGAAATCCTTGCCCTGTATGCTGCAAATGCACCTTTTGGCGGCAACGTGGTGGGCTTGGAAGCCGCTTCGTGGCGGTACTTCGGCCGTCCTCCGGAGGAGCTCTCATGGGCGGAGAGCGCTACCCTTGCGGTGCTTCCCAATGCCCCGTCGTCAATCCATCCTGGAAGGGACAGGGAAGCGCTGAAAGCCAAGCGGAACCGACTTCTGGCAAGGCTCCATGAACGTGGGGATATAGATTTGGATACATATAGGGAGTCCATAGAGGAACCCCTTCCCGACGAACCCATGCCTCTTCCTGGATATGCTTCCCACTATGTGGAAAGCGCTCCCAGGGGGGTACGGACCAGGTCCACGCTCCGTTTCGGGCTGCAGAAAGCCGTGGAGGAAGCCGTCCGCAGGCGGTCCGATGCGCTGGCCTCGGAGGGCGTCGCTGATATGGCCGCCATCGTCATGGACAACGGCGCCGGGGAGATTGTTGCCTACGTGGGAAACTCCTCGCCTTCCCGTGTGCGGCCCGGGGTGCAGGTGGACATTGCAGATGCCCCGCGCTCTACCGGCAGCATCCTCAAGCCCTTCCTCTATGCCGATGCCCTTGAGGCCGGGGTCATCCTTCCCGGCACCCTTCTGCCCGATATCCCAATGAATCTTGGCGGCTTTGCCCCACAGAACTTCGACAGACAGTTCTACGGAGCCGTTCATGCCTCGGACGCCTTAGCAAGATCACTTAACGTCCCGGCCGTTTTCCTTCTGCGGAAGTATGGCGTGGAACGCTTTTACGAGGACCTCAAAGCCCGTGGTATCACAACCCTCACGCATCCTGCAGGCCATTATGGGCTGTCGCTCATCCTTGGCGGCGCGGAGGCGCGACTCACGGAAATCACGGCGGCGTATTCCGCCATGGTTCAGGCCTCCGTCCGCAAAAACGGCCATTTTCAGGGACGGGCGGGGCAAAATGAGGCCTCCGTCCGCAAATACGGCCATTTTCAGGGACGGGACCTTGCTCTTTGGTACACCTTTGAGGCGTTGAAGGAGGTGAACCGGCCGGACCAGCTGGACTGGAGGCTGATTGGCAGTGTGAGGAAGGCGGCGTGGAAGACGGGAACCAGTTATGGCTTCAGGGATGCGTGGGCTGTTGGCATGACGCCGGAGTACACCATTGGCGTGTGGGCAGGGAATGCGGAAGGCGGAGGTGTGCCGGGACTCACCGGGGCGCGCGCTGCAGGGCCTGTCATGTTTGACATCCTTAACCTCCTGCCGGAAAGCGCCGGCTGGTTCCAGGAGCCTTCAGAGGGCATTGTGGCCGATGTCTGTCCTCAGTCCGGATACCTTGCCGGCCCGGACTGCCCGGAGCGCACGGCCATGCTTCTGCCCCCTTCCGCACTTGACAGCGAGCCTTGTCCGTATCACGGCGGGGGAGTGTTTGCCCTTCCGCCGGTGATGGAGTGGTATTACAGGCCTCATCACCCGGAATATGGCTCTGCCAGGAAGCATCAGGACGCTGTGATGGAGTTCATCTATCCATCTTCGGGCTCCACCCTTTCATTCCCGCCACAACTCTCCGGCGAGACTCCGGGGGCAGTGTTCCGCCTTGCCCACCGCAACCCCTCCACCACCATCTGGTGGCACCTTGACGGCAGCTACGTCGGTGAAACCACCCTGATACACGACCTCCGCCTTGCCCCTGAAAAGGGCAGTCACGTACTTACTGTTGTAGATGAGGATGGAAACTCCCTGGCAGTGAGATTCTCCGTGCGTTAGGACGGAGATGCCAGTTCATGCACCCTGTGAATGGCTTCAGAGGGTGCATAGCGGAGTGCGAACGGAAGGCGTGAGAGAATGCGTAATGCCGTATCTGCCTTCCTTAAGAAAACAGGTCCGTTGAGAATCTTTTCCCTTGACTTTGAATGATGCCCGAAATTGCCTCTTTCCTCAACTATCCGGAGAAGGGGCTTAGGATTCAGGTACTTTACCTCCACGGAGGGGTCAAGGTAATCGTGAACAAACGACAGCAGCAGCCGGGACCATTTCCCAAGTCCTGCGTCGCGGAAGACCTGATGCATGTTCCCGCCGCCGTATGCGCGCCATGCAAGGGCAAAGTCGCATATCTGGCGGAGCCCCACGCCAGGCCCGGCGGCATGCTTGAATATATGTGCCGCAAGCATAACCAGCTCTCCTTCCGGAGTAGCCGGCTCCGGTACCTTTGATGTGTGCAGGTCATAATACCTGCTGTGCACCTCCACCACGCGTCCGTTCATGGTGAATGTGACGCCTTCGTCCTTATTGGTGCTGTAACCGACCGGGATCAGGTCCAGGGCGGCGGGGTATTCTTCAGGATTAAAATAGATGTCTATGTCTCCTGATTCGCGCAGTTCAGGCGAAGGATACCTTGCCGCGCAGGTGCTTCCCTTCATTATTACAGGATGAAGCTGAGAGAATATGCCAAGCACGGAGGCTTCCACGGTGCGCATCTTTATGTTTTTGTTCGCCAGCAGGTTAACCCTTCTCATAAGCTCCATGACAATGTTGTCCGGAACTTGAACGGGATGCTTCTCAAGGGCCAGGTAAACAAGGCCTGTCACCGTCTGCCGGTGAGCCTGGGCAAGGACCTGCATCCACTGACCGGAGCTCATGCCTTCAAGAACGGCCTTATCCGGTTCGCAGTCCCAAAGGGCACTGCGAACCAGGGAAAGAAGTATTGACAGGCTGTTGTTAATAGCCGAAAAGTTTCTTCAGGGAGAAGCGAGAGTGGTGGTGGTGCCTGTGGGTCCTGCTTTTCATGCCGATGAGTATCTCGTAGATGGTTCCCCAGTCCGGAAGGCCGCCGAGGTTGCGGTCGTCTATGTAGACATCGGCAACGAGCTTGGTGGTTGAGACCTTGTTTTGGAAGTTGAGGCCGGAGGTGGGGGTGTCTCCGTTCACGGCATAGAAAGTGAGGCCGCGCTCCTTGCAGAAGGCGACAGCCTGGTCAAGCAGCTCTCCTTCGCGGGCAGTCCAGAGGATTATCTTGTGGCCCTGGGAGGCCAGTTTGCGGAGCGTGTCAATGGCAAAAGGTTTCTCCTTGCCAATCTTAGGGTACTTGTGCTCTACAATGGTACCGTCAAAATCTACTGCGATAATCATTTGTCGTCCTCTTCTTTTTCACCGTATCCGTAGCCATATCCATAGCCGTAACCATAGCCATAACCGTAGCCGTATCCATAGCCGTAACCGTAACCGTAGCCGTATCCATAACCATAAGAGGTGCGGATGTCGCCGCCATTAAGGATAATGCTGGGGTTCTTGAGGCGGCCGCTCTGGTACACGGTCTCAAGCTCCGGAAGCGCACGGCGGTCAACCTTGCCGCTTCGCAGGATGAACAGGTTCATGTCCACAAGCCTCTGAATTACAATCATATCCGCCACTGCGTTCACCGGGACGCCGTCAAGGAGGATGAAGTCGTACTTTTCCTTGAGGGCCTTGATGAGGGTGTCAAAGCGGGCGCGGCCAAGGAGCTCTGCGGGGTTTGGCGGAATGTGTCCGGCGGGGATGAAGTCGAAGCCCTCCAAGACGTCCTTGTGCAGGATGTCCTCCAGTTTGAGGGAATCGTCAAAGATGAAGTTGGAAAGGCCCAGCGTGCCGTGCTTGAGGGAGAAGTACTTGGAGGCCGTCCTCTTGCGGAGGTCCATATCAATCAGCACAACGCGCTTTTTGGCATCGGCCAGGCAGGCAGCCATGTTGGTGGTGAGGAAGGTCTTACCTGCAGAGGCGGAGAAGGACGTTGTGGCAATTACCGGGACCGTACAGCCTTCCGGCCTCATATAGTCAAGGTTGGTGCACATAAGGCGCATTGCCTCCGTGAACACCCTTGATTTGGCATTCTTGTAGGCCGATTTAAGGGTGGTGTCATCCTTCTCGCGCTTCTTCTCACGGGCAAAGGGAATGTCTGCAAGGAACGGCATTCCCGTGCCTTCCTCGATGTCTTTGCGGGAATGAATGTTGGTGTCAAGCATTATCCTCATGATAAGGATGACTCCGGGGATGAGCAGACCTACCAGAAATGCCAGCAGGAGCATTTTGTTCCTTGACGGAGCTACCGGTGTCCAGCTGGAAGTTGCCGAGTCTATCATGCGGGCGTTGTTGTCAGCCATGGCCTGGGTGAGGGAGTTCTCCTCGCGCTTGTTCAGGAGGAACATGTACAGGGATTCCTTAATCTTTTGCTGACGCTCGATGGAAAGGAATTCCCTGGCCTTGGCCGGCATGGCAGTGAACCTCTGAAGAGATTCCTGCTCCCTTTCCGCCAGGCTTTGGCGCTGTGTAATGAGGAGAGAAATGTGGGTATCTATGAAGTCATTGACATCGGTCCTAAGGACCTTTATATTATCTTCTACCTGACTTACAGCAAGGCTGTATTCACCGCCGCTCTTTACCAGACGTTCGCGTTCGCGGATTGCAGCATTGTATTTCTGAATTGCTCCTTCGATGTAGCTGTCCTGAGTAACAATGTTGGCTGGAATAGTTTCATAGGCTTGGAAAGAAGACTGGACATAATCCCTGAGATAGCGGGCCGTGCTGAGTTTTGTCTCCAGTTCTACTATTTCTTTGTTCAGGGCAGTGTTCTGGTTCAGGTAGTCTGCCGCGGTGCTCTCCACATTCAGGATTCGCTCGCTTGTTTTCAGGCGCGAAAGGTCTGCCTCAACAGATCCTAGTTCGTCCTGGATAATGGCAAGGCGCTCATTTATGAATGCAGCAGTATTTACTGCAATACGATTCTTTTCGCGGATTGCATCCTCATTATACTTTCGCACCAGAGTGTTCAATATATCATCTGCGCGGTCATGGGCAAAGTCTGTAATGCTTAGACGAAGAATAGAGCCATCGGATTCGGCTTGGTTTACGCGGATGCGGGAAATGAACTGAACTGCCCGGGAAGCAGTGGGAGTTTTTCTGACTCTTATGTCTTTGCCGATATATGTATTGTAATTGGCAGTAGGACTAAAGGAAACACTGTGCCCGTAAACAGATAAGGTGTCTCCAAAATGGTACATTGTACCGGGCATATCTTTGCCAGTAACCCTCAACGTGCTGTCGCTGACTGGAGTTATACGGATGTCAAATGCATAGTCTTCGGAGACGTTTCTGGGAACAATCATTCTCACCGGCGTTGCCTTATACAGTTCCATTTCACGAAGGTGATCCATTACCACATAGTCAATATCGGCATCTAATGACCTCACCACGCTCATCATCAATTCCCGGGACTGGAGCTGGAGTATTTCGTTAGACATACTCACATGATTGATGAGGCTGCTGTAGGAGCCTAATTGGACAGTTGACTTTGTGTTTGAGGGGTCCTTAATGATAATGGTCGCCTGGCTCTGGTACATATGCGAAGTTTTGGAGTAGCGGTAGTATGCAAAACCTACGCATAAGACAGCACAAAGAACAAACCAATACCAATTGCTCAGGAGGTAGAAGAATAGGTCAACCAAGTTGACACCATTATTGCTCTTTTTTTCGTTCATATTCTTATCTGCTGGTCCAAAGAATTGCATTGACAATAATAGATACAAGGGATAGTCCGGCTGTTACAAAAGACATAACGGTCTCTCCGCTTGTGCTGAGGTTTGTTCCCTTAGGTTTAACGTAAACCACATCATTCTGCTTGAGGTAGAAAACCGGGCTGTAGAACAGGTCCTTGGACTGAAGGTCCACCGTGTAGGACTGGCGTACTCCGTTCTCTGTGCGGATAATCATGATATCCTTGATATTAGAACTATTGGTCAATTGTCCGGACATTGCTATTACCTGCAGGAGATTGATGCTGTTGTTGGCAATAGGGATAACCTTATTGCCGCCGCTGCCAATCACCGTAATGGCAAAGTTGTCCAGGGAAACCTGAACTATGGGGTCCTTGATAAAACCGTTTTCCCTGATGCCGGCAGCAATGCCGTTCTTTATCTGGGACAGGGTGGCGCCCCATACCTTTATGGTGCCAAGCACGGGGAACTCTATGTTTCCCTCACGGTCCACAGGATACTTGAGCCCGGTTGTTCCCTCGGAGAACAGGTTGAAAGGTGCGGCAAGCTCCGGAGTGGAGCAGGTGACGGTGATGCTGAGCACATCGTCCGGCTGCACAATGAGTTCCGGAGCAGGACTTGCAGGATACTCTGTGTTGTACTGCATGTCCAGGAGATAGGTCATGTCTTTTGCCGTAGAGCAGGAAAAGAGCATGAAAGACACTACCCCCAGAAGGATAATATCAAACAAGCGTTTCATATATTTTAAGTATTGATTTAATCATTCCGTCTTCCGTGAACATGGAGTCAAAACGCATCTTGGCACCATGGGAGAATACGTTGTAACGTTCATCCACGTTTTCTATTGCTGCGGCCATGGCCTTGGAGTCACCTACCGTGACATTCCTTCCGGAAATGCCGTCCTCGTTCACCCAGGACACGCCTGAGCCGGGAATTATGGTGGCCACAACGGGTTTTCCGCAGGACATGGCCTCTATCTGTACTATCCCAAAGGCTTCTGTCTTCATAATGCTGGAAAGGACAAAGATGTGGCAGGCGCCGTAGTAGTCCGGCAGTTTGTCGTCCGGCAGATACCCCTCCAGAGTAACCCTGCCGCCAAGGCCTTCCGCGTCAATCATGTCCTCCAGTTCCTTCTGCAGAGGGCCCTTGCCGCCAATAATGAGGTGGTACTTTTCCGGAAGGAACTTCATTGCCCTGATAAGCACGGAGAAACCTTTGTAAGGGACCAGCCGGCCTATGGACAGCAGGATGGTCTTCCCGGGGAAGCGCTGCCTTATTGCCTCCGCCCCCTCCTCGCTGAAATGAATGGGCTCTATGCCTATGGGAACATACGTGCATTTGTCCTGGAAGTCTCCCAAATAAGGGGAAGCCTTGATATACGACGGGGTGGTACCCACAATGACATCGGCCCGTTTCAAAAGCCAGTCCTGGAGAGGTCTGTAAAGCCTCAGGAGTGATTTCTGGGACACTATGTCACTGTGCCAGTGAAGCACCACTTTCCCTTTGTAGCCGCTGAGCCTGAGCGCCAGGGCTGCCATGGGGTCCGGATGGTGCACGTGTATTATGTCGTAATCCTGGTGGTGTTTCCTAAGCCATCGTACCATTGCCGGAGAAATCATGGTGGCGGCCTTTTGGGTGAGAGCATTAACGCAGTACACCGTCCCATGGGAGTTGAAGCGGAAGTCCCTGCCATCCTGGAACGGCTGGTCCGCAGGATCTGCCTTGTCACCGCGAAGCCGTGCGCACAGCATGTCACAGTCTACGCCCTGGCCCGATAGACCCCTCATGAGAATCCACATCACCTTCTCTACGCCCCCGCGTATGGGGTAGAATTTACCTAACTGAAGTATTCTCATTATAATAGGATATCAAATAATCTGTCCCAGTTCTCTGCATAAGGAGCACTGAATTCCGGTACCGGAACAGCCTTGAAGGACTCTTCTTCCTTTTCTATCACCTTCTGCATAAGGAGCGCCAGCTTCTCTGCATCTCTTACAGGGAAAAAGGCTACTTTTGACGCACCCGCAGCCGCACCATGCGCATAAGGCATGTCCGCAAGTATCATGGGTTTTCCTGTTTGCAGGAATTCCGATATTGGAAGTCCCCAGGTCTCTATCCTGGAAGGGAACACAAGGCAGGAGGCCTTACCATAGGCCTGCGCCAGTTCTTCCCGGGAAAGGTATCCGCGGAAACGGATGGAATCTACATGGCACCAGCGCCTCCGGAGCCACTGCGCATAGCGGTTTTCTTCTCCGCTTATGGTGAACACTACGCAGAACGCACCTTTGCCAAGGCGCTTTTCCAGCAGCTCTGCAGCTTTGCACACTGTCTCAAAGTTCTTGTGGCAGTCCGGTGTACCTACGTAGAGGAACATAGGAGGATTAGACGGCGCAGCTGTAATCACAGGGCGTTCAAAGGACGGCGGCGCTACTATTATTCTGCTTGCCGGGAAGGAGACAAGGGCCGCCAGGGCCTGCCTCATCCACTCCTGCTGCACAATCAGATACTTGTTCTTCCTTACGTTCCACCTGTAGGCATATTTGGTGAACAGTGAGAACAGGGGTATCTTGTAATCCATCCAGAGATCCCGGAGCGTGGGCTTCATGAACGGGAAGGAAGTGTGGCAGTAAACTGCCTGCCTCTGCGCCTTTACCCGCGGCGTGGTGTCGTGGAGGGACAGCCAGAGGTATGTGTCGGGGAGCGTTTTTGAGATGCGGTTCATGCTCACGTACTCGCACCACAGGCGCTTGAACCATCCTTCTGCGCTCCAGGGAATTTCAATATAGTCTATGCCCGGGAAATTGCACAGTTCCTTATTGTGTACCAGCGCCGTCACGTGGAGGTCCGGCCTGCCGCCGAGGTACCTCAGGCAGTCCCTCAGAACGGTAAGCGTCCCACCCTTTCGGATGTTCACCGCCGACACTACAATATTTCGCCGAACAGCTGTATCCATTGTGGCATTATATTATCCGGCCTCCATCTCTCCGAGCTGCGGAAAGCATTGAGGCCCATCTCTTTCCTTAAGGCATCGTCCTTCATGAGGGCAGAGAGGCCCTGGGCGAAGGCGCCCACGTTACCCTCCTCTACCAGAATTCCGTCAACACCCGGGGTAATGATGTCTTTTGGGCCGCACTTGCATTCAAAAGAAACCGCCGGCACGCCGAAGGTCTGCGCCTCCAGGAGCGCCATGGGAAGGCCCTCGTAACGCGATGTGAGGGCAAGTATGGATGCCTGTGAGTATACTGCGGCCATGTCACTTTCCGCTCGGCCAAGCTTCACAGACCCGGTAAGGCCCAGGCTCCGGATAAGGTTCTCAAGTTCCGGACGCTGCTCTCCGTCTCCCACAAGCCATAGTTTCCATCCGTCCTTTTCCGGAATCAGGCTCCATGCCTGAATGAGCCGTTCCAGGCCCTTCTGGTGGGTATATCGGCCCACCGCAATAACTGTCTTTGTGTCCAGGGAGGCGGGCTTTTCCGGGCGGAATCGGACGGGGTTGTATATTACGCGTATTCCGGGAAGGTCTCCCCAGTAGGCCTTGTCCTCATTGGTGAGTACCACAAAACGCCGGTACTTCCTGATCAGTCTCTCGTCCTGACGGCTGCGGATGCCGTCGACAAGCGCCCACAATCCCTTCCTTCCGTACTGCACGCGTTTGAAGCGGGAGAAATGCACTTCCAGCACCTTCCTGCTGCCGTCCTTCATTTGCGGGACAAGGTTAACTTCGTTGCAGAACATGGACACTGTGATGTCCGGCTTTTTCTCCATCAATATGGCCCTCAGGGCCTTCCTGTGCCTTCTCTGCTTGCCGGGATAGTGAATCAGTTTGTCCCACAGGCTGCCGCCGTTGTTGTCCTCATAGCCTATTGCAAGGTCCGTCATCTCCACTCGAGGGTCCAGCGGGAAAGCATGGGGCCTTCCCTTTTGCTCCGTTGTGACGATGGTCACCCTGTGCCCGTGCTCAACCAGCCAGTTGGCTTTGTCGCACAGCACCCTCTCCATCCCCGCAGGGCGGTAGAATCCGGCTATGTTGTAGAGGATGTGCATGTGGGTTCAGAAGTGTCCTGTACGCTTTCTTCTGCAAAAAACAATAAAGCAAATATAAAAAAAATATCAGTTGCAACTTTAAGCCATACAATAAAATTCACTACTACAAGAGCCAGAGGCAAAATGGAGAGACTCTTAAACCTTCTGAACAGGGCCCAGCCATTATATATGAAGAATACGGAAAAGATTGCCAGCCCCGGGATACCGCAATAAAGAGTAAAGCGGCAGTACCCGATATCAGTACTATAGACAAAGTTCTCAAACAATCCTGTTCCAATAATCCAGGATCTGGTGTCCTGCGGCCATATCCACATAACGTTATTGAGTTTGTCAGTGGAGTCGGTTCTGAAAACACCCGTTTCTGCCCAGTTGAAAAAACCCTCAAAGGCAAATCGGAGACTGCTTCTGAAATTGGGATTGGTATTATACAAGATGACCGAAACGATAAGAGTGAGCAGTGCCAGGCCTATGAATAGTGACCAGAATTGCACCTGCTTCCCCGAAAGATAACCATTATTCAGACTAAGGTAAGAAACAATCATATAGGCCAAGCCGATACCAGCGCCCAACCAGGTAGTTCTGGCAATCATGGACCCGATTATAACTATGATAAAAAAAGCGCTGAAGTAGAATAAGGACAAACCGGTCTTGTTAATAACTTCTCCGTTTGAAGACATCTGATGCGCCATAAGGGTGAGCGTAACAGAGAAACGTACACCGGCCGGATCCAAAGCCGCACCAATGCCGTAGAGTCGCTTTACCTCCTGAAAGAACTCTTGACCCTGGTTAAATACGCTGTCGACCAGCACCCTGAAGGACGGGGAATAGTCAATCCATTCAGCAATAATGCATTGGGAGACACAAACTAATGCAAAATAAAAAGTAATAGTTGCCAGATCTGCCTTTCCCGCCATATTCCTGAGAAGAAAACAGACTCCGTAACCGCCAAATATCCAGGTAAAGAATGATATCCAATAATTGGCATAGGACAAATCGTCGGTATTGTTCTTGGTGATACAATAAAAACACCACAAAGAGAAAAATACGGCTAATAATCCAGCATAAAGCAATTGCCTTGGAATAATAAACGATCTGGAAGAAACCCCATCATAAAAGAAGGCCAGAACTCCGAAACCTGCAATGATAATCTTTGTATTGATTGCGTCTGGCAGGAAGTAGAAGGCTACCGGGAACAAATAGAAACTGGTTATTACTACGAGTAATGCCGATATGAAGATTCTTTTTAGCATCAAACCATGTGTTTTGTGATAAAACTATACAAGGCAGCATAAAGACGGACCGCACCCCACATTCTTTTGGATGCCATCCATTGGAGGGCACGGGTACGGAGCGGTAATTCTTTGTTATTGAATGCAAATGAATTTGCCTCTGGAAACCAATTAAACCAAGTTCTGTAATCTTCCTTGCAGGCGCTTATCAAAAGCGGAAGCTTAATATATAACTTGAGATGAGGAAGATAGGAGTCGCATAATTCAGAATGTGCAGAATTCTTCAAAAATTCATGGGCCGACTGAAGGTTTGCTGAAACTTCTGTCCGACGTCTCTCTGAGAGTTGCCTGCTTATGGAAGTGGGATTGGATGCATTGTATTCATACAGAACATCATGAACTTGCTTGACCGTTTTGGAACATGCAAAGCACTTAAGCATGAAAGCCATATCTTCGCCCATGTCTGCACCCTCAAGAAAACGGATGCTGTTCTGATTCACAAGACTGTGCTTTACAGTAAACAGCCAGAGATTCCACTTCATGGTACCACCCATAAGGTTCTTAATCGCGTCTTCCGGCGTGGAATACTCCGCCTGCCTGAATCTCCTTACCTGTCCGTTACACTCATTCTGCCAGTCCCATCCTATTATGTCAGAATTGTTCTCCGTTGCTTTAAGAATGCGCTCAAGAGCGTTGTCTGGGACCCTGTCGTCGGCATCTATGAACGCCAGGTAATCACCACTGGCATTGTTGATAGCCGCATTTCTGGCAGCGGCAGCTCCCGCATTCTCCTGACGGATTACTTGACATGCCGCGGGATTCTCGTCGGCAAAACGAGATAAAATATCCGGGGTACTATCCGTACTGCCATCATCGACGATGACAAGCTCTACATCCCGGGACAACTGGCTGGAAATACTCCGGAGTGTTCTCTCCAGGGTATTCTGGGCATTGTAAACCGGCATGATGACGCTAAGACGCATACCCACCTATCTGTAAAACCTCACGGATAAAACCCATGTCGGAACTGTTGAACTTCCTCGCAAACAACGCCGGGGAATCTTTCAGGGTTTCAATATCTTTTTCACACCAGTCAATCAGGCAACCGTTTTCCCATTTAATGGCCCTCATACATCCTTCCGCATCACTCTCCGTGTTATAAATACTTGTTTGGAACGGAGACTGCCAGCACAGTGTCTGGACAAAAACTTCGTCACTGCAGAACGTGTTCCTGAATTTCCTCAATGTCCAATCTTTATGCTCGACGAGGTACCGTACCAGGCCGTCGGTTATGCTTACCCACTGGGTTCCCTTCTTGAAGGCAATTCCTTTATTTCTCTTTATTCCCAGTCTCTCCTGAAGGCGGAGGAGTACGGCGCGAGGAATTCTTACCGCCATCGATTTGCTTCTGAATTGCCTGGGGAACAAATGCCAGCGCTGGACTTTCCTGACCACCTCAGGGGTGATTCCGGTCAAAGTATAGCCGATGAATTCTTTACCGTTGTGCTCATCAAAGAAATCATGGATGTAGTCCTGGCTTTTGAGCGGCAAATCCGCCCCTGAAAGAAGGTGGTAATACTGATAAGGCCCGTTATTCAAGGCAGCCTCAAACAGGGCATACTCTGCTTCCACCACACTTACATCACCCCAGCGGACATCGACTCTGTTATCAGGCATATACAGCCCCGCCCTGTCGGCATGGAGTTCCGGCATCCGTGAAACCTTGGCGTCCACATGCACAAAAATGTCGTTCCTGGGGTCGTCCAGGCAAGACACCAGAATTTGAAGCAGATCAAACTGGTTATGGGCCATTATCAGAAAAGCGTGCCTCACCTTACTTCAATTTACGGTATACCATGATCCCCCAGTCCAGCAGACGGCCTATGCCAAGCTTATATAGCTGGGAAACAAAACCAATCTTGCCACTGAACTCCATCAGAGTTTGTATTTCTTTGGGCAGGCTGAAATACACTTTCCACCACTGGCCAAACTCTACGGAAAAGATGTTCCAGGGCTTGCCGCCGGTATAATGGATATTCCCCTCCCTTTGAACCTGTTCCCACAAATCGGTCGAGTAAACCGCATAAAAATCTCTTTTATATTGCGGAAGGAAAAAAGAACGAATTCCGTTATAGACAGGACTTATCGGCAGGACTCTCCCCTGACAAACCTGATTCAGGGCATCCTGGTCCGGGAATTCCATATAGTCTTTCTCGCAGGCTTTCAATAGCCTGGTTGACACTTTTTCCTCCCTCATTTGCTTAAGGTTCATAAGCAACATACCGGAATTGAAATACTGTCCGGGTATGCATCCCAAAGCTCTTATCCGGTCGGCCTGCCCTTCAATGGGCGCCTCGTAAACGGCCGCCAGATAGTTATCCTCCAAATCCGTATTACGGTACAAAGCGCCCATATCCTGCCGCACAACAATATCACAGTCCAGATACAGGATCTTTTCATAGTCAGGGAGCAGCTCCGGCAGGAGCAAGCGGAAAGACGCAGCTTCAGAATACCTTGCGTCCGTATAATAACCGTCCAGGCGTCCTTTTAGGGGAAAATACTCCATCTCTAACCTCCCATTCCCCATTTTGTACAGCATCTCCTGCATCTCACGGGGTATCTCTTCCGTAACCAAGCAAATAATATGAAACGTATCGGCCGATGAATCCAGCAACGATTTAAGCATCGTGGCCGCCGGGACAATGTAATTGGGAGTGAATGCTATGGCAAGGGGAATCATGGGAAGCTATGGTTAAGTACGCCCTCCGCAGGCAAAAGCCAAAGCCCGGGGCGACCATCTGTTCAATAACTTATAGAGTAACAAGCATATTCCAAGGACAATTACGGGAACAAGAAAATAACGCAGCCATGTTGCAACAAGAGAATCCCCAAGCAAACGAAGGCAAAGACCCTTGGTCCAGCCGAGAATATATATTTCGTGAACAGCATAGATGAAGAACACGCTTCCTGACAACGCACATAACTTATTGCGAATCACGTCATTTCTGGTCATGAAGTCGCAAATGTTAATGAAAGTGATTATTCCCAGTGGGATGTAACACTTAAAGAGCAGCAGATGCATAGGCCGTCCCACTTGCGAAGTGGCTACAGGTAATAGCATGAAGGCTGCTACAGCCGCTGGAATCCTTACTTTATGACAAAGGGGAATCAAGTCCTTATGATTGATGCCAAGCCATGCTCCAATCCCAAAATAGAACAATGCCTGATTAAAGGGAAACTGTAAAGGGGCATAGTACAATAGAACCAACAAAACCAGTGATGCCCGGCGTAAATACTTGATTAAGCAGTAAATAAGAGGGGTTAGAAGAGTCATTACCATCAGATCCCTCAAGTACCATAACGGATAATCAGCAGGTCCGGTGACAAACCAGAATAGGGGGCCTTGATGAACGAGTGACATCTCTTCCGGGCTTTCACCGAGTGAAAACGCACCGAAGACACTATTCTTTAACACTACTGCAGCCACCAGTAGCAAATTCCAGAAAATGTAAGGAATCAGCAGTGTAAAGACTCTTTTCTTCCATTTGGACAGTACCCACGACATGCAGAACTCTCCATCTTTCAGATAGCGGAAGAACAAGAATCCGCTAAAGAGAAAGAAACACCTTGTTGCAATAGCAGAAATATGTCCTGAAAGAAGTTCGGCAAAAAAATGATAAATATTCCATCCTTCTAAAGACCACTCCATTTCAGAAGAAGAATAGGCTCCTGGAGAATGGATGATAAGTACCATCACAATCAAGGGGAACCGCATCGCCTTGATAAGAGTTGACTGACGTGTCAGGATTTCAGTCATGATTCTTGATTCTGCCTGGGATTCCAATAACAGTGGCACCTTCTTCCATGATATCCTTGACCACAACTGCACCGGCACCAATCCTTACGCCATCTGCAATATGGATACCTCCAAGAATCTGGGCAAACTGTCCAATATCCACATTATCCCCAATGATAGGAGAATCATCAGGATATCCGCCAGTGCTTCCTATACAGCAATTGCCATGTATAGTGCAATTCTTGCCTATTCTTGCCTTAGGATTGACAATAACAGATCCATAATGCTCCAATGTCAGCCCTTCGTCAAAACAACCAGCATGAATAATAAAGCCAATACGGGCGCCCAAGCGGTTTTTTTTGCCGCGGTACCAAAAAGCAAGGACCTTGTTAGGTGAAATGAACGTATACTTCTCTTCTTTCCGCAAATAGAGAAGGTATTTATTGATATAATACTTTTCTGGGCGAATCAGCCAATCCAGAAGAAGCTCTTTGAGAGACATATTATTTGTATGTCAGTTTATGAATAGGAATATTATCCAGAATATCATCGCGGGACATTATTTTGAAGTGCGAATCATTCATGGCCTGCTGAAGGTAATGTGGAAGAGTATCACTTACAAGTGGCATTTCCAGAGGGTACCCATATACGTCACAAAGTATCTGAAAAAAGAAATAATATGGTATTGTATTGTGATGTTGCCACCAGAATAGCATGACATTGCACAAATAGGATATGTAGGGATTGTCCTTTTTGGCAAATAGGATACTGTTCAGCATATTTACCCTGAAACCTTTTGTCCACCCAAAATAATAGGCATATGTGTTCCTCCAATACTTGTAATCCGGCTCTTTGGGATCTCGGCGATAAAAAAACACATCATTATGATAATACTCTGACGGGATAGGTTTTGAAAGAAACACTGTAGCATCCAGCCATACTCCACCATATGCTTTCAAAAGCATGAGACGGAGTATATCAGAGAACATTGCGACATTGAAAGCTGTACGTTTCTGCAAGACAAAAGAAGGGATATCCAGATAGTCCGTTATGTTATCATCTGAAAGACGTATAATCTTGTAATCCCCAATATTCTTTTCAACAGACTCCAAGCATTTCCGGACTATAGATGGAACTTGATTAAAGCCTTGTGACCAATACTGCCAGATAATCATATCTGTTCCCAAATCAACTTTGGGCCTGATCGCATAATTACACGGCTGGGCACTATACTCGTCAATCAAGTCACGGCATATCCCAGCCACTCTTCGGTGTTCCGCCAACACTTTGCACTCGCGTAATAACCGCCAGACAGCGCTCTGCTTAAATCTTCTTTTCATTAAGGTAGAGACGGGCATCCTTGAAAAAAGAAATGATGATTAGTATAATAATAATACCTACCGGGAAAGCTGCAATTATGCTGACAGATTGTAACCCATACATTGAACTGTCAGAAAACAAAAGACCAATGGGAAGAAGAATAAAGACTAAAGCCCAGAGCACTCTTATCCTTTTATCCGGAACCTCGCTGGCCGACAGGGATTTGTAGGAATATGATGAAGCGATTAAAGACAAAGTGTCAAACGACGTAGAATAAAACAAGACCATCGTTATAACCAGAACAATGAGGACAAGCTGTGGGGCTGGAAGAGTCTGGATTATTTGAAGTATTGCATCGGAATACGACCCTCCTTGATCAATAAAGCCTATTATATCGACCCCATGTTTTAATTGCTGGGCAACACCATAATTACCAAGAATGATAAAAGATGAGAAAGTGCCGGCGAGAGCCCATCCGTAACCGCCCAGTATGGTTTCTTTGATTGTTCTCCCTTTACTGATTAACGCGATGAAAAAAGGCGTCCCAATTGTCCAGGCTATCCAATATGCCCAATAAAACAGAGTCCAGTTTTGAGGAAACGAATTCTCGCGAAGGGGGTCCATATAGGTGGCAAGCCCAAAGAAATGCTGAATCAGATTCCCAATACTCTGAAAGCCGGTCTCAAGAATAAAACGGGTCTCTCCTCCCAGTAACAGAACATACAACAACAGTGCAGCAAAAGAATATGTACACCACTTTGCTAATCTGGAAATACCTTTCATCCCAAACAACACTGCACTTGTATATATAACTGCGACTACTATTAGGATTGAAACTGTCAAATATATATTACTGTCAATCCCGAACAATCTGCAGATAGAGGAGGATAATAGTGGGGTGGCCAGAGAAAAGGTAGTTGCTATTCCGGCCAGCATTGCTATAAATGAAACGATATCTATTAAGCGTCCCCACCCTCTGTCAAGATATGTCCCGAGTAAAGGCCGACAAGCTTCTGAAAAGCACTGTCTATTCCTCTGCCGGACATGCATCATAAAACCAAAGCATATAGCCAGCACGATATGGAAGCACCACGCGATGGGTCCCCAGTGGAACAGTGGCATAGTTGGTATCCATAATTCCGCCTCTCCTAATGTCTCCACGTATTCGTTGGAAGCATACAAAGACCACTCGCATAGCGAATAAAAAACAATATCAGCAGCAAGTGCTGATGTAAAAATCATGGCACCCCAAATAAAGCTGTTGTACTGTGGTTTGTCCGTATTTCCCAAACGGATCTTCCCATATTTTGAAAACGCCGTCCAAACTGACAATAGAAATACGCATAGTCCTAAAACGGCAAAATACAATCCGCAGTCGTCACCGATATAATGCCTGATTCGTTCAAGAGCAGTTTGTGAGCTGTAGGGAAATAAAAGGAATACAAAAAAGAGAGCTAATACTCCTACAAATGGGATAATTGTTTTTACCCAATCAATACGATGTGTTAACCGATTTGTCATGGCTGGATATAACGTGTTAAGACAACTGCGTTAAATTATAAACAGCGCGTTCAAACCTGTCTCTGCCGTAACGGCCGAAATCATATCCATTTGATTCTTTAATTACAGTCCATTGTGCCCATAAACAGTCCCAAAGAATCTGATAAGAAAGAATCTTTTCATTTATCCATAAAGGAATACTATCTTCTGAATAGTATTCCGTAAGAAACAAGTAGCGGTTATCAGAGGAAAAATTGCTTTCTAAAAACAATGCGGCTATATCGGCAACTGGATCGTTCATTCCACTGTACTCCCAATCGATAAGGAATACACTTCCGTTATGGTTTTTTAAGAAATTCTCAGGGACGGGGTCATTGTGGCAGGGTACTATAGATACTCCTATTCTGTCCAGGCGAGTCTTTATATCCATTACTTTTGACTTGAAACCTTCCCACCCGGGATACATAACGGCATGTGTTTTATCCAACAGGCTTTGATAATGGTCAATCTCTCCAAATATATTGAATTCGTTCTTAAGTTGCTTTGATGAGTAATGAAGATGACGAAGAACACTGGCCACTTTGCCACGATTCTCAGAGTCCTGAATTGTATCCGCGGACAAAGACTCAGAATCTTTGATATAATCTGTAATCTTTATACCTGTATCGGGATCCAATAAACGAACCTCCGGGCACAAGCCCAGTTGGTATGCGATAATGGAGTTATACCTCTCGTTATCCCGAAAAATCATTCCTTCACTGCCTTTTCCCGGAACGCGAAGAACAAAACTGGAATCAGGAAAGCTTATGAGGTAATTACAATTGCTCATTCCTCCTATCGGGGCAATCTCTGCAGACAGCGCATCTTTCTCAGGTAACAACTCGGACAGCAGACCTCTCAATACAATTATATTATCACTAGTCTCCATACCTCATCGGGCTTCGGTTGACATATCGTGAATAACCCTTGTTTTTATGTTGAAGCCATACTTCATTCCGGATTTGCAGAACATAAAGGACTCTTTTATTTCTGGAATGACTTGAAATCCCGTCAGCTCCCATTCATTGCATCCCATTTGCATGCAAATGTCTTTTATAATTGAAGACTGGCTATCCATTAAATATGACGAGTCAAAACAACGCAGTTCATCGAATGTGTCAAATTCTCTGATGTCATCATCACAGCATCGCATGATACTCATGGGCAAATATTTCAGATGACGAACAAATACATCCTCCCAATAGAAGTGCCTCATAGACTCATTCTTATAGTCATGTTCAAGGAAGCGCTTGAATACTACAGAAAAATCGTGTGAAAAAAAGGCGTGCCCCGCCATATACCAGCAATTCGCACCTCCAACCCCGACCTCAACAATCTGATCATTCTCGTTTGTGGTCAAACAGTACTCATTAGTCTCACCATTTGCGAATAATGCAGCATAATAACTGTGTCCGGGCTGTTCCAGAAACACATTTCTGTTAAAATAATGATCAGAACAACAAATGAAAGTATTGTCTAAACAATCAATAACCTTTACTAGGGAAGAAATATTATTATAACGACGATAGTCCTCGTTTAAAACGGTTTTGACACCATATTTCTCTCTCAGATATTGAAACAATTCCGCTTTATAGCCAAGAACCAGTGTAATATCTGAAACACCGGCTTGTAAAAGTTGTCTGATTTGCCGTTCTATCAGCCTTTCTCCCCTTACTTCAAAAAGCCCCTTTGGCTTCTCATAAGAAAGAGGAACGAAACGAGAGGCAATCCCCGCCGCCAAGATAATTGCGTTCATTTAAGATAAGCTTTTATCCCGTGATTAATGCGCTCGCTCTCGGGAGGGATTTCCATATAGTTTCCGTAGTACATCCGAAGGATTGAATCGTAATCTCCAGGTACAAAATAAGTATATCCTTCAAATACTCTTTCATCTGACGGAACGAACATGCCCTTATTGAAAACACAATTTACGGAATAATCTATGATGTTAACTGAATCTTCCCATTTGTATTTCTCGCATAAGAGAGTAAGTTTTTCACGTATTTTCTTAACAGATACAAAAGGATGAATCAGCCTGGCTCCAATAATTTTCAGAATCTTTTTTGCGGGCAGCTTGATAGATATGGGCATCCTTCGTGTTAATACCTGGCTGCTCCAAAGCACTTCTTGCCGGCGGATTCTATTGATATGCTTTTTGGCATCGGTCAAATCTGTTGGTAACCCGTCCAACGGGAATATGTCAACATACAAACCAAAGTCTTTGTCGTACTCGTCTATGGCGCTGAACCGTTCATCACAAACTTTTCCAAAACACAACGGAAAGTCTTCTTCGGTCTGCATAGACCGGAAGTGGAAGATTTGATTGTCATACAGCTCGATGAAACGATTATAATCTGAACGAGGCATCCAGATATCTATGTCGTCGTCCCACGGAATAAAACCCTTGTGTCTAACTGCGCCTATTAGTGTACCCCATGCCAGATAATACTGAATATTGTTCTTCTGACAAAAAAGTGTGACAGAATTCAGTATTGACAGTAAAGATTCCTTTATTTCCGGCGGCGTGAGTTGTTTCATGCGTATAACAATGTTTGCTCAAACCTGTTCTTTATCCAGCGCAGAACCATAATGAACTTATCCTTATATGAAGCCAGGCGGCAAAGCCTAATATAGGAGAACAGCCGCTCTTGGGGAAGGTGTTTGATTACAAGGTTGTAATAATCATATATGCATTTCTTGTGAAGATAATCCTTATTCACTATTGAATAAAATAATCTGTCCTGTGGACTATCAGGAACTTCGTAGTGGAGGGAAAGCAGAAACTCATAAAGAAGAGAAACGGCCTCCAGTTTTTCTTTAAAGCGGGACGAGTCAGCGGAAAGGTGGTTTCGGGACTGTCTGAAACAGAAAAGCATTTCAGGGGTGTTGGCAACGCCATTCCTGGAGAGAGAGATTGGTGTGGCAATATCAGACCCAAATGCACAGGGGAAGTCAATAAAACCACCAAGTTCTTTAAGCGCCGTGCGCCTGAATGCAAAATTACCTATACAAGTAAAAGAACGCCCAGTGAGCCACCAGTTAAGATACTCATACTTGTTGGTAAACTCGGGCAGAATACTGTCGTCCCATAAATGGTTGCCGTCTTCGTCAATCTGTTCTACGGAAGAATGTATGACGTCCACTTGGGGATACTTTCCGGACAGTCGCGTCACTTGTTCACAAAAAGAAGGCCGATATACATCATCATCAGCTGCAAGAACTATAAACTCACCTTTTGCATATGAAATTGAGTGGTTCCATTGCTTGACAAGATTCTTGCCGCCCAGATTCTCAGAATTCCTATAATACCTGATTCTGGAGTCTTCAAAGGAGTTTATTATTACATCCAGGGGCTCGGGAGAACAGTCATCCACCACCACCAGTTCCCAATCAGAACACGTTTGTGCAATGATACTTGCAACGGCCTCCCTGAGGTGGAGGCTTTTCCAGGCAGGAAGGACGAAAGAGATAAAAGGCATTCTATATTCTACCGACTGGTCCAATGAGTTGCAGTCTTTGAGTGCGCAATATAATAGCGCTCTTCATCTGAAAGATTATTCGAATCATTGTACCAGGGAAGGTGTCGTATGACATAGGGGAAGTCTGTCCGATATGTGAGATGAGGGCTTGAACCGCCCTTGCAATAAGGACGGTATAAAGCAAAAGTAGTGTCTACTCTGGCTATGAAAAGGTAATCGTCCACCCTATTCTGCCAGTACTGGGTTTCCCAGGAAACAACATGGCTTTTATCCTTATAACAGTCCGGCAAGTCATCGATCCTGATTCCCAATCCTATCTTTAGACAAGATGGATGCCGTTTAAGTGAAGAAAGAAGGAATTCCATAAAATCGTCCGGGCACTGCTTGTCCAGAACGATGTCCGGGTCAGTATAAACGTAAAACGAACTCTTGAATCTTTTGTAAACGGCAGTCCTCCATAGGGCCATAAAGCCGTAGTTGCCGCCCAGGTGGACCACATCGTAAGGAATCGTTTTATAATACTCCAGCAAGGGAGGGTATGTTGAGGCATTATCAAGTATAATTATATTGGCATAACCACGGCTCTCAAGAGAATGTATCAACTGCTTTAAAGAATCCAGCCTGTTATAGTTATTGATAATAATGGGAATAGAATGATACTCCGGCATGGTCCCTCCTCTTAATTTCCACCAAACAACCTTAATCAGCACTTCTAGTTGTAAAAACTTAAGCCGCAGCCACTTGGCGACAGTCTTAAGAAATTGGACCATTTTCATCTTTGATGTGTATCTAAGAGTATGGGAAAGAGGGTGAGACTTACAATCCACAATCTTTCCTTAATTGAAAAACCATAGCAAAACAATCCTTGGCGAAGGACGTACCAACGATATTTCCTACGGTAAGCTTCTGCTTCTTTTTTGCTGGTAATACTATAGCTGTATTTATAGCTGTGAAGCAATAATGATACGATACTGCGCTTGAACCATTTTTTATCCTGGTGGTCGACAGAGCTATTTAGGAAGCCTTCCAAAAGTCTGTAAACAGATACAACGTCATGACAAGAGCGGATAGACCTGCTGCTCATGATGGATTTCTCACGTTGACGGTAGTAGTAAAAGGACGATTCAAGCACCAGGACTTCCGGGGCATTGTAAAGCATGGTACGGTAGAAATACTCGTCTTCGTGTATCAGTCCGCGTGGAAAGTAAACACTCTTGTTTTTGAAAACATCACGATGAATAATGTAACGCTGGATTGCCGACAATGGGTACCCTTCCTGAAGGAGGTCTTTACCTTTGTGCGCAATTACATCCTTGAAATCATTTTCGTATCTGGTAGTGCTTTTGCTAATCCATATCAAAGGCATTGCAAGAACTGAAATGCCTGAATGGAGAAGCAATATCCTGATAATAGAATCCACAGCTCCGGCCTCAAGCCAGTCATCGCTGTCAACAAACCAGACATATTCTCCTTCAGCATGTGCGAGTCCAGTCATTCTCGCAGCAGAGAGCCCATGGTTTTCCTGTTGTATGATCTGGACGTTGCCGTGCCCTTCACAAACCCTCCGTACCACATCCATGGATTTGTCCGGTGTGCCGTCATTCACGACAATCACCTCATACTTGCTCTCGTCACATCCTCCGTCAAAGACCGATTGGAGACATTGCCCTACGTAGTCCTCGACTTTATAGACAGGTATGACGATTGAAAGTTTTTTCATCACAGTCCGGCCTGATTATTTTGAAAAACCCTAATTGACGGGCTGTCTTTCATCCAAGTATTCACATAAGAAGAAAGCTTGCCGTATACATTGTCAAAAGCAACTACGTTTTTTCCAAGAAGAACACCGGCAAGTGCAGCATGGAGCCTGGTTGTGTATACCGTGTCATATGCTCCAATAAGCTTGAATCCTGTACGGATATTATAGGGAATAATCACTTTCTGCCAATAGAAATCGGACATGTGCAACGCCATCTTGTTCAGTCCCATACGGTCAAAAAGGCCAACCAACTTCCGGAAATATCTCCATATGACATATGGCCATCCCTTCTTGCAATCTATTGTTGGCCAATCCTTAATTTCGGCGTCGTGAGGAACATTGTCCAAGAACAGCCTGCTCACAGTCTCACGATCATTACGCTTGATAAACAAACTCTTTCCAGCAGATTTGTTACCATTAAACAACATATTATCAGGAATATGAAACACCATATCCGGCACCCTCAGAATCCTATTGCATGTAAAATGCTGAGAAAGGAACGAAAAAGACTCATCATCACGAGCGCATATTGTCATATCCTTGCATTTGGAATATAGAGACATGTCTCTTTCAAGGTTTGCCCTATCACTATAGTAAACGCTTTGAGGGAAAACGATATACTTGTTGTCTGGATACCTGGAAATAATCCTGTTTCGAAACTCGGTACAGTCCGGCCACATATCGCCAAAATTTCCTCCGCCATTAAACACAATCATCGTGTCTTGGCCGATAGCCCGTCCATCAAATGTGTTTTCAGAACACTTGTAAAGGCATTTGTGACCCGTAGCAGACAAAAAATCCATAACCCCGGCATAGATGAATGAATCACCCGCGTTGCCATGGTACGGAAGGTCCAGGAAGACATAATCCCGGTCGATGAGTGGCGCGAGTGTTGAATCTATGATAACTTTGAAGCGATTCATTTGCCGATGATGTGTTTGATCAGGTGTTTTGAGCGGGCGGCACAACGTCTGCCGGCAAAGCACAGTTCAAACCACCCTTTTTCTATTCGGGTGTATTCCCGGTTTGACTCTCTCAATTTGGAAGAGAACAATTCTGCGACTTCCGGTTTAACCCAGTGTGAGCCATCCGGACATAAACGGTCTCTGATGTTTAGATAACTTGGTGCATCCAATTCAGGAATGTCTCCAAGAGTTATGAATGCATGCCCGTTGTAACAATGATACTCTTTGCAATGCTTCCCCATGGGAACAAATCTGATAGGTTTTTCCGGATTCTCAAAGATATTCTGTTTAAACCAGGACTGATAACACTGGGACATTTCACCGGTGGTCAGATCCACATAAAAAGACCAGTCTCCGGCATAACAGAATTCACGACGTTTGACTCCGAATATTGTTGTTTTATAACGGAACATTTCTGAATCGAATGCGCCCCAGACCTTTTTGTACTCTTCGTCGGTCAGTTTTGTAAGTACAGGTAGTTTGTCAGGGTCATGTTCATCACGCGCAATAGTAACATGAGGGACCGCCCCAACATTCTGTATCGCCAGGTCCTTCACTTCATCGATATATGGAATCAATTCATCAGATGGCGTTACTTCCAGGACAAAAGAACAACCTGCGTCACGCATCATTCGGATATTTGAAAAGAACTGATCTGTCAGGCCGCGTTTCTTCAACTCCAAATAATGATATGAAAACTTGAATATCAGATGCCTGAGCAGTCCTGAAGGCAATGCTGCCAGCTCATTAAGACGCTTTGTCACAGTTCCGTTGGTTACAACCATTACAAAGTGCCCTTCCTCCAGCAGTACGCGTATATACTCTACAATATCAGGTGTGAGCAGGGTTTCTCCTCCAGCACATAGATTGATTAGACAAACGCCTCCCATGCGCTTTACGGAAAGCGCATGCCTGACCTGTTCAGGGGAATAATTGAATGTGGGCAGCGGCCCTTCAAACTTCCGGTGAACGGTTATGTAGCAGTAGTGGCAACGTAACGTACAAGTTGTCACAGGAACAAAACACTCTATGTACCTTTTAATTTTCATCGTATGCGAGATGGCTCTTTATCCAACTGACCAGGTATTCCCTGTCAGAACGTTTCAGAACGATAAATAAATTGGCTGCCCCGGAAATCATCACAACAAGAATCCCTTCAGCAATCAAAAGTGCCCAGGAATCACCGGATAGAATCTGTTTTACAAGAAGACCGACGCCGGCGGTAATACCAAGCCCTATACAGCATCTTAATATATTGGCGTAGAACGTGTACCATTTCAATTTGAGACAGTGTGCTGCGTACGTAGGGCTAAAGAAGAAATTCCTCAAAGCGTGTTGAATGGCACCGACTATTACTATTGCCCAAATACCCAAAGACGTGGTCTTAAGCAGAATAAAAATGGCAGTAGTATTCAGGATTCCAGCTCCAAGAAGAACTAATGAAGGGACCCTTAGTTTATTTGTGATAGTGAACACTCCGAAAACCGGATTGATACTGGCGCCAAAAATCATAGGAAGAATGGTCAGAAATGACAACCCTGCAAGGAATCCGGCGTCCGCCGAAGGAACCCACAGACTGAAAAAATCTTTAGCAAATACCAGTATGAACCCAAGAGGAAGACACGCAATGTAACCTACTATCTTAATTGCTTTCTGAAGTTCCTGAGTCAACTTCTCAAGTTCTCCCTTTGCATAGAGTATATTGAAAGATGCAGTAAAAGACCCAGAGAGGACTGCAAGAAACGAATACATGAAGTTGGGGATTATTTTAACGAGTGCATAATCACCGGTTACGCTTGCGCTGATGAAGATATTGCTTATGAGCAAGTCCAATTGTGTAAGTAGTACGTTGCTGAGCTGATTGACAGAATTCCAGATTCCAGAAGTAATCAGTTGTTTTATCTTGGGGAGGCTGTGATCTGAAAAAGGCCGTACTGAAAACTCTGGTAAGAACCGCCGCTTCCAATGGAAATTAACAACCATGGTAAAGACGGCTGCACTCAAGGCGGCTACTGATACATAAGCTACTGTTGGATTGAAAAAGGCAAACAGCAAGATAATGACAAGGGCGCTCACAATATGTGAACCCAGGTCAGTCATCGATGACAAATCTATACGGTTCTTTAAATATGTCCCTATGCCCATAATCCCAAAACACAGCCCTATGATCATCGCAAAACCTGACAACCCAAACATCCATTTTACGTCGGAAAGCAGATAATCCGGGATTTGAAGAATCCTGGGAAGGATAAAAATGCCAACCAGCGTCAGGACTGCGAAGAAAGCAGAAAGGACGATATTGGAAAAGAAGACAGAGTTAAAATAAGATTGGGCCTCTTTGTAATCCCTCTTGTAATAGGACATTGTAATGAAACGGCCTGCCATAGACCCGATAGCAGAAGAGATTATGCTGGAATAACCGATTATATTGCTGATGAGCGGGTAAAACCCATAAGCTTCCTTTCCCACCGTCCGTATCAGATATGGAGACAGGAAGAAGGACAGGCACAAGTTTATAAAAAAAGTGCCGCAGTTAAAAAAAACGTTTCTGGCCAGTTGCCTGTTCTCGCTCATCTCGTAAAAAAACCTCTCCGTTAACAATCAGTAGCCCGGAGGGCAAAGCCTTGTGCGGCATTCGCCTCCGGGTACTTGATATAGTCAGTATGTCCGTTCTATAGAGAAGCGAAACAACTCTGTGATTTACCGTACTCTCACCTCCACTCGTCTGTTCTGCTGGCGGCCTTCCTCGGTCTTGTTGTCTGCAACAGGCCTTGAGAAGCCGTAACCTTCAATGGTGATGAGCGAAGGACGTATGCCGCGGCGTACAAGGAAGGTCTTCACGCTCTGGGCACGGCGCAGAGACAGGTTCATGTTGAAGTCCTTGCTGCCCACGTTGTCAGTGTGACCCTCGACGATGATGCCCACGTCAGGGTGCTCCTTCATCCAGGTGACGACTGCCTCAAGCTGGGAGTAGTAGTCGGTCTTGATGACGTCGGACGCTGTGTCGAACAGGGCGTCGGCATGCATGGTGGTGATAATCTCGTTGGGCACCATGGTAACGTTGTTGACCACGATGGTGTCGTGCTGGATCCTGGTGACCAGGACGGTGTCGCGGACGATATCAGGCCTCTGGATGTTCTGGAGGGCCTGGCGCGTTGCCTCCTCCTGGGCTCTCAGGGCCTCGTCCTTTGCCTTCAGGGCTTCATCCTTCGCCCTCAGGCTCTTCTGCTGCTCCTGCAGTACTTCCTTCTGGGAGTTCACCTCCGCCTGCAGTTCTTTAACCTTCTTGCCAGGGTTCTTCCACAGGTTAACGCTGATACCCAGAGTAGCGCTGACGGTTGCCGACGGCAGGTTCTTTGCCCCCGCGAAAATGCGGTTGTTAAATGCGGTGGCCTTGATATCGGGCACAATTGCAATACGCTTGGTGATATATATAGGGAACATAACGCCGGCGCCGCCGCCAAAGGCGAAGTTGTCTATACGTCCAAGGCCGATGTGAACATACGGGAGGACGCTTTTACCCGCTCTGATGAGCATGTCGGCGTGCAGGTACTCGTACCTCTTGCTGCCGAAGTCAGTGAACTTGTTGGAGATGCTCAGGCCCTGGAAACCAACCCTGAAGCCGCCCCAGTCGCTGAACATGTATCCAAAGTAAGAGTCATTGGCCAGACCTGCGCCCACATGGGAATTCTCGCGGTCGTAGAACTGCTGGCCGTCAAAACCTACATTCATGCCGATACCAGTACCGACAAACACCCACCGGTCGTCTCTTTCTTCCTGGGCCGATGCAATGAAACCAAGCGACATCAGTGCCGCTGCCAAAAATATAAATTTCGTTTTCATATTCAGAATTGTCCGAACCTGTAAATAAAGCCAATAGAAATAAGACCGCGAAGGTCGAAGGGGAATCCGCCATATCCCTCGTAAACGTCTGTCTGGTCTTTGAGAGAGGGCAGAAGACCGTTGTATTCATCTGAATAAGCCTCGCCACAGACATCCAGATACATGGCGAAATTCTCAAAGATATTATACTCTGCAATTCCTCCTAAACGGAAACCGAAAGCCGTGCTTGGATCCTGCACCGCCTGCCAGGGGTGCTGGGAATCCGTCATGTTGAAAGAATGACCAAGGCCAAGACCACCGTACAGTTTGATGCGGAAAGCAGTGAGCCTGTCAGACATGCCCTGAAGGTCAAGGATGGCGTCTGCAAAGACATTGATGCTGCTGAAAGTGTAAGGGTAGAAACCGTGCGCGGATGTATTATGGGTATTGCACGCGGCGGCATTCTTCGCATAGCCGGCCGTCAGCCTTACTCCGAACATCTCGTTCACATCGTAACCGCCTACAAGGGCAGCCTGGAAAGTAATTAGGTCCAGTGGCTTTTTGTTCTCTACGTAAGAGAAATAATTCTCGTAGATGTTTAGCATGGGGCCCTGCTGAATACCTGCGTAGAAGTGTCCCTCATGGCTGTATTGGCCGGATTGGGCTACAAGAGTCAACCCCCCGAATAAGAGGATAAGACCAGTTAAAACAGTCTTTTTCATTATGTTATAATATCAGAAATCTGGAAAACGGCTCCGCCGCCGGGGTTACAGTTTGTAGCCCGGGACAGAAAAAGTATAGAAATGCGATTTCATTTCCGATGCAAATATAGTAAAAATTTTTCAAATGAAATAGAAACGAAACCCCGCGAAACGAATTCTAAAAATAATTATTATCACGATTTGCATAGTTTTCCAAAATGGGGTAACTTTGCGATTTGTAAACTTGTGCGTACGTACGCACATACTTTAATTAAAAGGAAACCACTAGGGGGGGTAAATTATTAATTATCAGCCACTTGAAAGAAGACAGCAACATAATGCACCACCAAAGGGCAAGAATGGTATTCCTGCAGGACCTCCTGTTGTCCATGCTGGCGTCCCTTCTCACCATCCTCCTGGTGCGCTGGCTGTCGGATCCGATTCCTGGTTTCACCCTGTTGGTTTTCAAATGGTTAGGCGCCGCCGCTGTGGGAATGTCCACCGGTATGCTCCTAACATCGTCCCACAAGGAAGTACGCAGCTTTGCCACGGTTCGCTCCATGGCCAAGACCTGCCTCACCATCCTGGTAAAAGAGGCGCTTCTTACCGTAGCCATGCTGGTGGGCCTCATCAGCATTCCGCTCACACACGCCATCATAGCAATAATGGCGGACGCCATCCTCACCGCAGGCGTGCTCCTGTATCTCCGCCTCTCTGCCCGTCTGCTCCTCAAGCATACGGACATCAAGGCAAAAGCCTCACGCAGCAGTGCCCTGGTTTACGGCACGGATGAGCCTTCCATCCTCATGTCCGAGGAACTCACACGCGAAGGCTATGATGTAGTGGGCCTTGTAACTACAGATCCTTCCATGTCCGGCCGCGTTATTCACGACCTCGTAATCTATTTCTGCCGCACAGACGAAGACATGGTCCGCCTCCAGTGGCAGCTGGGCGGCATAGACGGCCTCTTCTTCCCAAAGACCATCGCCGAGATAAAGTCCTCTGACGGCTCCGCGGTGGAAGAAAAGCCTCAGCGGGACGGCATGTCCCTCATGGGCCACGCTCTAAAGCGCAGCTTTGACATCGCCCTTTCCGGTGTGCTCCTTCTCATATTCAGCCCCATAATTGCCATCTGCGCCATCATGGTGCGCCGCGAAGACGGCGGTCCCGCAATCTTTGCGCAGGAGCGCATAGGCCGCGGCGGAAAGCCATTCCGGATTTACAAGTTCCGCTCCATGCGCCTGGATGCGGAAGCTGACGGCTCCCCCGCCCTCTACTCCGGAGAGGAGGATCCCCGCCTTACCCGCACCGGACGCTTCCTCAGGGCCCATCACCTTGACGAGCTTCCCCAGCTCTGGAATGTCTTCAAAGGAGACATGTCCTTCATTGGATATCGTCCGGAAAGACAATACTATATAGATAAAATAATGGAGCACAACGCCCGCTACCGCTACCTTTACCAGATAAGGCCGGGCGTTACAAGCTACGCCACATTATACAACGGATACACAGATACCCTGGAAAAGATGCTCACCCGCCTGGATCTGGACCTCTATTACCTACGCAACCACTCCATCTGGTTCGACGCAAAGGTCCTTGGCCTCACGTTCCTGAGCATTGTAAGCGGGAAGAAGTTTTAATGGAAAGGCAAAACGCATACTGGTACGTCGCAAAGACTCGTCACGGAGCCGAACTGGGTGTCCGTGACCGTCTGTCTGCTCTTGGCGTGGAGAACTTCGTCCCCACCCGTACGCGCAAGTCCTCCCGCGGCAAAGGTTCCGTGGAGGTGCCTGCCATGATGAACTTCGTCTTCATCCACACAACAAGGGCCAACGCCCTTGACCTCATCCACTTCCAGGGAGTAAAGGCAGACTACCTCTTCGACTGCGCAACACGCCAGCTCATGACCGTCCCGGACAAGCAGATGGACGACTTCAGGCGCGTGTTCAACGCCTCGCTGGAGGAAGGCGGCCTGGTGGACGCACCCCTGCAGCTGGGAGAGTGGGTCCGCGTGGTCAAGGGTTCCCTCCGCGGGGTGGAAGGAACCGTAATGGAGTTCCAGGGCCGCTTCTACGTGGTGGTAAGCCTCATGAACTGCCTGTACGCCAGGGCAAGAGTCCCTCGCGCCTGGTTGGAAAAAATTGAAAAGTAACTATATATGAACATGAAAAAGTACCTGGCACCTCGTGTGCTCAACACAGTTGACGTGCTCCTGGAGGAAGACTTCCTTGCAGGGTCGGTGGTAACCAAGGACACCAAGGTCCAGACCAAGGGCCAGGAGGTGCAATCGTATGACTTTTCCGACACCCAGTTCAACCAGGTCTGGGAGTAGGAATTAAAAAAAAGAAGACGTATGAAGAAAACATTCCATCTTCTGATACCCATCCTCGCGGCTATATGCCTGCTGGGAGTGGTATCTTGTGAAAAAGATTACACCGGGAAAGTCATCCGGTTCAAAGCCATTACCTCAGTAACCGGCGCAGAGTCCGCTACCAAAACCTCGTACAGCGGCGTTGTCAATGCAGGACGCGAACGCATAGACTGGAAAGTGGACGATATAATCCGCATCGCCAGTGACCTCGCAGAAACGGAGGGCGGCGACAATTACGCGGATTACGTCATATCCGGTACACCCGCTGCTTCCGGCGCTACGTCTACGGCAGAGTTGGCTGTTTCCGGAACCGATGGCCTCTTGTGGGGTAGTGGTACTCACCACTTCTGGGGTATTTATCCCTCCCACGCCATCACCGTGTCCGGTTCCGGTTCTGCAAGCGCAACGGGACTTAGCATCCCTGCCACGCAGAACGTGATTGATGATGCAGAGCATAAGACATCAACATCCACGCTCACCACCTTTACGCCGGACCTTAGCAGCGCTTGGATGCTGGCAGACAAGTCCGGTGTGACCGAAGGCTCTTCGGACTTTACAATGGACTTCTACCCTGCATTCACCGCATTTGAGTTCAACCTCAAGAGCCAGGATGACATCACCCTCAAAATCAAATCCTTCACTCTTTCCTCAACGACAAGTGAACTCGCCGGCACATTCGCCGTCACGGCCTTTGCAGACGGCGGAGCTTCCACCTTTGGCAGCATTTCTTCTGCTTCAACCAGCATAAGCGTGAGCTTCGGCGAGGGTGTGGATGTTACCCAGACCAAGTCTCTTACCTTTACCGTTCTGGCCCTTCCTCAGGTCCTGAACAACCTCAGCATAACCTTTAATATAGAAAAGGGAGGAGCTGCAAGTTACCGCACGCTTCCACTCAAGTATTCCAGCACCCATCCTACGAACCCCGACGAGTTCATCTCTTTCGCCGCGTGCAATAAGCATAGGATTACTGGTCTTGCGCTTCCTAACGGAGAGCTGCTCCTTTCCGCACTCACTGTCAGCGCCTGGGATTCCGAAGCCGCCACAGCAGTGGATTACTCTTACAACTACGTCTCTCCGGCAGCTGCAAAGATTAAAGCTTGTGAAGAATATCGTAGATATGACACAGACAGCGATTACTCCAATTGGGATGAAAGCTTCATTGTAGTATCCTACGGCTATATGAACCACGACGGGGAGGTGATTATCACCAACACCCCGGACGCCTCGCTGCGCTCCGCCTTCTCACCCGTTATCGAAGTGGCCACCGAGTCGGAATCCAACACCGTTCTCCGCCTGGTGCTTGACAACCCCAACTTCAAGTTCGTCCAGTATAACGGAAACGCCGCAGCTGTCTCGGACCATTCTCTTACCGATGCCATTGAAATCCCCTCAGGCGCCTCAGTTCAGACCTACTTCTCCGTGGTGCCTGTGAAGCAGTTCAGAATTGACGCTCCGGAGTCGGAGAAGAAGTGCATCGTATCCCTCCTCTCCGTTGAATCCGGTACATTCCATGAGATGTCCTTCAACAATGCCGGCACTCCGGATTACTACCGCCTGCCCGGAGAATCCAACAAGGAACTTACCTTCTATTATGTCGGCCCGGCAGTATATACCTATACCGGAACCCTGTATAACCCGAATGGAACCGTCGTCACCCCTTAATTAAGAAGTATGAAACAGAACATTCTATATTACACCATTGTTGCCGGGCTTCTTTCCTTTGCAGCCGTTTCCTGTTCTTATGAAGAGGAAATGCCTGTGGATGACAGTTATGCCCTTATCCTGCAGACGTCCGTATCTTCCCCCGCCACCAAGGCGGAAGTGCCTTCCGTTACCAGCCTCAAGGAAGATGCCGTCGATTTGCTTAACGTCTATTTCTATGGTACTTTCAGCGGCGACGCAAGTCCTTCCATCAAGCATTTTACGCTCAACTCCGCCTCCGACAAGACCGGTGAAACCTCCTGGAGAGTTACCAGTGACTGGCGTGCAGACGGTTTCGTCGTCGGAAACAGCTACGACGTCTATGTGTCGGCAAACAGCAGGCAGGTGAAGACTGCGGCCAATTCCGGCAACAGTTCAGCAACAAGTGAGCTGGGCAGTGCCGGCATTACGGACCTGGCGGGTCTGAAGTCCATGATTGAGTTCGATTACGACCCTTCGGAAGCTAACGGCGAAGGCGGACACAAGCCCTATTGGGGTGCATACAATGAGGACAACCTGAATCCCGAATGGCTGGACCTCCACAAGAAGTATATCCAGCAGTCCACATTTGACGTTTCAACCGGCAATTCCCAGCAGAAACGCTATTACGCAAATGAAAAGTCATTCCTGATGGACGGCAAGACCACCTTCACCGCGGGTTCCACCGAATCCATCGCCCTGGCACTGGTGAGGGCGGCTGCCAAGATAGTGGTGGATGTCAATTTCAGCGACACTTTCATCACTTCCCTGGCTGCAAAGAATGTGGAAGTCACCGGTGCCCCCGCCTGGAGATTCTACAATTTCTCCTTCAGCACTCCGGTCATAGACCCCAGCAAGATTACCGGGGCCGATGTCAACTACAACAAGTCCATCTTCGTGGCCGGCGGTATCATGATGGGCAACGATGCCGTTGACACAGACCTGTTATATACCGGCGCAGACAAGCATTTCACTTTTGCAACTTATACCTATCCGCTCAGCTGGACTGCAGGCAGCGCCAGTTCCGAGGCCCCTGCCATCATCCTTTCGCTGGGTTATAAGGACACCTCCACCGATGTCACCACTTATCAGACATACAAGATTCCCGTGGTGAATCCGGAGGGCGGTGTGACCGCAATCGGCCGCAACAAACTCTACAAGATAGAAGCCACCATCGCTTCAGAGGGCGGCGAACTCCTCACGGACGCTTATAAGGTACGTTGCAATTACGACATCATCCCCTGGGGTAACATCCCGGTCAACAGCGAAGATATCGCCGACGTAGACCACTCGGACAACGACTATTTTGACGTTTCACCTACAAGTGTTACGCTCCGTGGTGACGGTATGCAGTCGGAGAATGTTACCATTATCAAGCCCAACAAGCGTAATATAAAGCTGAAGTATGTCACATTGCCCAATGCGACCGCAGAAGAGCCTTTCAACACCACGTCTGCCACGTACACAGAATACGCCTTTTCTGACGATGTGGCACAAAACGCTCCGGCACCTTATTTCTTCAACTTTCAAGGTAACAAGCAGAATCACTTTGTGTCCACTAAGACGGTAGGCTCTGTTGTGGCGGGCACAACCACTTATCTGCAGAATAAATTCACCCGTTCGGACAGAACCCTCACCATCGAGTCCTGCTCGCTCCCTAATCATTCAGATAAATACATAATGGTCAGGGTATATCTGGATGTCACGGACTGGGAGTCCAAGGGGCTTTACAGGGACATTACCATCCGGCACCTGTCCACAACCCGTATCTCGCATGTAGTCGGTGCGTGGTCGTCCCGTATTTCCGCACGCAGTGCATTGGCTTCCACTGATCCTAATTATGAGCCGTTCAGCACATCAACCGGCCCCTATGGACCGGAAGAGTACCGTTATTCAGGTGGTTCTTACAATCTGAATAAGGATCATGTCCCGAGCAGCAGCCAGGCTTTCCGAAACTATCGCTGGGTAAACTATGACGTGGATATAACCGGAACCCATACATTCCGTGTTGCTTCCCAAGGTAATAACACCAGCTCCAACGCACCCTTCAGGCCAAAGTATGTAAGTGGTGGTACTGTTTACTACATGAAAGCAAACAATACTTCTACCGGAGGTCGAGTTGTTGCAGGTGACGCCTTGTCTTTTAATCCTCGTATGTTTATTGTACAATCTTCCTCAACATCGTCTTCATACGTTATGGGTAGGCCTAACATTGAAAGCGACGGCCTTTCTGATGACAGAGTTTTCTCCCCGGCATTCATGATTGCTTCTCAACTCGGCTCTACCTCAAGCATGCCGACTATTGTTGGTAGTCCAACTGCTGCTAACTATGGGACTACGAGAGTTTCGTCTGAAGATGAATTAAAGCGTTGGGAAGCAAAGCATTGTGAGACCTATCTTGAAGTTGGCCAAAACGGTGTTTATTATACAGGCTGGCGACTTCCCACCGAAGAAGAAATAAGCGTTATCATCGGACTTCAGACCACCTCTCCGGATGGCGATACTTCATTGAACCAGGTCCTTAACGCCGGTTATTACAGGGCCTTGAACGGTAATGAAGTCGCGACCGGATCAGGGTTGACTACACACACTGTCCGTTGCGTCCGTGACCTTACACAGGCAGAAATCGATGCGTTGAACTAATTAATGAAAGAAGCTATGAAGCATATATTATACGCAATATTGACTTTGTCGGCCGTACTGGCACTTTCAGTCGCTTGTCAGGAGGAGCGTCTTCCCGTTGAAGGGGAAGGCACGGCTCCGGAATCCACGATTCCTGCTTTCGAAGTCCCGGAAGGGGAAATGCCCTTCTTCCTCCGGATGGAGGGTGTGGGTGCACCGGACACCAAGGGAATGCTCTTTGGTCCGGAAACTACTCCCTTCAGCGAGAATGCCATGCAGCTGCTCTGCTTCGACAGGTCGGGCTACTATATCGGCATCCGTCAGGCCCATATCGAGACAGGCCTGAATCAGTTCTGGGGCTATGTCCCGGACGGCACGGCCCGCATCCACTTTGTGGTCAATGCCAACCTGCCGGATCCAATGAGTTTCCCGGTAGGCACTTCCGAAAGGATTATCATGCAGTCCGAAGCCCTTACCTCCCTCTATTCGGAGACATCCGTCAAGCTTTGGGGCTACCATATGGAGTCTAATGCATCGGCTATGAAGACCTGGCTCCAGGCAGGACTGGGCGCCAGCGAAGGCGGCTCGGTCTCTCCTACACCCAATGTGATTCATTTGCTCCGTGACAGGGCAAGGGTGAGGCTGTCCTTCCAGTCGGCCGATATCTTTAACAACGTCCGCTTCGGTTTTGGAAGTGAGGTTTACACTGAGAATGTTGCCTCCATTGAATGGACCGTGACCAACGGCCGCGACAGGGGATACATCGCTCCGTACGAAATTACTGAATCCAATCCCTGGGCAAATTATTGTAATGCCGGGGGAACCGCCTCTACGGTATCCATGAATGAATACACCCAAAGCGGCCGTTTCCAGGCCACCGAGGGAAGTTTCGAGACCATAGACCCTGCACATCCGGAGAACTCTTTCCTGTACCTCTTCGACGACCACAACACCAAGACCCACGATGAGGCGGGCCGTGTGCGCCTGATCCTGAAACTTACCTCTGTCAATTCCAGAGTCAAGTACGTCCTCATTCTGCTTCGTGACGGTGACGGTAACCAGATTCAGATTACCCGAAACAACACCTATATCCTTAATATAAAGAGTCTCCAGCATGAAGGATATCCTTCTCTTGCAATGGCCTCTCTCCCGGCATCCGATGACTTCGCCAATAACCCGGCAGACGTGGACCCTTCCGTACCTACTGTCTCTGATGGTTCTTATACCCTGAGCATCGTGGAACCAACTGCCACCAACGTAATGGTAAAGGTTGCCAATACCGTCATCCCTATCAAGTTCACCTTTATGGGTAAGGATGGCTCCGGTAATCCCATCCAGGGAGAGAATAGCTCAAACGCCGATGCATTTACTCTATATTGGGAAGAAAACATCAACAGCGGCTGGGATATCAACGATGCCTGGGATATCAACAACCCCGGAGTATCGGACGACTTGCCCACCTTTAATTCTGGTACCGGTCAGTGGGAGTTCAACCTTAAAATCAGTAGTGTAGGCCACACCTACACCTTCGATGACCATCTGATAATCCGCCACAAGAAGAGTGGCCTTTACCGTACCATCCACGTGTATGCCGTGGACGAATTCAAGTATCGTGCAGAACCTGTCCTTATACAGGTGACGGAGGGAGGAAGCCCTTACCTGGGACCTGGGGGGGACGATCCCATCCGGCCTGTTTACAAGCTCTCCTTCAAACTCTCCCAGTCTTTGCAGGCAGACCTGTTCCCTCTCTCCATCCATTTTGCGACCAACACCCTGGAACCTTACAATGACGGAGCAGGCGGTTACTCAACACGCTCGAGCAAGTTCGGCATTATCACTGGCTCCACCGCCACGGTTCCCAGTTCTTCCGTAAAGACGGACTGGAACTACAACGCGTCTTCCTGGGGTTTCTTCTACGAGTACACTATCGACTCCTACCCTGCCGACGGTCTGGTGGAGTTCTACCTCAAGGACATCCGCAACCGCTACGCGTTGGGTGATGCCATCAATCTGGGCGTCTTCCTCCGCATCAAGGACTTCCCGGACAGGAGTATAACGCCATCGGTAGCACCTTAACGCACCCTTTGGCGTCATAACGAATGCAACGGCTGCCCTCCCGGCAGCCGTTCGCTGTAGTTTGCATAAACTTTTTGGACTGTAAGCCGACGAAGTCCCGGTAAGTGACACGGAGGAACAAAACTCCAGGATTACGTGGTTATTGTCACTTAAAAGAAAAATCATTATCTTTGAGGGATATGAAAAAATGGCTGACCTCATTTGTTCTTCTTGCTGCGGCGCTTTTCTCCCTGGCCGCGCAGGATAATCCGTACGGAATTGACCAGGAGTTTCATAAACTCCTGGAGGAGGCAATGCATCTGGAAGGTAAGATTGGCTTTGACAGTGCCAATTCAGCGCTGCTTAGCAAGGCAATTGAAAAAGGGGATACAAAGGCCCAGACCCTGTACTATGTAGAGCGTCTCAAGAACGCAACAGCTCTTCTCAAGGACAAGAAAAATACCACCCAGGCAGAGGATGAGAATATCCTCAAGTACATGGAAGACCTCAAGAGGGTCGCCTCAGATCTTGGAGAAACCAAGTTCTTCTACCAGGCTTACGACATTGTCCAGAGTTATTATTATATTCACGGAAAGCTTGTCCACACCATGGAACTGGTGCAGGACATGCGTGAGCAGGCGGTGGCACGCAAGGAGCCATACGGCATCTGGATGGGAAACCGTTACCTCATCTCCCTGTATATCGCCCAGAACGACTACATATCGGCAAAGAAATACATAAAGGAAGCCATCCGTGTATACGAGACAACGGACGACCCCACTATCAGGAAAGAGTCCGCGACGCGTCTGTACTGCGACATGTCGGACACCTTTCCCATAGGCAACGACTCCGTCCCTTACTTCCTGGCCAAGGCCGAAGCCGCCCGTAAACAGCACATGGACACCCTGCGTTATGAGTACCACCATGCAAAGCTGGCCGCATTCCAGCAGGATGTGAAGGCCTATGAGTATGCCAGGGATTACTGTCTGTCGGATTCTCATCTTCACATGGTGAGCACCACGGCGCCCACCATGTTCGGATACATAGACAGGCTGGTTTACGGAAATCAGATAGACGAGTTTGACTTTGTCACCATGTCCAAGCACCTCAGGGAGGTGAAGTACATTGCCAATATAGCAGAGGAGTACGGCCGTAAGGAACTGGCTTTCAAGATTGAGAAGAACCTGGTGGCCTATGAGGAAAGGGTTCTGGCGGCGGCCAATCAGTCCAAACTGGCGGAAATCGAGGCCAAAATGGGTAACGACGTATTAAGCGCCAAGATAAGCGAGGAAACCCATCGCGCACAGCGTGCTATGCGCATGGTGATGCTCCTCATCATAGCTATCCTCCTTGTGATAACGGTGTTCATGGTATTCTACGCCCTGAATCTGCGTAAGACCAACGAGAAGGTCCGCATGGCCGATGCCGCAAAGACCCGCTTTGTCCAGAACATGAGTCACGAGGTCCGCACCCCGCTCAACGCCATAGTGGGCTTTTCCCAGCTTTTGAGCCTCCCGGACGGCAGTTTCCCGGAGGAGGAGAAGGAGGAGTTCGCAGGCCATATCGTCAACAATACCAAGATGCTCACAATGCTTCTGGACGATATCCTCAACGCATCGGCAATGGACAGCGGCAACTATCGCATCACTTACGAGGATGGGGAAATGCACTACATGGCCCAGGCCGCCATATCCAGCGCAGAGCACCGCCTGCAGCCGGGCGTACGCATGTACTACCAGCCCTGTCAGGAAGAACCCTTCAACTTCAGCACAGATCCCCGCCGCGTTCAGCAGATACTGATAAACCTGCTCACAAACGCCTGCAAGCACACCGCATCCGGAGAAATCAGGCTGGCCAGTTCCCTCACTGAGAACCCCGGTTTTGTGACATATTCCGTAACGGACACTGGAACCGGCGTGCCTCCGGAGCAGGCAGAAAAGATATTCGAGCGCTTTGCCAAGCTTAACGACTTTGTCCAGGGCACCGGCCTTGGCCTCAGCATCTGCCGGGACATAGCCGGACGCATGGGCGCCAAGGTTTACCTTGACACAACTTATACCGCCGGCGGCGCCCGTTTTGTTTTTGCCATACCTTGTAACCCGGCCCCACAGCAATGAAAAAGCTAATCCTAATACTATTCCTTCTGGCATTGGCGCTCCCGGCACCGGCCCAGAAAAACCCGTATCAGATAGACGACGAGTGCTACTCATACTTCCGCATTTCGGAGCAGAATATGGACAATTTTGATTCCGATGAGTTTGAAACCGCTGTCCAGGCCCTTCTGGAATCGTCCCTTCGCAAGAAAGACTCCAAGGCCCAGACGCTCTATTATGTGGAAATCCTCAAGCGCATGTCCCATGAGGCGCAGTATAAGAGGAACAAAGATATCAGCTCCTGGGATTCCGGCATGTGGAATTCAAAGGTGGAAGATGCCCGTGAAACTGCCCAGCGCATTTCCAAGGCCACCGGCTACATGCAGTATTACTACTATGCTTCGGAGCTGTGCCAGACCTACTACTTCAATACCCAGCAGGACACGCACGCTGCGGAGATGCTCACCTCCATGATGGAGGAGGCAAAGGAAACGGGTGACGAGTACGCCCTGTGGAAGAGCCTCATGAACCTTGGCAAGCTATACCTCCGCATGAGCGATATTGTCAATACCCAGAAGTGCCTCCTTCAGGTGGTGAAGATTTTCGAGACCAGCCAGGATGCCACAATCAGACGCCAGAGCATGGTTATGCAGTACTGTGACCTTGCCGATACTTATCCGGTAGCGTCGGACTCGGCCAGGATGTATTATGGCAAGGCCGCCGGCTGCCGCGTCTCCCTTATGGATTCGGTCCGCGTGGCATACTACGGCGCGCAGCTTGACGCATGGGACAACAATCTTCAGGAATACCGCAACAAAAGGGATTTCTGCCTTTCCAAGCCGGTTTTCCATAATACCATCCGCTCCGGGAAAGTTGTTTTCAACTGCATAGACAATATCCTGGCCGGCAACTCTGCTTCCATAGAGAAAGACATCCGGTCTCTGTACTATAGGCAGCAGATGGGGTTTTTAGCCGGATTTGCATCCACCCGCGGGCAGTGGGAAACATCGGCCCGGATACTGTCTCTCCTCAGCAGCCGCCTGTATGGGGACATCTCCCGTATCAACAACCAGAGGCTGGAGCAGCTCACGGCGCATTATGAGACCAGCCGCCTTGAGACAGAGCTGGAGAAAGCCAACAGGAAGGCCAGGAGAGCAATGATTTACTCTGGAGTCCTGCTGCTTATCCTTCTGGCAGGTGCGGCGGCTCTTTTATTGGAAAGAAGGAAACATAAAGAATAAGATATGACCCCCCTTTACGCCCAGAATTTCGATTTCTCCGCTTTCAACGTATTAGCGGTAGATGACATTCCCCTGAACCTCCTGCTGGTTCAGAAGATGCTGTCCAAGTTCAACTTCAAGATGCGCACTGCTTCCGGTGGCCAGCAGGCCCTGGATGCAGTTGCCCAGGAGAAGCCGGACCTCATCCTCCTGGACCTCATGATGCCCGGAATCGATGGCTTTGAAGTTCTCCGCCGTCTCCGCGAAGACCCCGCCACGGCAGATATCCAGATTGTAATCCTGAGCGCCCTCAATTCCAATGAGGACGTGGTTAAAGGCTTCAACGCCGGCGCCAACGACTTCATCATGAAGCCCATCATAATGGAGAAACTCCTCTCCTGTGTTGTCAATCAGCTCAAGTTGGCAGAGGCTAAGAAATAGTGAGAAAACTCATTGCACTAGCCGCCTTGTTCCTGTGCCTCACCTCCGGGGCGCAGATAGTGAATAGGCTCAACGTAGACAAAGACACCTTCGAGCGCTACGCCTGGGGCCGTATGCAGGAGTACAGTCCCGGCAACCTTGTCCTGGCCGATTCCCTGTACTCCGAAGGCCTCCGCCAGGGCAATTTCCGCTACAAGTGCCTGGCGCTTTCCCTGGAATTCCCCGTCCGCTTTGCGCAAGGGGAGTATGCCCGCATGGACTCCTGCATAGTGGAGATAAAGGAACTCATCGGAGACCGCAAGGACCTCCGCACCTTCTATTTCCCAACCCTTCACGAGTACTGCCAGTACCTTGTCCACATAGGCAGGGCTTCGGACGCGGTGCTGGAGGCAAGGGCAATGGAGAGAATTGCATCGGCGGAGAAAAAGCCCCTGGGGAAGATGTACAGTTACCGGATCATCGGCCTTATACAGAGCTACAGGGACAATTCCCATCTGGCTGTGAGGAACTTTGAAAAGGCCGCCCGCTACTGCAGGGAAGCGCGTTCAGAGCAGGACCTTCCCAACCTTTACATCCTCATTGCGCAGGAGTGCGTGAAGATGAAGGACTTTGTCGCGGCCGACAACTGGTGCTCCCGGGCGGAAGAGTACCAGGCTTACTTCCCTTCGGTGGAACTCAAGGCACAGATGACAAGAGCCTATCTCAACTACGCCAAGGGTAATAACGATGCCTTCTGGCACTGCTACGATGCCCTTCTGGACAACCACCTCTACCGCCTCCAGACAGATGCCGACACCCGTTTCGACATGGACATCTGCTACCTCCGCTCCAAAGGCCTCCTGGAAGAAGCCCTTTCAAAGGCCGATTCCCTTGGCACCGCCCGCGACCGCTTCGAGCAGAAGCACGGTATCTACGCCCAGCTGGGAGAGTTTGACAGCGCCTACGGCCAGCTCTCCGGCCTCATGCAGCAGAAAGATTCCATATATATTAAGGTCCAGAACGAGGACCTCGCCATCCTTGACGCCGAGATGAACAACGCCCAGCTGCGCGAGGACGCCCAGCGTCTCAAGGCCCAGAACCAGATGACCATAATGATTGGTTTCCTGGTAATGTTTGCCATCGCTTTCTTCGCCATACTGTTCAACCAGTGGCAGCTGCGCCAGAACCTGGAAGAAATGCGCAGGAAAAACAACCAGGCCATTGCCGCCCGCCGTGCCTTCCAGAAGGCCATGGATGCCAAGGAAAGCGAAAACCAGTACAAGATAAAGATCCTGCAGAACCGCACAACAAATCCCCTCACAGGCTATGAAGATATCCTTAATCTTTAAGAATCACTCAAGCGAGCTCGTCGCCCTTGCCATATTCCTTGTAGGTGCCACCTTTGCCATGCTTGGCCTCATCCAGAAAGTGCCTCTGGTGCTGGGGATATTTGGCATAGTGGTCCTTGCCTCGGGCCTTTTCTGGTTCTGCATCCGCTACACTTCGGAGAAAGTGTACAAGGAGTACTACAAGGACTCCTACGAGATTGAGCACGACACCATAGAGGACGAAATCCGTAAATCAATGCTCTACCACCGCTATCAGGAAGCCGTCCTTGCCCGCTACGAGTCCGCCTGCCGGGACCTTGGCCTTGTTGACGAGCAAAAAGACTGGCTCCTTGACCTGCTTATGGCCGAGAAGAACAAAGTAGACAAGGAGCTGGCCGAGCAGGGCGGGGGGCATATTTAGACCTTAAAGGAGGATAGGAATTCTGCCGGGGTTTGGGCGTTGAGTCCTTTGATGTTGTTATCCATGGGAAGAACTTCCAGGAAGACTTTCATTTTGAGAGTAAGTATTGCAACCGGTCATCGTCAATATCCTCTATTCTCCCATTTGCCGGCAGGGCCGATCCAATGAGACGCATAATAGACGGACTCACATTGAGATTCCTGGCCTCTATTTCCCTTGCCCGTGACTCCAGCATGTTCTCAATATACTTTTTCAGCGAGACACTCTGCCTGTATGCGTCATTGGACAAGACCTTGAATGATTCCGAACTGATGTCAATCAGTTTTCTGTGTGATATGGCGGATCCCGTCTCCATATATATACTTTTTGCAAAGATATATACTGTTTTTCAAAATAGCAATTAATGTCATTCCCGGCCCCTCTTTCGTCATTCCCGGGCTTGTCCCGGGAATCTCTAATTGCTAAAAGAAAAAGGTTCGGCATTGTGGCCGAACCTTTTTGTGATGTTGTAAGCGTTAGTCATCTGAGGTTACCCACTGGGGCTCAGTGGTGGTGGTGCTTGTAGTGGTTATGACGTTCCACGAATAGGTCACATCTATTTTAGTAATCCTTTTACCATAGTAGTATGTTCTGGCCCCAATCCCAAAAATACCGCCTCTTCGTTCAGATGTTGCATAAGGCATAGTAAAGGTCAGCCCATCAACTGCAGAGCCTGTCCATGTTCCAGTCGTGTTGTTTTTGGAATAACTGCTATTGCTAACTGAACCGCCGCTAACAGAAGGATTATCTCCACCGGAATAATTGTTTTCGGTATAAGTAAACACCATCTTACTTATCCAAGGATTGGTTACTTCTGTGGTGACATTGCCCTCAGTAGTGGTAGAGGCCATAGTGGGAAGGCCTGTCACCGTTATAGTTCCTGCAGTATAATCGGTTGCATTGTCAGATCCAAGTGATATATAATTGTTAGTCCTTACACAGTTACTCAGGGCCAGAGTGATGTCGGTCTTTGTGACTGTCCAGTTGCTGGCAAAATCTGCACGGGCGAAACTCCTGTTCTGAGTCCTGGTCTGCGTATTGGTGGTGGTGTTCACGACGGTGACTTCTTTCCACCTTCCCGTAGTGCCGGTGCACTGGGTGTTGGTGTCGTAATGTCTAGCGGAGAGTTCCACGTTTGCAGGAAGTCCGGCAGCATCGGTCACATGGACCTTGATGGTAACTTCGTTGCCATTCACCACGTTGCTAATCTTATAAAGGTTTTCCGTTGCCGTATTTGCCAGGTTGGAGCTGCCTTGGGCAGGAGTGAGGTTGGATGACAGGCGTACGTAAACGTCCTGAGGGATATCGTCATTATCCAAGTGGAACGTGAGCGTCTTGTCGGTATTGGCTTCCCAGAAGTGCTCATCGTTGTAGTTGGTATCCCAGGTAAACTGGCGCTTGATGTAGTTGCCGAAACTTGTTTTGTTGGGTTCGAAATAGGATACGGTTTTACCGGTGGGTGGCAGGCAGCCCACATAAATATCACTCTCACTTATGGCTTTGGTGGTCTCGAAATAGCTGTCAAAACTCACTAAACCGTCGGATGATGCAAGCCCGCTGTACTCATCGTAATCCAATGAACGAATAAAGTAGTATCCATTATTATCGCCACGAACCTTGTTGCCTTCATCTTCGGTATACTGATATGTCTGGCCATAGGTAACGGGCAGAGTCTGGTCTGTGTGGTCATAGTCCGGACCAAGGCTGTTGTTTGCAATCTCTATGGGGAATTGCAGGGGGAACATGGCCTTGGGAAGACCGGAAGGTATGGTTATGCGCACAGTCATATCCTTGGAAGCCCCTTCTTCAATCTCTTCCGGTATGCACTTTACGGAAAGCTGTTGCGTCTTCAAAAGCGTGAAGAGAACATCTCTGTACAGGGTATGAGTCTTTTCAGATTCTGTTCCTTGCCCGGTAACATAAGTGGCCTTGATTCTGAACTTTTCTGTTTTGGTGGAACCGGATGGCGCCTTTGTGGTAAAGAAGATTGTCCGGTAATAATTGGTAGCGGCAGGCTGAGGGAGAGGGTCAAGCTTGAAAGAGCTTATAATGTCGCCTTCGCCTTCTTCTTCAGCGTCAAAAGGTATGATATGACCGGAGTCGGTTACCCTGAAAAAGTTCATGGTGAGCTGCTTCCCGGCACCGCCATATTTGCCGGTATTGTCATGGGAAACACCTTCTACGGTTATGGTGTTTTGCTGATCCTGGGCAGTATAGTTATTGTCTACTGCCGCATCTCCGGCATCCCCCTCGTTGCCGTTTACCTTATATACAAACTTGTACATAAGGGCAGCATAGCTGAAGTCCTTATACTCTTCCACCAGTATAGGCTGCATCTCCGTTACATAGAGCTGACATTCTCCATCGGAAATATCCGTGAGGCTGGCGGCCTCGGCGTCGGCCGACACATCGCCACTTCCGGCTCCTTCTGCTGCAGACTTGGGTGTTGTCTTACCAAACTTGGCAACGTGTTTGATGGTAATCTTATACTTGAAATTACGGAACAGGGTAAGATATACGCCCTTTTCCATAAGGTCTATCTTGTAGTAGCAGTAGTTGTTGTAATTCGGGTCTCCTTCTTTTTTATACTGTCCATAGACAATCAGGTAAGTGGGGTTCTCCCTTGGGGCGGGACGTTCATAGATATAGCCAACACTGCCTTCCGGTATTACTCCGGTGCCAAGTGGGGTAGAAGTAAAAGCAGACGCAGCAGGGTATGAGGCGTCATACGTTGTGTTCACGTATTCAGAACCCTTATAGGCTGCCAGCAAATCTTCGTAGGCATTGGTTCCGCCATCATCTACGTAGGACAAATAGTCCAGCCAGGTATCTGTGTAAGGAGCAATGGTTCCTTGAAGCGGCTCGTTTACAATGGTATATGATATTAAATCAAAGTTTGAGGTGGAAGCGTCTGCAGCCTCTACGGAAATCTGTGCGAAGTTACGTATGAGCTTGATGTTGCTCATGGCTTCAACGGTTTCATCTGCAACGACATAACCTGTGGAGCCGGTAATCTTGTTACCATATTGATCTATATAATCGCCAATCGCAACCGGTGTTCCATTGGGCCCGGTACCGGATGATGTTGCAGTCTTTGCCCTGATGCCTCTTGGAATTGTGATACGCTGCCAGTAGGCGTCGGAATGCTCATTTTCCAAGGAACTGTAAAGCTCTGGAATGCAATTGGTCTCGTAGTCGAAACGGAGGTTTGAAGGCCCGTTTCCAATGAAGTGGACCTTGATGCTGCTGTTGGTGAGCCAGAGTTCAACTTCGTATGTCCTTATTTGGTCATTGTCGGTAGGAGTAGTAACCAAGGTTGCCTTCTCATACTGTTTCAGATAACCGGAGCCGCCGAAAACGGCAACATGCATAGACTGGAGATTGGGGGTCTCGCCGCGTGTGTCGGCCTTAGTGGTAAGCGATGCCTCCAACTCCGTAATACCTACGGAGAAACGGACTTTAACCTTGCCGGCAGGAGCATCGTCGTCCGTCTCAGAAGAGACTATGGGCTCAAGTTCAGGCACTCTGGTGCATGAGGGCACGGCCGCACAGAGTGTGGCAAGAAGTGTCAGGATGCTTATTAATCTCTTCTTCATTATAAACCTGTTTTATAATTGGGTTTGACTGTTTTAGCCTTTTACCAGACTATTCTGTGGGGTTGGGATGATAGACTTTGGCAGATTCAGGTGTTTCACCCCAATACCATACATCATAAACACACCGCACGCCAGGATCAGTACGAGAATCCGTATAATTCGAGTCACTTGCTCTATATCCATATCCGCTGGATGTCCAATAATGATAGCTGGTATTAAACAATGAAGCGATGTGCCCATTAGTCTGAAGCTGCTGGACATAATTCACCTCGGCTTCTGTCGGGAGACGCCAACGCCCTGCAGGATATCCCGCCTCCTGGTAAGTAGCGCAACGCTTCTTCGCGTTATCAAATGTCAAGGGGTCGTCAATGTACATGGATGCCCAATATGAACCGATAAAAAAGGACGGAGAAATAATTTGAGGCTCAGCAGTTCCTACAAGAATCTTTGCTGCTTTATCCCCCCATGATGTAGCAGTGACATTATTCCGTCCATTTACGGGTTCACCATCGAGAAAGCCATAATTAATAAGATCAGTGGAACTCCAGCCTGAACTAACCCTGGGATCGCTTATGACATATCCAACAGTGCCCAAATGGGAAGTAAATGAATTACTTGAACTATTAAATGCTGAAACGCTTACTCGAGTAAGAGTGGTCCCAGAAGAAGGTGTTTCTCTTGTAACAGTCCTATAGGGCGTCATTATATAACTGTTGCCGTAATTGTGGTTTGCGTAATTATTACTATAACCCCCACCTACGTTGCCGAAATAACCGTCAATAAAGACGTTTCCACCTTCAATCTGGCTGATATAAATTGCGGGATACTGGATAATGGTAATCGTTTTCGGGAATTGAAAGTCAAAATGCTCAATGGTGAACGTAATATAATATGGGGTAACATCCATAGTTTGACCTTGGACATTGTTCAGAGCATGCTGGAATACAATACTCTTATTGTCTACGATGTTAAATGTCCAATTATCGTTGCCAGATTGTTTATTTCCGTTAGAATCGTATATTTTTCCGTTTGTTTTTCCCCCGGTTATTTTTGAAAAACCGTTATAATCGGTATCGTTACCATCGGAAATTCTATTACCCGCACCGTCATTCTGCCCGGCGGTTTTCGTTCCATAATAGGGTTTATACCAATAAGCATCTACAATAACGCAGTCATCAGAAGAAACGATAGGAATAGAAAGGTTACCCTCGTTATAAAGAGTGTACGCGCTTTGAGCGACGCTCAGGAAGCGGGAATTTCCAACCTCTGCCTCTTCGAGGATTTCTGCCTTGTTCTGCCAGCCGGCAACAGAATAGGTGGGCGTCATTACCACTTTTGCATCGTCGGTTTCACTGCCAAGGATGGCCACGTTCATCTTGAAGCGGTAGAAATTATTGGATTCCAGGGCGTCAACCGGGAATACAATCTTGTAATAGTACTGCTTTTGAGCGGTATTATAATTCTGTAAGACTTCCGGAGCATTCTGCAAACCGTTCTTATAAACCAGCAGGATGCCCTCCCTTCGCCATGGGAGACAGAGCTTGTAGTAGGGCTCCTTCTTCACACCGCGGGTCCAGGTTTCGGGATAGGTGTATGCCGGATCCGAGTACATGTATTCGGTATTCACGGTTTGTCCCTCTATGTTCAGGCCCACCTGATCCAGGCCGCAGAGGTGGTTCTGGTAGTCTGAATAAGTCCAGCGCTTGGGCTCCGTAATGGTAACGGTGGTCTGGGCGTCGTAAGGCATCTTGTTCCTGGAATATGTGAAGAACTTGCCTTGTTCGGCCGTGTTGCTGTTGACCATGAAGGTGGCGGGGTCGGACTGGACACCAAGCCTGGCTTCATTGTAGCCATTCTCAAAGTAGGCCTCCACCTGGGCTGTGGAACCCTGTCTTTCTATCATAGGATACCATACTTCCCTGGCGGGATACTCTTTATCATCTTCCTTGTATGTGGTGGCAAGGTGGATGGAGTCTTTGACGTGGATGAGCAGTTCCAGTTTGGCTGCAAGCCTGTATAGCGGAACGGTGCCGGAGGCGACGGTGGTCTTGGAGCGGCTTATGAGTTTAATTTTGTTATACCCGGTCATTACAAAAGACTCCGGGATGTGATTTGCGTCTTCGGCCGCCCCGAAGGTGCTGGACACAGCGATAGCCTTAAGCTCCGGCATGGAAGAACCTGCCAGGGACACGGATGTGTTTCCAGGAAGCAGGTTTTCTTCTACATTGGCAATTGCGAACACTTCGCAGTCTGCGGATGACAGGAAAAGGCTGGATACTTCAGATGCAAGGAAGTCGATGTTTGTATTGTATCTGGTATAGACCTCATTAAGGTTAAGTCGCTTATGAAATACGGCATCAGAGGACGTTGCTCCGTCACGATAGAAATATACGTCTATGGAGTTGAGGATACGCTCCTGAGGGAGGCCCTCGCTGATTTCTGACTTGGTCTTTATATCATCGCACACAAACCTGAGTGCATACTTGTCCTGACGGATGTCTTCACCGGGGAAGAACTCGTCCTGGCAGGACGGCACTGCAATCATGAGCATTAAGGCCGCAAACGGTATGATTCTTTTCATGTGCATATCGCTTTAATTAGACCATATGATATTATACCCTTCCGATATGAAGCGAACTTCGCTGTCGATATTAATCTCCTGCAGGCCATTCACAAGGGTGAAACTGAGTTGCAGGTGCTTGGCCGTAGTGGGGTTCATCGATGTCTTGGGAGTCACGGTCACGGTAATCTGCCCAAGATCTACAGTAGGATCTACAGTGTCGTGATCAATACTCACGTCAAAATAGCTGGCGTCTCCAATTGGCTGGACGTAGATGTTGGCACCTACGGGGTTGGTTATGGAGAACGTACCCTGTATGGGTTTTGCTCCGTCTATGTAATAATTCTTGCCAACATTTGAGTCATAAGTTCCCGGGATGAAACTCCAAGGTGAGGTTACGGTGGCCGACTGAGTGGAGAAATCGATTGGCATCTCGTGAACGTCCCACTCCTGCACAATGAAGGTCAGGTCCACAACCTTGTCGTTCAAGGTTATGTTTATGGCGGTCTTCTTGCCTGGGGCGAAATCCACGGTGTTGGGGAACTTTACGCCTATATCGTCACGCACTATTGTAATGGGGTCTCCGCCGCCTTCGGGGGTGACGGTGAACTGGTATGAAAGCCTTATGAGGGAGTCGGCCGGGTCGTTGACGGAGTCGTTCCATTTGTCTCCGGAGCCGGCGTGTGTATTATCCGTGGTGGGGGAAAGGATAGTGCTACCAAGAGGCCAGAGAATCCTGAAGTCATTTGGCTCACTGCTTGCAACATATTCACCGGTGAACGCGTTGACCTTCTTGTTGGTGCCGTTTTTTGAGTCGAGCGCCTTTCCGCCGGCGGGAATAGGGTTGGTGAAGAATTTGGTTGCTCCCGTTGTGGGTGCGGTGTATGTTACCACAGGGGCTGTACGGCCGTCAGGTGTGAAGTCTATGGTAGCGCTGCCGTTCATGACCGGGAGATTGGGCAATGAGATGGAATTGAGCCTGACTGGGTCGTTGGACTTATTCTCGACGGTGATGGCAACTGCAGAGAAGAGATGCGCCATGTTCAGTGGTACGGTGGCATAGTTCTTTGCAGCGGCATCCCTCACAACTTCATTTCTGGAATACAGGAAATCAAACTGGTCAGAGGAAGCTGTGATGGTCTTTGACGGAATGGTAAGGACGTAATTTGAAAACGAGGGATTCACTTTGTCGGATGAATACATCGAGGACTTGGCATCGTAAACCAGCCACCCGAAGAAGTTGTGAATCCCGGTGCGGGTCCAGCGGTAGGTAAGGTCCTGGAACTCCCATTCTGCACCATTATAAGCTAGCTCCTCTGAAAAATATAAGGCAGTCTGGTTGTTATATTCGTTACCGTTTATAGTCCCGGTGAAGTTGTTCAGGATATCATACACCTGTATTTTAGACCCGGTGGTATTCAGGTCTGCCGTAGAGTTGAGGAAGGCCTTTGTTCCGATGCTGGTCTCAAAACTGATGCTGTCGCCAATCCATTCCTCGTGCTTGTCACGGCATGAGGCAAGGCTCAGGACAACGCCAGCCATTATAATAAGGTATGAAGCTGTATTTTTCATATTTGGCACTCCGGAAGGGTATCACCCCCGCCGGAGCAATATATTATAAATTAATTGTGGCTACAACATCTATGCCCTCCCAGCCGTCAACAGCGGGGTCGAAGGTGATGATGGCGTCGGAAAGGTCCGGATTGCTGGGATCCACGGACGATGAAGGGTCGTTGGGATCGGCGTAGGGGTTGCCGCCGTTACCATTGCTGGAAGTGGGGCTGAGCATGATCTTGTAAGTATAGCTGTGGTTGATCTCCCATGCATCCAGGGATGCGATGTAGATGTCTGCGCTCTTTTCGAAGGTCTCGCTCAGGAAATCCACGCCGTTACGTTTGGTGGTAATGGTGAGGTTGAGGGTAATCTTCTGTACGCCTGCGCTGAGGGCTTGCGGCATTACAAAGAGCTCTTCAATTGCGGTATACTCCTTTCCGGGAACAACGGTTGTGTTGCTGAGTCCGGTAACGGAGCTGGTAGCGCCGGTAACTTCCCAGACGCCGCCGTCGGGCTTGTTCCAGCCAATGATTCCGGGGTTGGAGGCATCGGCAAGGGTCATGGTGCAGTTGCCCTTGGTGTAGAGGCCGGAGAGGGAGGCGCTGTTCACTTTGACAGTCCATTCGGTCTCTGTGCCATCCTCTTCCTTTTTATAATTATAGGTAAGCTCTGCAAGAATCTTGACCTTGGAGATTGCGTGCCTGAAGATGATGGGAACGCCGTTGTATGCGCTCACTGCATCGGATACCAGGTCTACGTTGTTGGAGAAGCCCACGGCTTTATCCGAATACATGATGTCTTTCTGGAGGGTCTTGACATCGACGCCTTCAAACTTTATCTCGTTTTCCTTTACGGTAATGCCTTCAATGCCGGTGGGGTAGTAGGCGATGAAGTCTACGGTTGCATCCTTGGGCCAGTAGAAGGTCTCTCCCTGAGGCTTCCAGGTGTCGTCCGAGGTGTCGTCTGCGGTGCCGCCGTTGTCAAAGGCTACGGTGACGTTGTTCATGAAGTACTCCGTGAGGGTGGCGGCGGTCCAGGCGTATACGGAGAAGGTCTCCGTAACAGGGAATGTAGTGCCGGTGATGGCGGGAGCCTTGGTGCTCACGCCTGCCTGAGCCTGGAAGGCAATGGCCTGGCTTCCGGCAGTACCTGCGGACTCGTTCTTGGAGCAGGAGACTGCTGCAAATGCAACTGCGGCTATGAGGATAATGATGCGTTTCATCTTACAAAAATACATAATTAAATGTTAATACCGGCATTGACAGTTATGTTTTCCCAATCAGACACAGCGGGGTCGAAGTACACCACGGTGGGCTGCATGTCTTCGATTCCGTCGCCGTCGGCATCGGTACCGGTGCCTGTGCCAAGGCTGGGCGTGATGTTGAATGTATAGGTAACATTCTGGTTTACGCCTATGCTGGCAAGGGAGCCGCCGGACAGGAGGGCCTCGATGGGAACATTGGTTTCCGTGAGGACAAGCTCAGGGCCGTTTCCGGTGTCACGGTAGGTCTTGATGGTGACGGTAATCACAACCTTCTGGCCTTCGTTGAGGTTCTGGGGGAGAATCATGAAGTCCGTGAGGAGGTCCTGATTGGTGCCGTCAAGGGTGATGGTGCCGTCAAGGAGATCCAGGTCTTCAGTGGTTCCGCCGGTGCTGTCCCATATGGCGGGTTTGTTCCATGTTCCGTCCGGGTTCAGTGTAAGGTTCAGTGAACCGCTGGTGAGAATGCCGGTGAGGATGATGTCGTTGACGGTGATTTCCCAGCTGGTGGTGTCGCCGGTATCGGCTGTTACGCTCATGTAGGACTGCTGGATGTTGAAACTCACCTTGGCAAGTGCGTGGTGGAACAGGACCGGAACACCATTATAATAATAGGTATTGGAGTTGTTGGTTACACCGGTCACTTTGTCTGCATACATGATGTCCACGTCCGGGTGCTCGCCCACATTCCATGCAGGATAGGAGATGCCGGTTTCCGTGATGGTGGGAAGCGGAGCATCTTTGCCGTCTGCGGTGTAAGGAGAGTAGCAGATGAAATCTATTGAACCGGACTTGGGCCAGTAATATGTGGAGCCCTGGGGCGCCCAGGCGTCCTTCCCGCTGTTGTAGGCAACGGGCTGGTTGGTCATGAAAACGGTATTATCGCTTGCGGAAACACCTTTGTACCAGGCAAAAGCGCCGAAAGGAACTGAGGCATGATTGTCCTTGTAGTCCTCAGTGTCTGCCTTGGTCACGGCATTGTAGCGTGTGACCTGGAACATGACCTCCGAATTAACGTCCGGGGATTCAATTTGCCTGGTGCACGATGTAATTGCGGCAACTGCGGCAATTGTAATCAGCGTCAACTTTTTCATCTCTATCATGTTTTATTTTTTTCTTGGCACCCGGAGGCGGTATCACCCGCAACCGGGTTGAAAAAGCTTAAATCTGGATGGTTGCAGTTGTAGAAACGTTGGTCCAGTCGGAAACTGCGGGATCGAAGGTAATGGTTACATCCTCGGGATCGTCGTCGTGACCGTTGACATCGGCCTTCGCGGTGGGCTTGATGTTGATGGTGTAGACAATGTTCTGGTTCATCTCCCATGCCTTGAGGGTGGAGATTGCCTTGATGTCGATGACCGGGTTGAAGTCTTCCTCGATGTCAAGTCCGTTTGCAAGGTGAGTGGTGATGTGAATTGTAAGTTCAATCTTCTGGGTTCCGTCCTCGAGGATCTGGGGCATTACGAAGCCGGATGCTGCGTTGAGGTCTTGTACGTCGGTGGTAAGAAGAACGCCGTTGGGATAAGTTGTGGCATCGATAAGTTCCTGTTCAGCAGTGGCACCGCTGAGGTTTGTCCAGACGTTGTATTTGTTGGAGCCAACAGTGGTAGAAGGCTTGTTCCAGGGCATGGTCACGCCTTCTGCGTCGGTGTTGAGTGTAAGGGTGCAGTCACCGGTTGTCTTAAAACCGGAAATCTTGGCGCTGGTCACATATACGTCCCAGGTTGTGGTTGTATTTGTCTTTGAATCCGTCCAGGAAACAAAGTTTGCCTTTATGTTGAAGCTGAGCTTTGCCAGGGCGTGACGGAAGATGGTGGGAACACCGGAGTAGCCGGACTCGACACCGTCCGTAACGGCATTGATGTTCTTGGAGGCGATTGCCTTGTCTGCATACATGTAGTCAATGTTTGCAGCGGCTGTGTTGACACCGGTGTATTTGATTGAGGTGGGCGTAATCTCCGGATTGCTGTCTGCGGTGGCGTTGGTACCGTTGAAGGGAGAGTAGGAAATGAACTCCACGGAGCCGGTCTTGGGCCAGTAGAAGGTGTTGTTCGTGGTTTTCCATGCGCCGCTCACCAAGTCTACTTCTTCGTTGACCATGAATTTGGTGGGTGCATAGCCTGTGGTGGTGAACCAGGAATAAGTACCGAATGCGCCGTTGTTGTAAACTGAACCTGCGGCTTTGGTCTGTACGGCCTTGGCTACCTCGAAGGTGATTTCCTTCTGGAGCTCGGGGGCGTCAACCTTGGAGCATGCGCCCATAACCAGAGCTGCAGCGGCAAATAAGATAAGCTTTTTCATGATATGTTTTTCTTTAATATATTCTTTATTAATTCTTTGCGGCCAGGGGCGGTAATCAGCCGCCCGGGGCCAAAACAAGCATTATGGTTTAGTATTTGTGTATGTCGGATGCTTAGTCGTCGAACTGGTTGAGGTCGATGTCGGTGGAGTAGACGTCCGTCCAGTCTGCGACTGCGGGATCGAAGGTGACGGGTACGGTGCTGTAAGGATTGATGGAAATCCTGTAGGTGATGTTCTGGTTGTCTCTCCAGGCGGTGATGGTGCCGTTATTGAGACGTACCTCGGAAGTGACTTCCTCCGTTGCCCACACGGTAGGAGCACTGGTGTACTTGATCATGATTTTGTAGTTGACAACCAGCTTCTGGTCCTTTGTCGTTGCGATGGGGTCTACGGTAAGGTCCGTGGGGTCGTCATCCTCTCCAAGTTCCTGGGGAAGGAGGATGCGGGTCTTGTTAAGGGAGGTGTAGTTATTGGTTGCAGCTACGTTTGCGGCGGTGTTCTCAATGAGGGGCAGCTCTATTGCGGTTGCAGGAGCGTAGTCATATTCCGTCAGGTTGGTGTGGTTGGATGCCCACTTTGCACCGCTTGCGGGAATCTGGATGAAGGAGCCCTTCTTGTCTATGTTTTTGATATCTACGTCGTTGAGGACCACCTTGATTTCCTGGACGTTGGGGTTCTTGCGGCCAATGGCGCGGAACTCGAAGCCAATCTGGCAGAGGGCGTGGTTGAACACGGTGGGAACACCGGTGAATGCGCCTTCAGGGTTGGCGCCGTCGGTAACGTCTGCGCCGTTTTTGTTGGTGTTCTTGGTGCAGTCTGCTGCAAGGTTGGCGTACATGAGGTCTACGTTGGTGTTGTCAACTATGGTGTAGTTGGTGAAGAGGAAGCCCTTTGCCACATCGTAGGTGGGAACTGCGGAGTAGCCGTTGTCTTTGCCTTCTGCGGTGTAGGGAGAATAGGATGCAAACGTGATGTAACCGGTCTTGGTCCAGTAGAAGGCGGTGGTAGGAGCCCATTCCTTGTTGGTGGCGTCGTAGGCAACTTCCTGGTTGTTCATGAACACGAAGTTCTGGTCTGCGGTTTTGCCTTCCCAGTTGTTCTGGGTCCACCATGCATAGGCGCCGAAAGGTACGGTCTTGGGATACTCAAGGCCCGCGGTTGCCTTGGTCTGCTGGAGATGGTTGATTACGGAGAATCGGATAGGGGATTCGGGACGGGGATCGTTGATCTCGTTCCTGGTGCAAGCTGCCATAGCTGCGATGGCGGCGGTTGCAATGAGCAAATACTTTTTCATAATGTTTGTTTTAATAATATAGTGGCACCCCCGGGCAGGGTCAGCCGCCCGGAGATGAAAATTATGGAATTAAGGCTCGACGAGGCCGTCGGGGTCGATGTTGATGACATTGTTGGCATTAGCCTCGACTTTGTCGTAGTCTTCCACTGCGGGGTCGAAGGTAACCTTCTCCGTGACGGGGTCGATGATGATGTGGTAGGTGATCTTCTTGTTGGATTCCCACTTGTCGATGCTGTAGTTGGTGCTGGCACCCTTCATGAGGTCGTGAAGGTCTGCTGCTGCATCAAAACCTACGGTGCGGATTTCCTCCATGAAGACGGTGCTGCCGTGAAGGGCCTGTACCTTGTAGATGAGCTTGAAGGCCACATTCTCGGTGAGCTGGGGCATAACGGTGCGCCATGCAAGGAGCTGGACAGGATCAGTGGTAATGGTGTTCACGGGAAGAGTTAAAACGCTTTCCTGGTGGAGCTGAACGAGCTCGTTGGTGTCGCCGGGCTTCCAGCCGCTTACTACGTCATTGCCGGTCTGGGTGCGGGTCCACTGCTGCTCGGTGGTGTTGAGGGCGGCATTTGCTGCAAGTGCATCAGCGTTCTCAAGGGTGAGGGTACCCTTGTTCACAGGGTAGATCTGGGACTTCTCGCCGTCTGCGACGGTGCTGTTGCCGTCGATGTCGAAGTTGTCAAGGACCTCGACTTTCCAGATGGTGTTGGCAGACTTCTTTTCTTCAGGAATCTGGATCTTGACGTCCATGTAGAGCTTTGCAAGCATGTGGCGGAAGAGGGTGGGAACGCCCTTGGTCACATGAGCTGAACCCTCAGTGCCGTCAACCTTGTAGGTCTCCTGGTTGCCGTTGAAGTGGAGTGCTGCATCTGCAACCAGAATGTTGTCGGTAGCGACGATAGTCTTGTTCTGGTAGGTAAGGGTGACGGTCTTCTTGTCGGTGCTTACGGTCTCTGCGGGAGCCTGGGTACCGGCATAGGAGTAGAAGTTGATGTAACCGGTCTTGGGCCAGAAGTAGTCATTCTCGGTAGCCCACTTGTAGATACCGGTGCCGGTAGTGACCTTTGCGGGTGTTGCGGCATTGTCCCATGCAAATACATCGTCGTTCATGAATTCCACGGCGTCACCAAGCTTGGGGAACTGATAGGCGTAGGTGTGGAACTGATAGAGGCCGTCCTCGGCGTTGGTGAGGGCTACGTTGGCTTTGGTCTGGGCGGAGTAGTTGGCCACCTCGAAGCCAATCCTGTTGGAGTCGGAAGTTGCGTTGAACTCAACTTCGTTCTTGGAGCAAGCGGCCATTGCTGCAATGGCGGCTACTGCAATGATGAAATACTTTTTCATAATGCTTTAGTGTTTGTTTTGTTTATATTTGTTTCTTTTTGTTGTCTTGGCACCCCGGGGTGGTTTCACCCGCCCCGGAGCGGTAATATAATTAGATGGTCTGATCAACGGTGGCGCCGGTTGCCCAGTCAGTCTCGATTGCGGGATCGAAGCGTACAGTCTTCTGGGAAGGATTGATCTGGAGGTAATAAGTGTATTTTGTGTTCACATCCCACTGACCGCTAGTGGTCATGTCTGTAAGATTGAGGCTAATGGGAATAATCTCCTCGTGATCCACATTGCCGGCATATGCAGTTACAATGTGCAGGTTGAAAGTAAGTGTCGCACCGGTAAGATCCTGAGGGAGAACGCATGTTGAAGCGATGAGACTCTCTGCAGTTTCAGAAGTAACCTTTTGGATAGTGAAGTCATCGGTGGGCTCAAGTTTACCCTTATTGCCGGTTCCTTCCCATCCGCCGATGGTTCCATTTGCATAACTCCAAGCCTGCTTTGTGTTAGCAGTGCCAGGATCGGCATTAGTAAGGGTAAGGGTACCAGCGTTGTAAATATCGTTGATGGCAATATCCTCAAGGGTGATTGTCCAGGTGGCAGTATTGTCAGTTACGTTGCCAGTGCCGGCGCTGATGGTGGGATAGTCAGTGGCTTCCTTTGCATAGGCCTTCACATTAATCTGGGCAAGAGCGTGATGGAAAAGCATGGGAACGCCCTTATAACCGTTTGCAAGACCATTGAGTTTGTACTGGGCATTGGGGTTGTCATTGTAGCGCCACTGCATGTCTGCATAGAGGAGGTTTGCTCCAGTTGCACCAACAGTCGAATTGGAGAAATCCCATGTAAGAGTAGCTGTCCATTTGTTATTGGTGTACGCGTAGTCGATATCTGGATTGGATGCTGCAACGCTGTTTCCGCTAGGAACTTGACCGTACCAGCCAACAAAGTTAACGAAGCTATGAGAGGACTTGGGCCAGTAGTACTCGTGTGAAGGAGCCCAGTAAGAAACATTGGTAGTTTCTTTGGTGGGATTGGCAATGATTTCGTCGCTGCTGTTGTAAGGGCTGATGGTTTCACCATTATCTCCGAAGAACTCTTGATATGAAGTTCCGTTCACGGCATAATTGTCAGACTCGCCAAGGAGATCTACTCCTTCAGCGTGCAGGAAAGCGCGGCTCTTGAAATTCTTGAAATCGCCGAATACAGAGACCTCACCGGCCTTGGTGGCGGTGGTGTAGGGAACAGCCTGGAAGGTGACCTTCTGGGCTGGAGCGTCGATGTTCTCGACCTTGGAGCAGGCGGCTATTGCTGCGATGGCAGCTACTGCGATGATGAAATACTTTTTCATAATACTTTGTTTATTTGTTTATTGTTTATAATTATTCAACTATTATTTCCTTGTTGTCAGTCTCCCAGGCAACCACGGTGGGCAGGACGGAGATGATATTGGTCTTAGGGTTAATCTGAATACTATAAGTAATTCTCTTGTTTGAATCCCAGTTTCCTGCATATCCGGTGAAGGAATTGAGAGCAAGGTTGGGAACTTCAACGGTCTCTGTAACCGAGTGAGTACTGTGGGTTGCTGAGTTCTCAGATTCGGTGGTTACTTCATAACTCAGCGAGATGTAAATGTCTTCGACGTCCTGAGGAAGAACTGCGTGCCAGGGCAGGATTTCCGTATAGCTTGTTGCGTTGAGCGTTGTGGCTGTAGCGGGACCTGCAAGGTTTGCTGTTGTGGCGTTGGTCTCCCAGCTGCCTGTCCATTCGGTGATCTTCAAAGTCTGTTCATCTTCCGGTGCCGTGGTGTTGCTGAGGGAGATGGAGCCGCTGGTGCGGACATTGTTGATGGTAACGTCGCTGACTTCAACGGTCCAGGTGGTTGTCACGTTACCGGCTGTTTCAGAATCGATTGTGGTCTTGGCCTGAATGGCAACCTGGGCAAGCAGGTGCTTGAACAGGGTGGGAACGCCGGAAGTGAAGTAGTTCTGGACATTTGCCTTCTGGAACCAGGCCTTGTTTGCTACCAGGATGTTGTCGTCCTGGGCAATGGTGCGGTTGCTCCACTCGATGGTGTTTTCCGTTACGGTATTGGGGGCGCCGTTCTTATCGTACCAGGAGATGAAGTTGATATAGCTGCTTTCGCTCTTGGGCCAGTAGTAAGGATGGCTGGGAAGCCATTCGGAACCGGTTTTGGTGATGGTTTCACCGGAAGCTCCAAAGAAGTCCTGGACGTCGTTTACGCCTTCTGCATGGAGGTAACCCTTGCTCTTGAAGGATTCAAACTCTGTTATCTCAACAGCAGCCTTGGTCTTAGCCACACGACTGCCTACGGAGAAGGTAATCTCCCTCTCCGGAGCAGATACTTCCGTCTTGGTGCACCCTGCTGCCAGGGCGGCTGCCGCGAGGACGAATGCTATGTGCCTAAAACTTTTCATTTATAATTTTACAAATTATAATCTTACAAAGATACAAATACTTATATGCAATTACAATGCTATTTCGCCATGTTCTTCCTGCCAATCGTCAACTGTGGGCTGGAAGCCGCCGTTTCCTGTGTTCTGCTGGCCGTTTTCGGGATCCGGAATATCGATGATGGCATCCTCGATGATGAGCCAGTGATACAGGTGTGCGAGTTCCGAGTCAAATACGGTATCCAGGTTTGCGTTGTACTGGAGGAGGTTGCCTGCGGTATCTACCACGTTGAAGGTGACATGCAGGTCCGAGGTAATGTTTTCAATCTTGCCGAATGTATTGAATACGGCGCAGAGGACGTCCTTGTTCTCTCCGTCCAGGGACTCGTCATAGCCCTTGTGAAGGTCAAATACCACGGCGGCGGTGGGATCCATGGTGCGGATGTTGTTGCCAATGTGGTTGGACGGGGACAGACCTGTGATGACGGCGGTAGCCTCGGATGCGAACTGCAGTCCCTTCACGCGGATCTGGAGGTAATATGTGTCGATGATGGAACTTGCCACGGTCTCCACAACCACAACGGTGTCGTGCGGGGAGATACGGACGTTCTTTTTGTTGGCAACAAGGAGGTGCTCAGGCTCATAATGGATGGAGGTACCTGCGTAAGGGTCGGCGTCGCCAGCCTTGGTGAAACCGAGGAGCCTTGCCTTCTGGGCGTGTGAGATTTCATCAGTGTATGCGAGGATACTTTCCTCGTTGTTCTCATAGGAGACCTGGGTGGTGGGGGTGTCGAAGTTGTACACCAGGAAGTTGTAGTCACCGTGGCTGATACCAAGGTTTCCGGCAAACACCTTCTGGCCATCTTCGTCCGAAGTGGTGGCGGAGATGAAGCTCTGGGTGAGGAGCCTTTCGGATGAAGGATCGTATACCAGGACGCGCATCATCTTGGGATCGAGCTGTGAGATCTTGGGCTCCCAGAGGGTAGTGTTGCTGTTATAAAGCTTGATGGAACTGCGTATGTTGGCGTTCACGTTGATGACGGACTTTACGTTCACCTTGATTGCAATCTTGACCACTTCGTTGGGGTCTTCCAGGGGACGGCGCTGGCAGGCTGCTGCTCCAAGGAGCAGCAGGGCGGCCATGATGATATGGGCAAATCTCTTACTCATATCTCACCTCCTTCCACGTAGGGATGCTTATAGGAAGAACCAGGCTTACCTTTGCCTTTGTAGGGTAAAGGAAGATATTGTAGAACGTACCGTCATTGGACGGGTCGTGAATGAGCTTGAGGTAGTCGTCCGTAGGGAGGTAGTGCCTGTACGGGGACTTCATGTAGCCAAGGGAAAGGCTGAACTCCAGGTTTGCCCTCTTGCGCCTGCCGATGGGCATTGCGAAGCCGCCTGTAAGGCCTGCGCTCCACATCTCGCCCTGGTAGTTGACTTCCGTATCCAGCTGGAAATCGTACTTGGCGGACATTACGTAAGGACCGGCGAACCAGCCGCGGAGCTTTTCCGTGCCGTATGTTTTCCAGGGCTTGAACCAGTAGCGGGCTTCCACACCCATCTCCCATATCTCGAAGCAGTACTTGTTGCCCCACTCCCACCAGGGGAAGACGTCCTCTACCATTACGCTGATGCGGTCCCAGATGGGGAATTCCAGCTCTACGTTGAGAGCGGTGGCGGCATCGTAAAGGAGGTTGGTCTTGACGGCGGCGATGGTGTTGCGTCCGCGGATTGCGACCTTTGTCTCGTTGTTGAGGTTTTCCGGCCTGATGGTGGACAGCGTGTCCTGAACGGGCTTTGCAACGATGGTGTCTACCTGGGGAAGAACCAGGGTATCGGCCGGCTGGGCCGCTGTGGTGTCAGTTGCCTGCTGGACAAAATCGATGCCGGTAAAGCGTGCGAAACGGATGTAAGGGAAGCAGTCGTTGACAAGTGTCTGATATGCTTTGTTGGCCTTCAGGAGCTGCTCCTTCTTTTCGGGAGTGGCGTTGGAGTCGATGATTCCAAGGATGGCCTTCTTGTTGCCGGGGCTTAAGGTGGTGCAGTTGTCTACCTGTGCGCGGAGGCCTTCCCAGTCTTCTCCCTTAGGGCGGATGACGATGCGGCCTTCCAGATCGGGGAATTCGCTGATGAGCCAGTCTGCCAAGCTCTTGGCACGTGCATTACCCAGGCTCTCGTTGATGTCAACGGAACCTTCCGGTGATGCTGCGCCCTCAAGGACTATCTCCTTCTGCCTGTTCTCCGGGATGGAGAGGAGGCGGCGGATAGCGTTGAGGTTTTCCTCATTGCCCATGTAGTCCGGGCGGATGAAATCCTCACTCAGGGAATAATATACGACAAACTCCGCGTTGAAGGGAGCGGGATTCTCGATTCTCAGAGAGATGTTTGCGTATCTTAAACTTGCAAAGTAGTTGCTGTACAGGCTGTCATATGCGGAATTGGCCTTGAGGCTCTTTTCCTTGGTGTCCGGATCATTGTCGGAGTCGATGATTACGAGGATTGATTTGCGGGAACCTGCATCCAGGCGGGTGTCACCCATGACGCTTGAGCGGAGCTCATCCCATGCTTCGGCTCCTGTTACTATGTTCAATCCGATACCCGGGAACTTGGAGTAAAGATAATCGCTGATACTCTTGGCGCGTTTTTCGGAAAGGCGGAGATTGTAGGTGTAGTTGCCTTCCGGAGAAGAATAGGTGACCACGTCAAGGGCGGTGTTGGAGGCGAGAGCCTGCTTTGCGATGTTGTCCAGAGTTGCCAGGGCATCGGAATTGGACATGTAATTGGTGTCAAGGATGGCGCTGTCGAACGGGAAGTTGATTCGTACGCTGGCATCAGTGACCTGCGCGCGTACAAAAAAAGCATTCGCAAACAGAACGGCGAGAGCAACCTCCAGCCTAAGGCTGATGGCCGCTTTCGCTTTGCGCGTATTTGCCCCAAAGTGGGTTCTGATTGCGTTTTTCATTGTTTTACCGTTCGGCCTTATGGGGAAGTTCCGGAATCCCCTCCAGCCATTCTACACCTAAATCGAATGCAAAGATACAGCTTATTTTTTTATTTTCCAAAAAATATTTTACTTTTTTTAGTAAATTTTTGCAGATTCGTAAATATGTTTGAAAGTTGATTAATTCCAGTCCTTATGCCCTCTTAGAGTGTCTGTAGGGGGGGGGCTACATCTTTCTCTACATCTTACTTTGTTGTTTTTGTCAAAATCGGCTTCTCAGATACTTCAGAGCGCTTTTTTCCTTTTTTGTAAAAAAATACTCATTAATAAAAGAACTTGTATTTCCTGACAAACGAAACTCATCGAAACTCATAATCCTTCTTTTTTAGCTTAAAAATGTAGAGATTTCCTCATTTTTGCTCGTTTTTCTACTTAAGATGCATTATTTGTGCCATTCGTGGCACTTGGGTCATTCTTTTTTTTGATATTTTTCTTTGACCAGATCGCCTCTTTCTATCCTACGCGCGCGCGTTCCTTTATTATATATAATATAAAGGGGTTAGTTTCTGAACTTTCAGGATGCATTTCTTTCTTTCTCTTCCTCCATGTTTTCGCCATGTAATCCGTCTGTTTTGTGAGATTTTTATCGCTTTTAATATATTTGAAAGATTTCATCTATGCTTTTGTACTATCTGTTTTATTTACACCCCTCTTCAGGCGCATTGTGGGCTTGATTCTTTTATTTTTCATAAATATTCAAGTTTTTGTAATTATTTTTTGTTTTTGAAATATTTATTCTTATATTTGCCTTTGGAAACCCTTAATGAGTTTTATTATGCATTTGTTCAATAAGTTTGCACTCCTGTTTGCCGCCGTCCTGTCTATGGCGGTATTCTCCTGTGTTAAACTGCAAGATGTCCCTGAGCTTGACAATATCCGGTCCGGAGGCACCAATGTGGGCTTTGATATTAAGGTAACGCGCGAGGGTGAGGAAATCTCGGCCGAAAGGCGGGCTATAATGACTAAAGGTGGTTCTCCTTCCTATGAATCCAATGTAGCACTTGCTACTATGGATGCGGACATCCCGTTCGGCCTCATCGGTATAGATTACGAGCATCACGCCCTTGTAGTGGACAATGCATCCGTCAATTCGGACGGCTCCTATTACGGCGCTTTCCTCAATTCCATGTATTGGGACGACCTTCGCTCCCAGACAATCTCTTTCAGTGCTTATTATCCTTATGTACATACTGTGCAGTACGGAGATGAGCTCGAGTCATATTCCATTCCTTATACTGTTGAAGAGACTCAGGCCGGCCCGCTTGTGTCCAAAACAGTGGAAATGGCGGTCGCGCAGCTTAACATGATCCCGCTGGAGTTCCAGCACATTACCAACGACATCGGTTACTGCGTCTGTGATGCCACCCCGGACAAAGCTCTCCAGGGCCTGGTTCATCTTCGTAAGCTTACAGCGTACAACGTCGCCTCTGCCGGGGTCTTCATAAATGATGTTACTCTTAGCCAGGGAATCTGGCACAGGCAGGGTTACTATCGCAATGTTGTTGTTTTTGAGGGAGACGCCAAGGTTGGTGTCGGTTCCGAGAATGAAAAGTTCGTTGGCTTTGACACCCTTGAAGACCACATGGTAAACTCTCACCGCTATTATTCAATCCCTGACGAAATCCGGATCGGCAAGCAGTTCGTGGAGGTGGTATTTGACGTCGAGGGCTTTGAACACAACGGTTTCTATTACCAGCCTCTCACTGAACAGGTGGCCCGTTACATGCTTTACGGACTCATTCCGGACAATCAGTTTGTCTATGGCCGCCAGTACACTTTCCATATTGGAATAGACCTCAGCAGAATTTATTCTGCCATAACGTTTGCGCCAAGTGTGTCCGACTGGGAAACTAAAATTTATGAAAATAACGACGATTTCTAGATGAATCTGCTGATACTGTTTCTGTTTTTGCCCGCGGCGGCAGCTTTGTTCTGGCTGGCCCTTTATCCAATATTGGCCAGACGGACAAGTACCTTCTGGATTATGCAGTCCCTGTCATTAGGACTGCTCTTGTATTTTATATCCGATGGCTGTTACGCTACGCCCGGTATTCCTCCGGAATTGTTGCTTTATGCCAGAATACTGATGTTGGGATCTGCACCCTGCCTTATACCCATTTTCTGGCTTTATTTCGACCGCCTTCTTAAACGGCGGCGTTTCCGTAGCGGCCAGTTCATCTGGATGATTGCGCCTGTCGCCCTCCTCATATCCGGCATAGTCCTAACGGAAATCTGTGACAAACCAGTAGTCGCCGATTTCCTTCTTCGCCTTTACCAGGAGGGAGTCTCGGTTGCAGCGGAGTATAATGGCAGCATCCTCTGGCACTATTATATCTGGACTTCTCTGTTCTTCAGGATTGTCATCGCTACTGAGTTTGTGGTAGCAGCCATAGCCATTGTCCGCGTTTTAATCAAACAGCGTTTCAGTTTCCGGAATCTGTGGAATTACCTTCGCAACGGTACCAGCATCAAGGTTACGGGCCTTCAGATGCTCAACCTTATTCTTCCCATGCTGTTCGTTTTCCTGAAACTTATATTCCTCAAGAGTTTTCTTGACACCCATATCTGGTTCTCCATTTTCCTGTCCGTTGTAGTAACCGTGGGGTATTCTTCGTTTATGGTAGGTTCGCTGTTCGGAGAAAAGGATTCCATCACCAGGGTTCAGGCCAATCACGTGATGTTCTTCAACTACAATAAGAGCATCAAGGGGCCCATCGTGGAAATAATGATGGAAGAACTCCTTGATGAGGCAGAACAGGATGCCCTCCTGCGCCTCCAGGAAAAGATAGGGGAGAACCTCAATATGGAAAAAGCTGTGAGTCCCAGGGAGATATCGGCAGTGAAGGAGCAGCTCTTCGCCACTGTGGCCGGTACATGGGACGACAGCCTCCTTGCAAAGTTCCAGAACCTTATGCTCAACGAGCAGCTCTTCCTCCAGCCCAGCCTGACGCTGGGAGATGTGGCGGAACGTATGCATACCAACAAGACATACGTATCCAAGATGGTGAACAACACCTACAACCTTGGCTTCCCGGAGCTCCTGAATACCCTCAGGGTAGACTATGCAGAGCAGTATCTGCTGAATCACAGGGGCGCAAAGCAGGAGGAGGTGGCCCTGGCATGCGGTTTCCTCAGCGCATCGTCCTTCAACAATATTTTCAAGAAGATTACCGGCGTTACCCCCAAGGTATGGCTGGTGAACGCAGACAGAAAAGTCCCTGCCGGATATGACAAGCACTAGTGACAACCTCTCCCGTTACAGCATCCTGATCGTGGACGATGTGCCCCTGAACTGCACTCTTGTCCAGAAGATGGTGGCCCGTTTCAACTTTGATGTCCGCACGGCCGGTAACGGCCTGGAGTGCCTGAGGGAAGTAATCGCCCGCAAGCCGGACCTCATTCTCCTGGATCTCATGATGCCGGTCATGGACGGGTTCGAGGTGCTTTCCACCATCCGGTCCAAGCCGGAGATGGCAGGTATCAGGATAATCGTCCTGAGTGCGCTCAATACCAACGAGGACATAGTCAAGGCCTATAACCTTGGTGCAAATGACTTCCTTACCAAGCCAATCCTCCTGTCCAAGTTGACGCATTCAATTGCCACTCAGCTGAATATTCCGTTGGAATAGAAAACACTAAAGCCACCATGACGGTGGCTTTTTTTGTGGGCGGTACTGGATTCGAACCAGTGACCCCCTGCTTGTAAGGCAGGTGCTCTGAACCAGCTGAGCTAACCGCCCTTAAGAATTGGGACTGCAAAGGTATAAAGAAAAGTTTAAAAACCAAAATTATTTGTATATTTGCAGACTAATTAATTAAACGAAACACTATGAAACGTCTTCTGCTCACTCTGACAGCCTTTTTAGGAACCATGTTTATGGCTCAGGGACAGTCATTCACCGTGAAGCTCAGCGGAGAAATGCCCGCGGAAGCTGCAGTAGTGCTGCTCCAGAGGTTCACCCAGATGCTTGAAGGCGGCGCTTTCACCGTCACGGAAGAGGCCACAGACACAGTCTGGGTCAGTGCAAACATGGTAGAGCACATGACAACCCCCGGCTCCATCAGTCAGAGTGTAGTGGTCCTGGATATAAAAACCGCGTACGGAGAAGCAGAGGAAGTATTCAGCGTAAAGGGCGTAGGCAAGGATGACAATGACGCCTGGCTGCGTGCCTGCAAGCAGGTCCTGCCACGTTCCAGGCAGGCCCAGGAATTCATTGACAAGCTAAAACAGTAATCCTCATAACCAAGATGAAAAAACTACTAACCGTAATCCTGGCTTTGGCCGCAGTCGCATGCGCGCCGAAGCCGGCAGGCAAGTTTTTGCAAAGCGACCCCCGCGTAGAAGAGCTCATGAAACAGATGACCCTGGAAGAAAAAATCGGCCAGATGGTCCTTTTCACTTCCGACTGGTCAGTTACCGGCCCCACCATGCGCCAGGGCTATCTGGACGATATCCGCGCCGGCCGCTGCGGCAACCTCCTTAACGCCTATACTGCAGATTTCACCCGAGAGGTCCAGCGCGTAGCCGTAGAGGAAAGCCGCCTTGGAATTCCCATCCTGTTTGGTTATGACGTCATTCACGGATTCCGCACAATATTCCCCATAAATCTTGGCATGAGCGCCTCCTGGGACATCCAGGCCATAGAAAAGAGTGCGCAGATAGCCGCGGAGGAGGCCGCCGCCGCAGGTCTCCAGTGGACCTACAGCCCTATGTGCGACATCTCCGTGGAACCCCGCTGGGGCCGAATCAGCGAGGGCTCTGGAGAAGATCCCTACCTTGGCAGTCTCATAGCTGCCGCCATGGTACGCGGTTACCAGGGCGATGACCTCTCTTCGGACAACACCGTCCTGGCCTGCGTCAAGCACTTTGCAGCCTACGGAGCCCCCCAGGCCGGCCGTGACTACAATACGGTAGACATGAGCGAGCGCTGGCTCAGGGAGTTCTACCTCCCGCCTTACAAGGCCGCAGTGGACGCCGGCGCACTGAGTGTCATGGCATCGTTCAACGAGCTTGACGGCGTCCCGGCCCATGCCAACAAGCACCTCATGCAGGACATCCTCCGCGACGAGTGGGGCTTCGAGGGCTTCATCGTCACGGACTATACCGGTATAAATGAAATGGTGATGCACGGCTACGCCGCCAATGAGGCCGATGCCGGAGCCCTCTCCGTAAATGCCGGAGTGGACATGGACATGATGAGTGCATCGTTCATGAACTACCTCAAGGAAAAGGTAGAGAAAGGCGAAGTGTCGGAAAAGACCGTCGACGCCGCCTGCCGCCGCATCCTTAACCTCAAGGCCGCCCTTGGCCTTCTGGACGATCCTTATAAATACTGCGATCCCCAGCGCGAGAAAGACCGCACCCTCACCCCTGAGAACAAGGCCTTTGCCCGTAGCTTCGCGGCAGAGACCATGGTCCTTCTCAAGAACAACGGCATCCTTCCCCTTGCCAAAGGTGAGAAAGTTGCAGTTCTTGGCCCCCTGGCAGATTCGAAGGACGACCTTCTTGGCTCCTGGAGAGGCGCCGGCGAGGTTCAGTCCGTTCCCGCCAGCGTCCTTGATGCCATAAAGGAAGTGACTCCGGTATCGGCCGGTGCAAACAAGGTTGTCCTTGTGATAGGAGAGCCCTGGAGCTGGACCGGAGAGGCCGCTTCAAGAAGTTCGATTCGGATACCGGAGGACCAGGTTTCAATTTTGAAACAGCTTAAGAAACAGGGCAGGAAAGTGGTTGTGGTGCTCATGAACGGCCGTCCGCTGGATCTTAGCGAGGAGTCTGAACTTGCCGATGCCATCCTTGAGGCCTGGTACCCCGGCACCATGGGCGGATACGCCGTTGCCGATGTCCTCTTCGGCGATGTCAACCCCTGCGGCAAGCTTTCAGTCACCTTCCCGCGCAACCTTGGCCAGGTGCCCATCTACCATTACGCAAAGAACACCGGCCGCCCGTACATCCACCCGGACGCCAAGTACGAGTCCCGTTACCTGGACGTTCCCAACGAGCCCTTGTATGCCTTTGGCCATGGACTCAGCTATACTACTTTTGAGTATTCGGATATCACTCTGGAGGGAGGAGATTCCCGATCGGAGTCGGGAATGACGTTCAGAGGCGAGGGCACTCTCAAGGCAAAAGTTACTGTAACCAATACCGGTGACCGTGAGGGAACTGAGGTGGTTCAGATGTACATTCGTGACCTTGTAGGAAGCGTGACCCGTCCCGTGCGCCAGCTCAAGGGCTTCGAGCGCATTACCCTTGGGCCGGGGGAGTCCCGCGAGGTAGAGTTCACCATCTGCAAGGAGACCCTTTCCTTCTACAGGCAGGATATGACCTGGGGGCCGGAAAGCGGAGACTTCAATATTTTCATCGGCGGTGCATCAGATTGCACAAAAAATGCATCTTTCAAGTATGAGATTTAAGTATCTGTTACTAACCACAGCGGTCCTTTGCCTCGCGTGTACGCGTAAACCCTCTGATGATGAGCTCCTTGACATAGTCGAGAGGGCAACCATCGGCTATTTCACGGACTTCGCGGACCTCGCAACGGGCCTTGCCCGGGAGCGCAATAATGACCAGAACGGCAATATCGTCACCATTGGCGGCTCCGGTTTTGGCATGATGGCGGTAATAGCAGGGGCAGAGCGCGGATACTACTCCAGGGAGGAGGGCGTCCGGCGCATCGGCAAAATGGTAGAGTCGCTGGAAAAGCTGGAACGCTTCCACGGCGCCTGGGCCCACTGGTACGATGCAGACTCCATGCAGCCTTTCTCTTTCTCCAAATACGATGACGGCGGAGACCTTGTAGAGACAGCCTTTATGGTCCAGGGCCTCATCGCCGCCCGCGAATGGCTGGAAAAGGACAACTTCCCCCTGGCAGAACGCTGCCACGACCTCTGGCTTGGAGTGGAATGGAACTGGTACACCCAGGGCACAGATTCCCTCTACTGGCACTGGTCAAAGAACTACGGCTTCAAGATGAACCACCGCATAAAGGGCTACGATGAAACCATGATTACATACGTCCTGGCGGCATCGTCCCCGTCCTTCCCCATAACCAGGGAATGCTACGAGGCCAGCTACAAGACTTCTCCTTATTATTATAATGGTAAGCAGTACTACGGAATAGAGCTGCCCCTTGGAATGGAACTGGGCGGTCCGCTGTTCTTCTGCCACTATTCCTGGCTGGGCCTGGACCCCCGCGGCCTCACCGACGGCCATACCAACTACTTTGAGCGCAACAAGGCCCACACGCTTATCCACAGGGCCTATGCCATAGACAATCCCAAGGGCCACAAGGGATACGGAGAGAATCTCTGGGGCTTCACCTCCAGCGACGATCCCTACGTGGGCTACTGCTCGCATCATCCCGGAACGCCCGACGAGAACGGCACCGTGAGCCCCACGGCGGCCATATCGTCCATAGTGTACACGCCGGAGGAGTCCATGAAGGTGATACGTCACCTGTATGAGGATGTTCCGGAGATGTTTGGTCCCTACGGCTTTTACGATGCATATAACCCCGGCCATGACCCTGCGGTCATAGACCATTACCTTGCAATAGACCAGGGCCCGGAGGCCGTGATGATAGAGAACTACCGCAGCGGCCTTCTATGGAAGCTCTTCATGGGAGCCCCCGAGATTCAGGCCGGCCTTGAGAAACTTGGATTCAGCTACGAAAACTAACCTTTATTTATGAAACGAATACTAATAACACTGAGCCTCATGCTGGCGGGCGTAACTGCCTTTGCCCAGTATCAGGTAAAAGGCGTTGTAGAGGACGCCCTGGGCCCTGTCATCGGCGCAACGGTGATGGAAGCCGGTACCCAGAACGGCACCTCCACGGGCCTGGACGGCGATTTCCTCCTCATGGTGAAAAGCGCCGATTCCATGGTAGAGGTAAGCTGCATAGGCTACGCCACGCAGTCTTTCCCGGCCTCTGCCGTCCCTTCCCGCATCGTCCTTGAAGAGGACACCAACTTCCTTGACGAGGTTGTGGTTGTGGGTTACGGCACCCAGAAGGCAAAGGACCTCACGGCGCCAATTGTCAACGTGAAGGGCGACGAGCTCTCCAAGCAGGTTGCCGCCAACCCTATGAGCGCCCTCCAGGGCATGGTCTCCGGCGTGCAGATTACCCAGAGCGGCGCCCCCGGTGCCGGCCCTTCCGTCAAGATCCGCGGCGTGGGCTCCATAGGGGATTACGCCAATCCGCTGTACATTGTTGACGGCGCTTTCATGGACAACATAGACTTCCTGAGCGCAAGCGACATAGAGTCCCTGACCGTGCTCAAGGATGCATCGGCTGCCGCCATTTACGGCGTGCGCGCTGCAAACGGCGTCATCCTGGTCACCACCAGGAAGGGTGAGACCGGTCGCGTACGCGTTGCTTACGACGGCTACGCCGGCGTGCAGGTTCCCACCAACATCCTCAAGATGGCAAATACGGAGCAGTACGTAGAGATGTACAACCTGGCAAAGACCTCCACCGCACCTGCCAAGAATGTGGCCGATTACGGCGGCGTCAGCACGGACTGGTACGCAGAGCTGGTTCATCCCGCCCTTACCCATTCCCATGCGCTTGACCTTTCCGGCGGCACGGAGAAGACCAACTACAGCGTTGGTCTCAGCTACTTCTACCAGGACGGTATCATGAACTATACGGTGAACGACTACGACCGCATAAATCTCCGCGCCCGCCTGGACCAGACCATGACCAGCTGGCTCAAACTTGGTTTCAACACGGTTGTATCCACCCACAACAGGCATAACGCCAACTCCGGCGTGTTCTACCAGGCCTTCGTGAACCCTCCCGTTTACGGAGTATACTCCGATGCCAATGCCGATGCCTATCCCCAGAAGTTCGACTCCCCGCAGCGTTACGGCTACGCCAACGCATACGGCAACCCGGCTGCATCGGCCTACTACCACAACAGCAAGGAGTGGGGCCTCAAGACCGTTTTCAGCGCCTATGCAGAGGCTACAATCATCCCGGAGAAGCTCAAGTTCAAGACTTCCTACAACCTTGACTTCTACTTCTACGATGCCCAGAACTATACTCCGGAGCACTTCGTGGGAGGCAGCCAGGGAACGTCGGTATCGTCCCTGTCAAAGACTTACGGATATGGGACTTACCGCATCCTGGACAATACCCTCACTTATTCGGACAAGATTGGCGCACATGCCTTCACGGCCATGCTTGGCCAGTCCACGCGCATGCAGTACAGTGGTTCCCTCACCGGTACCGCCCGCAATGTCCCGGACTTTGACGATGCTTCCCGTTACCTCCGCAACGGCTCCTACAAGAACCAGAACGCAAGCGACGGTGCCAGCCGCTACAACGGAGTGTCGGCCTTTGCCCGCGGCACATATAATTATAAGGAGAAATACCTTGCCACGGTCACCCTCCGTGCCGACGGCAGCTCCAAGTACCAGGAAAAGTGGGGCATCTTCCCTTCCGTCGGCCTTGGATGGAATATCTCCGACGAGCCTTTCATGAAAGGAAAGGGCATAGATTACCTGAAGCTCCGCGCCAGCTGGGGCATGCTGGGTAACGACAACGTGCCCGCCAACGACATCAACATCGTGGGCCTTCCCGGCATGAGCACATCGGCAGTATTCGGCCAGACGGTGGTGGACGGCATGGGCGCACAGACGGTGTACCAGAACTACCTCCGATGGGAGGTGGTCACGGAAACCAACGTGGGTGCCGATTTCGCCCTCCTGGGAAACCGCCTCAGCGGTGAATTGGACCTCTACCGCAGGGTTACGGACAACGTGGTGTTCCATGCTCCCATCGCCACCGGCGGCGGCGTGGCAACCCTCCTGGCCAACAACGGCAAGGTCCTGAACCAGGGTATTGAACTCTCCCTCAAGTGGGCCGATTCCCTTTCCGACGATTTCTCCTACAACGTGGGCGTCAACGCCACCATCAACCACAACGAGGTCCTCTCCCTCAAGGACAGGGAAAACATCCCCGGAGGCCTTGTGAACGGTGCTTATGCAACCATGACCCAGGTGGGCTATCCCATAGGCGCCTTCTGGGGCTACCAGGTTGACGGCGTGTTCCAAAACGATGCTGAGGCAAAGCTCTCCGACGTCAACCAGCCCGGTGCGGAAGGCGGTTACCTGAAGTATCACGACTTTGCCGGCACCGACGGCTCCAAGGAGCCTGACGGCAAGATTACCTCCGATGACCGCGTCTACCTTGGCTCCCCGCTGCCCTGGCTCATGCTGGGCGGAAACGTTGGCGCCAACTGGAAGGCCTTCGACTTCTCCATGACCGTGAGCGCCAACATCGGCAACAAGATATTCAACCTCAAGCGCCTTAACAAGCAGGTGTTCGCCGACGGTAACTACGACTACGATTTCTGGAAGAACGCATGGAGGGAGGACAAGCCTTCAAGCACCTATCCTTCCGCAAAGGCCCTCAAGGAAAGCAGCCAGGCCCAGTGCAACTCCTTCTTCCTGGAGGACGGCTCCATGTTCCGTATCCAGAATGTGCAGCTGGGTTACACCTTCAAGACAAGGCACAACGTAAAGGCAAGGGCCTATGTGAGCGCCCAGCGCCCGCTGTCGCTGTTCAGGTATCACGGCTTCACCACGGAAATTGGCGGTTCTCCCATCGAGAACGGCATTGACGGATCGGCCGTGTATCCCATGCAGGCAATCTACACCCTTGGCGTAAACTTAAACTTCTAGGACTATGAAAAAGAACATCATTCTCTTTGTTGCGGCAGTAATTGCCCTTGCCGGATGCTCTGATTTCCTGGATATCCGCACCGAAGGCTCGATGCCCTCTTCCGGAATAGATTATTCCAAGCCGGAAAATATATTCCTTCCCGTGAGTGCCGCTTATGCCTCGATGCGTATGGCAGAGGGAGAGGCCCAGAACTACATCGCCGTCATGGAAGTCACTTCCGACGATGCAGACAAAGGATCCTCCGAGGCCGATGGCCCCACCGTGGCGGAGTTTGACAATTTCACCTACGGCCCCGGCAACAACCACATAAGCGCCGTCTGGACCATCTTCTACAATATCGTATCGGCCGCCAACTATGCCATAGAGTCAATGGACCTGTACAAGGAAGCCATCACTTCCGAGGACGGTCTGCTTCAGGTAGAGCAGTGCCGTTCAGAAGCCAAGGTCATAAGGGCCTATGCCTACTGGAACCTTGTACGCCTGTTTGGCACCGTTCCGCTCATAGACAAGACCATGAGCGCTACGGAACTGGCCTCCCAGGGCGTTGCCACCACCGCACAGCTGTATACCTTTATATATAATGACCTGGACGATGCCATAGAAGGCCTTCCCAACGTGTTCCCGGACTACAAGACGCGTTACAACAAGTACACGGCGCTTGCCCTTAAGTCCAAGGTGGCGCTGTATAACAAGGACTGGGCAGAGGCTGCCCGCTGCGCCGACCTTGTGATTGCCAGCGGCCGCTATTCCCTCCAGTCCCGTTTTGCCGATGCCTTCGCCGTAGAGTACGAGGGCGGCAGCGAGTCCCTCATGGAGATAGAGAGCAGTGCCCTCCGTCAGACGTCGGACCCTCTTCCCGTAAACTATTATGCCTTCATCCAGGGTCCCCGCGGAAACAAGGAGCCCTTCCAGGGATGGGGCTACAAGGTGCCCAGCCAGAAGCTCATAAGCTGGATGGACGGCAGGGGAGACGCCGTGCGCCGCAAGGTGACCGTGCTTGAAAGGGGCGCAAATGAGACCGATGAAATATCGTCCAACTGTATCAACCCTTACTATAACGGAAAGGTATATACCCCGCGCGAGTGGAACACCCGTTCCTACAACGCCTACGGCCTGGAGCACAACCAGCGCCTTCTCCGCTATTCCGATGTCCTCCTGATCTTCGCAGAGGCCATGGTAAACGGAGCGGGCATTACCCCCGAGTCCGGTTATACCGCAGACCAGGCGCTTAACGAGGTCCGTGGCCGTGCCGGTCTTGGTCCCGTGGCGGCAAATATCGACAACATCCTTGACGAGCGCCGTGCGGAACTGGCCCTTGAAGAGAACCGTTTCTTTGACCTTGTGCGTACCGGAAAGGCCCAGGAAGTGCTTGGACCTCTTGGCTACACGGCAAAGAATGCCGTTTTCCCCATACCGTCAGCACAGATGGAGCTTAACCCCAACCTCCCCAAAACACCAGGATATACTTATTAGTATCAATACCATTTATTAACCTTTTTTAATCCAAAACACAATGAAAAAAGTTTTAATGCTTTTTGCAGCCGGCCTTATGCTGGCAGCCTGCAACCTCGATGACATCAAGGATGTAATCGACGATGCAACCGACAAACTCACTGAGATCCAGACCGCAAAGGACAACCAGGTGGTTTACCTCCCCCTGAACTCCGCAGAGAAGGCAGTCGCCATTGGTGAAGGTATTTCCTTCGCTTCCAAGAACGGTGCAGCCGACTTCCAGAAAGGCCAGGTGAAGAATGCCTACTTCAACACCTCCGCCAAGAACGACGAGTCCTATCTCAAGTTCAACCTTGCAAAGGACAACGCCCTCTCAAAGCTTGAGGATGTAACCATCACCGTCTGGGTAAAGAATGTGGAGGAATTCCAGAAGGGCGGTCTGTTCTCCGTGAACGGCAAGCACTTCGCCACTCAGGACTGGCCTTCATTTGTTGTCATGTTCGACAACAAGGGCGTTGACGAGACTACCCAGGAAAAGAGGCAGCAGATCAACGGCCGCATCATGTTCAAGAAGGACGACGGCTCTGAGACCAACATGTGGCTTGACACCTGGGATCCTGCATTCGCAGTTTATGACAAGTGGTGCCAGATTGCTTTCACTTACACTGCAAGCACCGGCGCATGGTCTCTCTATGTAGACGCCGTGAAGGTCAAGGACGCCGAGTACGGCGACAAGATGCCTTTCGGCAAGTGCATCCCTGCTGACGCTGATGCACTGTATGTTGGCGGCTGGTCCTCATGGATTGAGAAGTACCAGGGCGCTGCAGACTGGCAGACCTTCTTCGCCGGCGGTATCGACGAGATCCGTATCTTCAACAAGGCTCTCTCCGAGAACGAGGTTTCTGCTCTCTACAGGGAAGAACTCAACTTCGCTCTTCTCTAGCAGTATTATTACGGCGGCAGGGGGAGGGATCTCCCTGCCGTTGCCAATATGAGAACGCCCTTTTTTCTTGCCGCCCTTTTGGCCGCGGCCATTTCATCAGCCTGCACCAGCCCACAGCAGAATACCGGATCTACCGCCAGGAAAGCCATGGTGGTGGGAGCCTCTATCGGCGGAAAGCAGGCCCTTTCCGGCAAGATAAGCGACGTCCCAGCCGGAAACAGCAGCATTGTGGTGGAGTTTACGGGAGAGGTGACGGCCGATGAGGCGTCTCTCAGATACGTGACTTTCACCGGAGGTGACCTTACCGTAAGTGCCGGTGAAGATGCCGCTCATCTGGTCTTTACGCCCGTTACACCTCTGTTCTCCATGCGGAAGTATACCTTCCGGATCCTTGGCGGAGAGGTCTTCGGGGTTAATCTGGTAGAGGATTATACCCTGGAGTTCACAACAGGCTACGACACCTCGGACAAATTCCCCCGCATCCCTGACGACGACCTCCTTACACTGGTTCAGAAACAGACTTTCAAGTACTTCTGGGACTATGCCCACCCGGTGAGCGGGCTTGCCAGGGAAAGGCTGGGGAGCGGGAACACCGTCACCACCGGCGGTTCGGGATTTGGAATATCGGCTCTGCCGGTTGCTGTGGAAAGAGGCTTTGTGACGCGGGAAGAGGCATCGGCCCGAATGAGGACCATAATAGATTTCCTATCCACGAAGGCGGATCGCTTCCACGGGGCTTTCCCGCACTGGCTGGACGGCGAAACCGGGAAGGTGATTCCCTTCTCCCAGAAGGACAACGGAGCAGACCTTGTAGAGACCGCTTTCCTCATCCAGGGGCTCCTGACGGCGAAGGCCTATTTTGACGGGCCCTCGGAGGCCGATATCCGCTCCGGCATCGACGCCATCTGGCGGGACGTGGAATGGGACTGGTTCACCCGGGGAGGGGAGAAGGCGCTGTACTGGCACTGGTCTCCAAATTACGGCTGGGACATGAACATGCGCATAAGCGGCTGGAACGAGGCCTTGATAGTGTATGTCCTGGCGGCATCGTCCCCCACACATCCCGTTGAGGCCGATGTCTACCGGGAAGGCTGGGCCCGGGGAGGCGGCATGAAGCCTTCCTTGAACGGCCCCCTCTTCTTTGCCCACTACTCCTTCCTGGGGCTTGATCCCCGCGGCCTGGGCGATGCATATTGTGACGATTATTTTGAGCACAACGTTGCCCACGCCAGGTATAATTACGACTACTGCGTCCGCAATCCTGGCCGTCATGCCGGGTACTCCGCTTCCTCGTGGGGACTCACGGCGTCCGACATTCCCGGCGGCTATACCGCATCGTCCCCCGGGAACGACAGGGGAGTGATTGCGCCTACCGCCGCGCTGGCATCGTTCCCCTATGTGCCTGAGGAGTCCATGGCAGCGCTTCATACCTTCTATTATATATATGGAGACAAACTGTGGGGAGAGTACGGCTTTAAAGACGCCTTCAGTCTGGATTCTTTATGGTTTGCCTCGTCCTACATCGCAATTGACCAGGGCCCCATTGTGGTTATGATAGAAAACTACCGCTCTGGGCTGTGCTGGGAGCTGTTTATGGGCAATCTGGAAGTCCTTTCAGGGCTGGCAAAATTAGGCTTTTCGGTTAAATAGCTGAGCTTCAACACTTAATAAAAAATTTTAAAAAATAGTTGAAATTTTTTGCAGAAAAGTTTTGTCAGTTCAAAAAAAGTTTCTACCTTTGCATCCCGCTTCCGAAACGAGCGGGTTTTTAACGCCCAAAACCGAAAGGCAAGGGCCACCAAAAGTTCATTGAAAAGACTGAAAGGAAAGTACAAGCAAGTACCGAGAAATTGTAACAATTTCAAGAATACGAGCGTCAGTTTCTTAGGAAACTAAGTGCCAAGGACAAGCTTAGATTTATACAAAAATATACACTGAAGAGTTTGATCCTTGCTCAGGATGAACGCTAGCGGCAGGCTTAACACATGCAAGTCGAGGGGCAGCGGGTTGTAGCAATACAATGCCGGCGACCGGCGAAAGGGTGAGTAACGCGTGAGCAACATGCCCGTAGGTGGAGGATAGTCGATGGAAAC
>JAFRPW010000011.1 GCA_017428945.1 Bacteroidales bacterium | reverse complement strand
TCAACATGGTAGCCGGAATGCAGAACGGAGCGCCGCCGGAAGCCTTCCGGAACCTCCTCCCAGACAAGTGGGCAAATAAAGAGCAGGGCGTCTGACCCTGCTTTCTTTATACCCGGTCTACGGCAACGCGGAGACGCTTACCGGATAAGTCTTCTTATCTTGCACCCCGAAAGTTCTTTGAATTGTTTTTTGTTATAATGAAAAACTTGTGTATATTTGCACTCACGAACAATGAATGGGGCCCCTTGAGAAAGGGCAATTAACTAAGAGTGCTGCATTTTGTAGCACTCTTTTTTTCTAAAAAACCGAACGAGGTTTTATTTACTGGCAATATCTGTCGGCAGCGGCAAAGGGCGTCCGGCGGCTAGGAAAAGGACGACGCCGCCGGACGCCCTTTGCCGCTGCCTCTTATCATATATTGAACTGCCTAACACACTTTTATTATTCTAATATATTTGATATTTCAAATAAAATGACTATTTTTGCCATGAAATATTTGATATATCATATTATGCAAGAAGTTGAAACCACTTATGACAAAATAGTCTCGCTGGGACTTCGCTACAAACAATACAGAAAAGCGTTGGGCATATCCCAGCGTGAGGTACACGTCAAGAGCGGCGTGGCCATGTCTACAATCAGCTTGTTTGAGAACGGCAAAGGTCAGGGATTGTCACTAAGCCATTTCAGCTTGATGATGGAGGTTTTAAATCTGGACATTGACGTGTCCGCCCTGATTCCGGAAGCGCACAGGAGTAATCTCGCCAAAATATGGGAACAACAGAACAAAGGAGGTAACAAATGAACGGAAATGTCGTAAAGGTTTCCCTATGGGGAAAGACCGTGGGTTATTTATCCTGGGATAAAAGCAATTGGAGAACAGAGAGTTCCGTTTTTCAGTTTGACAAAGACTTCCTGACTCTGGGGTGGGATATTTCTCCACTTCAGCTTCCTCTCTCTTCCCCAGCAGTTATCAGAGGGCTGGACATTCGCGGTGGCAGTCCAAAAGGCGCATTCAAGGGGCTCCTCCCCGTCTTTGCAGATTCACTTCCGGATCACTGGGGTAACTCCTTGTTCCGTTCGTGGGCAAAAGAGCATAAGGTTAATATGAAAGACGTCTCTTCCGTTGACTACCTGTCTTTTATCGGAAAAAGAGGAATGGGAGCTCTTGAATATCTGCCAGCCGCCATTGAGGGGGAAGATGAGTCTTTCGACGTAGACGTGACCCGCTTGTATGAATTCGCCAAAAGCGTTCTTGAACAGCGGGACGATGTAAGGTTTTCCAGCAACAGGGAACTCCTGTGGCGGGACTTGATCAAACTAGGAACTTCAGCGGGCGGCAAACGCCCCAAGGCGCTGATTGCCATTAACAAGGAGGACCATACTGTCAAATCCGGCCAGGTGCTTCTTCCTCCCGGATACGAGTACTATGTTCTCAAATATGACGGCGAGGATGATCTTTATCCTTATGCCAGAATGGAATATGCTTATTCCCAAATGTGCAAGGATGCCGGAATCATAGTTCCGGACACAGAACTCAAGCGGTTTGACAAGGCTACTCACTTCCTCACCAAGCGTTTTGACCGGATTGGCGGGGACAAGGTTCATATGCAGTCCCTGCGGGCAATGTGCGGCGAAGCCACTTCCTACGAAGAAGCCTTTGATGTCATGCAGAAGCTGAGACTATATTATTCAGACCGGGAACAACTATTCAGGAGGATGGTCTTCAACGTTGTCTCGGGCAACATTGACGACCACGACAAGAACATATCATTCCTTATGGACAAAGGTGGCAAGTGGTCACTTGCGCCGGCATATGATGTGGTCTTCAGCATAGATCCAAACTCGTTATACGTGCAAAAAGGTCAGTTCATGAGCATTGGAGGGAAGAAACAAGGCATAACCTTGGAAGACGTTCTGTCCGTAGCCAGAATATATAGTATCAACCGTCCGGAAAGAATTATCGAGCAGGTAATGGACACTGTTTCCCGGGTGGATTACTACTTGAAGGATGCCGGAGTGAATGATTCAGCTATCAAAATGGTCGTGAAAGAATTGAACGAAAAACACGCTGAGTTTAAGGGAATGTAAGGTTTTTTTATTCGACTCCTGTTGCTTTTGACATATGGATTGCGTATCTTTGTAACTTGATTTGTTAGAAGATGCGCACCTTATCTTTATCTATAAGTCGCAGCCTTGCCCTTAGTTTGAAGATAAGGGCAGAACAAAAAAGGCGGGACTAGTGAGCCCGCCTGAACATCATAGATGAATGATTACCTATTGCCTTTTGCTCTGTTATGAGTTTTGCAGAGCATTTGGCAATTCTCTATATCGGTGGAGCCGCCTTTGGACCAGGCGGTGACGTGGTCGGCGTCCATGTCTTTGAGGTCCCAGATTTTGGTGTGGTTGGCGTCATGGCCAATGGCGCAGAGGGGGCAGTTGGAGATGCCTTGTTCGCGCGCGGAGGCTGTTTGGAAGGCGTACACGGCCTTCTTGGTGGGTTCATCGAACACTCTCACATTCAAAAGCTTAGTGTTCTGACATCCGTCCAGGATGTACTCATATATTCCCTTCTTCTCCTTCACATAGAAGCTCTCGTACAACTCTTTCACCTTTGCAGCGACCTCCTCCGGATTGTATGCGGTCTTATGGAATCGTTCATATAGTTCTCCCCACTTTAAGCCGCACATCTCCTTCTCAGGGGCAAAGTCAAACACCGATGTAATCCAGTCGATCACAGAGGTGAAATATGCCTTGATCTCAGTAATGTCCTCATCGTACCGGTGCGCCGACATATACTCCTCCACATGCCCTTTACTCCCCCACTCCAGCGCTGCGGCAAGGTAATCCTGCCGCTTGGCCGTACCCGGAATGAAATGACACCACTTGTTGATATTGGTATTGTTGGAATTGGAAAACTCTTCCTTCGCTCTGGTCACGAAAGGCCCCGAATACACCGCATTCAGCGTCTCCTGAGCGTTCAGCGGAATACCCACAATATTAATGGTCCTGAACCAATCCTTAATCTCCTTCTCCGTACCCTCGCATACGTAGATTAGGAGCTTGGTATCCAGAAACTTCTCTTGCTCATCCGCATTCAGGGCCGAAAAATACCACGGCCTTCCATCCCCATCAATCCACGCAAACTTCTCCGTGATGAACCGTCCCAAAGACGTAATGCGCTGCTGCCCGTCCAGCACCTCGTAGCGGTCTTCACCCACTTTGGAGAAGTAGATTAGCCCCAGCGGATAGCCATTGCGTACCGACTGTATCACGTCCACTTCCTTCTTTCCGCCATTCTCCGCATATAGGTAATGCCTCTGGAATTCCGGCTGGATAGTCAGCTTTCCGGACAGGCCATAGAGCCCTTTGCCTTCATATTCGTTGTACTGGAATCCTTTGCAGATGTCACCTATGGTCCAGGTGGTTACGAGTGTTGCTATCATATACTCTTGATTATTATTCTTCCGTATGTCAATACCCCATTGATATAAGGGCCATCTTTACCCGTAGAACTAACCAACCCAGACAGCCCCTTGATATTACCAGCAATAAGACCAACTATTTCAAATTGCTCTGGGCAGTACTTGTCCATGAAACTGATTGGGACTCCCATAAATCCGGTATAGTCAGATGGAATTGAATCAGTATAAGGGACATTGATACAATCATAATTATCAAACTTCATGTATCCATCCTTCAATAGGTCCTTATGCTTACTGAATCTCAGATTGTCTTTCATAGACATCAATTGCAAATGCTGATGGCGGCGGCCATGCTCGAGATTAGTAAACCAACGCACTCCCTTAACCCTTATATACTTCTTCCCTTTATCGTCTATACGCCATCCAGATGCCTCAATAGGATAAGAATCAGGCACCATAAACTCTCTGTCTCCACTACTAATTGAAGGCCCATACCAAAGACGATTTGCTTTAACCAAAGGAAATACCTCTCTATATGTCAGCGCATTCATATTTCCAATGATGAGAAACTGCTTATTCCCTCCAGTACACCATGCTAGAAACTCCCTAAATAGCGAAAACGGCGGATTCGTCACAATAACATCGGCCTGATCCCTGAGCGCGCAGACTTCGGGGCTGCGGAAGTCGCCGTCGCCGTCTAGGTAGTGCCATTCCAGATCGTCAATGTCGATGCGACCGCTGCCGTTAGTGTCGGCTGTGAGTTCGAAGATCTTGCCCTTGATGCGTGTTTTATCGGCATCAAACAGCGGACTCTCGGTCTCGAAGAGCGTGGGCTCATAGTCCTTGTACTTCTTGCTCTCAACGGCGTAGGAAGTGCTTATGAGCCGCTTAAGACCCAGCCGCTCAAAGTTCTGGGCAAAGAAACGGGTGAAGTTACTCCACTCCGGATCATCGCACGGAAGAAGGACCGTCTTGTCACGGAAAGTGTCAGGATTGTACTCCAGATAGGCATTGATCTCCTTCTGGATGTCGGCGTACTGAGTATAGAACTCATCATTCTTGGCAGCCTTAGCGGCGCCAAGATTGCTGTTGTTGGCCATAAGCTGCGCTCTCGTTTGTTTTTCAACAGCGAAAGCGACTTACGCGGAGGTCCACCAAGACACAAAAAAAGCGTGGATGTTCATAATCCACACTCAAGGTCTTGGCGTACCTATCAACGGAAAAGTCACATCCACGCAAAGCGCGGACGTTCACTGACTTATCCGGAGTTGATTTATAAAACTGCCAAGTTTTGAGTGTTCCGAATAAATAGCAAACGCTATCTGAAAATATGTCTACAATGTTCTATCTGAACAATGCAAAGGCAAAGATATAAAATTTCATTGACAAGCGGAAATATGATGAAGAATCTTGCTATATTTGCATAGCAGACGTGCGACGGGGCCGGTGATTCGTAAACCCTTTGTTACGGGGGCCCAGTCTAAACAAGTAAGCCTTGCAGAATGCATCCATCTTATTGCAAGGAGGCGTCTTCCCTGACGCAACTACCCCGTTGGTGTCTGCACTATGGGCGCGTAACTCGCTTTCGGAAATCCCGAAATCGTTTTTATTCATAGTTAATAATTATTGGCTTCGATGGGAATGTGTGTGAATGAAGATTTATTCGCTTTGTACAGGAAGTACGAGAATGGAGGGCAGGTGCTTTTGATGAAAGGATTGGACAAATTAAAACCTGATTATAAAGACCTGATCGTTATTGCCGATTGTTTCGCCAAACTCGGCAAGAACGTTCGGGTCTTGACATCCGTGCATTATAAAGACCCCGTATATCATATTGTATTTGGAGATCTTATTGGTACAAGATACTATAGAAAGTGCCCCGACTTACTGGTTGATGCCACATTCTATGAATATGAAAGCTATAATCGTCCTTGGAATAAAAAGAAAATCCAACGTATGATATCAAATGGCTTACGTCAGTCTTCCTTCATTATAATTGACAATAATAAAGGTGCCATCGATAGACATATAAGGAAACTCATACAAGCCCGCCTAAACCTCAATGCTCCTATAGAAGAGGTTTGGATATACGAAAAAGGGACAATAAGGCCCATATATAAAAACAACAGGGAGGAAAACTCCTCCCTGCGAGGCAACGCACCGTAGTGCATGCTAACTTTTATCAAGCTGATGCAAATATAGCCACTTTTATTGAAAAAACAAAAAGTCTAAGCATTGTCATCTAAATACGAAGGAACTTGGCGAGACGCTCGATGCATTTTCGCTTCTGGGAAAGACCTGGGTGGACATAGAGGTTCAGAGTTGTGGCGATGGAAGAGTGGCCAAGGATGGCGGAGACGGTCTTGTAGTCGCACTTGCTCTCAATGCATCGCGTGGCAAAACTGTGTCGTAGGGCGTGGAAGCGCGTCTTGGGCAGCCCGAGCTTCTTTAGAAGGCGGTAGAAATAGTCCCGGTATGTCCGGGGCATAATGCCTGTTCCCGAGCTGCTTCAAGGGTAACGTAACACCACTGTGGAAATCCCACAGTGCGTAAAGTGTTATACGTTAAGCCCTGGGAGTCATGCCACCATGATTCTTTACCTCATACCGTTAAGCCGGGTTTGTTAACTCGGCACTACTATTATTGTTTAACCCATTAATGATAAAAACCATGAGCAAAGAATACGATGACGCTAAGCATCTTATGCCATATATAGAACAAGTGCATTTCGGACACATAAAGCACATTATCAGAGATCTATCAAAGCTGATACTTGAGAAAACAAATGAAATGCTTGAGGAAAAAATATCTGATGAGGATATAATTGAGAATATCGGAGGCTATATTACTGGATATTTTGTAGGATATATAGGCGGTGGTATCCAAATAGCCCAAAGAATGAAATGGTTTCATCATGATGCTGCTTATATATCAAAGATTACAAAAATAGATCAAAAGATAATAATGGAAATCGAGCCGCTGGAACCAGAGGATACAACCGAATAGAGAATTCAGTAATGGAAAAGATGATAAGAAGCGATTACGAATACGCCCAGTTTATGGGCGTATTCGTAACTATTTTACTATTTTTATTTGCAAATAATAGAAATATAGTTATCTTTGCAAAGGAGGGTTTGATATGAAGAAAACGGTAAAAGAAGTAATTAGTATCCTGGAGTCAAATGGCTGGCATTATATAGGAACACGGGGAGACCATCACAAATACTACAAGGAGGGAGCAAGAAGGCCAATAATTGTACCGGGTAAAGCGAATGATGACTTGGCACAAGGGACTCTGCAATCCATTTTACGGGAAGCCGGACTTAAACAAACTACTGAATCATGAATACACTGAAAGCTATTATTGAGAGCACTGAGCACAACTATTCGGCCTACATTGAAGGAATCGATGGGGTTGTTGCTACCGGCAATTCTATTTCAGAGATTAAGGCTAATCTTTTGGAAGCAATACAAGTCTTTATCGAGACCTGTAATCAAGTAGGCTGCGAAGTACCTGAAGAACTCTCCGGAGAGTTCTCCATTGAATTCAAGATGGATGTCCAGAGCCTTCTGGCCATATATAGCGGAATCTTTACCAAGGCCGGGCTGGAAAGAATAACCGGCATCAATCAAAAGCAACTATGGCACTATGCCAACGGCATATCCAAGCCCAGAAAGACCCAAGTACACAAAATAGAAACTGCCCTGCACAGATTAGGAAACGAGCTAATAGCAGTGACATTGTAGACAAAAAAGCCCGGCCGCGTGACGGTCGGGCTTTGGTGGTCAATCTATTACGCGGGCTTTCCTGGGTTAAGCACAATTAGATCAAAAAGCATAAGACGTGTTTTAAGACGATTATCTTCGTTTAACCGTTTCTTGATAAAAAGCCTCTGAACACAAGGTGGAATAACGTATCCAATTCTCCTGTCATACAGATTCTCATACTCCTCTGATTCATCAGAAAAAAGGAAGGTGAATCCATTTCGCTTATAGTAATTCAATACCTGCTCATTATTAGTTGCATCAACAACTAAGTACCTTGCCGCAACACTATTCTCTGGATCAATAGCAATCGCCTTAATAAGATTCATCAACTCTTTGCCAACATCCTCATTTCTCAAAGCATTACGGCCAAATCCATCAAAAATGCAGAGCTGACCTATTAATATAGCAGGGTACTGTGCCCGTCTTTTATTATTGGGAATGTTTTGTTTTCTATTGAACCTATTGCGATAGCTTCTTGGAAGGACATCTACGCGTAATGCAGTATTTGATAGAGAAAAAGCACACACCATTCTTGGGCGTTCTTCTTTCGTATAAAAACAATGAGAGATTGCCATCAATTCGTGTTGATAATCTGCATAGTTATCCGGATTACCATCATGAAAAAAAGAAGAAATTCCCTCGTCATTCTCACTGGAGAATGGCTGGCACTTACATATTATCTCACTTGATAACTTGCCGTAATGGCAATTCTCCAGAAACCCCACAAAAACCTCCTCCTTTACCTACTACCTACTGGCCGATTTCTTAAGAATAGAATAAGAATATGCTGCTTCCTTCGAGAAGTCAACACTTGCCCGTCTGCGGAGATTGTTCTCTGCAGACTCAACAAGCCGTGTGGCAACTCTGCCTTTCAGCGTTGGTATAGCTTTCATTTCAACAGCCATAATTCCATTATTTGCAAAGGTATTAAAAAAACTAGTACAAGCAAAAAAACTTTACCTTTCTTCTTACTCTTTTATGCCAAAGCCCGGCCGTGCAGTGACGGCCGGGCTTTGGTTATTATGAACTGTCATCAATCCAAAACAGGACGTACAGACAGGCCTTCGTAACGTTGTTCACTGCGACGGTAATCGATGGCGGAGCTGAAGTAACGGTAGTATGCGCTATTAGGGTAGTCAGGATCAATGGTGGACCAGTAGAGGCCTTGGGAACCCGCTTTGTAGACATCCTCCTTGGTGCTCCAGCGGTAGCCGGCGGCGGGAAGGAAGATGCTATTACCGGTCTTGTTGCTGGTTATGGTCATACCTGCAACGCCGGTACCGTTGTAATCGTCCGTCCATTTCCAGGTACAATTGTTCCTGAGCTTGGTCCAATCATAATCAGTGGGCATGCGCCATTTGCCGCCAAGCTGGACGGAGGCGGCATCGTCCTCAGGATCAGGGCTGGACTTGTCGTCCGGGCTTCCGTCTCCGTCCCAATAATCCGTCTTATTGGCCGGGCAGTACTTGGTGAGTTTCCTATAGTCACCGTCATTGCACCACTTGTAAGACTCCCAGGCGTAGCCGTTGGGCTTATCGTCCTTCCACGTGAGCGGATCCTGGCTGGAATAGTAGGGCTCAATCTCACCCCAGGCATAGTAGTCTCCGTATTCTTCCGGAGCGGTTGCACCAAGGTTCATGTTTGCCCATTTGACGTTCAGGCCCAAATCCACAGCCCTAATAGAAGCAGGGTCGATGACGATTACCTTGCATTCGTCCTTTACATTTCCGGCCTGTGCGGTGACGATGGCCTCGCCCGGAGCTACTCCGGTGATATTGCCGTCCGCCACGGTAGCAACGGACGTGTCTGAACTGCTCCAGGTAACGGTTTTATCCGTAGCATTATCCGGATGTACGATGACCTCAATCTGCTCTGACTGCCCTGGATCAAGTTCCAGCAACCATTTGCTGAGTATGACCTCCGTCACTTCCACGCGCGGCGGAACATACCCGGCCTGAGTGATATTGACCGTCTTAGTGATGCTTTCACATGTGAGCGTAAGCTTTGCGCTGCGGGACTGCTCGCTTCTGTTGTCCTGGGCAGTGACCGTAATCTCCGCGGGACCGGCCTGACCCGATGTAGGACTCACCGTCAGCCAGGAAACGGCATTCCCTCCGGCATCCGCTATGGACGCGCTCCAATTAAGGGACGATGTAAACCCGACTTTCACGGTAAGCGTACCCTCTGCCGCAGTTGCAGTGAAGCTGATGCCGCTGTTGAAGTATTCCAGACTCTCCTGGAGGACCTCCAGCGAGGCAATAGTTTCCGGGGTGGCAGGGATTTCAATCTCGTCACAAGCTGATACACAGAGGATTGCAGCCAACGATATTACAGAAAGGATCTTTCTCATAGCTCTGGTTAGTTTTTAGCTAGACAAATTTATGCTTTTCGGGTCAAAAAAGCAAGGATTAAGCGGCTATAGCCGGGTAACAAGCTCCTCCAGGTTCTTTCGCTCGGCGTGGCGGGGAGAGGGTTGGCCGGCGATGTGGCCTACGGGGAAAAGGGCGATGGGGGTCCAACCTTCCAGAGGGAGGATTTGGGAGAGTTTGGCGGGGTCGAAGGAACCCACCCAGGTGCTTCCAAGGCCAAGGTCGGCCACTTCCATCATAAGGTGGGTGCCCACGATGGCGGCGTCAACCTCGGCCCCATTCTTGCCGTCCACGGCACGGACCCAGGCATCCTCCGGACGGCACGCTACCACAAATATGACGGGGGCGTCAAAGGTATAGCGCGAGGCCACCTTCATCTTTTCCCGCAGCTCCGGATCCTGCACCACCCAGATATGAACGGGCTGGCGGTTCACGGCCGTAGGCGCAAGGCGTGCAGCCTCCAGGATGCACTGGATGTCACTTTCTGAAACGGGTTCTGCGGTAAATGCCCTGCAGGAGTAGCGGGCGGCGGCGAGGGTGAGGAATGCGTTTGCCATATTGAAGTTCATTAGATAGACAAATATAGTTATAAAACGGCAACTTATCCACCAAAACACGGCATTTCCGTGGACAAACCCGGCAAATCGTTAACTTGTCCACCAAAACACCCCATTTCCGTGGACAAACCCGGCAAAACGGCAACTTGTCCACCAAAATACGGCATTTCCGTGGACAAATGCGGAAAAGAGAGAGAAAATAAGTAACTTTGCAAGGTTATGGCAGAGAGTAATTTCATAGACTACGTTAGAATCTTCTGTGCAAGCGGGCATGGAGGGGCTGGGAGTGCGCATTTGCACAGGGCTAAGTATGTGCCTAAGGGCGGGCCGGACGGCGGAGACGGAGGCCGCGGCGGGCACATTATCCTCAAGGTGAACCCGCAGCTTTGGACGCTCATCCACCTCAGGTACCGCAAGGTAGTCCGCGCGGAAAACGGCGGCAACGGCCAGGAAGCCCTCAAGAGGGGTAAGAACGGGGCCGACATAGTCCTTGAAGTACCTCAAGGCGTTGTTGTAAAAGACGCCGAGACGGAAGAGGTGATAACGGAGCTGGTGGAGAAGGACCAGGAGTACATCCTGTGCCCGGGCGGCCGCGGAGGCTGGGGCAACGATCACTTCAAAAGCGCCACCAACCAGACCCCCAGGTACGCCCAGCCCGGAGAGGACGGCGTGGAAGGCTGGTTCGTCCTGGAGCTCAAGGTCCTTGCCGATGTCGGCCTGGTAGGCTTCCCCAACGCCGGAAAGAGCACCCTCCTGGCGGCCATAACATCGGCCAAACCCAAAATCGCCAACTACGCCTTCACCACCCTGGAGCCAAATCTGGGCATCGTCCGGTACTATGACGACCGCTCTTTTGTCATGGCCGATATCCCCGGCATCATCGAGGGCGCGCACGAGGGCCGCGGAATTGGAATGCGCTTCCTTCGCCACATAGAGCGCAACTCCGTGCTCCTTTTCATGGTTGCGGCCGATGAGGCGGACATTCCCGGGGCATACAAAGTGCTTTTGAACGAGCTCCAGGAATACAATCCGGAACTTCTGGTAAAAGACCGAGTCCTGGCCATTACCAAAACCGACCTCGTGGACGAGAAGGATCAGGCCAAGATAGCCAAGAAGCTTCCCAAGGATATCCCTCATGTGTTTATTTCTTCAGTGGCCCAGACAGGCCTTAACGAGCTCAAGGAAGAGCTCTGGAAAGCCCTCAACAAATGAGTATCGTAGAGCTTGACCAGTCCGTAACCCTCTGGCTGAATTCGCTTGGCCCTGAGGCGCTTGACCCTTTCTGGAAGTTCCTTTCCAACGCCCGCGTATGGTATCCCATGTATGGGCTCATAATGGGGTTCATCATTTACCGGCTTGGTTGGAAGAAGGGGCTCATCGTGGTGGCGTCGCTGTTTCTGGCTGTAATTGCCACGGACCAGCTGTCCGGGCTGGTGAAGGCAAGCTTCCAGCGCCTTAGGCCATGTTTTGATCCATGGATGCTGGAGCACGGAGTGAGGCACCCCATTAAACCCGGGCATCTGTACGGATTCTTCTCCAGCCATGCCGCAAATACCTTCGGCTTTGCAATTGCCTCGCTCATAGGCTTCAGGAACGACACAAAGCACACTTACACCGCCTACGGCTGGTGCATTATGATATGGGCGGTGCTGGTGAGCCTTAGCCGCGTAATGCTGGCAGCTCACTTTGTTGGCGACATACTTGTGGGAGCGGTATTCGGCCTTGTGCTGGGAGCCGCAATCGCCGGCCTGGCCCGCTTTATTATAGTTAAAGCGAAGCTATAACATTCTCCATCTTTATTCCCCTGGAACCCTTTACAAGCACTGTGCAGCCCTCTATGGGGTTGGCCTTGAGGTATTCCGCCAGCTCCTGGGAGGTTGCAAAGCACTTATAGCGGCCGGCGGCGGCTTTGGTGAACTCCTCCCCTACCAGGTAGACGATGTCAAAGCGGTCCAGGGTGGCGGCAATGCGTGCGTGCTCCGCGGCAGATTCGGCGCCAAGCTCGCGCATGTCGCCAAGAAGTGCGGCCTTGCGGCCTTCGCAGAGGGCAAGGTTGTCCAAAGCAACGGCCATCGATGAAGGATTTGCGTTGTATGCGTCTACTATGAGGGTGTTCTTTGCGGTCTTTTCCAGCTGGGAACGGTTATTCGAAGGAATGTATGCTTCTATGGCCGCGCGCGCATCCTTTTCAGGCACGTCAAAGAGCCAGCCGATCTTGAGGGCCGCCAGCATATTATTTGCATTGTAGGCACCTACAAGATGGGTTTTGAGGACATAGCCGTCGGCAAAACGGAGCTGGACAAAAGGCTGCGAGGCCGATGTGGGAAGAAGTTCCACTCCTTCCATTCCATAAGGGATGCGGGACATCTCCCGGTCCCAGAGCATCTCCTGGAGAACGGGGTCGTCGGCATTGGCAAAGGCGATGCCGTCGTGGGCCTTGAGCCAGTCGTAGAGCAGCCCCTTGGCATGTTTTACGCCTTCGAAGCTTCCAAAGCCAAGGAGGTGGGCCTTCCCGACGTTGGTGATAAGGCCATGAGTGGGCTGGGCAACTGAAAGAAGCGGTTTGAGGTCTTCCGGATGGCTTGCGCCCATCTCAATGATGGCTATCTGGGTATCGGCGTTAATCTTGAGCACGCTCAGCGGAACACCAATGTCGTTGTTGAGGTTGCCCTCCGTGGCCGTAACCTTGTATTTAGCCCCAAGGACTGCCTTGATGAGCTCCTTGGTAGTGGTTTTTCCGTTGGTCCCAGTGAGGCCGATTACCGGGATCCTGAACTGCTGCCTGTGATAGGCGGCCAGCCTCTGAAGGGCTTCCAGGGTGTCCGGGACGGTGATTACCCTTTCATCGGCAAAAGGGGCGCTGGCTATGGCTGCCGCGGCGCCTGCCTCGAGGGCTTTCTCAACAAAGGCGTTGCCGTCAAAATTCTCCCCTTTCAGGGCTACGAAAAGCTGGCCCGGCTTAAGGGCGCGGGTATCAGTGCAGACACTGCCGCACTTTAGGAATATCTTGTATAAGTCTTTCATTTTCCGGTGCTTCCAAAGCCGCCTTCGCCGCGGGCGGTATCGTCCAAAGAATCAACTTCTTCCCACTCCACGGTTTCGTGACGGGCAATCACCATCTGGGCTATACGCTCCCCGGGATTGATGGTAAATGTATCCTTGGAGAGGTTCACAAGGATTACACCTATCTCTCCGCGGTAATCGGCATCGATGGTTCCGGGGGTGTTGAGAACGGTTATCCCGTGCTTCAGGGCAAAGCCGCTGCGGGGGCGGACCTGGGCCTCGTACCCCTTTGGAAGGGCGATGCGAAGGCCGGTAGGGATTAGTTTCCTCTCAAGAGAGCCAAGTTCTACCGGCTCCGTAATATTGGCCTTTAAATCCACTCCGGCAGACTGCTCGGTGGCATATGCCGGGGTGTCGAACGGAGAAGTGTTTACGATGCGTACCTTCATTATTTGGGTGCTTTTATGTACAAAACGGCCGCAATAATGGCATAGAGGATATTGGGAAGCCATATTGCAATGGATGCGGGAAGGGTGTCGGTGGCCACGAACATCTCACTGAACTGCATGAACAGGATGTAGGAAAAACCAAGCGCCGTACCTGCCGCCAGGTTAAGGCCCATACCTCCCCTTCTCTTCTTCGTAGACAGAGAAACGCCTATTATCGTGAGGATTATGGCCGATATCGGCAGCGATAACCTCTGATTCTTCTCAATGAGCGCATGCTTCACGGAGGCGTCGCCGCGCTCCTTCTGCGTGGCGATAAGGGCCTCCAGTTCAGGCTCGTTAAGACGCTGTATCGTGAACTTGTTACGGAAGAAGTCTTCACGGGTGAGACTAAGCACCGTGTCCATCTGACGGCCGCTGCGGATGTGGTCCGTCATGCCCTCTCCGTATTCGCGGATGAAGTAGTTGCGGAGCTTCCACTTGCCCGTAAGGGTATCGTACTGGGCACTTTCCGCCGTAATCTTGGACTTGAGGTGACCGCCGGAAAGGTCTTCCAGAGTGAAATTGTAAGCTGTATTGTTATAGGCACTGAAAGACTCCAGGTAGACATAGCGGTCGTCTTCCAGCTTGTAGTGAAGGTCGTGGCCTATCTTGACCCTGGTCCTTGGGATATACTTCTGCTCAAAGTCCACCCTGGTGCCGTTCGCGTGCGGTATCACCCATAGACTGAGGCCAAGGGACAGCATTGCAATGACCACGGACGATACTATGTAAGGAACCACCATACGGTGGAAACTGATACCGCTGGAAAGGATGGCTATAACCTCCGAGTCTCCCGTCATCTTGGAGGTGAAGAAGATTACGGTCAGGAACACGAACATAGGTGCGTACATGTTCATGAAATACGGTATCCAGTTTAGGTAATAGTCAAAGACGATAGCGAGAAGCGGGGCTTCCCTCCTCACAAAATCGTCGATCTTCTCACTGACGTCGAAGATGATGACGATGACGGAGAGGAACAGGATAGAGATAAAGAAGGTCGTGAGGAACTTCTTTATTATGTACCAGTCCAGTTTCTTGAGTCCCATCATAGGCGGTGGCTCAGTTGGGGAAGGACCGATGCCTTCCAGGTTGAATAATCACCGGAGAGGATATGCTCACGGGCCGTTTTTACAAGGTCAAGGTAGAACGCCAGATTGTGCTCCGACGCCACCATGGCGGCAAACATCTCCTTTGCTATGAAAAGGTGATGGATATATGCCTTAGTATAGAAGGAGTCTACCATGGACGTACCTGCAGGGTCCAGAGGAGAGAAGTCGTCGGTCCACTTGGAGTTTCTCATGTTCATGACTCCGTTCCATGTAAAAAGCATGCCATTGCGGCCGTTTCTGGTGGGCATGACGCAGTCGAACATGTCAATTCCCCTTTCGATGCCTTCCAGGATGTTTGCAGGTGTGCCCACACCCATCAGGTAACGGGGCTTGTCTTTGGGAAGGAGCGGACAGGTGACTTCCAGCATCTGGTACATCTTCTCCGTAGGTTCCCCTACTGCCAGACCGCCGATGGCATAGCCGCCACGGTTCCCGTTGTCCAGGCTCAGGGCGTGCTCTACGGCCTGTCTGCGCAGCTCCGGATACACGCAGCCCTGGATAATCGGAAACATTGTCTGGGAGTATCCGTACAATGGTTCCGTTTCATCGAAATGCTTAGCAAAACGCTCCAGCCAGCCCTGGGTAAGTTTCAGGGACTTGGCGGCGTAACGCTGGTCTGCGTCTCCGGGACAGCACTCGTCCAGTGCCATTATTATATCGGCCCCTATTATGCGCTGGGTGTCCACGTTGTTCTCCGGGGTGAAGATGTGCTTGCTGCCGTCTATGTGCGATGAGAACTTGCAGCCCTCGGGGGTGAGCTTGCGGATAGGGGCAAGGGAGAAAACCTGGAAGCCGCCGCTGTCCGTTAGGATGGGGCGGTCCCAGTGCTCGAACCTGTGGAGGCCGCCGGCTTTGCGGAGGGTGTCAAGTCCTGGTCTCAGGTACAGGTGGTAGGTGTTTCCCAGGATTATTTCTGCGCCGATATCGTCCTTCAAATCCCTGTGATAGACACCCTTCACGGAGCCGACGGTACCCACGGGCATAAAGATCGGGGTATGGATGGTTCCGTGGTCCGTAGTGATAACTCCGGCGCGTGCGCCGGAACAGGCATCCTGGGACTCAAGGACAAATTTGAACATCTTCTTTCCTTTTGAATACGCAAAGTTACTGAAAATTTTGTACATTTGTGAATAGGAAAAAAACATCCTTCAAATATGAAACTGAACATTAAACCTATTTCGGTAAAGCTTGCCCTCCTGAACTTCATCGAGTTCGCCGTATGGGGCGCTTACCTCACCTCTCTTGGACGCTATCTCGGAAACATCGGCCTTGGCCCACAGATCAAGTGGTTCTTTGCCATGCAGGGTATAGTTTCCATCTTCATGCCCACACTCATGGGCATCCTTGCAGACCGCAAGATGGAGGCCCAGAAAGTGCTGGCCATGTGCCATGCCTTCGCCGGTTTGTTCATGCTTGGCGCAGGCATATATTGCATGACGGCAGGAGCGTCCGTAGCATTCGCTCCCCTGTTTGTCCTCTACAGCCTCAGCGTGGCGTTCTTCATGCCCACAATCGCCCTGGTGAACTCCGTGGCATATAACGCCCTGGGCAAGGAGGGCATGGATCCCGTGAAGGATTATCCGCCCATCCGCGTATTCGGAACCATCGGCTTCATCTGCAGCATGCTGCTCACAAACTTCCTTTCGATAGGCGGAGCACGCATGCAGGAAACCTTCTTCCAGCTGTTCTCCTCCGGTATACTTTCCCTGGCAATGTGCGCATTCTCCCTTACCATGCCTCACTGCCCGGTTGACAGAAGCGGGGAAAAACAGTCTCTTGCAGATGCCCTCGGCCTCAAGGCCTTCACCCTTTTCAAGGACGGCCAGTTTGCCATTTTCTTCATTTTCTCCATGCTGCTTGGGGCATCGCTCCAGATTACAAACGGCTATGCAAACACCTTCCTTGGCAGCTTTGCGGCAGATCCCGCCTTCGCAGACTCGTTTGCCGTGAAGAACTCCAATGCCCTGATTGCAATTTCTCAGGCTTCGGAAACCCTCTGCATACTGCTCATCCCGTTCTGCATGAAGAAATTCGGCATCAAGAACGTCATGCTCATAGCAATGTTTGCCTGGGTGGGCCGCTTCGCCTTCTTCGGCCTTGGCAACCCCGCAATGCCCGGCGTGCTGCTGTTTGTCCTCAGCTGCATCGTGTACGGTTTTGCATTTGACTTCTTCAACATCTCCGGTTCCCTTTACGTAGAGCAGAATGCCGCAGCAGACATCCGCTCCAGCGCCCAGGGCCTGTTCATGATGATGACCAACGGCTTCGGCGCCACCATCGGCACCCTTGCCGCCGGAGCGGTGGTAGAAGCCTGCGACGTGTTCAACACTCCTTCCAACTGGCCGGACGCCTGGTACATTTTCGCCGCCTATGCCGCTGTCGTGGGAGTTCTTTTCATGATTCTGTTCAAGGATCCAAGAAAGAAAGCCAAGGCATAAATCATTGTCCTGGCTGGTTATCCAGGATGTTTTCTATATTGATTGCACGTGTGGGAGTGATGTCGTAATGGATCTCGAAACAGGTGTAGTGATGCCTGTGCCCTATCTTGCAGTATGATGTAGAGAATTCATTATTGAAATTCAGTTCCCGGAGCGTCCTGCGGTCTATGGAGGTGACACCCATGGCCAGAAGATGCTTCAGGATGCCGTAATTGTTCTCCAGGAGACGGAATACCCTGTCGTGATAATGCTGTACCGATATCTTGCGGTTTGCATTATGGAAGGCATTCTTGCAGTCACGGCAGCAGAACTTGCGGTCCGGCCTTCCCGTCGCGCGGGTAATGGGCGCACCGCAGTTCAGGCACCTGGGATTATCGTCTGTTTTGTACTTCGGGCTCATCCTTTCCTTTTTCGGCAAATATGCCAAAGCCCATTCACTATTCCAAGCATATTAAGAAAAAATCCCCACTTTTTATACAAATCCGTAATACCGCACGAAAAGTGAATCGGTGGAATTATTCGCAATGTCCCATATTTTTCCAACGATTTTCATTCTGAATCACGCAAAAACATTCAGAATCGTATAAATCTGCCCTTCTGACGCCCTCCGTGGCGTTTTTTCATTATACCATCCATTTACTTTGCATCCGGCAGCCTGCTCCGGAAGCGCGCCCGGCGGGAGCCAACCAAGTGAAACCTTAAAGTAAATGTAAGATGGAATTCATGAACATAATCCAGTTGCGCGGGGTTGTCGGCAGATCGGACATAGGATCGTACAATGGCAACCGCGTATGCAATTTCTCAGTAGTCACCGAATACGCATCCAGGGACCGTGAAGGCAACTCGGCCGTTGAGCCAACCTGGTTCAATGCCTCCATCTGGGAAACCAGCGGCGGCGAAATGAATCCGGAGATAGACAAGATCATCAAGGGAGCATGGGTAGAGGTGACGGGACGCCTGCGCGTACGCAAGTACATTGCCATAGACAATGTGGAGCGCACTGCCCTGGACGTACTTGCAAGGAACATCAAGGTGCTCAAGAGAGACGATAGCTCAATGCAGCCGCAAAGAGATTTCTAGTATGAAAAGGACCTTGCTCGCTATGATGCTCCTGGCGTGCCTGGACGCCGGCGCCCAGCGGTTTTCCGTCGGGACCGACGCAATCCACTGGCTTGGCCTGGGCACGATGAACATGGAGGCGTCGGCCGCCATAAACAGATCCTTCTCTATCCATCTGGGAGCAGGGCTGAATCCGTGGTCCTACCGTGCGGGTGACCCCGAGACGCAGTTCCAGATGCGCCAGGGCACTGTCAGGGCAGGTGCACGGTGGTGGCCCTGGCACATATACTCCGGATGGTGGATGGGCGCCGATGCCAGATACTCCGTATACAACCTGGGAGGCATTCAAAGCCGTGAGACGGAGGAAGGCGATGCCTGGGGCGGAGGCCTTTACGGCGGATATGCCCTGATGCTTTCCGACCGCTGGAACCTGGACCTGGGCGCAGGACTCTGGGGCGGCGGAAAGATATACACCGTCTATGCCTGTCCCGTTTGCGGGGCAAAGACGGAAAGCGGCAGCAAAGCCTTCCTGCTTCCTGACGCCCATGTTGCAATACAGCTCATTTTCTGAAACGATGGGAAAAGGAGTACTATATCTCATTGCAACGGCATCAGTTCTTGCCGGCTGCGGATCCCAGACAAAGATTGACAGGGTCCGCAGCGGCGAGATAGCCGCTACGCTTGCCCTTTCACGCGGGGAGATAGAGGAAGAGCGCAAAGTAATCGCTTCCAGGAGAGATACTCTGTCCGTTAAAGATGATGACGGAAATACCATCCTGATAATGAAGGCGATACGTGACGATGAAAGCGGCGAGATGGTAGCAACTGAAACTTTGGACGCTGCAGTGATAACATCCCGTTTCAGAAACGTAGCCGAGAGGCACGGGAAAGTTGACCTGCGCTTCGAGGTCATAGTCCCGCAACAGATGATAGACTCCCGCTGGCAGCTCCGCTTCTACCCCGACATGTTTGTCCTTGAAGACAGCGTGAGGCTGGAGAGCGTCCACATTACAGGAGCGGACTACAGGAAGGCCCAGCTCCGTGGGTACCAGCTCTACGATAAATACCTGTCGTCCATCATCACGGACACCACGGCCTTCATAGACCGCCGCAGCCTGGAAATATGGATTTCCCGTAACATGGTGGACCTGTGGAAGTACCGCAGCGACACCTCGTGGGTAGACCCGGAGGAATTCCATTCGCTCTTCGGCCCCACCGAGGCCGATGCGATACGCCATTACACCTGGTGGTCCCGCAGGCGCCGTCACGAGGCAAAGTGGCTTCTGAGGGGACGCAAGTTCAAGCAGCTGGTGAAGGCGCCCATCCAGACCGAAGGCGTGCGCCTGGACACGGTGCTCCGTGACAGCGAGGGCAACTTCGTCTACCAGTACACGCAGTCCCTGAAGACAAGGCCGCGTCTGAGAAAGGCAGATATCGTCCTCTCCGGGGAGATTTACGAGGAAGATAAACGCCTCTACAGCATGCCCAAAAGCAAACCCCTTACCTTCTACATAAGTTCCCTGTCCTCCATGGTAGACGGAACCGACCGCTACCTCACCCGGGTCATCGAGCGCCGGGCCGAGGCCCACACGGCATGCTACGTGGACTTCGCGAAGGGAAGCTCCGACATCGACCTCTCCCTTGGCCACAACCGCGACGAGATGGGCCGCATAAAGGGCAACATCCTGGAACTCCTTGCGAGCGATACCTTCGAGATGGACTCCATCGTGATTGTAGCCTCGGCAAGCCCGGAGGGCGGCAGGAAGCAGAACGAAGCCCTGTCTGCGCGGCGCGCAGCGTCCGTGGCAGACTACTATGAGGATTACATAAAGCACTACCGGGACTCCGTCCAGAGGGCCCTTGACCGGGAAGCGGCAGGGTCCTTCGCCATCACCGTGGACGAGAACGGAAGGGAAAGGACGACGAGGGTCAAAGCCCGCAAGGCGGACCTTCCGCCCATACGGTTCCGTTCCCGCTCCAGCGGTGAGAACTGGCCTTACCTGCAGGTCCTCGTGGACGAGGACAAGACCCTCACAGGTTCCGATAAGAAAGCCTTCGCCAGGGCGATGGAAGTGGCGGACCTCGACGAGAGGGAGCTCCTCCTCCAGGATGAGCCCTTCTACCTCCACCTCAGGGAGAACCTCTATCCGCGCCTAAGGACCGTCCGGTTTGACTTCCACCTCCACCGCCGCGGCATGCTCAAGGACACAGTCCACACCACGGAGCTGGACACCGCCTACATGAGGGGCGTGCAGCTCATCCGCGACCGCGAGTACGAGAAGGCCCTCGGGATCCTCAAGGACTACCGCGACTACAACACCGCCGTGGCCTACCTCTCACTTGATTACAACGCCTCGGCGAAGGCCATCCTGGACGGGCTCCCCCGCTCACCGCAGACCGATTATATGATGGCTCTCATTCATGCCCGGCGCGGTGACGACCAGAAAGCTGTTCAATACTATCTGGACGCCTGCAAGGCTGACCACTCTCTGGTCTTCAGAGGGAACCTTGATCCTGAAATCTACGTGCTCATCCAGCGATATGGGCTTAACAGTGATAACTAAACATATCATTTTCAACCACTTAATATCTTTTCATCTATGAAAAACACTCTATTCTTCCTGACGGGCGCAGCGCTCATTGCCGCTGCCATCTCCTGCAACAAGCCCGCGGACGCAGTCCTTCACGACGGTGCCGCCTCCGGTGCCATCAACATCAACATCGGAATCCCCGATGACCAGTTCACAAAGTCCGCAGCAAGCGAGATGAAGGACTATCAGATCAACAAGATCCAGGTCTTCGTCTTTGACTCTGCCGAAAAGCTTGAAACCGATTACTTCGAGAGTCTCTCTCCTGTTGCCACCACCAACTACAACGTGACGTTGGCAACATTCACCGGTGCCAAGACCGTCTATGCCATCCTTAACCATGACCGCATCGCCTTGAGACCTAAAGGGGGCACCCTGTCCAATCTGGAAGCAATGCTCAGCGACCTTTCAGACAACTCAGCCACCAACCTGGTGATGTCCGGCAAGAACGAAATCACCGTGACCGAGTACGACAAGAACAAGAATGCAGCGGCAGTTCCCCAGACGTTGAACATTTACGTCAAGCGCCTGGCTTCCCAGATTCTGGTAGACAAAGTGACCGTGGATTTCACCGGTACCGAGCTGGAAGGCGGCACATTCAGCATATCCCAGATTTACCTTAAAAACGTAGTTGGAAAGGCCCCTCTGGGAGTACAAGGGCTCACTGCAACCTCAAATTCCGGCATACTGCCCATAGTTCTCGGAGACGGTGATCACAATACTACTGCCAACTGGTACAACAAAAACACCTACGAGACCGGATGTCCCGCCGTCATCTACGACAACACTTCCATAGCAGCCACAAGCGTTGCAGGCAGTTCCACCGCACTAGGCAGGGTTCTCTTCGCTTATCCAAACAAGACAAACGCCGACTCCCATGCCGAATCTTTCGGCCCCCGTCACACTCGTCTTGTCATAAAGGCACATGTGAAAAAGGATCCCGTGGACGATGACACCTATTACGTACTTGACCTTCCTGTCCTGGTAGCCAACAACATATACAAGATTACCGACTTCAAGATTACCATGCTTGGTAAGTCCGATGACAACAAGGACGATAACCTCCAGGCCGGACGCATCACACCCACCATCACCGTGGACCCCTGGACCGGCACCACAAATCTCTCCTACGAGTTCTAGAATATCTGCACAAGGGGGCAGGAAAAGAAGGCCTCTCCGGGTTCGACCCCCGGGCCCCCTTCCAAGTAAAAAAACGCAAACGAATGAAGCAGATTATACGACTCTTGCTCGTGGCCGGGGCATCGCTCGGGGCCCTTCTCTCCTGCCGGTCCCTGGTGCTGGAGGACCGCTCCTGGTGCCCCAGCTTCCTCTACTACGAGCTCATCAACGGGAGCCTCTTCCCGCGATACGACAGCCTCCTCACCGCGGTCTGCAGCCACCCAAAGGGTGCTGAGATAGCCGGAGGGACCACCACCATAGGGGACATCCTGGACGGGCGATTCTACATGGTGGTCAGGGGTACGGAGGCTGTCCGCGGCTGGGGCCTCGTGGGCTGGAAGGGACTCTCTCGGGAGGGGAACGCCTGGACGGTCCCCATCGGTGATGAATATCCACCCCTCTACCGTTTCGCCTTCACCGCTCCCGTCGCCGAGGAGTCATTCACCGTTCCCGTCGAGCTCGTCAAGGAGCACGCGAAGGTGACCCTCCAGTTCGTTGGTTTCGAGACCTTCACCGGGGCCGGGGGACGCTTCCCCTTCGACGTGGTGGTCCGCTCCGGGACCTCCGGCATCGACCCGCAGACGGGGATTCCCGTAAAGGGCCCTTTCGAGTTCACGCCCAAGGAGGGCACCATCGGCCGCTACGAGTTCACCCTCCCCCGCCAGGGGGACAGGAGCCTCACCCTGGAGCTCTACGGGCGCGAAAGCGTCTATCCCCGGACGGGCTTCGAGAACGCCTACGACCTCCACGACATACTCCTCCGCCTCGGAGGGATCACCTGGGAGGAGAAGAACCTCCCGGATGTCTACATAGAGGTCGACTACCAGCAGACCACGGTCTCAGTGAGCGTGAGCCCCTGGGGCACGGTGGACCTCGACTACGAATTCTAAAAAGCTACGCAATATGAGAACAATCATCAGTAAATCCGGGCTTCTTGCCGCGGCCCTCCTTGCGGCCATATCCTGCGCGAGGCCCCCAGTCCTCCCGGAGGAGCCTTCTCCCGCCGGGGACGAGCCCATGGTGAGCGTGGTCTTCTCCGCCACTGGACCCAATGGCACCAAGGCCACGGGCATCACCTCCTCCGGCGAGACGGCCATCGGGCGCTGGGCGGTCTTCGCCTTCGACGGCGCCTCCGGGTGGTACACCCACGAGACGTCCGCCGTGGGTGCTCCCATCCCGATGGTCCTACGTGCAGGACGCACCTACACCTGCTACGCCATGGTCAATTACCCGACCTCGGGGACCGGGGCATTCGATCCCTCGACGGTACACTCCCCCTCCGACCTCACGGGGAAGGTAGCGTACCTCTCCGACAACGCGGTCGGGAGCTTACTCATGTTTGGGTCGGTGACCTTCACGCCCTCGGCCACTTTCTATGACCCCGCAGACCCCTCTTCGGCAGTGAGCGAGAACAGGAACATCACCGTGACTAGGCTCGTCTCCAGAATAGACATCACCGGGGTGGCCGTTGACTTCAGCGGAAAGCCCGCCCTCCAGGCCAAGACCTTCACCCTGAAGGGCATCTACGTCACAAACACTTACAGAACAACGCATTACGGCATGGACCTCTTCCCTGCAGAACTCTCCGGAAGCCGCCTGGCCTGGTACAACACCGGAGGCTGGCATCGCGGAGAGGCCGGGGAAAGCGGGTTCGACGCCCTTCTTGGTGACCGCGGCATCAATGCCGTCATAACGCCTTCGTCACCCTACGCCACGGCGCATTCCTTCTACGCCTTCCCCAACCCCACGGAGGCCTCCGACGACGACCGCGAGACGGCCGCCTGGAGCGTCCGCTGCACCCGCCTCGTGATCGAGGCTACCCTCGGTGACGAGACCCTCTACTGGGGCATCACCGTCCCCTCTATGGTGCGCAACCGCATCTACACCGCCGCCTCCGTCACCATCCACGGGCGCGGGTCCACCGACCCCGAGGCCGAGACCACGGAGATAGACGTCAACGTCACGGACACCGACTGGAACGACGGCTGGGACAACCCCGACGACCCCGAGATAGACCTTTAACTGCTATAAACCTACTACCCATGAAACGAATACCGATTCTTGTAATGACAGCCCTCGCCCTCCTCCTTTGGGCAGGCTGCTCACAAACTGAAGAAGACAAGGCTCCACAGGAGACTCCCCCTCCTGCCCTCCGCTTCGCCTCCATCCCGGTCTCCCTGACCGGGGAGAAGGAGGACGGGGCCGACTCCACCAAGTCCGTGGTCTCCACCGACGTGGAGGGCTTCAGGAGCGCATGGCTCTTCGCCTTCGACCCCGACGGGAACATATATCTGGACGGCGAGGACCGTCCCGTAGCGGCGTACACAGCCTCCAAGTCCTTCGAGTGGACACTCCCCCTGGGCGTGGAGATGGACATCCTGGTGGTGGTCAACCCCGGGGATGACACCGGGGCCGTCCTCAACGGCTTCCTCACAAACATCGGCCTCACAAAGGACGACCTCCTCTCCCTCACCTACACATGCGGAAGCGCTGCAGCCATGCTCTCCATGGAGACCGTCGGCATGCCCATGTCCGGGGCCATGGAGGGCGTGGTCCTTGGGAGCGCGTCCGATCCCCTGGTCTTCACCCTCAGGCGCCTCTACGCCCGCTATGACCTCAAGATCAACACCTCGCGCTTCGCAGCCTCCGGATGGAGCGTCTCCGCCGTGGGCATCCTGGCCTCCAGAAGCAACACCGAGGTCCCCTTCTTCTACACGGGAAGCGGTCCTGGCTTCCGCCAGACGGATGCCTCCAAGCTCAGCGTGGTGGACTACGCCACGGGCGACGACCTCGCGGCCGTCAACACCCTGGACGGGGATAACAAGAGCACAGCCGCAGCTACGCTCTACTTCCTTGAGAACTGCCAGGGAGACCCATCCGGAACGGCTTCCAAGTGGAGCAATGTGGGAACGGAGCTCGCGGACGAGGTGACGCTCTGCTCGTACATCGAGTTCTCCGTCACGGCCTCCAGGCCCGGATTCGGGGAGAGGGCCTTCCGCTACCGTCTCTACCCCGGGCAGAACGCCGACATGAAATCCAACTTCGACATCATCCGCAACCGACAGCGGAAGATAAGCATCACCCTGGACGCTCCCACCGACGGCTTCCAGTGGACCAACACCGCCATGCTACGCGTAGCCCCCGGGGAGACCATCACCATACCCTTCGAGACTTCCCTGCAGCAGTTCGAGACCTCCTTCTCGGTAACGGAAGGAGGGTCATCCACAACGGACCTCGCCGTGGTGGCCGTCAGCTGGTACACCGGCAACCTCTCACGCGAGGAGGGCACGGGAACAGGACAGAGGCGCACCTCATACATCTACTACGGCACCGTCTCCTTCAAGGCCCGCGACGGCGCGGACGAAGGGACGATAGTCTCCGTCGAGGGCGGACAGGCCGAGCTCTACGAGAAGGCCAACGTCCTGGTGATGACGGACTTCGACTACTCCTGGAATACCGTCTCCAAGAGCAAGGACTACTATCCCGAGACCCAGACCATCGAGTGGACCAGCTCCGAGCTCTTCACCTCCAACTCCGCCGACTACATCATCTCGCATTCCGTCTGCACCCCTACCTCGGCCTCACACGGCTCACCCGTGACTCTCACCAGGGAGGAGGTCACTTCCCTTCCTTCAAGCGTTGCCAAGCGCTGGAGGCTCAGGGCGTCGATGCTCCCCTGGTGGCCCGGGGCAAACGGGTTCACCCAGGTCATCGGCACTCCCGATGCGATGGACGACAACGTCTTCATCTCCTCGCCAGCGGTCACGGTCAAGACCCCCGGCATCATGATCTACGACACCCACTACGGCCCGGCGACTCCCACGCAGGATATCTACCTAACCGCAACGGGTTCCCGATCCAGCTACGACATCAAGCTCACCTACCCGGGGTCATCCGCCTCTGCGACGCCCTCCTCCTTCCCCGAAGGCTGCACCTTCTACAGCAATCCCGACCTCCAGGAGGAGCACGACCTTCTCGCCTCCTGTGACGACACCTCGGCGAACTCCTATTCCCTCAGGGACGCACTCGCACATCCGGGCAACTACTTCACCGTGGACCTTTATACAACTTCCTTCAGGGGCCTCGACTTCGACCCCCGCTGGAGCGAGTCCCAGGCCAACCAGGCACGCTGGAGCATCGGCATCCGCTATCCCCACGGCTACGTCCTCTCCATCGACCCGGACTACCACATAGAGAACCCCATGTACGGGAAGCCCGTTCCCTCCACCCCGTACGAGTACGAGGTGCACAAAGGAAGGACCGCACAGAACAGTTATGTCTCTGTCAGCAATGAGGACTCGTCAGATTCGCACGTCTACCACGTGGACTACCTCAGGCAGTGGCCGAGGCGCCTTCTCACGGTGGACCTCACACGCGGGGGTACCGTCACCGTCCCGACGGGCATGTCCAGGTCCTTCGACAGGGACGAGGTGAAAGCTCCGGCGGCCACACTCTCCGGGAGCAGTCTTGTCATCAGGGAGAGTTCTTTCACCAATTCGGACGCCATGGACCAGGGCTGCGGCAAGGTTACCGTGGGGTTCAATCTCACGCATTCCATAAGTAACGAGACCATCACCGTTCCCCACTCCATCGTCAGGGTTTACACTCACTACAACGCCTTCGCCACGTTCGATGCCCGCGAGGACAAGAACGTCATCCGCGAGAGCATCATGTCCGACACCTTCTCCGGCACGCAGGCCGACGGCCTCGACGACATCGAGTCCTGGAAGTACAACCAGACGGGGGTTACACTAGCCAAGAGGGCGCTGGCTTTCTATTCGACATACCTCGCCCTCATGGGCACTGCAGCCACCCTGGGCATCACAGCGCCTGGAGGAGTTCTCGCCGCAATTACCGCCTGGACAAGCCTCGGTGATGCCGCCGTCACGGTCATCGACGCTTCATGGAAATGGAACTGCATGGGAAACTACCAGAACGTAGCGATAGAGAAAATCATCCCAGAGCATGTGAACTTTGCACATGAAAGGGTCAACCACATTGCATCCTCCTCCGGAAACAGTTTCACGGAGAACTACTGGTGGGAGGAGTCCTCATCCGAGACAGACTTCACATACACCGTCGGCTGGAACAAGGGCTCTGGGCAGACCTACCACATGGTGGGCCTCGAGGGCTCAGCCTCCGGAGGGCTCGACTACAGCATCGTCAACGCACCCAACTGGAGGACCATCATCGCCCGTAACGCCCCGGCCTTCAGGGTCCGCACGGGAACCTATGGTGGCGTCACGGTGACGAAAGTCTCGGAAGGAAACTACAACGTACTAGAAGTGGGGACGCCCGCCGATCCTTCGGGCAACGGCTACGTCTACCTGCATCCCTTCTGGGAGGGGAAGGCGGGAAGCGTCGCCGTCGAGGCCGTGAAGCTGAGCGCCAGGACCAATCCCGGTGCGGAGATCATCGCCATAGTGGGGGCCGATTTCAAACTCACCCTCGCCAACGGCTGGTGGGACCCAGATGTCTACCCGGACGGCATACCTCTGCTTTTCAACAGTGTGGGAATGTACTTTTTCCCTGACTCCCCCGGTGACACCAAGCGCGCCGGCATGTACCCCTACTACCCCGGGGAGGCTCCATGGGGAAGCGGTGACTCGTCCGAGAGGGAGAAGGACCTTTACAACGCCTCCACCCTCAGCGGCAGGGACGCCGACGCCCCGAAGAACATCACTGAGTTCAACGCCCTGCCGGCATCCCGCCGGAGCTACTACACCAGGGGTTACTGACAGACCAATAGCTTTTTACAAAGCGTTTTTCATTAATCTGAAAAGGGCCCGCAGTGATTGCAGGCCCTTTGTAATTTGAGACCTATGGCAAAGAAAGAAACAATTGTGAAGCCTAATGAACCGGTTGCAAATAGCAACCAATTAGGCATTGTACCAATTGAGAGAAGGATTTATATTGTCCGGGACATCCAAATTATGATTGACCTGGACCTGGCTGCCATATATGGAGTTGAAAACCGTTCTCTAAGACAGACTGTCAGGAGAAATATTGACAGTTTCCCGGACGATTTCATGTTCCGACTCACAAATGATGAGGCTAACAAACTGATAGCCAAAGGGGTGTCACAATCTGTGATACCCCCTGGTTACAATACCGGCGGGTCTGAAATGTATGCTTTCACTGAACATGGCGTAGCTATGTTAGCCACCGTGTTAAAAAGTGCAAAAGCAAGAAAAATCAGCATCGACATAATGCGTGCATTTGTTGCCATGCGCCATTTCTTAATATCAAATGCCCAGGTCTTTCAACGCTTGGACAGACTTGAGATTCGCCAATTGGAAACAGATCACAAGATTGAGCAGGTATTTGCCCAGCTTGAAGAAGGAACCGAAGACAATAAGCAGTGCATCTTCTTTGATGGACAGGTATACGATGCTTATGAGTTTATTTGTAATCTGATAAAAAGCTCCACCATGCGTGTTGTCGTCGTCGATAACTATGTAGATTATACAGTTCTTACAATGCTGGACAAGCGGGAGTCTGGCGTAAATGCAACCATCTACACTCAAAAAGCGGGTGACCAGTTCAAACTTGACATTGCTAAGCACGATGCACAGTATCCTCCTATTCCGGTCTGGATCTTCAAGATGTCCCATGACAGATTCCTCATCATTGATGATCTGGTATATCATGTTGGTGCATCAATTAAGGATCTTGGCAAGAAATGGTTCGCGGTGTCCCTTATGGAAGCTCAAGATGCTAATGCTATCATTACCAGGCTTCAAGCAGATTCATCAAGATTATAAAAAAAAGCATTTCACGCGACATTCCCTAACCGATGTCCAGAAAAAATGAGGCTTTCTCACTTTTGAGTCAGCCTCAATTTTGTGGAGGTGAGCGGACTCGAACCGCTGTCCAAACGCCGTACCTGGCGGCTTTCTACATGCTTATCCGTCCTTTGGTTTTTGTGACGGGCCAGCCGGATGGCGGGCAAACCCGTCCTTAGCCTTTAAGTCTTAGCCGGCTTTAGAGGCGTCCGCCGGAGCGTCCCTGTCTGGATGATACCCCTGGGCCGGACAATACAGGGCGGAATGTCCGAGGGATACTCGTCGGCGCGGCAGCCTTGGCCGCGCGGATTAAGCTAATTGCCTTGGGCGAATTAAGCAGCGAGTGCGTAGTTGTTGTTGGCAACTGATTTTTCGAGGTCTGAGATTTACGGGCAAGGCCTCCACGCCCGGCATGCTTACCGTCCTGCATCAACGCTGTCAAAACCAAAACACCCCCATGCAAAACGTTTTGCAAAGTTATGTAATTATTAAATTCTTGCAAAATTTTCTTGCAGTTTCCGAAAAAAGCACTACCTTTGTAATCCCAAAAAGGGAAAACGGGGTATTAGCTCAGTTGGTAGAGCGTTTGAATGGCATTCAAAAGGTCAGGAGTTCGATTCTCCTATGCTCCACAAGGTTAATCGCTTGATTATCAACACTTTACAAGGTCTCTAAGCAACAAAACTTAGAGACTTTTTCGTTTGTTTAGGGCAAAAGTCATCGCTTTCTGAGGGCGCTTTACGGCCAGTGTTGTACAAATGTTGTACAAAATGTTTAACCGTAAATGCGCTGATTATGAATGCATTGGACAATGTTACCGTCTCCTTCGTGATTCGGGAGAGCTGGTGGAAGCAAAATGGGACCACTTTTGGCCGCCTGAGAATCACTTTCAAACGGGATAGCCGCTTCATCAAGACGAATATCCTCCTGCACCGGGAAGATATCGGCAAAACCGGCAAAATCAAGAACCAAGACATACGTTGCAAGTCGGAAGATCTGGTCAGGGCCACTGAGAAGACACTTGCCAAACTGGATACCTATTCTCTGCAGAACCTGACTATCGACCAGATTGTAGCCTTCCTCCAGAGAAGTGCGGGCTCAGAAGAAGATGGTCAGTTTATGCTGGACTTCTTCTCCTTCGCCGAGGAAGTGATAGGAGCCAAGACAGGACAGTCACAAAAGACCTACCGAACCGCACTCAATGCCTTCAAGGCTTTTGTCGGCAAGGATTCGATGGACATCTCGGAGCTCACCTCTTCCCTGATGCGCTCCTGGGAGGCCACCCTGGTATCCAAGCACGGTAAGGGCGCAAGAGCCATCAGTGCATATACCGCCTGCATCGCATTCATTCACGGACAGGCCCGGCTGAAGTACAATGACGAAGAGTTCGGCAATATACGCATCCGTAATCCCTTCCAATTCTACAAACCACCGCGGCAGAAGCCTTCACGACATCGTGATGTGGATACGGCCATCATCCAGAAGATGATTGATATGCGCAAATCGCTAACCGGAAGAGAGCGTATGGGCGTTGATGTGTTCCTCATCAGTTTTGCCCTGATGGGCATGAACAGCCCGGACATTTTCGCCTGCGCTGCCCCACAGAATGGCATCTTGCACTACTGCAGGACCAAAACCCGGGACCGTCGTGACGACAATGCAGAGATGTTCGTCAAGATGGATCCGCTGGTAATGGAGCTGTTCGAGGAATACAAAGGGACTGACGGGGTTCATGCTTTCAAGTTCCAAAGCCATTATTCTTCGTATCTGGTCTTCGGAACCAATGTGAATAAGGGCCTTGACAAATTCTGCAAGCGGGTGAAATACCCAGATAAGATTACTTTGTATTGGGCCAGGCACAGCTGGGCAAGCATTGCCTATGAAGTGGGCGTTGAAAAGAGTCTGATTAACGACGGCCTTTGCCATGTAGACAGGGACATGAAGGTAACGGACATCTATATCAATAAGGACTGGTCACTTCTATGGGAAGCAAATTCCAAAGTACTCAAATCCTTCAAGTGGGGCACGGAAGAGAATACAGCGCCTGTGGCTAAGCAAAAGAAAAAGAGGATGACCTCTAAGCAAATCATCCTCTCCCGCCCTGCCTTCTCCGCCTCACGGCGTTTACAGGGCACTGCTTAACACTTGTTTAGGACGCAAGACACCACAATTGGCGGCGCTTACGGTTTTTCTATCTTTCTGAATATCAGTTTGGCGTTCTCGCGTTCGGCCTGACGGAGGCAATCCAGTTGATGGCGGCTGTAGACATTACGGCCGCCTATCTTTGTATATTTGGCAAGCCCGAGGCTTTTCATCTTCCGGATCCATTTGTCTCCATACGCGTCTTTCGCCTGACGCTCTGAGATATCATCTTCGTGCGGGGATGTTTTGCGGATGATGGCATCCGCAATCAGATTGGAGCAAAGCTCCAGTTCATTCATGATTGTTTTCACGCTCTCCATACCTTCACATACTTGGGCTTAATGTCATATTCGCCGAATAACCCCGGGAGGCTTCCAGCATTTCACTGATGTCTTTGAAATCGCCATAGAGGTCGGACATATCCGTGACGTCCTTCCCGTCCATCATATCCCGGATACCCTGATAGCAACGCTCTCCGGCAGCATCGTTGTCCATGAAGCAGGTGGCGCTGTCGTGCTGCCGGATATAGTCGGCAGCCCTCTGGAGATTGTTCACAGAGTTCAGGATAACCACGTCGCAGGACGGCAGTTCACTGGATTGCATCACCCGCCAGCTGAGGAAATCGAACATTCCTTCAAATACGGCCACCTTGCTTGTGGACGGCTTGGCGGAAAACTTCCCTTCCTTATTAATAGTAGTGATACCTGCCTTGTTTGTGCCCTTGAATCCGTTCGGCCCTCGCAGGGCATAGGCACCGGCATTGTTGGGAATCCCGAGCAGCGTATAATGGACGTTCTTCGACGGATCAAAGATGACGATTTCTTTAAGATAACGCCTGGCCAGCTCCAGAGGAATCTTCCGGCTCTCCAGGTACTGCAGGAGATATTTGTTCTGGATTTCCCGGGCAGCCTTGATATAGGTGGATGGCTTCTGCTCTTCCGGCTTCTGTATGGTTGCCCCTGCCTTGAGAAGTTCAGGAGCCAGTTTTGCCAGAAAACGGTAAGCCTCCTGCTGGGTGCAGCGCCTGACCATCATCACGAGGTCAACGTTGGTTCCGCCGCGGGTAATGCCGAAGTCGTACCAGACGTTCTTCGCCGGATCAATATGAAGCGAGGCCTTGTGCTCATCCCTCATCGGAGAGGTCCACATATTCTTCTCCTTCCCCGGCCTTGAGCCGAGCGCCTCCAGTACCCTGTCCAGCGGAATGTTGTATAGCGGGTTTTCAAACATGCCTGTATTTTTTTTACTTTTTTGCTTGCAAAACCAAAGATTCTGCCTACCTTTGTCAAGTCAAATCTGACAACTTCGCCTTTTGGCTGACAATGCAAAGGAAAAGGATACACGTCAGATTCGCAAATTTGAAAAGGAAAAGTGATGGAAAACCAAGTGAAAAATGGAGCGGTAAAAAGTGCCGCCGAGGCTGCTGAACCCCAGAATTCAAGGTCCAGATTGCCTTTTTCTCCCGGAGCGAAGAAGGGCTACCGCCTGCGCCCCGTTTTTGACTACCTGATGGACGAAAACGTTTCCCTATCAGAGCTTGGCCGCCGAGTCGGTATCTCCCGCCAGAGTATGAGCACCCGCTTCGCCGTGGATGACTGCAAAATGTCCGACATGGAGAAGATGGCCGAGGCTCTCGGCTACGAGTTCGTCTGGTCCTTTAAAAAGAAGGCTCAGGACTAGTACCCTCCTTCGGAGCGTTCAATTCCGTGTACAGCATGTTGTAAACCTCTGTGCGGATGCGCTCATAATTCAGCCGGACCTGTTCCTGGATTATCTCTTTCGTAGAATCAACGACCTGCGGGACTTCCTCCTTGTGGGTCGTTTCTTTTCCTGCCTGAATCTCCCCGCAGAACACCTTCGGGTTTATCTTTTGCCGGAATTCATCGGCCACATAGCCGCAGAATGAGCCCTGGGACAGCGCCTCGATACGGCTGGCCGGAAGGACATCCCGCTGCTGGAAAGAGACAGTGATGTGCTCCGATGTGTCGCTTTCTTGGTAGGAACGCGTCTCCCGCTCCGTTTTACCGAAGGACTTGGAGAGACTCTCGGCCGTGTCCCCTTTGACGGCTCCGGCAAAGACATTCCCCACCGTGTTGAAGATAACGTCGGATTCCTTTTTGTCGTAGTCCTTTACCAGCTGGCTCTTGTCCTGGGCGCCGATGACCACGGCCACATGGTTGCTGCGGGCGGTGTTGATCAGATGGTCAAGCCCCTTCAGGTAGATGGTTGGCAGCTCGTCGATAAGCACACCGCAGCGCCGCTTCCCGGGACGGTTGATAATCTTGAAGAGCTGGGACATTAGCATTGCCAGCGTGGTTCCATAGACCTGCTGCCGGGTGGGATTGTTCCCCACGCAGACTATCTTCGGATGCTCGGGGTCATTAATCTGAAGGTCGAAATCGTCCCCGGAGAGCGTCCAGTACAGCGTCTCGGATGCAAAGCGGTTGAGCGGGACACGGGCCGATGCAATCTGGCCCTGCAGCTGTTCGAAGGCCTTGTCGGTAATGGCGTCCTGGAAGGTATTCCGCTTGATATCCAGTTCCTGGTATTTCTCCATCAGCAAGAGGACGTGCTTGTAGTTCTGCCCCATCAGCTCAATCAGATGCGGGAACGTACAGTAGCGGCCGCCCTCATAGATTCGCAGGAACCAGATGAGCATATCCACGTAGCACCTGGCCGACAGGGAGAAAAAGTCGTCCCCTTTCGCGTTCTCGCGGTTGGCGTTCTTCATGATTACCTCAGCGATTTCCGTAGCATCGATGGGGTCCTGCAGGTAGCGCGGGTGGATGGGATTGAAGCGGTGCGAGTACAGCGGGTCATC